>CAVVAI010000001.1:0-28399 GCA_963746085.1 uncultured beta proteobacterium
CGAGACCACGCTCGACGCGGTTCGAAACCTCACGCTGCCGCGTTACCGCCTCGCCGACTATGACGATCCGAAGGCGCCCACAGCGACTAGGACTCAAGATTCTCGCCGACATCCGCTCCGGCCGCGGCAATGTCAGCGGATTCGTGCGGATCGGCCTCTTCAAGCGTCTGTCGTCGTCAGGTCACTCCTTCATCCTCAGCCTCCAGCGCCAGCGCTCCCGCAATGAGCCCTTCGTCCATGCGATCGACAACGGTTCGACGTGCCGCTAGGCAGCTTCAGTGACCACGAATTCATGGTCACCGACGAAGACGTGGAAGAGGATCAGGACGGCTACGGGAGTCTGGAGTCGCAGTACAAAGAACTCCAGCGTCAGCTTCCCGCGTCGACGAAGTGGCTGGACACCAAGTCTTCAAGAAGTCCCTGCGCAAGGACCTCGACAGGGACAACCACATCATCACCGACCTGCTCGACAAGTTCGGCGCCTGGGACCCAGCCAACGACTCGAAGATCGACGCCCTCGTTGACCTGCTACGAGAGGAACACCCGGGCGACAAGGTCTGATTTCTCCGAGTACGTCGACACCGCCGACTACGTCGCCGGGGCCCTCCACGCCGCCGGAATCGCCAACGTAGGGCTCGCCCGGCGATTCCGAGGACCCGTCGGCATCGCCCGTCGTTCTCGCCGGAGAGCAACAGGCTCCCCGGTGATGAGGCAGAGCGCGCCGAGTCGAGATCCCATCGACGTCCTCATCGCGACCGACGTTCTGTCCGAGGGCCAGAACCTCCAGGACTCCCACGTCGTCGTCAACTACGACCTGCCGTGGGCGATCATCCGGATCATCCAGCGAGCCGGCCGCGTCGATCGCGTCGGCCAGAGGTCCGACACCGTCTACATCTACCTGATCACCCACAAGAAGGTGGAACAGGCCATCCGGCTGCGCCAGCGGATCCGCCGCGGCTCGGCGACAACGCCGCAGCCTTCGGGTCCGACGAGCAGTTCTTCGGTAGACGACAACGAAGTGAACATGCTCGATGACCTCTATAAGGGCCACGTCCCCAGCGACGACGAGCTCGAGCGGCCGAAGGCGAAGCGGATGCGGTGAGTGAAGCTTGGCTGGTCTGGTCGAGCGTCAAGGATCACAAGCCTGAGCTGGCCACCAAGATGCTGCAGATGCAGGACATGCGTCCACAGCACCCGCGACCCCTACGACCACGAGACCGGGGACCGGCGTCACCTGCTACGCCTGCACGGCTTCCGGGGTGGACGCGTTCGCCGCCTCGTTCGACACCGGCGGCAAGATCCGACGAACGCCTGCTGACCCCGCTGGAGGCCCTCCACATCTTCCGGGCCCAAGAGACCACGCCCACGGCTCCTCTGCGCGAGGACCATTTCGACCGCGAGGCAGCTGGTCCGGAGAAAGTTGACCACCGAGATGGTCGCGGCCGGCAACCTCAAGGGCGTCCGCAAGTGGGCCGTCGAGCGGCTCGGCGGAACGATCTTCGGCGCGATGCCAGCGAGGCGCTTGCTGCGATGAACGACCGGCCACTGACCGAGCACGCCAACATCCGGCTCCGCCAGGCCCGACGCAGTCAAGTACATCGACCAGGACCTCGCCGACCTGGTCAAGCAGCTTCACGACGAGGAGCGCCTCGTCATCGGATCCACCGAGAAAGACGAGATCAAGATCGTGTGCTCGATCGGGGTGACTCAGCGATGACCGACCTCGTCGCCCAGTCGGAGGACCGGGCAAGTACGGCGATCTGTTCCGACTCGATCTCTACTGGGGGCCCCGGACCACGCGCCCATCGAGCTGGAGCTCGAGGACGGGTGGAAGCTGATCGCCACCAACGTCTCCTCCTATAAGGGACTGCGGGTCTGGGAGGTGCCGGCGCTCCCCGGGTCAGCGGGGGAGGCGAAGATCGACCAAGCCATCGCCAAGACCTCGACCAACCGACTCGTGATCTTCCACGACGAAGACAAGCAGGTCTGGCGCTGGCCCTCGCGCACAACCCGGGGCGCCGGCGTCATCTCCCGACCGCCCGTCACGTCCACAAGGCGGGCAGCACGACCCCAAGTTCGCGGCAAAGCTGACGCCATCCGGCTCCCCACCGACGTCCAGATCGACGTCAACGTGCTCTCACCGAGTCCGCGGCGCGTTCGACGTCGAGACCAAGAACGAGACAAAGCGCGCATCGAAGCTCATGGCACAGATGTACGCCGCGGTCGAGAAGGGCTACCCGGCCGGGTTCGACCCGAAGAAGCGCGACCACGAGATCTCGGTGACCCTCGCCCGTGTCCTCTTCCTACTCTTCGGTGACGACACCGAGATGTGGACGGACGCTCCGGAGGAGCCGCTTCCGGATCTGTTCCAGGACTTCGTCAAGGACCACACGGAGCGCGACGGCTCCGACATCGCTGCAGCGCCTCAACGACCTCTTCGATGCTCTCAACAGGGACTCGACCGACCGCAAGGGCCTCGCCGCGAACTGGTCGCGTTCCCGTACGTCAACGGCGGCATCTTCGAGGAGCACGATCGCGCTCCCAGAACTGGACAACGACTTTCGCAACGCCATCCTCGATGCCAGCGCGGTCGACTGGTCGACCATCAGCCCGGCCATCTTCGGCTCGATGTTCCAGTCCGTGCGTGACGCGCAGACGCGCCGTGAGCTCGGCGAGCACTACACGTCCGAGGAGAACATCCTCAAGACGCTCAATCCGCTCTTCCTCGACGAGTTGCGCACTGAGTTCGACGCTGCGCTCGCGCGGGACACGGACAAGAAGAAGGCGAACGCCCTCAACGCACTCTGGGCGAGCTCGGCGACATCCGCTACATGGACCCCGCATGTGGCTGCGGCAACTTCATCATCGTGGCCTACCGCGAGCTCCGCGCCCTCGAACTGCGACATCATGCAGGCGCTCCAAGACCTCAGCGGCTACGCGCCAACTCTCGTTCGACTCCCACCCTCGCCTCAAGGTCACCCTCGACCACTTCTACGGCATCGAGATCGACGAGTGGCCGGCGCGGATCGCCGAGACGGCCATGTTCCTCATCGACCGCCAGTGCGACCTGAAGATGAAGGAGCGCTTCGGTGTCGCACCCGAGCGACTTCCGATTCAGAAGGCGGCGACGATCGTTGTCGGGAATGCATTGAAGCTCCCGTGGCAGCAGATCCTCGCGGCACGCGCGAACGTGATCGTCGCAGGAAACCCTCCCTTTTCTGGGAGGCACACCCGGACCAAGGAGCAGGCAGTCGACCTAGCTGCCGCGTGGGGCGTGAAAAATGCTGGACACCTCGACTACGTGACCGCTTGGTACGCCATCGCTTCAAAGTATCTTGCGGGCGCCGGTGGTGACTTTGCCTTCGTCTCCACGAATTCGGTAACGCAGGGAGAGCCAGTAGCCCTGATGTTCCCGCGGATTCTTGACGCGGGATGGCGTATCAAGTTTGCTCATCGAGCTTTCGCATGGACATCCGAAGCTACGGGCAAGGCGACTGTCCATTGCGTCATCCTTGGCTTCACGCAACGGAAGGATGCGAAGCAGCGGCTATTCGACTACTCGGGGCCGTTGGCTGCGCCGCGTGAGGTTCCAGTCACGGTTGACATCAACCCGTACCTGGTCGACGGCCCGACGATTGTTGTTCGCAAGCGTGCGGGGAAACCGCTGGCGCCAGGGTTGCCCGAGATGGGGTACGGCTCAATGCCCAATGACGGCGGACACCTGCTGTTCGACCCCAGCGATGTGGCCGAGGTTCAGTCAGATCCGATCGCGAGCAGGTACTTGCGCCGGTACGTCGGGGCCGCTGAACTCATTCAAGGTATTGAACGTTGGTGCCTCTGGCTTGCGGACCTCGATCCGGCCGACGTAAAGCGTTCGGCCCTGCTGAAGTCGCGGATCGACGCTGTTCGGGCTACTCGCCTTGAGAGCAAGAACCCGGACACCATCGAGCGTGCGGCAACCCCTCACTTATTTTGGTTCATCAATCAGCCATCAACGGCCTACCTCTGCGTCCCTCAAGTCTTCTCTGAGAACAGGGAGTGGGTGACGGCGGCGCGGTTGGGGCGTGACGTCATCGCAAACAATCGCGTATATACCTGCCCTGACCCGGATGGTTTCGCCTTCGCGGTCATCAGCAGCCGGATGTTCTTGGCTTGGCAGAAGACAGTCGGGGGCCGACTGAGTCTCGCTACAACTTCTCGGGGACGATCGTCTGGAACAACTTCCCGTTGCCCGACGTAGAGGCGGAGATGCGAGCGAAGATGATCGAGGCGGGACAAGGGATCCTCCAAGCGCGCTCACGGTTCCCCGACCGTTCGTTGGCGGACTTGTATGAGCTTGGCCGGGTGCCTCCCGAGATCGCAGATGCCCATGAATGGCTCGATGAAGTGGTCGATGGGCTCTTTGGTCTGAGGACTGAGCAACGGACTGAGGAAGGCCGTCAAAGCGCCCTATTTGAATCCTTCGCCGAGATCGAAGCGGCTCTACTTGCCGGCGTCAGCACGGGGCCTGCGCGCAAGAGAGCGAGCCGGCGCGCATGAGTCGCTTCTCGGCCGGACCAGCGACGTTGCTCGTCCCAGACCATGGCGGACGGGAACTCCAGGTCACCGGCTTTGGCGGGGAAGTGCATGACGCCTGGGTGATGCCTGCAGTCGTGGTCGCTCCGGATGGCCTGCTCATGGAAATCGCCTACCAGCGGTGGGATGGGGCGGGTGCGGTCGTTGCCCTCAGTCGTGGGGACAGCGCGCCGTCGTACGACCGGCTGCTACATGGTGAGCGCCTCTCGGTGAAGGCTCGCGAAGACGGTGCTGAGCATGTCGTAGCCGATCTGCTCCAGTGGGACCCGACCGAGGGACCGAACGGTTGGGGGAGCGCGAAGAAGGCAACGCTCGAAGAGCTCGACGCGACGCTGGGCGGGTCCGCCGAAACCATGCTCTTCCAAGCCGGCGCACTCGACATCGGGACTCGGGCGAAGGTGCTGGGCGACAAGAGCAATGCCTACAAGAACCGGCTCGCTGTCCTCTTCCCGGGTTACGAGCCCCTCGGGCCGCTCGCGGTTTACGTTCTGACTCGCGTCCTGCCGATCGTGAAGGCGAGGCTCGCGTCATGATCCCGCGCGTGGGCACTGCCCTTCCTGTGGACGGCTCGTTCGGAGAGGTCATCAAGGGCACCCAGACAATGCTGCGCGCGTTTGGGTGGGACCTCGGCAAGTTCTACGACGACAAGATGCGCCTCCAGTTTGGTGCGACTGGCTGAAGAAGCTCGTCGAGGTGCGCAAGCAACAGTTCCCCGACGTACCGATGTACAGGAGGGTCCCGAATCTCTGGGACCCCAACTTCTGCGTGAACGAGCCCGCGAGGAATACGGACTCACCACTCAAGCAGTGTCTCGGTCCGATGTCGCTGGACGTCTGGAGCAAGTTCAAGAGCATTCCGTTCAAGTTCCGGAACCGCGAGCAGCACTTCGACGAGGTGCCCGCGCTTGAGACATTGCGCGCGGATGCGGAGCTCATTCGTGACGTCGCGTCCTTCTTGCGGCTTCCCGTTGCCGAGGAGGCCGCCGAGCTCATCGCCCGCGTTGACGACCTCGAGGGCGGCGCGGTTTTCGGCGGCGCGCCGGACGAGATGATCGCTGACCTCGCGAAGGAGCTGGAGGAGTATCAGGCGAAGCACAAGTCCCAAGCAGCGGAGGTTGCCAAGGCACGCGCCACGGGTGAAGCAGCAAAGGCCGACGCCGAGGCCGCCGCCAAAGAGCTGGCCGTCATGGCAGAGACGATCGCCGGCCTCGAGGCGGCGTTGGAGGCCCAGCGAAACGCCCAGCGGCGCAGCTTCACCGACGAGCACCTCGATCTTGCGGCAGGTGACGTCTGGCCAGCAGCGCCGCCGACCCGGGCGCTTCGTCTGCTCGGCCACGTCGGTGACCTCTATGACCCGTCCGCGATCGACCTGCTGTCGAACGAGTATGGCGCGGTAGCCGTCACGGCGGCTGAACGGTGGCGCGAGTTCCTTCCATACGGCGGGAACGTTCACGTGAGCCGCGTCGGCCAAGCCGTGGCATTGGTGAATGGCGCTTGGACCTATCTCGGCGCACTTGATGACTGTTCGGCCGAAGAATCCTTCGAAGAGGTGGTGTGAGTGCAAGCCAAGACCTGGGCGCTCGGGGAGATCCTCAAGCCTGAACGCCGATACATCATCCCGACCTTCCAACGCAGCTATGAGTGGACGAAGGACGGCCAGTGGGAGCTACTTTTCGAGGACCTAATCGCGACGGCAGACCGGCTGTTCCAGCGCCGCCAATACGCGAAGATGACAGAATCTCAGCCCGACGAAGCCTCGGTCTCTCCACACTTTCTCGGGGCGATCGTCTGCGACTCCTTGCCCTACCCGGCTGGCGGGGTGGCTCTGCGCTCCGTGATCGATGGACAGCAACGGCTCACGACCCTGCAGTTGCTTCTGCGGGGTCTCCTCGACGTCGTTCAGGAGGAGGAATTAGAAGGCGAACTGAAGGGAAAGGCCAAGTCGCTCTTCAAGATGATCAGCAACGACGAGGACAGTGGTGCTTCACCAGAGGATGTCTACAAGCTGTGGCCGCGAAGGGATGACCGGGAGTTGTGGCCATCGGTGATTTCGGACAAGGTGCCCGCATACGACAAGCACGACCATCTCTATCTCCAAGCTCGCAACTACTTCGCTGAGGCGACTCGCACGTCCCTCACTGAAATCGACGGGGACGAACGCGTCGAGCGCCTTCGCGCACTGGTTGATGCTGCGGACACGCTCTTCAAGCTCGTCGTCATCGACTTGGAGAAGAACGACGATGCCCAAGTCATCTTCGAGGTTCTCAACGGCCGACAGACGAAGTTGTCTGCGTCGGATCTCGTCAAGAACCTCATCTTCCTTCGCGCCGAGTTTGCTCACGCGGATCAACTCGAGGAGCTCTACGACGCCTATTGGGCGGGCTTTGATGACTCGTGGTGGTGGCGAGGATCTGCCGCACGTCGTCGCGCGACCAGTTGGGGCGGTATTTCTCCGCCATGGCGCGGCGCGCGCCGTGCGTCGGAACGAAAGTGGTCGTCGAAGACATCGGGCTTGTCTTCGTCAAGGTAGACCTGGTCGCCCATCATGATGATGAACGAGGGCTGCGAGCGTTCGACAAACTCGTTGAACTGCCGCCATGCGCCGTCCTGCTGGCCGTTGCACGAGATCGCGCAGAACAGCAGGTTGGTCATCGACGCCGACGGCGGCAGAGTCCGAACGGTTCCGCTCGCGCCCTTTACGAAGCGGCCCGCGCGAACCACCCGGTAGCGGTAGCGCAGTCGGGCTGCAGGCCGGTGACATTCGCAATGGCGGTACCGAACTCGACCGAGCCGAACTCGGTGCTGACGAACGGGAACAGCCCGACATCCTCGACGCGCAGGCCATAGCGCGACGGGTCGTCGGAGACCTGGATCCAGATCCGTGTCGACCTGTCGTCGGTGTGCCCGACGACTGGGCCCAGTTGCAGCCGCCGTGGTCCTCGGCGCCGCGCCATGCTCAGCGGCTCCGGGGTTGATCCGCGACTGCCGGCCAGCCCGGAACCAATCGCACCGAGGATCGCTGCGCTGTCCTTCGGCAGCGACCGGGAACTTGATAGTGTCAGGCGCGGCGCCTTCGACCTTGAGGTTCTTGAAGAGCTGCGGACTCGCAGGACCGCGGCGTTCTGTCGGTCGATCTCAGGCGCAGCGTGCAGCACAGCCGCAATACCGGCCAGGTTGTTGGCTCCTGCGGACTTCAGCAGACGATGTTGCGCGTCGCCGAGCTGAAGCATTGCCGCGGCCTTGTCGAAGTCGACATTGCGTAGATCGTCCGCCGGCAGCTTGCGCCAGGTATCGACCAGCACGCCGAGAACCTTCGGGTCGTTACGCGAAAAGCGGCCACCGACGGCAAGTTGGGGGCTGTTGGAAAGCAGCGTCGTGACCTGGCGCTCGATCGCGTTCCAGCGCGTGACGGTCTCCAGCGCGCGGCTCCGCGTAGATGCGGACTTGACCAGACGACAGCGTCTTGGCCCCGCCGATGTCGAACCGGCCCGGGGTCAGAGGCAAGCGGAACAGCGGGCTGACGGAGGCAGTGCTGCTCGGTGACCGACAGTGGCTCCGCCTTCGCGCGGTGCCGAAGCAGGTATCAAGAAAGCGGTTCTCGCCGAACAAGCACGCCGCGCTCCAGCGGCGAGCGGGACGACTCGCGCTCGTATTCGTCGCGCAGCGTGTCGAGCCAGACCTCGAGGAAGTGCTTGTAGTTCGCCCTGCCGCGTGCCGAAACGCCGGCTGTTGCGCCGGGCGAAACGACAGACGCGACAACCAGGCTCTCGAGCAACCGGAGCCCCCACAACTCCACAACTGGCCGGCGAAAGGGGCCATTCCGGTAAGACCGCCGATGATGTCGATGTCCAGCTCCTCGAGCGGCGTGCCGATGGGGAACGTCTTGTTAAGGTAGTCGACCATCCGGGCGAACTGCGAGCAGCGTGCCGTTGAAGCGTTCGTCGAAGCTGAACGGTCCCGGCGGGCTATCGAGCAGGCAGACTCGCCGCAGCCGCGCGTTGATGCAGAAGTCGGTGGCCTTCGGGACCACGAGCACCGCGGTGAACTCCTGAATGCCTTCGATGCCGCTCGAGCGCCTGCCAGCAACTGCTGGAACCACAGGTTCGGGTCCGACGGGTCGATCGAAAGCTGCTGCAGCGGCTGCGGCGAGACCGAAAAACTCAAATGCGGCGTGCCCAGGTACTTCGCGATAGCAGGGAGATGATGTTCTCGACCCGCGTGGTGTGGCTGATCAGTTCGCGCCGCTCCTCCGATGCCTGCGCGATTCGTCGTGTCGATGACTGCGACACCGCGCGGTCGCTCGCGACGTCGGTGGACGTGTTGCGGACCGAACCTGGCTGAATCGAGATGGGCAGCACCGTATCGGCAAGAAGTTGTCAATCCGGCCGATGCGCTGGAGCTATTCGTATTCGAATGGCTGCGCAGCGTCTCGTTCATCTGTGCACCGCTCTTGCCGATCGCGAGCCCTTCGGCTTCGCCCTCGTAGGAATCAACGCCGACGACGCCGGTTTGCACCATGCGGCGGGCGAGCGGTGCGGCTGCGTGGAAGTAGGGCCGGATCGTTCCCAGGTCGCCCGCTGCGTTGCGGACCTTCAGGTCGAGCAGAAGGTGCATGCAAGGAATGCCTTCACCGAGGAAGCTCGCCGCGACTTTTGAGAGCTCGGATGGGAACGCCGCCGGCGAAATCGATGCCGTGAACTTGACGAACACGAGTCTGTCGTCGGGAAAGAGGCTCGTCAGCGTAGTGTCGTCGGGCTCGAAGAAAAACAGCGACAGCGCTGTTTCTGCGGGCTCGCCGGCACTCAACGGCTGTGTGGTCGCCGCCAGCTTCCACGGGATCTCGATCGGCGGCAGGGGGGCTTCTGCTTCGGCCATGTTCCGCTCCTTGGGTGGGACAAAGATTTCCTATTGATCCTCGCAAGTCGGCGAAGACGTGGTCACTACGCGTCTCGAGCAGGCGCGAGATTGGATAATGCGCTCTTTGCTCGTAGCACTCCTCAAGGCCGCGGTGGCGCGCGTTTCCGAGGTAGCGGTCTTGATGATCCGTCGGGTAATGGAGAGCTAGCCGATGACGAGAGGTGTAAAAAAAATGTTTTCGTTCGGTGACATCGCTAGCCTCCGTAATTAAGGATCGCCAGGCGACGGAGCTGTGCGATAAGTGCATGACGCCGTCAACCCGGCAACTTGATGCGCAACAGCGCCATCAGCTCGGTCGGCGATTCGTAGAACAACACGCGCAATTTCTCGATGTGTTTGGGCCGCACATCAACTGCATCGCGTCGCTTCAACGCGAGTACCGGGCGGCCGATGGCATGCGCAATGCCGAGTTCGATCATCACGTTCAGATTCCCGCCCGTCAGATCAACGAGCACGACGCTGGCGCGGCATAAGTCGTCCCAGATCGCGTGGATGATTCGGCCTTCTTCGGCCTCGTCGCCGCGCCGGTAGACGTAGCCCCTCTCTTCGCAAGCGGTTCGCGATACATCGCGCACCTCGTTCGCCCAGTCCGGGCCGAACGGCATGACGTGGAAGCAGCGCTTCTGAGCAGGGTCGGGGTAGGCCGCCGGCCACGCCGGGCGCAGTAGCCGCCAGGGCGGCGCGGGCAGCGTACGAATCAGTTGCTCGGCCTTGGCAGCGAATCCGGCCGGGTCTTTCGCCAGCGCTGGATCAAGCCAGCCCATGCGTTCGAACACCTTGCGCTTCTCGTGGACGGCGGTGAGGCGGTCGAGGAAGGCGACGCTCTCGCCGATCGATGAATGGCTGCCGCTCCTCTGCGGCAAGTAGAACGCCTCGTCAACGGCCTGCTGCAGCAGCGCTGAATCGTCGTCGACGCTGTCGAGCGCCAACGGTGCGAGGTCAATGTCGAAAGGCATCGCCTCGCCCGCCGCGTCGACCACGATCATCGGCTTTCCGAGCGCGAACGCCAGACCGAGTTCGTACGACGCTGCGGCGAGTTCGCGCGCCCGCTTGGGCGCCTTCGTCGCCAATACCGCGATCTCGCTCGCGCCGCGAAGATCGAACACGGCAACATGGCAACCGTTCAGCTCGTCCCAGCGTGACTGGCCATAGTTCTGCAGCCGCTTCGCATTGGCTACCGAGAGCCGCCGCACTGCTGTCGCCGTTTCGAGGTGCTTTTGCAGATCCGCGGCACCCGAGTAGGCGATCGTGTTGACGTCGAGTAGGTAGTCGACGCTCTCCCAGAGCGGGCGCGCGATCAGCGCATGGCGAGTCATCGCCAGATCATGGCGGGCCCGTGCTGCCGGGCGCAGCAGATCGCATTCGAGCTGCGCCAACGCGTCGTCGTCGGCACCGGCATCGGATACCTTCTGCTGGAACGTCGCGACGTCGCCGAGCACTGCGCTCAGCGCCGCGGCCGTGGCCGCGGGCGGCGATTCCATCAGCTCACGCCCGATTGCGGTCTTCATCGCGCCGGCATAGGCATCGATCTCCTTCAGGCGCGGGCTGCCGCCGGCTGTGCGTACTTTCGAGCCGGGGTCGGCGAGCTGCGGCGCGACATCGGCGTAGATCTGCTTGATGCGGAGGGCGGCCTCCTCGGGACCGATCTCGCCACGCTTGGCGCGAACCAACACGCCTTCGATCTTCTCCAGCAGTCGCCGCAGCACCACCGCGCGTTCACCGCGCACCTCGCCGCTCCGCAGCTGCTCCTCGAGCATCTGCTTCATGGCGTTGACCGCGGCGAGTTCGTCGCTGTCTTCGGGGACCGGCGGCGCAGCGGCCTTCAAGTGCCGTTCGATTGCCAGGCCGACGACCTCGTGCAAAACGTCGTACCAGCGCGCCCAGCCCTCTAGCTCTTGCAACCGGTGTGACCAGTCCGGGTCGTGCTGGCCGGTGCGCAGCATCGACATCCGGTAGTTGATCTGGTCCTCGATGAAATGGCCGCCCGCGATACGAGCTTCGTTTTCACGGTGGTCCTGGAGGTTCGCGGCGCAGTTCAGCCGCATCTGTTCGAGATTCGTGCGCAGGTTTTCAAGCCCGTCAATGCCCAGTGCATTAAGGTAGGCCGCGACGACCCCGTCGCGCTGGTCGCCTTCCAGCTCGTACCAGTCGGCGGTGCGCTTCAGGTCGTCGTCGAAGCTCGATCGATGGTCGGCCGTGGGCGGCGGGGCGGTTGCAACCGGTGCCGAAGAAAGCGGCGCATTCGGATTTGTCAGCGCAGCGCGCAGCGATTCGATGAACCGCTTGGCCTCGGCACTTCCTTCGTTGTTCGCCAGCGTGGCCAGCGTCACCGCGAACCCGGCCCGTGCGGTGCTCGACAGGCCCCGCACATATTCCAAGAAGCGCACCCGCGCTTCGTCAGGCGAGAGTTGTTTCAGCTCGTTGACCACGCGCACCTGTTGCAGGTAGGCCGCACCAGTCTCGAATATCTTTGAGCCGAGCGCCTTCCAGAAACTGTCTGCCATCGCCCCTCTCTCCCACGACCATTGCACATCGTTGACCCCGGAGTCGAAGCGCGACTACAGCGTCTTCAGGTACTCGAGCAAACTTTCCTTCTCCACGGCCGGCAGCGTCGTACCGAAAACGTGGCCACCGTTGCCGTTGGCCAGCGCGCCGGTATCGAACTTAGTGCCGACGCGCTCGGCCTCCGGACCGTGCGAGATAAAGCCGACATTCTTCTGGTCGTACAGGTCATAGCCGCGCCAGAAAACTTTGGGACGGTTGGCCGGCGGTTCGAGCAGATCGCGCAGCGTCGGCACCGCACCGTGATGCAGGTACGGTCCGCGCACCCAGACGCCATCGAGGAACGGAGGGTTGTAGCCGTCGAGCGGCGCTTCAACGAGCCCCTTGCGAATGATGCCCATCTCGGTCACGACTTTGTTCGCCGCGATCGCGTTGTCCCCGTTCCACGTATCCATCCGGCCACGATCGGTGTCGATGCCGGCGAGCGGCATGCGGCGGCCCGTCTTGTCGCTCGCATGACAGGTCGCGCAGTGCTGTTCGAAGACGGCTTTGCCCGCGTCCGCGCGCGCAGTGTCGATGGCAAACGGATACTTCGGTGCCGGCTTGTTGCTCAAGTAATCCTGCAGCCACTTGATCTGCTCCAGAAACTCGTCGTTACTCTTCGGCGGTGCGCCCAGCACTCCGAGCGCGGAATCGATGATCACCGAGTACGCATCGTGGCTGTCGCCCGACCAGTTCATCGTGGTTCCCGCGACGTTGTACTTCTTCAGGTTCCAGATTGACGGAATGTCTCCCGGCCCGAACGTGTTGTCCATCGGCAGATTGAGCATGAAGTACTTGGTCAGGTTCATCGAGTCATCGCGGCCGCGACCCCAATCGGGAAAATCCTTGCGGTAGATCCACGCGAACTGCGCCTCGCGCTCGAGCAACCGCTTCTTCGTCATCGGAATGATCAGAAAGCGATAAGCGAGCGCGTCGTCAAATGCCAGGTCTGTGACGAGATTGATTTCGCGCATCAGGTTGTCGGCGTTGAAGCGCGGATCCTTCGCGCAATCGACGAGGAAGCGGAAGAACGCTTCCAGATTCAACGTGTGTCCGGGCCCTGCGTTCAGAAACACCGGGTTCTCGTTCTCAGCCGCGCGATAGTTGGTCGTGTGGCACGCCGCGCAGTTGTTGCCGACGCGCGCAAACCCGATCGTTTTCTTGGTGAAGCCGATCGGCAGCTCTTTGCCCTGCTCCCACGACACGCCGAGCGACGCGTAGCCGCCGGGCCCCGGCAGCTTTTCGGGAAACAGACGCGGCAACACATAGAAGATCCAGTACGGAATTCCTGCGTCGCGCTCGCCACCGATCGAGCCATAGCGAAAGCGCATCTCGGGTGTTGCGGTCATCCACGCTTCCTGCGGCACCTCGCGGAAGAACTTGTACCAGCCGTAGTAGCCAAAGGCGGCGCCCAGTACCAACAGCACCGCGAAGATCTTTTTCCACTTTGAACGCGATTTCCTGCTGACCGCCATCGTCTGGACCCCTAGAACGTCTTCAAAAATTCGACTACCGCGTCCTTGTCGCCCGCACTCAACTCGGTGCCGTAGCGCTTGCCTTCGTGGCCGATATTCGAATTGCCGGGTTTGCCTGTGTCATAAGCGGAAAAGCGGCGCCCCGCCTGCTCCGCGAGGTCGGACACAAAGCCAAGGTTGCGCGTGTCATAGACGTCGTTGCCACGGTAGAAAACCGGCGGACGCTTGGACGAGGGTTCGAGCAATGCTCGCAGAGTCGGCACCGAACCGTTGTGCAGGTACGGCGCTCGCAGCCATATGCCGTCGAGCGGCATGTTCGCGTAGCCGTAGGTCTTGCGATAGTGGCAGTAGCGATGCGGGTAGCCGGCGTACACCGTCCCAAGATGCACCGCTACATCGTAAGAAAACGAATCGAGCCGGTGAGGATCGGTTCCGACATCCTCGATCCGCGTGATCCGGCCGACCTGCGGCCCGTACAAATCGTCCTCGCTGACGGCCGGATTCACACACTCGCGCGTCTGCGTTCCTGCGGGCGCACTGAAGGTGCGGCCGTCGGCACCGTGGCAGCCCGCGCAATACTGCGTGTAGATCTCGCGGCCGCGGGCCGACTTGTTCGCATCGATGGGATACGGGTACTTCAACGGTTCTGCCGTCAGCAACCATGCTTCGAGGCGTGCAATCGCAGCCAGATCAATCGTCGGCGGCGTCGTTCCGGTGCCGAATGCAGCGTTCTTGTTGCGCTCCTCGGACATCACATTGTTGCCGTCCCAATGCAGCTGCATCCCCTGCCGCGGCTTCTGCAGCCAGATGGATGGAAAGTCGACCGCGGCGTTGCGCTCGCGCTCGGGAATCTTGTCCAATGGAAAGTTAAAGAGAATCTTGTTTGGATTGAACGTGTCGGTCCGTCCTGGTCCCCAGTCGGTGTCCTGCAGCAGCGGGCCGAGCCGGCCGTACAGCATCAACAGCCGCTCGCGCATCAATGCGACGGCGACCGGATACACCAGATAGCGATCGAGCAGCCCGAGCTTCTCGCCTTTTTCCGTCATCAGCCGGTCGATCTCGGCCACGATGTACTCGGTCGAAAATTTCGGATCGCGCGCGCACTCGAACACGAACTTCTGAAAGCCGAACAGGTTGAACGTGTTCGCGGGCATGCCGAGCACGATGCGCGGCTTCGACTCGGGCGTGTCGCGCACGGTGCTGACGTGGCACACCGCGCAGTTCAGAAACGTGCGGTCGATGCCCTGGTAGTTGCGCAGCGACATGCCGATCGGGAGATCCTTGCCGTCTTCGTACACGAAACCGAGCGACGCATAACCGCCGGGCAGATGCTGCGAGCACACCCCCGGCATCGCCTTGAAGATCCAGTACGGAAAGCCCGATGCCCGTTCGCCGCCGGTCGACCCGTATTTGAAATGCTCCTCGACCTGCGCGTATTCAACGGCGCGATCGCTGCCGAAGCGCTGCCAGAGCACCAGCGCGAACACCAGCGCCAGGGCAGTCGGTATCGCCAGCACGAACATGACGATGCGCGCCCACCGACGGCGATACAGCCGAGTGAGCCAGCCGTGCTTGCGCGGTTCGTCAAACGGCTCGTTCACAGCATCTCCTCAACTGTTGGCTTGCAAGCAAGGCCGCAGATTCTCATAGCCACGCGCGAGCATCGCGGCGAGATCGGGCGCCTGACCGGATTCGGCACGCAGCCACTCGGCGACGGTCGCCCGCAAAGAAGCCATCGAGGCATCGGGTGTTGCCTGGATCGACGGACTTCCCTGATGCGACGCGCGCGGCGGCGGCATCGGCACCTTCGCGCGCGATGCGGCAGGCGATTGCCACATCGAAAGACGAACGAACATCCGCGGCGCGCATTGCGCGAGGCTGGCGCTGATTCGCTGCGCATCGCCGGCGAGAAAGTTGGGAGGCGAGTTCTCTGCCGTTCGGTGGCAGCCGGCGCACGGCGCAATGAACGCGGTCGCTTGTGCAGGAACGACCGCTGCAACGACGGCATCGTTAGCCGCCGTCACTGCAGTGGCGGGGCCGCAACACGCACTGATCGGTGGCAGCCCCAATGCCGCCCGCACGCTCGCGCGCGTCAACGGCGCCTGGCTCCAGTCATGCTTCGCCAGTGCAGCGCGCGCCGGAGCAAAGTCCTCGACGACCGTGACGGTGGCAATACCGGACTTGCCTCGACGCGATAGCTCAACGCGCTCAATCGCATCACCGCTTGCGGTGCGGGCGGTCGCTCCTTGGCGAGTGACTGCGCCGTTGCGCAGCTGCAGCCGCGTCAGTGCCTTGCCGCCGAGCGATAAACGATCGATCATCGAATCCGTCCCGCTCAGGCTGACCTCGCCGCTGCAATGAAAGCGGTCGCCCATGAATGAGCAACGCGCGCTGTGCGTTCGGCGCGCCGCAGCCCGTGCACGACGCGTCAGTGCGCCGTCAAGGTCGCGCACATCGGCTTCGGCGAACAGCTGCGCGACTCCGGCAATAAAGCGTGGCGCGAGAAGCACGTCGCCGCCGGTCCAGACTTCGATCGGTGATCGCGCGGCGAGTGCCTCAAAGGCGGCCGCTACATCGATCTGGTTTACAGACGACTGCTCGTCCGCCAGCGGATCACGATTCGGCAGGTCCGGATTGGGAATAGCGAGCCCGTCCGGCCATTGCGCAGCGAAGCGCTGAGCCAAAGCAGCAAAAGCCGGCGCCGCTTCGAATCCCTGTTCCTGCGACAACCGATATTGCAGAGCGGCCTGGACTGCGTGGCTGCGGCACGCGGAGTCGCACGCGTCGCGCCAGATACGATGAATCACCGTAAACAGGTTGGCTCGATCCGTCGAATCGTCGATCGCGTTGGGCAGATCAACGCCGCGCCGAATGGTGACTCCGTACAGCTGCTGGCGAGTCTTGCTGTCCTTTAGCGCGAGTCCGGCCGCAATGCGCGGGTTCGCATTCGTTTCGTCCCACTGCTGCCGAGGGAAAATGGGTCCGTGGTTCTGATGGCAAGCAGTGCAGACCGCGCGGCTCGCGTACACCGTCTCGGGCTTGCCCTGCGGACGATAGTTGCGCACCAACTGAAATTCAAAACGCGCCGCTGCTTCGTTGTAGCTGATGACTTCGATCAGGCCGGCGCGCTCCTGATAACCGAGGTAAACGCGGTCCTTGGCGAGCAGAGGCCCGACGCCTTCGGCGGTCATCGCTGCGATGACGCGCGGGAAAGAAAAGTAGTCGGGCGCGGCGGCGGCTCGCTGCAGCGACCGGCTCAACGGCACCAGGACCGAGGTCATGCACTTACCTGGCTGGCAGCCGGCAGCGTTCTCAATCTTGCGCACCAGCGCTTCGAAGGGAAACGGCACGCCGCCCGCGGTCAGCTGGTCGAACAGCGCCTGGCCGTGCGCGGGCCGATTCACGCCTGGGTCTGCTGGGTCAACTGCCCAGACGGGTGCAGCCGTGCCGCTAGCCGGCACAACCAGCACACTGCCGGTCACGACCAGCGCCGCCGCCCACTGCTTCCACATCGCACCGACCTGCCATCTCACTTCGAAGCGGTCAGCACGGGCCGCTGCTGCGTCCCCTGCCAGCAGTCTTCGTTGACCTGGCCGCCCTTGGTAAAAGCATCGCCGTCGCGCTCAGCAATTTCTTTGTTGTACAGCGAGAAGTTGAGAAGAAAAATCTTTCCGATATAGGCGCGTCCCAGATAAAAGCCGGGCCGCACCATGCGGATCTCATCGCGCACCTGCAGCCCGCGTCGCCCCGCCAGAAAGTCCGGCCGCTCGCGATAGCCTGGAATCTCGTCGGTATAGAAGTAATCGATGATGACCGACTCTCTGCGCGAGTCGAGCAGGCTCTGGCCGCAGTAAAGCCGCGCCGGGAACATCAGCCACTGATCGTTGCCGTTGACCGTGATCTTTGGGATCGACGAAAGCTCACCGTCGATCAGCGGCTTCAGCAGCGACGTATCGTCGATCCGGTTTCTCAGCACGCGCTCGTCGCGGTAGAACACCTTGCCTCGCCACAGATGCTTGCCCACCAGCTCGACCTTGGCGGTGCCGACACCGGCCGCGAGCCCCGACAGGCCACCGATGATCTCGCGGATGCGGCGGTCGCCCGAAATTCCTTTCGGAAAAAACAGGTCACCTTCGTACGCGCCATCGGGAATCGGGCCTGCCGTCAGGCGTGCGTACAGCTGATCCATCTGCTCCTGGTCGTACGATTTCAGCGCGCCCGGTGTCAGTTGCGCCAGATCGTTGCGCGCCAGCGGAAACTCGTGCTCCACTCGCGCGAGGTCGGGCTTCGACGCATAGCCCGCCTGATACGAACCAAATTTGATTCCTGGCGGAGGCGTCTCGCCGCAACTTATCAGTGCGACGCACACTGCAACGGCGCTCAGGAGAACTGAAGTCCGGTAAGTACGATCCATCGCGACGGTCTTCATAGTGTCGCCAGAAAGGCGATCAGCGCCTTCTTGTCGGCATCCGGCAAATCCTCGCCGAAGCGGTGCCCGGTGTTCTCGATATCTGCCGTGCACGAGCTGTACACCTCGACCAGGCGCGGATACCGCCTGATCGCGTCGACCATTTGCTCCGGGTCTTTTGCAATCTCGCTGGTCACCGCGTGCAGATCCGCAGCAACGCGTTTGCCCTCGGCTTCGCCGAGCTGCTTCGCAAGTTTTGCATTGAGCTCGTCAGGCCTCAGCTTGGCGACGATCAGATCGTTGACGAAAGCCTTGTGCTGGAAGCTCGCCATCGCGCCGACGCTGGTTCCCGCCGGCAGCACCAACGTGAACCCCAGGACCTGCTTCTCTTCCTTGCCGTCCCACGTGCGCGGCCCGAGCGCAATGCGCACGTCCTGATCGAAGCGCGACAGCTTCGGAACCCGCTTCGCCGGATTGAGAAGCTCTTCCATCGACGCGACGTACAGCTTGAATCGGCCGTCGACGCTCGGGTCGTAGGCCCAGCAGGCCGGCGCTTTGTCCGGCGGCAGCGTCTTCTTGTTGTCGTCGACGTACGGCGAGCGATAAAACTGGTTGGCCTTGTTGACCGGCTGGCCGCAAAGCTCGGGGCCGATCGCATTGTTGTGCATGAACGGCGCGTGCGCCCACAGCGACAGCAGCGAGATGTTGCGATACGAGCCGCGGCCGCCGTCGTGCGGCTCCTTGATGTTGGGATCGGTCGGCCGCGCACGCAGCGTCTCGGAGCCATATTCCTGCCATATCTGCCCGTTCATATGGTTCGAGTGCAATGCGCGGCAGCGATTGGATCCGACTTCGGTCGCCAGGGTCGCCCGGTCGGAGCCCAACCAGTCGGCACGCATGCCATCTGCGCCCGCGGCGCTGAAGTCGCGATTCTTGAATGTATTTTCCGGAGTTTCCGCAATCGAAGAATGACAGCGCGCGCACGTGGTCGCAAACACTTCACGTCCGCGCACGACGGCATTGGCTCCGAATTGCTTGTCGAGATCGCGCTGCAGATCGGCGCTTGTGTACGTCGCTTTCGGATTCGCCGCCTGCTTCGCGTTCGCGCGAGCGACCGCGAGGTCGGTCGCATCGGTTTCTTTCGACAAGAGAAACGCCAGGATGTCGGGCAAGCGATCTTCGATCGCGCGGAAGTTCGGACAGTCACGCCGGCACTGGCCAATGTCGAATGGCGTTTGTCCGAAATTACGGCTCGTCGGATCGAGCTGGCGCAGATCGGTCAGGTGATTCACCCAGCACTGCTCGGAGCACGAGCCGATGTTGAAGTACACGCGCTGGATCGCCTCGAGCGCGCCGATCGAGTCTTCGCCGCCTTTGAGGATGTGATGCACGGTCTCGGTCGCAGCACCGCGCTGCCAGCACTTGTTGTCGCGCCCGGGCTCGCACCAGCAGGCCGCGTCATCCTTGCTGCAGCTCGCGACCTTGCGCCACCGCGTCACGTTTTCGCCGGCGAAGGTCGGCCGCACCTTGGTATTGATGATCGCGTTCATCGTCCCCGGGTTGTGCACCTGGTCGGTCGCGATCGCGGACGTGTCCGACGTGCCCGGGCGCGCATGCGCAAACATCTGAGCTTCGAGCGTTGCGCCCGACATACCCGACGTCAGGATCTCCGACACGCGCGAGTACTGGTTGCCGAGGCCGCCCTTCAAATTGGCCCACTCCGGATTGGCCGGGTCCTTCGGAGGATTCAGCGGATCGAACGAGATGTGGCATGAGCCACAGGTGGTGCCGATCAGGAACGGCGGCTCGATCGAACCGTCGGCCAGGCGGTTCAGCGCCGAATCGCTCGACTTCGGATCTTTCGACAGAGCGCCTCGATAACCTTCCCAGCTCGCAAGACTGCCGTTGACCTTCAGCCAGCGCGCCTGGTCGAAGCGCGGATTCGGAAACTTGCGGTAACCGAGCCCGCCGGTCGACGTGCCGAACGCCAGATCGCACGACGACTGGCGCTGGTCCTTCGCCTTGTGGTGCGGATCAGCGGGATCGATCGGCGCTTCCTTGAAGTCGCATGCGGGATCGCGATAGCCGGCACGGCCGACGAACTTCAACAGCTCATCGTCGCCGGGGCACCACTCGAACCCGTAGGTCTGATCGAGGCTGGTGGCCGGGCAATCCTTCGATCCTGGAACGCAGCAACCCGGGTCATTGATGATTCCCCACGCGGCGAAGCGGTCGCCGCGCTCGTTGGCGTTGAGCACACGATACCAATCGATCAGTACGTTGACGCGCTGCTGGAAGACATAGGTGTGAAAGCGCGCGTTGCCGGCGGTGGCCTTGTACCAAATCTCGCGCCCGGCGCGCTCTGATGGAGTCAGCTGCGATTCTCCGAGGTAGAAGCCGGGATGGTCAGCCGCGATTTTCCCCGCACCCGTTGCAGCGGGAGCAGAGGAAGCCGCCGCCGGGCCTTGCGCTACGACCCAAGGCGGCGCAGCGTCTTTCGAAACGGCGGCGACTCCGATCGCCATACACACTGCAACCAGCGCGACCGCATACGCAAACCGTTTCATTCTTTTCGTTTCCCCGTCGACGTTACGAGCCGCTCCCGCAAAGCAAAAGCAGGCGGCTGCGGAGACGCAGAATAATCCGGCCTCGGCGCCGAGAGAATAATGGCTTTGCGGCACAGTGCGCGTGAATAATCGCTCGACAGCGCGTGCGTAGCCGTCTAGCTTTTCGAATTGCACGCGCAGCGATAAGCGCTTGAGTATTCTTGGCGGCGCATCGCTAGAGTCGCGGCCGCGCTAGGTTCGGGCAACGATCGGTTCTCGACGAAGCAAAGTACGGGAAGAAACGTGTCGCGCATATTCATCAGCTACCGTCGCGAGGACAGCGGCATCTGGGCCGGGCGGCTCGCCGACGAGTTGCGCAAACACTTTCCGGCCGAGCAGGTGTTCCAGGACATTGCGAGCATTGATCCCGGCGCCAACTTCCCGAGCGTGCTGGAGGATGCGCTCGCAACCGCGGCGGTGATGCTCGTGGTCATCGGGCCAGGCTGGCTCTCTGCCACCGACAGGACCGGGCGCAAACGCCTTGAGAGTTCCGCCGACTTTGTCCACCAGGAGGTGGCGGAGAGTTTGCGCCGCACGAGGGTGCGCGTCTTCCCGCTCCTCGTGGACGAAGCCAGGATGCCGGACAAGGAAGACTTACCGGATCCCCTGAAGCCGTTGGCTGATCGCAACGCAGTCGAGCTGACGGTCCGCCACTGGGCGAGTGACGTTGCGCAGCTCGTGCAGATCTTGAAGCGGTCACCGGGAGTTGCCGAAACCAGAGCGGGTGAAGAGGCGGCGCCTCGTAGGGCAGATTATGAGGACGAGCGCCGCGCAGCGGAGGAGCGCGCTCCGAAGCCGGAGGCCCCGCGGACGGCCGATGGAGCGCAACCCGAGGAGAAGGCTCATGCCGAAGCCCGACGCAAGGCCGATGCCACACAGAAATTTCGTTCGCATCCGGCAGCGCCTTCGACATCCGCGGGCTCGCCCCAACACGGACGGAAGTGGGGCGTGCCGGTGATCGCGCTTGCTGCCCTGCTCGTGCTGGGCGGGGGATGGATCGCCTATCAGCGCTCGCAGGAAAACGAGCGTCAGCGGACAGAAAAGATGGCTGCCGAACAGCGGGCAGCGGCCGAGAAGACCGCGGCGGAGCTGACGGCCGCATTGAAGGCGGCTACCGAACGGGCCGCAGCCGAGCAGACAGCCGCCCAGAGAGCGGCTGCAGAGCGTGCGTCCAATGAACGTGCCGAAGCAGCGCGGAAAGCAGTCAACGAGAAGCCGGCGCGACGGGCTTCCGTTGAAACCGCCAACGCTGACCGCCAGAATGCGTCATCGCAGCTGACTCCACGAGACAAGGTCGTGCAACTCAATGTCGGCGGGCGCTGGCGCGATAACTGGGGCGTGGTGTACACCATCAGCCAGGACGGCAATACGATGAGAGTTGTGGCGGAGGGCCCTTCCTGTCGAGGCGGATACTTCCGATCGACGGGTAGCGGGACGGTCACCGGGAATTCGTTCGAGACGACCTACCAGTCGACCCTCCCGTCGCGCGGCGAATGCTCTGGAACGATCTCCGCGAGCGGGACGCGCATGACCTCTACTTGCAGAGACACGGTGTGTGGGCAATTTGCTTCGTCGGTGGACCGCCAGTGAAAAGCGATCGACATAGCGCGCTGCTGAGGAAGCAGTAGGCGATGGCACGCCAGGACCCGTTGCGCAACATTCGCTTTCGATTGGAGATCGATGGCCTCCAGGTCGCCGGATTCAGCGAGGTGGCGATCGGTGCGACCACCACCGAAACGATCGACTATCGCGAGGGCAACGAACCTGCCCGAGTGCGCAAGCTCTCCGGCCTCACCAAGTACGGCAACATCTCGCTGAAGCGCGGTGTGACCGATTCGCGAGAGCTGTTCGACTGGCATCAGCAGATCGTGCAAGGTCAAATCAGCTCAAGTCGCAGGAACGTAGCGATCGTTGTTCTGGCCGAAAGCGGCGAAGACCGGGCGCGCTTCGTAGTGTCCAATGCATGGCCGACCAAATACGATCCGAGCGATCTGAATGCCAAGGGAAACGAGGTTTTCATCGAGTGCCTGGAGCTCGCGAACGAGGGCATCGAACGGGTTTCGTGATCGCAGACAGACGCCTCGAGTTCGCATGAGACGCGCTCAGCGCGAGCCCTTCGGCAACATGCGCTTTCGCGTAGAGATCGAGGGGCTGCAAGAAACCGGGGCGAGCGAAGTCATTTTTCCCGCAGCGCGCCTGCCTGCAGGCCCACGACGATCACGGCTCGTTCAATACGGGGCGCTCACGCTCAGGCGCGGGGTAACGCGTTCGCAGGAATGGTACGAATGGTGGGATCACGCCCGGACAGCGAGAACTCCGCGCAAGCGAGCCGTCGCCGTGGTGTTGATCGACGAGCGTGGCGCCGACGTCACTCGATGGATATTCGATGACGCTCGACCCTGCGGCTACTCGTTGTCCAATCTGAATGCGCTCGGCAACGAGCCCTTGATCGAAACACTGGAGTTGGCGATCGGCGGATTCGCAGCGTCATTCGGTTCACCGGCGGCGAAGCGCCGCAGGCGACCTAGCCGGTAACCGCGATCCTGATCGATGGACATCTTCATCTCGTATTCGTCGAAGTACCGCGAGCTGTGCGAGCGATTGCAGCTTGCTCTGGAAGCCGAGGGACATCACTGCTTCGTCGACCGCACCGAGCTCGACCCGGGCCACCCTTTCGACGCCGAGTTGCGCGAAGCCATTGCCGACTGCGATGTATTCATTTTCCTGGTGTCGCCGGAGTCGGTAGCGACCGGCAGCTATGCGCTCGCCGAGCTGAATCTCGCGCAGCAACGCTGGCGTCATCCACGCGGCCGTGTGTTGCCGGTGGTCGTCGCACCAACGCCGATGGCATCGATCCCGTCGTACCTAAAGGCGGTGACTCTGCTGCAACCGCGCGGCGAAGTGGTCGCCGAAACCTTGGCGGCGGTCAGCCAGTTGGGCAGGCGTCGATCCCCGTCGATGGTGCTGACCCTGGTCGGTCTCGCTGTGATCGCCGTGATCGGCATCGGCGCGTTCGCGTATGTATCGCAACAGCGCGCGGCCGAGCGAGAGCAGCAGGAACAAACCGCCCGCGAAACCGCTTCGGCGGCGGAGCTGTGCGCATCGGGCTCGCATGCCGCGGCATGGAACCGCCTCGACGAGCTGGGCGTGCGTTATCCAGCGGACGCAGCGGTGCAGCTCGCGCGCGAGGAGTGCGGCATGCGCTGGCTGCGCGAGATTCGCGTGCGCGTCGGCGAGCAGACCTTTGCCGACATCGTCAAGCGAGTGCAGCCGGTGTTGGTAGCCGGGCTGCCCGATGCAACCGGCCAGCGCGCCGCTGATCTGTTGGCGCATCTCGGCTGGGCCGATTATCTGTTGACGCGCGAAGGCGGCACCGCGGGCGATCCGGCGGCGCAGTTCGAGCGGGCGATCAAAGCGGAGCCCGACAACGTCTACGCACACGCGATGTGGGGCCGCCATCTGTGGTGGTTTCGCGAGCGGGATGCGGAGGCGCGCCAACACTTCGCGCGCGCGGTTGCGAGCGGCCGCGAGCGCGAGTTCGTGCGATCGCTGCAATTCGGCGGCAGTTTGTCGCGCGCCGAGTTGGTGCCGTATGCCGTCATCGTGGCCAACGACATGCGGGTGGCGGGCGAGCCGATTACTGATGCGATCCGAAGCCGACTGTGGAGCATGGCCTATCGGTCGTACCTTTTCTCGATCGACGATCGCTCCAACTTCCTCGCGATTGTTCCGCCCGACCAACACTTGTCCACCTTCGAATGGCTATTTCCGCGCTCGACGATTCGTTCTGGCGAGATCCCTGTGTGGCGTTATTCGCACGCTGTGCTGCTGGCCAATGCCGGCAAAACGGAAGAAGCGCGCACCGCACTCGAAGCGCTGTTGAAAGACCTGAATGCCGACAAAGCGGACGGGCGAATCGTCGATCAGACGCGCCGCCTGCTGGCTGAGCTGTCACCGGCGCTGAAGCGAAGTACTCCGCGCCGCTAGGCGGCTATCGCGTCGACCGCTCACTTATCTGCAAGGTTCTCAAAAAACATGACGCCACTTGGCAAAGCGCCAGAAGCGGAGTTATCACTTTGAGAACTTCCTACTTGCGGCGGTCCGCTTCCGACACCATTGCAGACAGCACCTCCGCTCTGAACCGGTCATGCGATAGCTTGCTGTGACCCTATCGCACTACCGGTAATCCTGCCGCACGCCACTCAGGCAAGCCCGCTTCCATGCGCCGGGCTTTCATTCCCCTCCTCCGCAGCAACGTCACTGCATCCTAAGACATCAAGCAGTAGGGGCGGCAACAGAAGGGGATAACCTCCTTGCGCTTCGGCAGCTCCTTCAACCGTCTCTCCAGGTCATGAACGGGGATGTTGATCGAGAGTGGCAAATGGCCGGCCGAGAATTCCTCCGGCGCGCGTCTGACCTCGACCGAAATGAACGTCCAGCTCGCCCCTCTCACGCTCTGCGAAGGGCTCTTTCTTGTCAACAACGTCACCGTTAACGCGATCAACGGCGCGTCGTGCGGCTGAGCCTGGCGCCGGTCCCGTGGATGGCTACGTCATATCGCCACCAATCGTGAAAGCGGAATTCGTCTATTGGTATTTCGAGACGAAACCGCGCGAACACCGATGAGGCGGCTCAGTCAAACGATTGATGTCAGTCACTGAACAGGTCGATGTAAAGATCACGCAGCCAGCGGTTAGCCGGATCGCGGTGAAACCTTTCGTGCCAGAAAAGCTTGGGATCATAAGTAGGCAGCTTGATCGGCGGAGGCATGATCTTCAGTGGCAGCATCTCCGCGTATGTCTGAGCGACCCGACTAGCCATAACGACTAATAGATCAGAGTGAGCAATGATGAGTGGCAAGGGTAGAAAGTACGGCACGTAGAGCTTGGCGCTGCGCGGAACTTTATGTTGAACAAGCCAGCGATCAAGCTGTTCATGGACGTAACCTCTTGGATCGACGACTGCTTGCGGCACGCTGCAAAACGCCTTTGCCGACATCCCTTGTTTGAACTGCGGATGGTCATTCCGTACGACGCAAACGTACCGCTCGCGGTAGAGGCGCTTCTGTCGGCACCCGGCCATGAACTTTGTAAATGCTCCGACTGCCAGATCTACTTCTCCGGACTCAAGAATTAAATGCGGCGCTTTGGACGGAACGGGACGCACACGGAGCGTGACATTTGGCGCCTCGGCGGAAAGACGCGCCAATAACCGTGGCAGATAAAGCATTTGGCTGACGTCACTCATTATGAGGTTGAACGTGCGTCTGGAAGTTCGCGCCACAAATTCCGGGTGCTTGTCCAAACCATCACGCAATAATTGCAAAGCGTCTCGTATTGATGCGGCAACGCGCTGGCCGTAGGGCGTCGGACGCATGCCTTCAGCTGTGCGAATGAAAATCGGGTCCTGTAGTTCTAACCGCAAGCGAGCAAGAGCGTGGCTTGCCGCGGATTGCGTTAGCCCTATCTCTTCAGCGGCCTGGCTCAGGTTGCCATTTCTCACCAGTGCTTCGATTAACCGTAGCTGGTTCAAGTGAAGCGCATCAATATGCATAGGCTTCATGCTACCAATGCATTAGATGACTGTACAAGCTTGTTTGCACGGACTATGTTCGGTTCGCTGCCATGGTGCTGTGAAGGGAGGTACCGTGCTTTCAAAAGAGGACAATGAAGTTCTGACGCGTACGGGGCCGGATACGCCGATGGGCAACTTGTTTCGCCGATTCTGGATCCCGGCTCTGCTATCGGAAGAGTTGCCTGGGCCCAATTGCCCACCGGTTCGAGTCACCTTGATGCAGGAAAAACTGGTGGCGTTTCGAGACAGTGACGGCATCGTTGGGCTATTGGATCGATTTTGTCCACACCGCGGAGCGGACCTATTTTTTGGACGCAACGAAGAGGGTGGATTACGGTGTGTGTATCACGGTTGGAAGTTCAATGTCGAAGGCCGTTGCTTGGACATTCCCAATGCCCGAGTTGGTCAGGCCTTTAAAGACAGGTGCGCGGTGCGCGCATATCCCGCTCTTGAGAGAGGGGGAATGATCTGGACCTACCTCGGTCCACCGGAGCGTATGCCCGAGCTCCCGGTATACGAATTTCTGCAGGTTCCTTCCTCTCACTACTACGTAAGTAAGTTCATTGTGGAAGGCAACTATTTTCAAGCCCTCGAAGGAGAAGCTGACTCGGGGCACGTCACTTTCTTGCATAGGTTGCTGGATCGTGAAGGTGTTGCAGCAGGATCGACAGGCGGTATGCCCTATGTCAGTCGTGTTGGCATTGTGAATTGGGAGGTCGAGGAGACGGACTACGGGTTGATGATGGCAGCCCAGAGGGACCTGCAAGACGGCCGCGCGCAGTGGCGCGCGAACTTGTTTCTCATGCCGCATACAGTGCCTATCGCCACTCCACGCGGCGTGACGATGACATGCCACATCCGCGTACCCGTTGATGACGAAACGAGCCTGCTCTATAGACCGCGCTGGCATCCCGACCGGCCGCTAACGGAAGCTGAGCGCGCTGAATTCCAGCATGGTGGACTGGACTACCCTGAGCTGATTCCTGGCACATACATTCCGAAGGAGAACAAGAGTAACGACTATTTAATAGATCGAGACGCGCAACGACATTTCTCATTTACCGGGATTAAGTCATTACCTGCGCAAGACATGGCAGTTCAAGCGGATCAGCGAGGAGTGATTGCGGACCGGACCAAAGAGAATTTGGTCAGTGCAGACAAGGCCATTATCGTTCTGCGACAGAAGCTCCTTAAAGCAGCAAAGGAGTTACAGGAGGGAAAGGAACCGCCCGAGGCACAGAGACCCGAAAGCTACAACGTCCGAGCTATGGACATTGTTGTTCCGATAGAGGCGAATTGGAAGCAAGAGATGGAAAGGGCCATGGCTTCCAATCTGCCTTGGGTAGCGGAAACGCCTCCTGAAGAGCCTGAGGTGCAACGAGTCCTTGAAAAGGCTATGTCGCGCGATACGGCGGTTTAGGGCTGTTGAAACATCGGCTGATTGGCTTCATCGGATTGGGTGCCATGGGGCAGTGCATGGCGGCAATCTGCAGTCGGCGGGACATCAAGTACGAGTCCACGACGTGCGTCGCGAGTTGACCGGCTGGGATTACCGGAGTGTCGGTTGCGGCCTAAGGCTCGCAATTTCAGGCGTGAAGCGACTTTGAAGCAACAGAAGGGGGCGGCTGCGAGGCTCTTCTGCTCGCTTCTGGAGTCTTTGATAACGTTACAGCGCCCACTAGAGAGCGGAAGACGCCGTATGCATCGGATTCATAACACTGATGCAGAGGCTCGGCTGTACAACCTTTCGACGCGAACGCATCATCCGTGTTCGGGTCAAGGCGTCGACCGGTAAGTCGCGCTCAGATATCAACTTCAACCTCGACAAAGGAACATGTTCTATGGCACCCAAACCCGTACCTCATCAAAACCCCTATGGCGAGCGGATCTCGCTGGAACTTGCCAAAGAAATCGCTGTTGCCGGGGAGGCTTTTGCCGCTGAGAACGGCTGGAATGCCACGATCGCGATTTGCGACGACGGCGGCCATTTGGTGCTGCTGCATAGAATGAGTAACGGCCAGTTCGGCAGCGTCGACCTCGCGCCGCCGAAAGCGTATGGAGCAGTTGCATTCCGACGGTCCACTGGCATCTTTCACGACGATCTGTCGGCCGGTAAGTTCAACACCTTTTGGCACCTGCGCCAGGAAGCAGCGATTCCACTGGAAGGAGGCTTCCCGATCATCGTCGACGGCAAAGTGATTGGCGGCATCGGCGTCTCAGGCGTGGGTGCTGCCGGATTGGCCGACGGAGATAGCCAGGTTGCACTGGCCGGACTCAAGGTTTTAAAGAACAGGAAATAAG
>CAVVAI010000002.1:0-36115 GCA_963746085.1 uncultured beta proteobacterium
GGATCTGGAGCAGCGCCGTCAGCTCGAGCTCGATGCGATCGTAGGCAGTGTGATCGAACTCGCCGAGCTCGCGTCGATCGCAGTCCCGACGATCCGGCACGTGCATGCGCTGACGCAGGCGCGCGTTCGCGCCCTGGGAATCGGCGCGGCCTAGACGCGGCGAATCAGCTCGAGCGCGGCATCGAATAGCGGTCGACGCCGGGTTGGCCAGCTCGTCGCAGACGGTCAAGTGATTTGCGTGGGGCAGTTCCAGATGGCGCACCAAGTTGTTGGACCACGCCGCGCCAAACTCCGACGACTGCCGCTTGAACTCGCTTGATTCGGCCGCGCCCACCGCCGTGATCAGCGGTGCGCTGGTCGCGCTCGACATCTGTATCGGCGACAGCGCGCGCGCCCGCTTGACGTCGAGTTTCAGGTCAGCATTGACGAAAGGCGCGCGGACCAGCGGCCGCAAGTCGAAGAGCCCGCTGATGGCCAACCCTGCCTTCACCAAGCCGCTGGGCAACGTCGAGTCGAACTGTTGCCAGAGTGCCGCCATCATCATTGCCGTCAAATGACCGCCCGCCGAGTGGCCGGCGACGACGATCCGGTCGGGATTGAATCGCAGCTGCTGTGCATGCCGATACAGCCATCCGAGCGCCTTCAACTGTTGCCGCACGATGTCTTCGATCAACGTCTGCGGCGCGAGTCCGTAGTTCGTCAACGCGACCGCGACGCCGTGCTGCAACAGTGGCGGCGCTACCCAGGAAAAATCCGATTTATCGAGCGAGCGCCAGTAGCCACCGTGGATGAAAACCAGCAGCGGCGCATCGTGCTGATGCGCATGAAAAATGTCGAGCCGCTCAATGCTGAGCGAGCCATACTGCAGATCGACCTCACACGCGCGCGAACCGCCGCGCTGCGGCGCCCTGTTCCGCCCAGCGCGCAAAGATCTGCGGATGCTCGCGAATCGAGACGCGTGCGTTGTATTCGCGCTCAAGGAAAGCGGTTGCTGAACTCATACGGCGAGTCTAGACTGCCGCCGACTTGGACAACCATTTGTCACGCGTATAACATTCGCTCCCTCGCCGCCAGCTCAACGGCGGGCGACATCTCAGGGGAAGTAGCTCAGCTGGGAGAGCGCTGCGTTCGCAATGCAGAGGTCGGGAGTTCGATCCTCCTCCGCGTCCACCATCTATCGATGCACGAAGCCGTACTGCCGAAGTCGCTTAAGCCGTAATGAGGACGGCGCCTTGGTGCTGTTCCGCTTGTGCTTTGTACATGGCCACGCACGGCACGGCCGATTGGGTCTCGACTCGACATTGGGGCGCCGCAAGGTTTAATTGCGCCGCAACGAAACCGTCAGCACTGTCAACGTGAATATTCAGCATTTCGGCGTCATCATTCGGCATTAGCATCGCAGTGGGGGATTAGAGGATGTTATGCGTCGCCGTGTCCAGCACGAGGGGCTGACTGTCAATGTGATTGCTGGAACCCATGTCGTGTTCTTCGGCATGGATCTCGATTTACGGCAACGATCGAAGTTCAGAGGGTTCGCCTTGCGCCGCACGGATCATGCGGAGAACGAGACGATCTGGCTCGCGGCGCTGAAAACTTTCGAGAAGACCGAGCCGCATCCGAGTCCCAGTGAGCGGTTTTCGACGCGCTTCCATCCGATTCAAAGCTTTCAATGGGCGGACTACAGCGCCAAGCCCGGGCGGTCCTACACGTACGACATCGTTACGAGATACGGCGACCCGGCCGCCTTGACGTCCGGCTCGAGCCTCACCGTCGAGGTCACGACGGAGTCGGAGACTGGCCCTACTCACTCTGCGTTCTTCAATCGCGGTTCGGTGGCAACGCAGGAATATGCGCGACGCTTTGATAACCGGAAGCCAAGCGAGGCGGGGCCTGCGGCGTACGACTGGTTGTCCAGAGGGTTGCTCGAAGCGCTGCTTGCGTTTATCGGGCGCGCGGGCAGCGGCTGGAAGATCCACGGCGCGGTGTACGAATTCCAGTGGCCCGCGGTGTTGCAGGCATTGAGACAGGCGAAACTGCGCGGAGCGAAAGTCTCGATCCTGTACGACAACCGCGAGACGCGCGACAAGAACGGCAAAGCGACCGGGCCGTGGGAGCGAAATCGGGAAGCGATCGCGAAGGCGCGGATCAAATCCGTTTGCAAGGGCCGCGCCAACGGCAGGCTGATGCACAACAAGTTTTTCATCCTGAGCGAGGGAAAGAGGCCAGCCGCCGTCTGGACCGGCTCGACCAACCTGACCGAGAACGGCATCTTCGGTCATTCCAACGTGGGCCACATTGTCGAAGACGCGGCGGTGGCGCAATCGTTTCTCGAATATTGGGAGCGTTTGCGCGACGATCCAGAGATCGATGCCGATTATCGCAGCGCCAACGTATCGGCCACTGCAACGCCACCCGTACCGTGGGACTCGACGACCACATCGGTGTTCTCGCCGCGCAACAGAGACCTTGATTGCCTGACCTGGTACGCGCAGATCGCGGGCACCGCAAATAGTGCGTTGCTGATGACGTTCGCGTTCGGAATGCATCCGAGTTTCAACGCTGTCTATCAACAGAACAGTCACGTGTTGAAGATGGCGTTGATGGAGAAGGAGTATCGAAGCCCGCAAACGAAGGAGGCCGACAGCAAAGAGCTCGCTAAAGCGCGCCGACGGCGTGAAGTCGTGGTTGCCGTGGGCAACCGCATCGTGACCAACAGCTTCGACCGCTGGCTCGCCGAGCTTTCACGCATCCTCGACAGCGTTCACGTTTACTGGGTGCATACGAAGTACATGCTGGTCGACCCGTTCGGCGATCAACCGATCGTGGTCAGCGGCAGTGCGAATTTCAGCGAAGCGAGCTGTCACACCAACGATGAGAACATGCTGGTCATCCGCGGAGACAAGCGCATCGCCGACATCTACTTTGGCGAGTACATGCGCCTGTACACGCACTACGCGTTCCGCGAAGCCGTGAAGTGGGCGATGCAGAGCAAGCAAGTCGGCAAGCCCGAGAAGTGGAAGCCGAACTACCTGATAGACGACGACTCGTGGATGAAGCAGTACTTCGATCCACGGGACAGATCCGGGCGGTTTGCCCGGCGAAGCTACTTTGCCGGGCCGTTGTCGCTTTAGGAATGCCCGTGGCGGCCGCTAGCGAAACCATACAGCGCAGCAGGGGTGTCCACCAGAATTTTTCTGCGTGTCGCTTCGTCCGGCGCCCAATCAAGCAGCAGATCCATCAGATCGGCGTCGTCGGGAACGTTGTCCCGGGGCGCAGACGGATGTGGCCAATTGCTCGCCCACAACATGCGTTCGGGTGTGTGGGCTACCAGCGCCCGCGCGAGGCGGCTGACATCTTCGTACTTCGGTGCGCCGGTTATTGAAGTTTCATAAGGCGCTGAAAGCTTCACCCAGCAGCGTCCGGTGTCGAGCAGACGCAGCAGCGATCTGAACCCTGCGTGCTCGGGAGCGACGGGCTCGAGGAATTTTCCGTTGTGATCGATCACGAAATTGCCGGGAAGCTTTTTGATCGTGTCTTCCCACTGCGGCAGCTCGCGGCTGTCGAGCTGGAGGTTGGCGTGCCAGCCGAACTCATGCACACGCGGCATCAGATCGTGCATGCGATCGAAGCCAACCGCGCCCCATGGCAGTTGGAAGATGCGCTGCGCGACGATGCCGCCTTTCGTCAGCCGTTCGATCTCTGCATCGGACACGCCCGGCTTGACGACGCCCACACCCTTGGCGTTGGGACCGAGCGCTCGGATCGCGTCGAGCGTGACGCGGTTGTCGTCTTGATAGGCGTTCGGCTGCACGACGATCACGCGCGAAAGGCCGAGACGCCGCTGAACTTCTCGATATTGGTCTTCGCGGAAATTTCCGGGCAATGGTGGGCCGCCGGGTGCGGACGGCACGTCGCTGTCGTAAACGTGCATGTGCGTGTCGGTCGCGCCGGCCGGCACCGCGAGTCTGGGTTTGCGTGCGCTCATTTTTTTCTTTTCTTTTTCGGCAGGGGCGCAGGATTTGGAACTTCCTCAGCCACAGTGAAAGTCCCGCCCTGGTATTTCTCCGCTATCGGATCGCCGCCCGGCTTCTCGCGCGCCATCACTTCCTTTGCAAAGCGCTCGGAGTCGTCCTGCGGCTTGTAGCCGAGCCGGTACGCGTTCGCGTTGTCGTACCAGCTGCGCTTGTTGCGCGACACGCCATAGACGATTTCGAACCGGATCTTGGGATGCTCGATGCCGATGGTGACGAGCTGCGCCAGGTCACGCGGCGAGAGCCAGATCGACAGCCGCCGCTTATCGATCGGCACCGGATTCACGTTGCCGATGCGAATGCAGAACACTTCCATGCCGTACTTGTCGGCGTATAAACTGCCGAGCGCTTCGCCGAAGACCTTGGACACGCCGTAGCGGCCGTCAGGCTTCGGATAGACACGGTGGTCAATGGTCTGTCTGCGCCGGTAGAAGCCCGTTGCGTGATTCGAGGTCGGGAAAAGAATCCGCTTGACGCCGTTGCGGTGCGCCGCCTCGAACATGTTGTAGCAGCCGACGATGTTGGCCTGCAAGATCCCGTCCCAGGGCCCCTCGACCGAGTAGCCGCCCAGATGCACAACCGCGTCAACTCCCTGGGTGATGCGAAGGGCATCGGAGAACTTGGAGACATCAGCGCGGACGAATTCTTCTTCTTTGTTGATTTTCTTCAACGAGCGAAGATCGGAGATTTTTAGAGCATATTTCCCTGCCAATTCGCGCCGCAGGTGCGTGCCGACGTCACCGGCAGCGCCGGTAATAAGAATGGTCTTCACGGAGAGGGGGCCACGAACTACGGCGCCACCGCAGCTGCTGCGAGTCCTGACAAGGCCTTGCGAAGATTCTCGACGGCCGGACACTGTGCGACGCCGTGCCGCTGAGCCAGGAACGCAGGGTCGTTGTATCCGAGCCATACCTGGCCCGAGGCGTCCTCCCATACGAGCGCCTTCAGCGGAAGGTCGATGCCTACAGACTGGGCACATTCCATGAATGGTGTACCTCCCTGTGGGTTGCCGAAGATGATCACCTCGGTCGGACGAAGCGTCTTGCCGACCTTTGCGGCTCCAGCCGCGTGATCAACACGAGCGAACACAACGAGGCCACGCTGCTTTGCCAGCTCATCGAACCGATTCGCCGTGTCGGTTGCGCTGCGCGGGCTCTTAATCGCTATCAGGCCGTCCGCGGCCGATGCAAGCGAGGCGAGCGAAATGAGGAGAGCGGCGAAAAGTGAGCGCGCAAGTTTCATGATGGGTTCCTTTATACGGAAGGTTGTGCGGGCCCAATGGCGTCCTTGTGCCCAAACGCATTTCGTTAAACAAGTATGGCCGCCTCCAGTGCATCTGGAACCGCACCCGGCTCCTTCACGGTGATGCGCCACAGCGTGCGCGCATCATTCGGATCGATCAGCGTGGCCGAATGCAGCAGCGACGCGTTGTCCCAGATCACCAGATCACCGACGTTGTACTTGAGCCGATAAATGTACTTCGGCTGCGTCGCGTGCGCCTTCAGCTCATCGAGCAGCGCGATCGCCTCGTCGTCGGGCATGCCTTCAATGCCGAACGAGCTGCCCGACACCGCGTACAGCGCCTTGCGGCCGGTCACGGGGTGCGCGCGTGCGATCCGGTGCCGCACCCAGATCATTCGGTTCTTCTGCTCGTCGGTCAACACTGAGGCGACGGTGCGCGACGCTTCGTTCAGATCGTCGCGGTTGCCGTAGTGGTGCAGCCCGATCAGATTTTCGATGCGCGCCTTCATCGCCGCGGAGAGATCGTGATAAGCCGCGTACTGGTTGGCGAACAGTGTGTCGCCGCCGACCTTTGGCACGACGATCGAGTACAGCATCGTGCAGCGCGCGGGAACATCGAGATACGAGTAGTCGGTGTGGAAGTACGTGCCGGCGTCCGCAAGTCCGGTCGGCTTGCCGTCGCTAATTACGTTCGACAGAATCAGAATGTCGGAGCACTCGGGATGGTGAAACTGATCAATGACGTGCGGCTCGGGCGGCCCGAAACGCAGCGCGAATGCGTGGAATTGCGCAGGTGTCAGCCGCTGGCCGCGAAACACCAATATTTGCCCCGCGAAGAATGCACCCTCGACTTCGTTGAAGGCCGCGTCGCTCAGCGGCGCCGCCAGGTCGATCCTTTCTGCCTCGACGCCGAAGCCGTCGGACAGCTTCTTTAGCCCAAGCATCAAAGCCCGTTCGCCAGAAATCCACCGTCCACGGAAATTGTCGCCCCTGTGGTGTAGCCCGCCGCGGGCGATGCGAGGTAGACCGCGGCGCCCACGAGCTCAGACAGCTGACCGAAGCGGCCCATCGGCGTGCGAGCGATTGCAAGCGCCTTGCGCGCAGCGGACATCTTGTCCTGATTGAGCGCGGTCATGAAAAATCCGGGCGCGATCGCGTTGACTCGCACGCCCGTGTTTGCCCACTCGGCAGCGAGCGATTGCGTCAGCGACACCACCGCCGACTTGGTCATTGCATAGACACTGCTGCCCGGCCAGCCGCGGAACGACGACAGCGATCCGATGTTGATGATGCTGCCGCTCGCGCGCTCGACCATGCGGCGGCCGAATTCGGTGCAGGCCCAGAACACGCCGTCAACGTTGGTGCGCATCACCAGTGAGTATTCCTCCTCACTGAAATCAAGCGCGGGCTTGATCACGGTCGTGCCCTGCGCATTGAGCAGAACGTCGATCGGACCTTGTTCGCTGCATACCTGCTCGGCGAAACCGCGCATTGCCAGCAGGTTGCCGGCATCGACGCTGTAGCCAGCGCTGCGCGCGTCCAAGTGCTTCAACCTGGCGACGCTGGTTTCGATCTTCTTGGCGTCGCGGCTCGCCACTATCACACGCGCACCCGCCGCCTGAAAGCCAAGCGCGACTTCGAGGCCTATGCCGCTGGTGCCGCCGATCACTAGCGCCGTACGACCCTCGAGACTGAAGTTGGCGCCGCTCATTTCAGAAACTCGGGCGAAACCAACCTCGGCAGGAACAGCGCCACGTCCGGCCAGACGATCAGCAGCGCCAGCACCGAGAGCATCGGGATCAGCATGATTAGTACGTCCTTGAGTGCATCGATCATTCGGATCTTCGCAATCGCGCACGAGATCAACAAGCACAAACCGTACGGCGGCGTGACCAGGCCAAACGCGAGGGACACGATGCCAACCATCGCGAAATGCACCGGGTCCATACCCACCGCCATCGCCAGCGGCTGCAAAATGGTACCGACGATGATGATGGCGGGAATCGCGTCGAGGAAGCATCCAACCACGAGAAACACGAAGGCGATGAAGAAGCCAGTTTCGGTGAATCCCATGTTCCATGCCGACACGCCGGCGAGGATCGCCTTCGGGATCTGGTAGTAGGCCAACAGCCAACCGAACGCCGAAGCAGTGCCAACGCAGAACAGCGCGATGCCCGCGAGCTTGCCGGTATCGAGCAGCGCCTCGTGCAGGCCCTTCAGATTCATCTCGCGATACACCACGATCGACAGCACCGCGGCGTACAGCACCGCGATGCAGGCCGATTCGGTGGCGGTAAACCAGCCGAAGATCTTGCCGCCGATGATGATCACCGGCGTCATCAGCGCCGGAATCGCGATTGACGCTGCGCGCAGCAGCTCGGCGAGGGTGGCGCGGGGGTAGGTCGGGTACCCGCGCACCTTCGCGTAAGCGTGCACGGTCGCCATTTGAGCAAGCGCGATTAGCAGCCCCGGAATGATGCCGGCCAGGAACAGTGCGCCGATCGACACGGTCAGCACGCCGCCCCAGACGATCATCAGGATCGAAGGGGGAACGATCACCGCCAGCACTGCCGATACCGCGGTGATGGCTACCGAGAACGACAAGTCGTAGCCTTCCCTGGTCTGTGCCTCGATGAAGAGCTTTGACTGGCTGGCCGCATCCGCGGTGGAGGAACCCGAGATGCCGGCGAAGAAGATTGACAACACCACATTCACCTGCGCGAGGCCGCCGGGAAAGTGCCCGACCAGGTCGCGCGAGAAGCGCACCAACCGGTTGGTGATGCCGCCGACGTTCATCAGGTTGGCGGTCAACAGAAAAAACGGTACCGCCAGCAGGATGAACGAGTTGTACGCATTGAATGTCTCGCCCATCAGCGTTCCGGTGTCGAGGTGCGGCTCGATCAATAGGATCGGCAAGCACGCCAGACCGAGCGCGAACGCGACCGGCACACGCAGGAACATCAGCGAGAAAAAAACGCCAAACAGGATCCACGAGGCGGCGGCGGGGCTCAGCAGGCTGGCGCCGCTCATCCGCGCTGCTCCCGTGTCAGGACCATCAGGTTGTCCCACATTTGTTCGCCGAGAAACACCAGCCAGGTAAAGCCGGTCAGCGGCCACGCGACATGGATCATCCACAGCGGCAGGTCGGCCAGCTCGGAAGTGCGATTCCAGCCAAAGCGCGTGAACTCGATGCCGGCCCACACGAACACGAGCGCCATCACCAGCACGCCGAGGCTTGCCAGCAGCTTCACGGCTGCCTCGGCGCGCTGTCCGAGCCGGGGCCACAGGTCGACTTCGAAATGGGTGCCTTCGCGCACTCCGATCATCGCGCCGATCATGATCATCCAGATGAACAGGAAGCGCGCCATTTCTTCGGTCCAGATGTAGCTCGGGATCAACGCGGTGTAGCGCGAGAAGATCTGCAGCGATACCGGAACGATCAGGATCGCGACCGACACCACCAGCAGCCAAGACAGGAGCCAGCTATAGCCGGCGGTGACTTTGCGCCAGAAGCTCATGGAAGAATTCGAGCAAGAAAAAACCACTCCGGTGTGGCACCGGAGTGGTTGTTCCCGCGTCAGGTCTTGCTAGAGAGCGTTGATCTTTGCCAGCAACTGCTCGGCACCGATTTCCTTGGCGTACTCGGCCATTACCGGGTCCACCGCTTTCTTCATCGCGGCGCGGTCGGCAAACGGAATGCGCTTGAGCTTGCCCGCCTTCTCAAGCGCGTCGAGCTTAGCGGTGTCCTCGCTGGATTCGATCTGGCGGCCATAGGCGCCAGCCTCCTTGCCTGCCTTGACGATGGCGGCCTGCAGGTCTTTCGGCAGCTTGTTGAAGGTCTTCGTGGAAAAACATAACGGACGAATCGTGATCGCGTGCTGCGTCATGTTCAGGCTGGGAGCGACCTCGAAGAACTTCATCTGCTCGACGCCCGCTGCCTCGTTCTCGCCGGCCGCGATCACGCCGTTCTGGATCGCGTTGTAGACCTCGTTGTAGGCGATGACCGTCGGTGACATTCCGGCGGCCGCAAACGTTTTCGACCAGATCGGCGCGCCTTGTACCCGTACTTTCAGGCCTTTCAGCTCGGCCATATTCTTGACCGGCTTGTTGGCGAAGATGTTGCGCGTGCCACCGCCCGCGTAGCCGATCAGCATCACTTCGGCCTTCTGGTTGATTTCGTCGGCGACCGGCTTCAGCACGTCGGCATCAAGCACTTTGTTCCAGTGGTCGAGATCCCTGAACAGGAACGGCGCATCGATAAACGGCGCGGCCTTGGAGAAGGTCGACATGTGCGCAGGCGACACGATTGCGTAGTCGACCGCCTTGCCTTGCGCCATGTATTCGAAGTACTGCTTCTCCAGCCCGAGTGCGCTGTTCTTGTGCAGCACGAAGTTAATCGGCTTGCCGTAATACTTTTTCACCAGCTCCTCGAACCTCACCATTGCCTTAGTAAAGGCGTGGTCGTCGTTGAACTGCGATGCTCCGTTCAGCGTGATGGTCTGCGCGCTAACCGGAAGCGCGATTGCGGCCGCGACCGCGGCCATGAACAGTCTGCGTCTCATGTCTTGTCCCCTGTCTCTGATGGTCATGCGCCACAAGGTGCGCGAATCCGTGGGATCGGTCAGCGTCGCCGAATGCAGCAGCGACGGATTGTCCCAGATAACCGGATTGCTGCGCCGGACTTTCGAATGGCCAAGAGGTGGGCCAACTTCGCGGCCGGCCATTCGCAACTTTTCGCCGCGCGGAGCCTGGACCGTCATTCGCCCCCTTGGGATCGTTGTTCGTCGCACGCCAACCGCGACAGCGGTGGAACACGATCACCTCTGGACTATCGTCGCCCAATGGTCCTAACTACTGTTAACGCAAAGCCGCATGGCCTGGCATTGATGCTCGGGTGGCGGCGAGTGCTGTTCACGCTGGGTGTTTCGGTGCTGCTTGGGTTTTTGAACACCGTTCCCTCTTCATCGCCGACAAGCATTGTCGTGGGGCGCGCTTTGCTGGTCGGCATTTTCGCCATGCTGGTATTCGGGCTGTTCGAACAGTGGCCCGCGAGCCTGCCCCGTTGGATGGCGCGCTGGGCCTTGCAACTGCTGGGCGTGGTGGTCGCGATACCGATCGGCGCGCTGCTGGCGTACTGGCTGACGACGGGTGGTCACCCGCAGTTCGCGGCGAACCCGGCGCGGCTCACTGGCTTCGGGATCCTGACTTTCACGGGTGTGCTGGTCGCGCCCTGGATCGCGCTTGGCGCGATGGTGCGGCAGCGCGAAGCCTTTGCACGCGGCCAGGCACTGGCCTTCGATCTCGAGCGCAGCGAATTGGAGCGCCAGGCGCTGGACGCCCGCATGCGCCTGTTGCAGGCGCAGGTGCAACCGCACTTCCTGTTCAACACCCTGGCAAACGTGCAGGCGTTGGTGGATGCGGGCTCGCCGCAAGCCGCCAAGGTGCTTGCGAGCCTGGTCGCCTATTTGCGCGCGGCCGTGCCGCGCTTACACGAACCTGCGACCACGTTGGGGCAGGAGCTGCAACTGGTGCGTGCTTATCTGGAGTTGATGCACCTGCGCATGCCCGATCGCCTTCAGTTCGCATGGAATGTCGATGCGTCGACGCTTGACCTGCGCTGTCCGCCGATGACGCTGTTGACGCTGGTGGAGAACGCGATACGGCATGGGATCGACCCCAGCGAAGACGGCGGGCGCATCGAGATTGAAGTTCAGCTGCGACACGGGCGCTGCCACGTACGCGTGTGCGACACCGGCATGGGCTTGCAGCAGACGGGCAATGGTCCCGGGACCGGCCTGTCGACGCTGCGTGAGCGCTTGCAACTAACCTTTGGCGGAGACGCGCAGCTGCGCTTAAGCTCGCTCGAACCGCACGGCGTGTGCGCCGAACTCGAGTTTCCGGCGCAGACGAAGTCCCGAGTGAAGCAACGACCCACCGCGCTGATCGCCGACGACGAACCGCTGCTGCGCGAAGCCTTGGTGCGGCTGCTGAGCAACGCCTGGCCTGCGCTGGAAGTGGTGGCGTTGGCGCGCAACGGCCGCGAGGCGGTCGAGCACTTCGAGGCGCAGCAACCCGACATCTGCTTTCTGGATGTGCACATGCCCGGTCTGTCGGGGGTCCAGGCGGCACACCACATCGGCCGCCGCGCGCACCTGGTGTTCGTCACCGCGTACGACCAGTACGCGGTGCAAGCTTTCGCGCAGGGCGCTCTCGACTATCTCGTGAAGCCGGTTGAGCCGGCGCGCCTGGCCGACACCGTGGCGCGGCTGCAAGAGCGGCTGCGAACCGCACAGCCGGCGCTGAACACCGAGGCGCTGCTGCAGCAGCTCGCCGCGAAGCTGCAGCACGATGCCGCGCCCGTTCCGCTGCGCTGGATCCGGGCGACGGTAGGACAATCACTGCGCCTGATCGCGGTCGATGAAATCGACTTCCTACGGTCGGATGAAAAGTACACGCTGGTCGGCTGGCGCGGCGATGGAGGCAAGCCAGGCGAGGCGCTGATTCGCACGCCGCTGAAGGAGTTGGTCGCGCAGCTTGACCCCGCGCAGTTTGCGCAGGTGCATCGGTCAGTGGTGGTGAACTTGCGCGCGATCAGCCATGTGAAGCGCAGTCTCAACGAGACCGCCGATATTTACCTGAAAGGCCGCGACGAAGTCCTGCCGGTGAGCCGCGGCTACCTGCACCTGTTCCGTCAAATGTGATGACTGCGCATGAGTTCATGCGCAGCCCGGTCGTTAAGATCACCGGATCACACGCCGGATTCGGCGCTGCGAAGTAGCTGAGTTATCGACAGGAGATATTGAATGGGGACTGATCCCTTGCCGCTGGACGCGGCGGTTGTGCACGCGCTGTCCCGCGTGACCACAGCAACGCTTACCACCGTGCTGCTGAAAAAGGGGCTGCGCAATGTCTGGATGCGCGGAGCACGTGCGTTGCGTGCTGGGCAACAACGCGTTGTCGGGCGCGCCTTTACGCTGCGCTTCGTTCCCGTGCGCGAAGACCTGGCCACGCCAGAGTCGTGGAGCGCGCCGATATCGACGCGTGCAGCAATCGAGGCGATGCCGGCAGCGTGTTTGGTGGTCGTCGATGCAATGGGCGTCACCGACGCCGGCATTTTTGGCGACATTCTGTGCGCGCGCATGAAGAAGCGCGGCGTCGCCGGTTTGATCACCGACGGGACGGTGCGCGATCTGGCCGGCGTGCTGGGGACCGACTTGCCCGTATGGTGCAGCGGTGTCGCGGCGCCGCCTTCTGTAGCCGGGCTGACGTTCGTGGCCTGGCAGCAGCCGATTGGTTGCGGCGGCGTGGCCGTCTTTCCGAACGACGTCGTGGTGGCCGATGACGACGGCGCGGTGCTGATACCGGCGGCGCTGCTAAACGATGTGGTAACCGCTGCGGTCGAGCAGGAGCGTCTGGAAGGCTGGATCATGGAGCAGGTCGACGCCGGGCAGGCGTTGCCAGGCCTGTACCCCCCGAACGAGGCGAATAAAGCTGCGTATCAGGCGTGGGCCACCAAGCGGCGCTAATCGAGTCGGAGGAAGGCGCGCATGCGTTCGAGCTCCGCCTCGAGCTGGCGTTTGAAACGCAATTCGCGCGGCGCAGATGCACTTGCATAACCGATGTCGACATTGAGAACTCCCGCGCTTACTGCGAGATTGCCCCAGCCGATGACGCGGTCGCGCCACAGCATCGGCAGCGCGTAGTAACCGAGCTTTCGCTTCGCTGCGGGTGTGTACGCCTCGAACCGGTACGCCCAGCCCCAGAACATCTCGAAGCGACGCCGATCCCACACGACGGGATCGAACGGCGCCAGCAAACGAACGCGCTCGCTGCCGGCTCGGCCATGGCCGGATGCTCGTTCGCGGGCCAGTACCAATCGATGCCCTCGACGCGCGCATGCGCGAGCCGCTGCTTGGCACGCAGCAGGGCGCTGTTCAGTTCGCGCCGCCATTGCGGAACCGCGTAGCGCAGCCGCCTCACGAGCGCTGACAGGCTCGACGCCGGCAGCGGCGCATAGTTGTCCACGACCACATCGATCAGGCGGTCGATGCGCTCGCGTCGTGCGGCCGTGTTCAGCGCTGCGGGTGCGTGCGCGTGTGCCGCGTAGACGCGGACGCCCGCGTCGCGCCGCGCCACGCGCAACAGGCCGCGATAGTGCATGCCGTCGAGCAGATGAGTCGTGGCGCTGGACGAGCCGCCCCAGTAGTTCGTCACCGAGCCGTGCGAGAAATGCGCGTCGACCTCCCGCGGGTGCACCGACGCCGCGCTCGCGCACGAACTCCAGCAGCGCCTGCGCGCGCGCCCTGCGCGTAGCCGACCAGCGCGACACGCCCGTGCGCGGATGCATCAAGCGCCTGAACGTCGCCGGTCACGAAGCCGTAGTTGACGAAGAAATCTTCCGCGATGCCGAGGGCGGCGTAGCGCCGTTCCAGATCCCCGCGCGATAGTTCTTCACGCGGTGGCGCAGCGTCAGATCCTGCGCCCGCGCCGGCGCGCGAATCGGATCGGCCTGCACGAAGCCGAACCTCTGCAAGCGCTCGTTTGAGCGTGGTCGGTGCGAAGAGACTGCGCGCGACGGCATACCGTCGCAGGTCGTCGAGCGTGACTGGCATAATTGATGATGCCGAGTGGCCGCTCCGTTGTCACCACCGACCTCCGGGCAATGTCGTTTGTCGGTGAGCTTGATAGCGGGGTCAGCCGCCGCCGGGGTTTCTCGTTTCCCTCACGGTCGGAGTACGCGCTTTGTGACGGCTAACGCATGAACTAGCCGAGCCGAGAAGCGGGTCGGCCGGAATGAAATGTGCCTAGCGCCTGAGGCGAGGCGTCACTTCCGTGCTCGTTACGGACGACAGTATCCTTCTCCGGCGCGAACCATCAAGCATTCAGATTTGTCGGCTAGCCATTTCATTCCCGTGCCCTGACCGTTGGTGGCTCGCAGCGATTCTTTCACTCCATCACGGTCGAACTCGATTCGACCTTCGGCCGCGGTTCCGGGGAAGCTCCGAGGACCATCCAAGTTTCGGACGGTGACTTCGTACCTCCCGTTGCTCCCCGAGATTCGCAGATACGTTCCTTCTGGTCCATTCCATTGACCGACCCATTTGTCGGCTGTTTCTGCCTGCTTGGGCGCGCTCGGCGCTTGGCGCGAAGGGAGCGCGACGCCGTCCTGCTTGCCACAGCTCAAAAGCAGTGCGAGAAGAGCGATAGCGACGGCGCTACGGGATGACTTCATCGTGCGGGAAGTGAGGATGCCTTATCGCAGACGACTAGCGTGCGCGATGTCTCGTTGTGAGTACTTTAGCTGGGGCGCTTGACGCAGCGAACCTTGCGTTGGATGGACTTCGTCTGACTTCCACCGGTGATCTCCTTCACTTCGCCCTTGGGACAGGTTCCGTCGTCGACATACACGACCTTCCGATACGGCAACGAGTTCTTTGGTGGTTCCTCTTTGAGGTACTCGACCGGCGTTTGAGACTGACATGGATACGAAAGCAGGAACCCAACAGTGGCAGCAACAGCGAATGGAAGTATCTTCATCGTTCGTCTCGGTAGGTCGGCAATGGTCGTCCTTGCTGCGGTTTCGTCAGTAATCAATCAGAACGCAACCGCGACTTGAAGCGCCTCCTGCTACGAATGGCAGGCGACTGCGGTGCGGTTCATTTCATGGCTTGCACCCACGGCCCTGGCGCGCGGAATGCCAGCCAACTCTACGCCTTGCAGACAGAAAACATTGCTTCCGATAGTCGGGCGTCACCCGCTTGCGATGAAACGGATAGATGCCGCAGACATGGCAGAACAAGTGCGAGCGGACTTGGTATGGAACCGGGGTCAGTGAAAGACTCCGCGCCCGCCAGTAGCTTGAACAGGCTCTCGTGTACTTGACCATGAATGCGTTCTTCTTGCGCAGATCGGTTGCATTGTCTTCCACGGAATTACGGACCGCGCTAGTCGGAGTCGCGAGCGGCACGTCGGGCTTGCGTTTACTTTCAGGAAGCCAAAAACGCTCGGTTCCATTCCAGGGGACGAGTTAACGCTTTTGCCTTTGCAGCGCGTCACGCAAACGTTGGTGAACCTCGGGTGAAGGGCCGGTTTCGCCGGTCACCAGTTGCGCGAAGTTTTCAGCAAGAATCTCTTCCGGGTGAATGATGTACTGCGTGTTGCGACCGATTTGCTCGTGAAACCCGCGCAAGTCGGCGGTGCTGCGCAGACGAGGGGGGTCGCTCAGTTCAACTTTCTTTGGTGGGAGCTCGCCGCGCGAGACTTCCAGCCAGTGAAGCCGCAGGAACGAGAAAAATTCTGCGGGTCGTGATGCTTCGTAACGGTCGACGGTCGATTGCAGTAGCGGGGCGACCCATACGACACCGTCGGACGTATCTACTTTGACTGCGACGTCGATACGAGGGGCGTCTGGGTTTGTAATGTTGCGTGCGGCTAATTGCGGCGGAAGTTGCAGTTCGCCGATCGATGCAAATCCGACCGTTGCATACAACGCATCGCGCCATGCCTTGTCCTGCCTGCTAGCGATATGGAACAGCTCGTGCGCGATTAAACGGGCCAAAGCGGCGGGGCGCTGCAGCGACCCTTCAGTCAGCAGCACGGCATTGGCTCGAGTGTGCGGCGCGTTGCCCTCGACGGCACCGTCGAATCGCACAAAGATAACCGTCTCCGGCAGAGGCAGGTTCAGCACCACAAGCTGGGGACGGATGGAATCGAGTGCCGCTTGCACGGTGGCGCGGTCGGCGTCGGGCCACGGCTGAACCGCACTGGTCAGCAGCCGCAGAAAGTCCGCTTCGCTAACGGGCCCTTCCGATTTCGCCTTCAGTGCACGCTCGAGTGGACTGAGCCGCCGTACGTAGTCGTCGCGCGCACCGATGATCGCCCGACCTTGTTCCACGGTGGCGAATTCGAACGAAGTCGCTGCATAGACAGGCTCGGCCCACGCGCAAATGAGTCCAAACAGCAGCGCAAGAAGGCCCCGCACCCAAACTTGTCGGAAAATCATTGTTGTATCCGTGGCGACTTACGTTGATGGCTTTGCCTCACAATCCTACGATATCGGGGCCTTCATCAGCGTAACCATGAGCATTCGAAGCACATCGTTCAATTTCTCCGAGCATTCGGCGTAATGAGCTCGGTCCTCAGCGGGTGCAGGCTCTCTATTTGCTTTTCGGGCAATTCAAAATGAGTGCGCCAGAACCTCAGACCTCCGATCGCAAGGCTACGGATCAGGAACTCGTCGAGTCTGTCGCGCTCCTTCATCCCTGTATCGACGCGCTGTCGAGCCACATTGCGGTGCTGGACGAAGACGGCATCATCCTCGCTGTCAATCAAGCCTGGCGGCGGTTCGCCGATGAAAATCAGTTTGCCGGTGTCAACTACGGGATCGGATCGAACTACGTCGACGCGTGTCAGCCGACCTCCGGCGAGAGTACCGATTGCTTGACCGCGGTCGCCGGTTTACGAGACGTGTTGCACGGGCGGCGGGCCCAGTTCCAGTTGGAGTATCCGTGCCATGCATCGGCGGGCAACCGGTGGTTCGTATTGCGCGTGGCACCTATCGCCGGCCCCGGGCCGGCGCGGCTGGTGGTAGCACACGAAAATGTCACCGAGCGGCGCGAAGCAGAGGAAGCGCTCAGGGCCGACGGCCGACGCAAGGACGAGTTCCTGGCATTGCTGGCGCACGAGCTGCGTAATCCGCTGGCGCCGATCCGGCACGTCCTGCAGATCATGCGATTGAGCGGTGGCCATGGACAGCTGCTCCACTCGGCGTTCGAAATAATGGAACGCCAGATCGGCCACATGGTCCGGATGGTCGATGATCTGCTCGATGTCAGCCGCATCAGCCGCGGCAGGATCGAACTGCGGCTGGAGGACGTGGAACTCGCAGCGGTGATGGACCAGGCCGTCGAAGCTGCGACGCCGCACATCGCGAACATGAGCCACAAACTGACGGTGTCTGTGCCGCCAGAGCCGATTCACATCGACGGCGATCCGACGCGGCTCGCGCAGGCGATCAGCAACTTGCTAAACAACGCTTCGAAATTCACCGATGCGGGCGGGTCGATTCACTTATCGCTCGAACGCGACGGCGAGCAAGCGGTTATCCGCGTGAAGGACAGCGGTATCGGCATTTCGGTCGAGCAACTCCCTCTGATCTTCGACATGTTCACGCAGCTCGACGGCTCGCTCGAGCGTTCGCAGACCGGATTGGGAATCGGCCTGACGGTGGTGAAGAATCTGGTCGAGCTGCACGGCGGCACCGTGGATGCACACAGCGCAGGTGTCGGGCAAGGCTGTGAATTCGTCGTTCGTTTGCCGATACGAGAAGAACGGATTGAAGAAAAGCCGAAGGCAGCGCTCGGCGATCCACAGATGAAGTCATCGCGCCGGATCCTCGTCGTTGACGACAATGAAGACTCAGCCAACTCCCTTGCGACGTTTTTACAGCTGCTCGGGAACGAAACCCATACGGCTTTCGATGGCATCGAGGCCCTTGAGAAAGCCGCCGCGTTGCAGCCGGACGTCGTACTGCTCGATATTGGTATGCCCAAACTGAACGGTTACGAAGCGGCGCGCCAAATACGAGCGCAGCCATGGGGCGAGCACGTGATCCTCGTGGCGGTGACCGGCTGGGGGCAGGCCGACGATCGGCTTAAAGCGCATGAAGCCGGGTTCGATTGCCATATGGTCAAGCCGATCGACCCGGCGGCTCTCACCTCAATCCTCGCGACGCTGACAATTGAGGGCGTAGAGCACTGACGATTCACGGCAGGCGCTCAGCCTCCGGGGCGACCATCCGTTCTTACTAACGCAAAGCGCCGTTTGATCTGTTGGCACGGCATGTCAAATGCTTGTCTATCGGGCAGGAATAGGCGTTTCGAGGGTTTAGTGAGCAATTCACAGCAGGGAATCAGGGTTCTCGTGGTCGACGACAGCGTGGACGCAGCGAACGGTTTGGCGGCCGTTCTGAGTTCGGCCGACTATGAGGCGCGAGCCGCCTACGACGGTTCCAGCGCGCTGAAGGTCGCCACCACCTTTCGGCCGCACCTTGTTCTGCTCGACATCGAGATGCCGGGGATGGATGGTTACGCAACAGCCCACGAATTGCGCCAGCTCACACCCCAGGATTCGCAGGTGCTGGTCGCCTACACCGCGAATTCAGATTCGGAATCGGTGGCCGCCGCTGCGCGCGCCGGGTTTGACCTGCACATAGGCAAGCCGTGCGAGATACGAGACTTGCTGCAGTTGTTGAAGCGCACGGTGTTGAGGCGCCGCGCCAATGGAGAAAGAAATGAAAAAAATACAAAAGCCACCCCGAGGCGAAAGTGCTAAGGGATCGCCGGCCGAGACGACTGCATTCACAGGCACGCGGCGCGTGTTGTCGACAGACGAGAAGGGTTTGAGTCCCGACGGCTCAACGCTACGGCAGCCCGATGAACGTGATCAGTCGGCTGATCAGCAGGCAACCGCACCGCGCGAGGTGATGAAACAGGCGCATGACGATGTGCAAAGCGGGCAACAGGACACGGATTGTCGTAATCGCGTTGCGGACACCCTTCCGGACACGCCAAAGACGCCTCGGAACTTCGACGCCGCAGAGAAGCTGGATACCGCTCCCAACGTCGCGAAAAAAAAGTAGGCTGAACCCCTGCTTCGAATTCTCGTTTGCGTCTGGCCGCGGTCGAACCACTCAGCCGTTCCCACTGGGAGCATCAAATGAATGTGATGGACATCCTGAAGCAGTATGCGGAAAGGCCGACCGACACTGAAACCGATTTCGACGAAGTGGCGCGCCAAGTGCCGCCCGACGTCCTGGGAAGTGGCATCGCTCAGGCTTTTCGATCCGACCAAACTCCGTCCGACTCTGACGCCCAGCGAAGCAGAGCAGCTGACGCCACAGCAAATGCAGGAAATCACGGTGGCCGCCGAGAAGAAGGATCCCGGCGTGCTCGACAAGGTGGGCGCCTTTTATGCCCAGCATCCCGAACTGGTCAAGGTCCTGGGCGGCGCGGCCTTGGCCATCGCCTTGGGTCAAATGGCAACTCGAATGAGACGATGAACGCTCGCGTCTAAGTTGGACTGCGCCGTGCGAGTATCAAAGCCGCAAAGTTTGTCAAAGAGCTTGCAGTACCGAACCCACTGTTTCCAGCGGCAAATTGGTCTTCATGTCGGTGTTGGCGCTAGCCACGATTTGTTTTGCGACGCGTAGCTGGTGCTCGGTCAATTGTTCCGCCGCGTCCAACGCACTTCCCTCAGTGTCGATCAGTCGGTCTAGGTTCATCGCTGTCATCCGTGCTCGTGTAAAGGAGTTCGACGCTACACCACGTTAGGATCGGATCCTCACATTTCAGCAGTCGTAAGCCAATGAAGCACTCCGGATGAGAAGCAAACTTCATCAGGCATCGCGGCCGCTTTCCGCGAGCCGTCGACAATTACTGGCAGCGCTCGCGACGTCGCCGTTGCTCCTTCCACTGGGCGCATCCGCTCAGTCGAGCTCTTTGCTCTCGCGTCCGATACCTTCAACCGGGGAGGCCGTTCCCGTCATCGGGCTCGGCAGCTGGATCACCTTCAACGTCGGCAACGATCCCGCCGCGCGCGATGACTGTGCCGAGGTCATGCGCGATTTTTTCGCCGCGGGCGGCCGGTTGATCGACTCCTCGCCGATGTACGGCTCGTCGCAGGAGGTCATCGGTTATGGCCTGGCAAGAAGCTCGCGCGGCCGCGGCGCCGTGTTCGCGGCCGACAAGGTCTGGATCCTCGCGGCGCGCGCGGTCCGGCGCAGATCGAGACGTCGCGCCGGCACTGGGGCGTGCCGCGTTTCGATCTCCTGCAGGTGCCACAACCTGCTCGCCTGGGAGGAGCACCTGCCGACGCTGCTTCGCGATGAAGGCGGCGGGCCGGCTGCGCTACGTCGGCATCACGACCTCCGAAGGGCGGCGCCACGGCGAGTTCGAGCAGATCATGCGCAAGCCAGCCGATCGACTTCGTGCAGGTCACCTACAACGTCGCTCGACCGCGAGGTGGAGCGAGCGCATCCTGCCGCTGGCGCGCGAGCGCGGCATCGGCGTCATCGTCAACCGGCCGTTCCGCCAGGGCGAGCTGATCGACAGTTCGACAGCGCGCAGCCGCACTGCCCGGCATGGGCGGCGCGAGATCGACTGCGCGAACTGGGCGCAGATCCTGCTGAAGTTCGTCGATTTCGCATCCGGCGGTCACCTGCGCCATCCCGGCCACCATCCAGCGTCGGCGCACGTTCGCGAGAACATGGGCGCCGCGCGTCGGCCGCCTGCCGGATGCAGTCGATGCGCCGGCGCATCGTTGCGCACGTCGAGAAGCTCTGAATGCGGCAACCCTGATGTCCGAGTGGTGGACCTACCGACCCTCCGATTTCTTGCTGTTCGCGCCGCGCACCTACTACCGACTGTTCGAGCTTTACAACGCAGACATCTGGCCGCTGCAGATCCTGGCGCTGCTGGCCGGCGTGATGATCCTCGTGTTGATGCGCAGTCGCGCACGGTGGCGTGGCCGCGTTATCGCGGCAACGCTGGCGGCGTGCTGGCTATGGATCGCATGGGCGTTTCATTGGCAGCGCTACGCGGCAATCAATTGGGCAGCGGCTTACTTTGCGGTGGGTTTCGCGATCGAGGCGCTGCTGTTGATTTGGATCGGAGTGGTGCGCGATCGGCTGCGGTTTGATTCGAAGCCGAGTGTGATAGCGCGCATTGGCGTGGCCATTTTCGTTTTTGCTGTTGTGGTTCAGCCGCTGCTGGGTTTGCTGTTCGAGCGCGAGTGGCGGCAAGCTGAAATCTTCGGCGTGGCGCCCGACCCGACCGCAGTGGCCACGCTGGCGGTGCTCCTCGCGGCGAGTCGCATCCACTGGATTGCGCTGCCGATACCGCTGCTCTGGTGCCTGCTCAGTGGCACCACACTATGGGTGATGCATGCCGGTGACGCGCTTCTGTTGCCGATGGTTGCGAGCCTGGTTCTGCTTCTGTCACTTCGGCGGTCGGTCGCGCGAAGGTAACGAAGCACCCGCCGCTGCCGTTCGCGCTTTCTCTGCCTTGTTGCAACGGCCGAGCAGGCGGGGCGCCTGCATGCGCTCGGTCCACGCAGGGAATTGCCTCGTAGCTCCGTTCCACGCCAGTTCATCCGCGTTGTTGAACAGGGGTGCGTCGGTTCTTAACGTCGCGAGATTCTTGAACAGCAGCGCCTCATCGAGGCGATCGCCGAGCACAGCAGCAGGAAACTTTTCGATCGCTCCATGGCGATTGAGCAGCCGTGCGGCGGACACGGCTCCGATCCCCGAGATGCCCGGATAGCCATCCGCCGAGTCGCCCACTAATGCCAGGAAGTCCGGAATCAACCCCGGCTCCACGCCGAACTTCTGTCGCACACCGTCGGCGTCGCGGATTTGTTTCGATTTGCGGTCGATCTGAACGACGCGGTCACCGCGCACGCACTGCGCCAGGTCTTTATCGGGCGTCCAAATGCAGACTTTCTCGACGCGCGCATCGTCGGACGCAAGCCGCGCGGCGGATGCGAGCGCGTCGTCCGCCTCCAATTCGATCATCGGCCATACGACGACCCCCATCGCGGCCAACGCTTCTTCGAGTGGATGGAACTGGGCGAGCAGGGCGGGATCGATGCCGGCGCCTGTCTTGTAACCAGCCCAGAGGTGGTTTCGAAACGACTCGATGACATGGTCGGTCGCAACGCCGATGTGTACGGCGCCGCCTTCGATCATTTCGAGCACGGTGTTCAGTACGCCGACGACGGCGCCATACGGACGGTCCTCGCCGTTGTTGAAGCGCCGCAGCCCGTAGAAGTGCCGGAACAACTCGTAGGTTCCGTCGACGACGTGAACAACCATTCCGAAGTGTGCCCTGTTGGTGCAGCTTGTCAGCTACCCGGCGGCCAGTTGTGCGACTCGTTCTGGCAATGCTTGCACCACGCGTACAGCGCGTCGTACATCACCATGCCGTGTTTAAGCATTTCGTGATCGTCGGCGAAGTCGTGCGACAACCCGAGCGACAGCGCATACAGGCCGGCGGACTGCGGCGTCAGCTCGAGACGCGAGGTGTCGGCCCCGCGCACGATCAGCGCCAACCGTTGCAGCGCCGGATCGTCGAGCCGGTACTTCTTGAGAAACGCGTCGAAGCTGCACAGCTCGCCTTCGTGCGTCAGTTCAACACCGGGGATGTCGTACGGAATCGCCGCAGTCTTGTCGGCGACGCTCAGTACATCGCTGCTCGGGACGTACATGAACTCGGGCTCCTGATCGATGAACCGCGCCACCAGCCACGGGCATGCGATGCGATCGATTTTCGGGCGCTCGCGGGTGATCCATTTCATGTCTGCTCTCCTTCCTGCACTGGCAGCCGGTTCACCGGCATTTGTGCGGCACACCAGCCGGCGTAGCCATCGACCAGAAAGCGCGCGTCCAGGCCGAGTGCGGACAGCGTCGCAGCGATGCCCTGGCTAATCTCATGACCCTTTGCGCAGTAGATCAACGCGGGCCGATCACGCGGGATCTCGTCCTTCCACGCGAACACTTGTTCGGGATCAAGCCAGCGCCCGCCCGGTACCTCCGCCCCATCCGCAGCACGCACTGCCTTGCGCCGCACGTCGAGCAACGTGAAGGTTCGATGGGCCGATTGCCATTCAGCCAGTTCGTAGGGACTGATTCGATCCATATCCGGTTCTCCTTTCAAAAAACAAGACGCACCGACAAGCCAACGACCGCGCACGCGGCGATCACGCTGATCACATGCGCTTTGAATCGAAACAAGGCCACCGCCGCAGCGAGCGCGATCAATGCGGAGGTCCAATCGAAGCTGCCCGCGAGCCCTGTCGGCCACAGCACGTGATAACCGAAGAACAGTGCGAGATTGATGATCACGCCGACCACCGCAGCGGTGATGGCGGTCAGCGGCGCCGTGAACTTGAGATCGTTGTGCGTGCTCTCGACGAGCGGGCCACCGGCGAGGATGAACAGAAACGACGGCAGGAAGGTGAACCAGGTCACCACCGCTGCCGCCACTGCACCGGCAGAGAGACAGACTGCCAGGCCCGAACGCGGCGTGCGACATAGGCGCCGACGAAGCCCACAAAAGCCACCACCATGATCAGCGGTCCCGGCGTGGTTTCTCCGAGCGCCAGGCCATCGATCATCTGTGCCGGCGTCAGCCAGCCGTAATGGTCGACCGCGCCCTGATAGACGTAGGGCAGCACCGCGTAGGCGCCGCCAAACGTCAGCAGCGCCGCCTTGGTGAAGAACCAGCCCATCTGCGTGAAAACGTGCATTCCAGCCGTAGACGCGCCAGCAGTACCGCCATTGGCACCAGCCCACAGCGCCGAGTCCGACCAGCGCGACGCTTGCCAGAAGCGACGTCTGCTGAAACGGTGCATGCGCGGGCGTCGGCGTGTCGATCGTCGATGACGGCTGCGCCGAACGATTTGTTTGCTGCGCCATGCGCGCCGCCGGCCGCGAACTTTTCGGGTGCGAGGCGTCCGCCGACGTAGCCGATCACGGCGCGCAGCCGCGATGACTGCGGGAAACGGAGCGTTCAGAGCGAAGATCGCGACGAAGGACGCCGCTGCAATCGCCCACAGCCATTCATTCTTCAGCGCGCGCGAGCCGATGCGGTAAGCCGCCTGCAGCACGATTGCGGTGACTGCGGGCTTGATGCCGTAGAAAAGGCCGGCGACCACGGGCACGTTGCCGAAGGCGACGTAGATCCACGACAGCGCAATCAGGATCAGCAGCGACGGCAGCACGAACAGCGCGCCAGCGACGATGCCGCCCCACGTGCGATGCATCAGCCAGCCGATGTAAGTGGCAAGCTGCTGCGCCTCGGGGCCGGGCAGCACCATGCAGTAGTTCAGCGCGTGCAGGAAACGGCGCTCCGAAATCCAGCGCCGGCGCTCGACCAGCTCCTGATGCATGATCGAGATCTGGCCGGCCGGCCCGCCGAAGCTGATGAAGCCGAGCTTTAGCCAGAAGCGAAACGCCGCCCCGAAGGTGATCGGCGCGGGAGCGGAGTTATCCGCCGCCGATGCGAGCGGCACAGTCATTCAGCTTGCCCCGCTTTTTCGAATGACACCCGCAAACCGTCGAACACGGCGCCGGCTGCCTTGACGAGTTGATCGTCGTCCTCGATCGACTCGCGCAGTCCGGCCAGAACGCTTTCAACGCCGCTTGCCTCGGGCGGCTGGACGCCGCCGGCATCCAGATAATGGACGACGGCACCGATGCGCCTGAGCGCGGCCTGCTCGAAGCCGAAGCTCGCCAGCATCACCTCAAACGTCACGCGCGCACCGACGTGGCTGAAGGCGGCGCCGTCGAAGTCGAATCCGATTGCCCGGGCCGGACAGTCTTTCGGCTTCGCCAGCCACACGATGCGCGCCTTACGGTCGATGTAGCGCCGAATCAGCCACGCGCACGCAAGCCGATCGACCCAGGGGCGCCGGCGCGTCGCCCAGACACGACCTTTGTAGTCTTCGATTCTCAAGTGTTTGATCGCGCTGCGCACCGCGTGCGGTTCATCGGGCGCGAGCACGCGGTTGGCGGCAAGCTCGAGCTCCTGTAGAGCGGCGTCGGTTTGCTTGCGCGCCTCTCCGGCGAAGAAATCCGTAGCCGCGAGTGCAATGAATGCCTTGCGCAGCTTGCGCGCTTGCTTCAGCACCTCTAGCGCGGTGTCCGGCTCGAGCGCGTCGCTCGCCGCACGGATCTCGTCGAGCAAGGCGGCGTAGTCGTCGCTGCGATCGAACAACGCGGCAAACCCGGCGTCGCGAGGCTCGTCCGCGAGCATCAGATGGGTGACGCCTCCGCCCGTTTTCACGTCCGATGCGATCGCTTCGAGCGTCACACGGCAGTCGTCACGCGCCGGCAACAGATAAACGCCGTCGCGAAGCACGGCAGCGCCCGCAGCACGCAGTGCCCGCCACGCGCGCATGCGCACAGTGGCGTTTTCGGTCGGAAGGGAAAGCACGAGCAGGAGCCATGTCATTTGAGTAGATATTATTACAGATAAGTAATAATGTCTACCATATACGACCAAAATCGGGTGCGTAATATTGGTCGCCCGGATTAAAGGTGCAACGAGGGAGCAAAACGACGGGATGAACGCGCACGACAAGCGTGAGAAATTCGCGGCGCTGCTGGCCAGCGATCGGTGCGTGATCGCCGGCTCGGTGTTCGATCCGCTGTCGGCTCGCATCGCCGACGAGGTGGGTTTCGAGGTCGGTCTACTCGGCGGCTCGGTCGCATCGTTCGCCGTGCTCGGCGCGCCGGACCTGATGCTGCTCACATTAACGGAACTGGCCGAGCAGACGCGCCGCATCTGCCGCGCGAGCGAGCTGCCCGTGCTGGTCGACGCCGACCACGGTTTCGGCAATGCGCTGAACGTCATGCGCACTGTCGAAGAGCTTGCCGGAGCAGGTGCGGCGGGGCTGTCGATCGAGGACACCCTGCTGCCGCGCGCGTTCGGTTCGCCGAGAGAGCCGAGCCTCACTTCGTTGGAAGAAGGCGTCGGAAGAATGCGAGCTGCAGTCGCCGCAGCGCGCGAATCGGGTATCGCGATCTTCGGGCGCACCGCCGCGGTCGCGATCACCGATGTCGACGATGCGGTGCGCCGGCTGCAGGCGTATGAGCAGGCGGGAGTGAATGCGCTGTTCGTTCCGTACCTGAAGACCCGCGAGCAACTCGATCGAATCGCGGACAGCGTCAGCCTTCCGCTGATCCTCGGCAGCCCCGGCGCCGAGTTGGTGGATCTGGAGCACCTCGCCAGCCGCCGCGTGCGAGTGTGCCTGCGCGGCCATCAGGGGTTCGCTGCCAGCGTGCAGGCGCTGTACGACACCGCACGTGCCGTGCTCGCAGGAACCGCACCGAGCGGGCTGCTCAACGTCGCTCCGGAGAGTCTGATGGCGCGCCTGACGCGAGCGACCGAGCACGAGCGCTGGAGCGAACAGTTCCTCAATCCGTCAACGGGAGGCCAGAAACTCAAGCTCGTAAACGACCCCATCGCGCGCCGCTATCGACTGATGTTGCTCGATGAAGAGGTGGGGTACAGCGAATACGATCCTGTCGCGCCAGCGTCGGTGTTGATCAAGCACACCGAAGTGTTGCCGCAACACGAAGGCAAAGGTTTCGGATCACACCTCGTTAGTGCGATGCTCGATGACATTCGTCGGCAGGGCAAGACGGTCATTCCAATCTGCCCGTATGCGATGAATTACATTCGCAAACATCGTGGATATCTCGACATGGTGCGAGGCGACCTGCGGGCTACCCTCTGATCAGGCGGTTTGTCCTTAGAATCCCCAACGCCGTGACAACAGGCCGGATGAGCGCGCGTGATGATGAACGGGGTTCGCTGGGTGCTGGCCGTTGTGCTTGTATCGGCAGCATCTGGGCTTCAGCTGCGAGACGCTGTCGCCGCCATTGTGGTGGCCCGCGCCGTCGACCTCGCCGATTTATCGCTTGAAGAGCTCGGCAACATAGTCATCACGTCGGTCTCGCGCCGGCAGGAGCGGCTTGCGGCTGCACCCGCGTCGGTCTACGTCATCTCGCGCGAAGATATTCGGCGCGCGGGCGTGACGAGCTTGCCAGAAGCGTTACGTCTTGCTCCGAACTTGCAGGTCGCGCGCGCCGATACCAATCAGTATGCGATCAGCGCGCGGGGCGCGAACGCGGTGCTCGCTAACAAGCTGTTGGTGCTGATCGATGGCCGCGTGACTTACACGCCGCTGTTTTCGGGCGTGTTCTGGGAAGCGCAAGACACGCTGCTCGAAGACATCGATCGCATCGAAGTGATCAGCGGTCCGGGGGCGACGCTGTGGGGCGCCAATGCAGTCAACGGCGTGATCAACGTCATCACGCGCACGGCGCATGCAACGCAGGGCGCGGTCGTGGGCGCCGGTGGCGGCAATCGAGAGCAGGGTGCGTTCGCGCGCTACGGCGCGCAGCTCGGGAGCGAAACGTCGTTTCGCGTGTACGGCAAGGTATCCGATCGCGAAAACTCCGAGCTTCCCGACCGCCGCCCGGTACGCGACGAATCGGATCTCGCACAGATCGGATTCCGCTTGGACTCGGGCAACGTCAGCCGCAGTTTTACGGTGCAGGGCGATGCGTATCGGGGCCGGGTCGACCAGGTGCCTTCGGAGCGCGACATCCGCGGCGCGAATTTGTTAGGGCGCTTCACTCAGTCCCTCGCAAACGATTCGAGGCTTGTCGTGCAGGCGTACTACGACCACACCTTTCGCGATCATCCGACGATCTTTAAGGAGAGTCTCGACACTTTTGACCTGGATGTTCAATACGGCTTCGTACCGTTCGAGAGCCATGTGCTGCTGGTCGGTGGCGGCTATCGGCACGCGCGGCGATCGAGTGACCAATCCTGCCATTCAGGCGTTTCTTCCGCCCGACAAGAATCTGAACTGGGCGCACGCCTTTGTGCAGGACGAGATCGCGCTCGGGCGCGAAGTGAAGGCAACGCTCGGCGTCAAAGTCGAAAGCAACCCGTATACGGACGCCGAAATCTTGCCCAACGCGCGGCTTGCATGGCGGCTCGCAGATGATCGGCTGTTCTGGGCGGCGCTGAGCCGCGCTGTGCGCGCACCGTCGCGTATCGACCGCGACTTTTTCGTGCCGGCAGCGCCGCCGTTTCTGCTTGCGGGCGGCCCGAACTTCGATTCTGAGATCGCCAACGTCGCGGAGGTCGGGTATCGCGCCAACTTCGGCAATCTTTTCTCGGGTTCGGTGACGGGCTATTGGCACGATTTCGATCGAATCCGCAGTCTGGAACCACGCCCGGGCGGTTTGATGTTCGAGAACAAGATCGAAGGCCGAACCACCGGCGTCGAAGCGTGGGCCGAGTATCGGCCGATCGAACGTTGGCGTTTGAGCGCGGGTCTCGTGCGCCAGCGCGTCAAGTTCGAGCGCGAACCCGACAGTCGAGATACGACCGGCCTCGTGGCCGCCGGCAACGACCCGAGCGGCTGGTGGCAATTGCGTTCGAACTTCGACCTGCTGCAAAACGTCGATCTCGACGTGCGGGCACGACGCATCAGCTCGCTGCCGAACCCGTACGTCCCCGCCTACACGGCGGTCGATCTGCGAATTGCCTGGCGGCCCTTGCGGCAGCTTGAAGCATCTCTTGCGGTTCAAAACGCTTTCGATCCGCGCCATCCTGAGTGGGGTGCGGTCGCGAATCGTGCCGAGTTCGAACGAGCCTTCTTCTTTCAACTCGTCTGGCGCCAGTGACTCCCATTGTTCGCCTTCGAGCGGTCAAGGCGCGCGGCGCGCGCGCGGCATTGCTGCTTGCGTTGCTCACGCCGCTGGGCTGGCTATCGTCGTGGCCGACTGAGGCGCAGGTCATCAGCGAGGCACAGTCCAACGAGCGCAGCGTGATGGCCGCGTACATCTATCGATTCATCACCTATGTCGAATGGCCGGCGTCGGCCTTTCCGAATGCGGAGGCACCGATCGTGATCGGCGTCTTGAACGCGGACGACATCGCCGCCGAGCTCGAGCAAATCGTGCAGGGGCGAATTGCACTAAACCGCCGGCTTCAGGTGCGGCGGCTCGCGCTAGGCGACGCGTGGACCGGCGTCAACGTACTGTTCATCGGAGGTGAGAGCGCGCCCAAGTTCCTGCAGTTGGCAAAGACTCTGACCGACCGTTCGGTGTTGACGATCACCGGCGTCGACCGTGGTATCGAGCACGGCAGCGTGATCAACTTCGTCCAGGTCGACGGCCGGGTCCGCTTTGAAGTGAACGTCGCGGTCGCCGAGAAAAGCGGGCTGCGGCTCAGTTCGCGTCTGCTCACCGTCGCAACGCGGATCAAGGCAGGGTAGACCGTGCTCGACTACATCTCGACCTCGATCCGACGCAAGGTGACGTTTGTGATGCTGGGCACCGCCGTCGTGGCGCTGCTCATCACCGCCACGGCGATGATCATTTACGAAGCGCGGACGTATCATCAAACGTGGGTGGATGACCTCGTGACGCAGGCGGAGATTATCGGGAAGACGTCTGCACCGGCGTTGAGCTTCGACGATCCGAAAGCGGCGCGCGATAACCTGACGGTATTGCGGCTCAGGCCCCTGGTTACGGCGGCCGCGATCTATACCGCCGACGGCAGGCTGTTTGCCGATTACACGACGGCCGCCGACTTACCTCTCACGCTGCCCGCCACCACCGATCGGAACGGGTACCGGATCGAAGGCAATCAGCTCTGGGTGTTCCAGGAAGTGCGTGAGAACGGCCAGTTTCTCGGCACCGTGTATCTGCGCGCCGCTTACGAACTATGGAACCGGTTGCTTGGCTATCTGGTGATCGTGGGCCTGTCGATCCTGGCAAGTCTTGCAGTCACGCTGGCGGTATCGGCATGGCTGCAGCGCGCGATCACCGAACCGGTGCTCGACGTCGCGCGCGTCGCGCAGCAGGTCATGCAGCGGCGCGACTACAAACTGCGCGTGCGCAAGACCAGCTCCGACGAGGTCGGCGTGCTGGTCGATGCTTTCAACGACATGCTGGCCGAGGCCGATCGGCGCGCTACCGCGCTCGAGACGGCCAATGCCGACTTGCTGCACGAGATGCGCGAGCGGCGCGTCGCCGAAGATGCCTTGAAAGCGGCCGATCAGCGCAAAGACGAATTTCTTGCCACGCTTGCGCACGAGCTGCGCAATCCGCTGGCGCCGATCCGCAATGGCTTGCAGATCATGCGCATGACCAACGATCCGGAAGCGATCGGGCGCGCACAGATCATGATGGAGCGTCAATTGCAGCAGATGGTCCGTCTGGTGGATGACTTGCTGGATGTGTCGCGCATCACGACCGGCAAGCTGGTGCTGCGCACCGAGCGCGTTTCGCTGCAGGATGTGATGACGATGGCAATCGACGCCGTCCGGCCGTTGATCGACGCCAAGCGGCACATGCTGTCGGTCGACCTTCCGGCCATCAACATCGAGCTCGACGCCGACGCAACGCGGCTATCGCAGATTTTCTCCAACATCCTCAATAACGCTGTCAAGTACACCGAGCCGGGTGGATCCATCCGGCTCGCCGCGCGGCTCGCCGCCGGCGCTGTTGAGGTGCGCGTGATGGATACCGGCATCGGAATCGCTGCCGAAAAGATGCCGGACGTATTCGACATGTTTACGCAGTTCGATGCCTCGCCCGAGCGCACGCACGGCGGATTAGGTGTCGGACTCGCATTGGCCAGGCGACTCGTTCAGCTGCACCGGGGAACGATTACCGCGCGCAGTGACGGGCTTGGGCAGGGCAGCGAATTCACCGTCCGACTGCCGCTCGCAACGGCGCCCGCCGACGCGGCCAACACCGAGGCCAGGCCGCAAGGACCGGCGCAATCCCGGCGCGTACTGGTGGTCGACGACAACCGCGATTTCGCGATGAGTCTCTCGGCGCTGCTGGAGTTCGAGGGCCACGACGTGCGGACCACATTCGAGGCCCTGTCGGCCGAGACCGTCGCGGCCGAGTTTCAACCTGAGATCGCGTTTCTCGACCTCGGCTTACCCAGCGTCAATGGCTTCGAGCTGGCACGCCGGCTGCGCGGTCAACCCGGAATGAACAGCATGGTGCTCGTCGCCGTCACCGGCTGGGGCAAGGACGAAGATCGTCAACGCTCGCGCGAGGCCGGCTTCGACCTTCATCTCGTCAAGCCGGTCGAGCCCGCTCAGATCCTGGACGAAGTTCGCAAGGTTGCCGCGCGACGCTAGGCATCCTGCGCCATTGCAAGCGCGCGTCAGCACCCGCATTCGGCTTAGCCGTTTCAAGTCATCCATATCAGGTCTCAAGCGCCTCGTCTTTTGAGACTATCGCCGGTCCGGTAAGGACATCTGCTTTGCGCTGATTGATCAATCGATCGCGGCGCATCTTGCATAAAGCGAAGAGTGAAAAAAAGTATCGGCTATCGAATTTTTCTCGTGCGTGGCGACGACGCGCTGCCGTTGTCGAAGACGACGTTCGAAGAATTCCTGTTCGGGCGCCGGGCCGTGCTGCCGAACTTTGCCGGCCAGACCATCGACATTGCAACAGTCGTGTGCCGGCTGGAAAACAAAAAGCCGAAAGAGATCATCCGGTTCTATTGTCAGCGCTTCAAGGTGAAGAGCGACGGCTCGATCGATCAGGCGCACAACCAGAAGCGAAGCGTCCCGGCAGCGACCCTGGACCGAGCGCTGGTCCGGAACACAGTCAATCGAGATAAGACGGCCAACCCGACCGACCCTTCGCATGGACGACGCCTGGCGCACAGCCTGGTGATGATTTCGCGTGCTGCCCAAAAGAAAATCAACGAAGTGTTATGGCGCTAGCCGCGTGATCTGCAGCGCAGGCTAGTGGCGCGACGGGATCCGGAACGCGCGGGTGGCGGGGTACTTGCAGGCGGTTTGGGCGCGCACAGACGATGCGCCGCCGGTCAGGCAGCGCCACTGGCGCGAGGCAAGGAACACGCGTTGCTGGGGCGCCCTCCGAGATGGATAAAAAGACCATGACGGCGCGAAGGTCCGGCGGAAGCAGCGCGTCGAACAAGCGAGCGACCGTTAGCGCCAGCCTCCGTTTGACGAGGACATCGGATTTGACGGCGGCAGTGGCATGTCGAACGCTTGGGTTGGGCCGCCATGGGGCTTGTCATCATCGGTGCCCTCGCCGGTGTTTTTGGTGGCGGTGGAATCGTTGCGCGCGCCACGGCATCCGATTCGACCGGCTTGATCGAGGTTCGGTACGCACGCTTTGCACGTTGCGCATCTTCTACGACGCTTGACGTCGACCTCGCCGCGGGAAGCGGAGAGCCGATGCGCTTGCGCATCGGCGATGAGTTGCTTGGCGCGATGACTACGCGAGCCATCGCACCACCGCCGACCGCGACTGCAATCGCCGATCGCCGACGCGTCTACATTTTCAACCGCGCAGTGCCAGCCGCAGCGACGATCCGATTCGAGCTCGTTCCGGAGTCGATAAGTCGGCACGATGGATGGATTGCCATGAATAACGGCGTGCCGGTGCTTTTTTTCTCAGTTCGTCTATCCCTGAGTCGATCGATGGACTCCGTCTGGCACGCCGCCGCAATTTAAATCGGGCTAATGGTGATCATGCGGCTGGCGGGCAAGCGACGCTGGCGCAGATCACGACCTTCGATTTCGTGTTGCTGCTGATCATCGGGGAAGCGACCCAGCAGGCGTTGCTCGGGCAGGACTTCTCGGTCACGAACGCGGTGATCGTCATCGTAACGCTGGTGACGCTCGATCTTGGACTGTCGTTGCTGAAGCACCGCTCGAAGAAAGTCGACAAGTGGCTCGACGACGTGCCGCTGGTCATCGTAGAGAGACGGGATGGCGTTGCAGGAGCAGGATGGACGAGGCCCGCGTCGATGTCGACGACGTACTGCAGCGCCGCGCGTGACTTGCAGGGAATCGAGCGGCTGGACCAGATTAGATACGCCGGTGCTGGAGCGCAGCGGCGGCATCTCGATGATTCCCAAGGAAAACGCTTGATAGGATGGCGATGGCGCGCGACAGCAAGGCGGCGACAAGTCGGCGCCGCACAGTTCGAAGACCGTGCTTCCGATCATCGACATGATTTCGGATTTCGAGTTTGAAGATGGTGCGCGGCGAGGCGGTCGCGCGCTTGCTGATGCCGGACGAACAGGATTACTTCGTCCTGCCGGAACGTCCCTCTCGGCGCTCGGTCGCGCCGACTTGAGCGCCAAGCGTTTCAAATAAGCGGGCGAGGCCGCCCGTAATCGACGTTTCTTGGGAGGGGGCCTGCTCCACACTCGGCGCGCCTGACCAGCACCCTGGTTACGGGTCCACCAAGCGAGCCGACTTTGATGCGTGAGATCGATGACGTTGTTTTTGCCGGACCGCCGCACGAAGTCGAGCGGCGTCTGCAGGAATATCGCGCGCTGCTCGCCAACGATTCGGTCGGCATTCTGGTGGTCTGCGACGGAAATATCGCGCAGTGCAATTCGAGCGCGGCTCGTCTGTTCGGATGGGACGTCGCCGATCTGCTCGGCCGCTCGGCGGCGGTGCTGTTCGGATCGGACGAAGAGTTCCAGTCGTTCGCCAGTCGCATCGGCGATGCCTTGGCAGAGACGGTTCGCCGGCGATCGAATGGCGCACCGTGCGCAGCAACGGCTCGCGCGTGTGGACGCGCTTGCTGGTGAAGTGCATCACGCCAGGCGGCACGGCCGGCGAAACCGTGTGGCTGATCGACGACATCAGCGCACGCAAGGAAATGGAAGCGGCGCTCGCTAAGGCGCGCGACGATCTGGAGCAACGCGTGCGCGCGGCGCACGATGAGCTCGCGTGGTCCAACGAGCGGCTGGTTGCGGAGTTATACGAGCGCAGCGAGGTCGAGGAGCGTGCGCGCCGCATCGCGTTGTACGACGAATTGACCGAACTGCCGATCGGCGATTGCTCGAATCGCGGCTCGACGAAGCGATTCGCAATCATCAACTCGGTGGCGATCGGCTGGCGGTGCTGGTGGTCGACATCGACGAGTTCACCAAGCTGAACGATGCGCTCGGGCACCGCGTCGGCGATGCGCTGTTGCGTGCCACCGCCGCGCGGCTGGTCGACACCGTACGGACCTCCGATCTGGTGGCGCGTACGGGAGCCGACGAGTTCGCGATCGTGCTCGGACGTTTGCGCCACGTCGACGACGCGGAGCATGTCGCCGGCAAGCTGGCCGAGTTGCTGTCGGAGCCGTTTGAGATCGACGCCGAACAGGTTAACGTCAGCGTCAGCGTTGGCGCGGCGATGTTTCCAAGCGACGGTGCGAGCCCGGAAATGCTGTTGCGCAACGCTGACGCAGCGTTGTCGTTCGCCAAATCGCGCGGGCGTGGAAACGTGCAGCTGTTCGAGCCGCGCATGAATGCCGAAGTGGTGCGCCGGCTGCAGATTGAAGCGGGGCTGCGGCGCGCGCTTGAAGCGGGCGAGTTCGAGGCGTACTACCAACCGCGCATCGATCTGAAGAGTCGCAGAGCTGGTCGGCGCCGAAGCGTTGCTGCGCTGGCGCGACCCTGAGCACGGTCTGCAGGAACCCGGCAGCTTTATCGCCGTGGCCGAGGACACCGGTTTGATTGTGCCGATCGGCGAAGTCGTCTTGCGCGAAGCGTGCCGCGCGGCAATGCAATGGACAGCAGCGGGCCTTGGTGAGCCGCTAGTCAGCGTCAACCTTTCGCCGCGCGAATTTCGCGGCCGCTCGCTGCTGCCGATGGTCAGTCAGGCGCTAATGGATTCCGGACTCGATGCCGAGCGTCTACAAGTCGAGATCACAGAGGCGAGTCTGATGCGTGACGGCGCCAAAGCGGAGCAGTGTTGTCCGGGTTGCATGCGATGGGTGTAGAGATCGCGCTGGATAATTCGGCACGGGGTATTCCAGCGTCTCCAACCTGCGGCGCTTTCCAGTCGACGTGATCAAGATCGATGGCCAGTTCGTACGCGCCGGGCCGAGTGACCCGGCCGATTGCAAGATCGTCGCCGCGCTGACCAGTCTCGCGCGCGGACTTGGATTGCACGTTGTGGCGGAAGGCGTCGAGACGCACGAGCAACTGTGATTCGTCACCGACTGCGGATGCAATGAAGCGCAGGGATTTTTGCTGGGTCGCCCGTTGACGTCGGCCGGGTTCGTCGAGTTCGCGAAGTCTCTGCGCAAATAAAAGCGGCCGCGGAGACAAGCCCCCGCGGCCGCGATCGCGGCCAACCGGATTGTGTAGAGCTCTTCTTCGCTTACTCGAACCGCTCCAACTGTTCGTTTCGGCCTGGACAGACCGCGTCGAGCGCCTCTTTCGCACTCTTCTTGCCAGACCACACTGTCCTCCATCTCTTCATCGACGATCGTGCGGATCTGCACGAAGTTGCCGAGGCGGACACCGCGCGACTTGTCGGTGGTCTTGCGGATCATCTGCGTGACGGCCACGTCGGTGCCGGGATTTTGTTTGTAAAACCCCGCCTTATCGAGTCATCTCGTAGGCGGCCATCGTAATCGGCAGGTAGCCGGTGCGCATATGGCTCGCTGACTGCACGTCGGGCTTCGACAGGTAGTCGAAGAACGCGGCCACACCTTTGTACTGGCCGGTTTCTTTGCCCGACATGACCCACAAGCTGGCGCCGCCGATCACCGTATTTTGCGGTGCCCCGACCACGTCTGGTAATGCGGCAACGTTGAATGGCCGGCGGCAAACTTGGCGTTTTTCTTGATGTTGCCGTACAGCGCCGACGAGCCGGTTGTCATCGCGCATTCGCCGGACGCGATTGCCGTGTCGGCCATAATGTTGCCGCGGCCTTTGTAAACGAACAAACCCTGCTTCGACATGTTGGCCAGGTTTTCGATATGGCGCACGTGCAGCGGCGTGTTGAATGCGAGCCGCGTCCCCATGCCGCCGAAGCCGTTGCGCAACGTCGAGAACTCGGTGTTGTGCCACGCCGAGAAGCTTTCGAGCTGCGTCCAGCTGACCCAGCTCGTTGTGTATGGACACTTGTGGCCCGAAGCTTTCGCTACAGCGGCAGCCAGCACGACCTCGGGCCAGGTCTTCGGTGGCTTCTCCGGATCGCGTCCGGCCGCTTTGAACGCGTCTTTGTTGTAGTGGAACACGGTCGTCGAGCTGTTAAACGGAAGACTCAACAGTGGAATTGGCGCGAATGTAATGATCACCGGCCACCGCGGGACCGTACGCGGCCGGGTCGAATCTTGTAGCCGGCCTCTTTCATCAGGTCATGCACCGGCTTGATGGCACCCTTGGATGCCATCATTGTCGCGGTGCCGACTTCGAAAACCTGCAGGATGTGCGGCGCATTGCCCGCGCGATAGGCAGCGATCG
>CAVVAI010000003.1:0-6157 GCA_963746085.1 uncultured beta proteobacterium
TGATGACGCAAATCGCCGCGGCGATCGACCCACCATCGTCAAGAACGAGGGGCTGTTCCATGCCGTGGAGATGATCATTCCCGAGAACACCATCGTGCATCCGCCGGTCAACAAACCGGCGGCGCTCGGATCGTTCCACCCGGCGTGCGAAATCATCGAAGCGGTCTGCGTGGCGCTGTCAAAGGTAGTGCCGGAGCGCTCGGCACCGCAGGTCTACAAGATCGGCATGCCCAACGCGGTGATCGGCTTCGACAAGAAGGGACAGATGTGGATGGACCAGGGCGTCGATGCGCGCTCCATGGATGCGTCCGCCGTGCAAGGCATCGATGGCTGGGGTTCGTCGTGCGCGGCGCTCGGCAATCTATTGCTGTCGGAGGCGGAAGATGGCGAGTCCCGCTTTCCGATCATCAACATCAGTCGCGAGATGGTCACCGATGCCGGTGGCGCGGGGCAATGGCGCGGTTGCCCCGGCAGTCTCAACGTCAAGAAAGTGCTCGAGCCGACGCTCGCGATGGCCTGGATGGTGTCGGCCGATCATCCGCTCAGCGGCTTGTGCGGCGGCGAAGATGGCAGCCCCTATTCGAGCCGTTTCGAAGTGGGCACGGAACGCGAATACAAAGTTGGATTGTCTGCACGCGCGCAATTGCCGGCCGGTGCAGTGATTGCCTATCAGCACGGTGGTGGCGCTGGCTTTGGACCCGCACTACTGCGAGATCCCGAGGCCGTTAAAGAAGACGTGCTGGATGAGTACGTGAGTATTGCCGCGGCCCGCGAAAAGTACGGCGTCGTCTTGACCGGATCGTTGCAAGACTACGACCTCGCGGTGGACGTTGCGGCCACGGCAGCGCTCAGAAAAAGCAAGCGGGTGGAGAGGAACTCGTGAGGTATCGCGTCGGGATCGATATTGGCGGCACATTCACGGACTTTGCGCTGCTCAAGGGCGCGACGGTCGTGCTGCATAAGAATCTGAGCACGCCGGAGGACCGATCGATCGGCGTCATGAGCGGGCTCCGCAAGCTCGCCGAGATCGAGCAACTGACGCTGGGCGATTTCCTCGGGCAGTGCGACGCCATCGTCCACGGCACGACCATCGCCGACAACACATTGATTGAAATGAACGGCGCGCTCACCGGCCTGATCACGACCGAAGGCTTTCGCGACGAGGTGGAATACCGGCGCGGCTTCAAGGAGGACATCTGGGACGTTCGCCTGGACCCGCCGACACAAATCACTCCGCGGCGACGGCGATTGACGGTGCCGGAGCGAATTTTGTTCGACGGTTCCGTGTACAAAGAACTCGATGAAAATGCCGTACGCGAATGCTGCCGGCGACTGAAGAAACAGAACGTGGAATCGGTGGCGATCTGCCTGATCTTCTCCTTCGTCAACCCGGCGCACGAAAAGCGCGTGGCGAAGATCGTTGCCGAGGAAATGCCCGGCGTACACATCTCTGCCTCGCATGAAGTGCTCTCGCGGGGGCCGGAGTACGATCGCACCAGCACCACGGTGGTCAACGCATACGTCGCGCCGCGAGTGACTTCGTATCTGGAAAAGTTGGTGCTGCGCTTGAAGGAAGCGGGTTATCGAAACCGTCTGATGGTCATGCAGGCCAGCGGCGGCGTGATGACCAAGGAATACATCGAAGGATCGCCGATTCGCGTGCTGGCCTCGGGCCCGGCCGGCGGCGTGATCGGCTCTGCTCATGTCGGCGTGGCGAAGGGTTATCCCAATCTTTTGTGCGTGGACATGGGCGGCACCTCCTACGACATGTCGGTGGTGTTGAACGGCGCTGCGCCCGCAGAAGCGGGCTGGAACATGCACCACCGATATCTGGTCGGCGTGCCGATGGTGAAGGTTGAAACGCTCGGGAGCCGGGCGGCGGATCGATCTGCCACGTCAACAACGGTGTGTTGGAAGTGGGGCCGGCATCCGCCGGCGCACAGCCAGGTCCGATTTGTTACGGACGCGGCGGTACGCAGCCAACCATCACCGATGCCCTGTTGATGCTGGGGATACTGTCGGCCGATTCGGATTTCGCCGGCGGCAGCTTTTCGCTGTCTCGAAAGGGCGTCGAAGAGGCGTTCAACAAGATTGCCGAGCAGATGGGCTGTAGCGCGGAGGAAGCGGCGTTCGATTGCTGGCGCGTCGTGAACGCCAACATGTCGCAGGCAGTCCGAAGAACGACGGCAGGGAAAGGCATCGACCCGGAAGACATGGTCATGCTCGCCTATGGCGGCAACGGCCCGGTGTTCGCTGCCATTCAGGCAGAGGATCTCGGCATCAACAAAGTGCTGGTGCCGAAGGCATCGCCCACGTTCTCGGCGCTGGGCACGCTGGTCGCGAATCCGAGCATCGATGAGGAGCGCTCGTACATTGCTCCGGCGAATCAGCTCGATGCGGAAAAACTCCGAACGTTGTGGCGGGAGCTGAGCGAACGCGCCGAAAAATATTTCGCCGACGCCGGGTTCTCGCGCAACAGCGTGCGCGCGACATATCAGATGAACATGCGTTACCCCGGGCAGAACTGGTCGCTGACGTTCGACGTAAAGACCAACCAGGGCCTGCAGGATTTGTCGTTCGTCGATGATGCGCTGGGCGACAGGGCCATGGCGGCGTTCAACAAACGTCACAAGGAAGAGTACGGCCATGTGCGTGAAGGCGAAGTCCCGGAGATCACCGGCGTGCGCTTGGCTACTCACGTCGATACGCCATCGCCCCTGGTGGCCAAAGGATTCAGCGCGCCGACCGTTGCAGCCAAGGCCGCGAAAACGCGCCGCGCCAATCTCGGTCATGGTTACAAGGACACGGATATTTATCTCGGCGCCGCGCTCAAGCCGGGCCATCAAGTGGCCGGACCCGCGATCATCGAAGAAACGTTCACGACGATCGTGGTTTACCCAGGCTGGCAGGCCCGCGTGGATGACGCGGGCGACTATGAGTTAACAAGACAGAGCTGTAGGTTGGGCTGAGTCCGCGAAGCCCAACAATGCCTGGCCGCGACGCCGTTGGGCTTCGCAGACTCAACCCAACCTACGGTGCTGTGACTGTGACTTGTGACTTGCTCGGAGGGGACGTCAGGTGACTGCGTTGAGCGCGTTCCGATCAACAGCTTGCGCGAGGCGCGCACGCGATCGAGCGCTGCTTGACCGAGACGCACGAAATCTTCGGGATCGAACCCACCTGCGCCGTTGGCCATGGGACCTTCTCACAGAGTCCTGGTGGAAACGCAACACGGCCCCGGCGCTCTGGGTCAGGCGCGGCGAAAATAAAAAGACAATTTTCTTGGTTGTGCGCGCCTGTGCCGAGGTGGGACCGCGGTGCACATGAATCATGGCGAATCCGTTGATTCGCCGTCGGCGCGGTGCCGAAAGAGGTGCGGGGCGCTTCCGATTTGTCTTTGCGCGAGAACATCTACAATCGCCGCGTGTTCGTATTCACGTACCATCGTCGAGCTGCGTGGGCGTGGGCGTCGAGGGGGGGTCGACGGAGAAGAAGCCCTCAACAAAGGCGGTGACCGATGCTCGAGTCGTCAGGTTCTCGGAGCAGCTGCGTTCGGACGCGATCGGTTGCCTTGCGGTGGCCCTCGGTTTGGTCGGGTGCGGGCCGTCGGGCGCGCGCGACTTCGAAAGCGTCTCACCGACTTCTGAAAGAACTGACCGCGACAGCCGTGGTACCGGCGGGTCGATGATGGACAAATCCCCCAGCAGAAGGCCGACCCGCCATCCCCATGGTGTCAGCTGTCGACGCGGCGGCCATGACGCCTCCGCCTGATGCACCCGCCGTCGAAGCTCTCGATGCCAGCGCGCATCGGCGGTCGACGCGACGAAGCCGTTGGCCACTGCTTGCAGCGCTGCCGCTGACTGCGCTTCGGGGTTTTGTGTCGATGGTGTCTGCTGCGCCAACAGTTGCGCGCAGGCCTGCTACACCTGCAATGGCGCCGACACCGCCGGGCAGTGCGCGGCCGTGATCTCCGGCGATGATCCGCGCGACGATTGCGACGCCACGCCGGTGACCAGCTGCGATCGCGACGGGACATGTGACGGCCAGGGCGCGTGCCGGCGTTATTCTGCCGGCACCGAATGCCAGCCCGGTGGTTGCGTCGATGTCGGCCACGAGAGATCGGCCCGGCTGTGCGACGGCAAAGGTGTTTGCCAGGACGCCGGCGCGCGCGCCTGCGCGGGCGCCAGTTGCAAAAACGATTCGTGCGCCACGGGGTGCACGAAATCAGCCGATTGCCTGGCCGGGTTCATTTGCCAGGGCGGCACGTGCCAGCTCAAACGCGGTCTTGGCAAGGCCTGCATGAGCGGCACCGAGTGTGGCTCGGGCGTGTGCAGCGATGGCGTCTGTTGCAACGTGGTTTGCAACGGCACTTGTGTGTCCTGCAATCTGGCCAGCAAGGCCGGGACGTGTTCACCGCGGGCGTCGGGCACCTCGTGTGGCGGCGGCAGCTGCACCGGCAACGTGGCCAACCCGGCCCCCAGCTGCGACGGCAAAGGCGTTTGTCAGGCCGCCGTGCGCACCGACTGCCTCGCATTTGCGTGCGCTGCAGGCGGCTGCCCCAGCACGTGCGCCACATCGGCCAACTGTGCAACTGGCTTCGTGTGTACCGGCGGCAGCTGTGTCAGCGCGGGATTGCTCGTGTACTGGCGCCTCGACGAGCCCGGCGCACAAGACGCCGTCAAGGACAGCTCGGGTCACGGCGTCGATGGTATTTACGTCGGTCCCCCCGCGCCCACCCAGGTGGTGCCGCCGCCGGTGCGCTTCTCCGATCCGTTCAGCCGCAGCTTCGACGCCGGCGCGCGGACCGCGGCTTTGATTCCCGCGCTGCCCGCGGCCTTGAAACCGACGGGTCCGTTCACCATGGCAATCTGGTTTCGCAGCAAGGGCATCGCGCCCGGTGGCGAAGGGGGCGAGCTCATCAGCTTGGCCAACAACCAGCTGCTGCGCATCCTTCCCGGTGGATTCGAAGTGTCGAAACGCGTGAAAAAATCCGACGACTTCAAGTACGTGCGTTGTTTGAGCGCGCCCGATCGTACGGATCACCTCGACGGACAATGGCACCACCTCGCTGCCGTGGTCGACGCCAAGGCGGTCCGCATCTACTTCGACGGGGCCCGCGTTTGCGAGCTGGAGAATGACGACCCGTTGGGCTACGACCTGTCGGGTAGCTTCGCCGTCGGCCGCCACGGTCAGACAAACCCCGCGTACGACTTCACCGGCGAGCTCGACGAGGTGAGGGTCTACGGTCGCGCGCTCGCATTGTCCGAGATCATCGCGCTTGCCGCCGGGTTGCCCTGACCTACAAAAAAAATGCTGGTGGTCGGGTCACCTTTTTCCCGGGCGAGCGACCGGTGGTAAGGAGGAACGAGGATGACCACCAGCACCGCCCTGTCCCAAACCGCCCGCTTTGCCCCGGTCAGCGACATCGCCGCCGCCCAGAAGGGTGATCAACGCGCGTTCGCCCGTCTGGTCGACGCCACTCGCACCACCGTCGCCTCGTTGGCGCTGGCCGCGGTCCACGACGTCGCGCGGAGTGAAGAGGTTGCCCAGGATGTACTGGTGCAGGCCTGGCGCGGGCTGCCGACCTTGCGCGATCCCCAGAGTTTTTGGCCTTGGTTGCGCCAGCTGACCCGCAACCGCGCCCGCCAGAGCTTGCGTGAGTTGGCCCGCCGAGAACGAGTTTTCGCGCGCGGAAGCGACGAAGTTCTTGCGGCAGCCGTGGATCCCGTCGGTACCGCCGAGCACCAGTTGCTGAACGCCGAAGAGCGGGCCGCGCTCGGGGCGACGTTGGAAGCGCTGCCCGATGACGTGCGCGAGCTGGTGGTGCTCTACTACCGCGAAGGCTGTTCGGTCGAGCAGGTGGCGGCATTGCTCGGCATCACCGTGCCCACGGCACGCAAGCGTCTGCAGCGGGCGCGCGACGGCCTGCGCGCCGGGGTCCTCGAGCGGCTGGGCGATATCGCACGACGAACCGCACCCGGCGCTCTGTTCACTGCGGCGGTGATGAGCGCCATCACGGCGGCGGCGCCCTCGACCGCGACGGCGGCCGCGCTCGGCCTCGGCGCCAAGGTGGCGGGCGGCTTCAAGCTGAGTGCGGCGCTGTTCTCGCTGCCGGGATTGCTGCTCGGCGCTCTCGGCGTCTTGCTGCCAATGTCCA
>CAVVAI010000004.1:0-38152 GCA_963746085.1 uncultured beta proteobacterium
CGAATGACTACTCGCGCCATGACCGGGTTGTCTCCTCCGGGTTATTTGCAAAGACCTAATGCTGCGGGCTCTTCGTCCCCGGGGTCTTCTTGCCTTCAACAACAGGATACATCGGCCGCCCAGTTTGCGACCACTGAACGATATTGAGCGCTGCCTTACGTCGCAATTCGATTTCCGATGCGGCCGAATAAAACGCTGCGTGCGGCGATAGCAGAGCGCGCGGATGGCGCGCGAGCGCCTCGCCGACGCCAAGCGGTTCGGTGGGCAGGACATCCAACCCAGCGCCGTCGAGCGTGCCATTGTCCAGCGCCGCCAGCACCGCAGCGACGTCGACGATGGCGCCGCGTGCGGTATTCACCAGGAAGCTGCCTCGCTTCATTCGTGAGAGCTTCGAAGCTCCCACGATCTCGCGGGTTTCGTCGTTCAGGGGTACATGCAGCGAGACCACATCAGCCTGGTCGAACAATTGCTCCTGAGTGACGCGTTTGACGAAAACCGGAAAATCGCCATCGATGATGTAAGGATCGCATGCGATCACGCGCGCGAAACAGTCACGCGCCAGCGCTGCATAACGCTTGCCGATGCGCCCCAGCCCAAGGATCCCTACCGTCATGTCACTGGCGCGGCGGATCGGCCCAGGCGACAGGTAGTGCCACTTGCCGGCGCGCACGTCGCGGTCGTATAGCGCCAGATGGCGAATCAACGCCAGCGTCATCGCCAACGCGTGCGTTGCGACTTCGCCGACACCATAGTCGGGCGAATTGGCGACCCATACGCCATGGCGGCGGCACGCTTCGGTATCGATCGTGTCGAATCCCGCGCCGTAGCGGCTGACCAATCCAATGCGGGGCAAGGCCGCCAACACGCGGTCGGTCACGCGTGCGTATTGCAGCAGCAAAGCATCACACTCGCGCGCCGCCGCGATCAGATCGTCTTCGCTCTTGCATTGCGCTTCGACGAGTTCAACGCCGCTGGAGCGAAAAACGTCGCGCTCGAGTTCGAGATCGGGGAAGTCGTGGTCGGTGATCAGCGCGCGCACGTTCACGAGCACTCAATGATTGTCTTTGGGAATCGCCGAGCCGCTGGAGCCAACCAGGAAATCGAGGTCGGCGCCTTTGTTGGCCTGTTGCACGTGATCGAAGTACAGCCGGGTGTAACCGCGTGGGGCAGGAGACGCGGGGGGTTTCCACGCCGAACGTCGGCGCTTCAGCTCCTCATCGCTGACTTCGAGATGCAAACGACGGCGCTCGACGTCGAGCTCGATGATGTCGCCGTTTTGCACCAGCGCGAGGTTGCCGCCTGCGGCGGCTTCGGGCGCGGCGTGCAGCACGACCGTTCCGTAGGCGGTTCCGCTCATGCGCGCATCGGAAATGCGCACCATGTCGGTCACACCCTGTCGCAGCAATTTGGCGGGCAACGGCATGTTGCCGACTTCGGCCATACCCGGATAACCCTTCGGCCCGCAGTTCTTCAACACCAGGATGTCGGCGGCGGTGACATCGAGGCTGTCGTCCTCCACGCCGGCGTGCATGTGATCACTGGTCTCGAAAACGACTGCACGCCCGCGATGCTTCATCAGAGCCGGCGTCGCCGCCGACGGCTTGATCACGGCGCCGTCAGGCGCGAGATTGCCGCGCAGCACGGCGATGCCCGCGTGCGGCTTGAACGGATCGGCGAGCGGGCGAATCACGCGCTTGGTCCCCTCTAGGTCGTACCGAGGCGCGTCTTTATTGTTGTCCCACAGCGTGCGGCCATTGGCGGTGAGCGCGTCCTTGTTCAGGCTCGCACCCAGCTCGCGTATCACGGCGGGCAATCCGCCCGCGTAGTAAAAGTCTTCCATCAGGTACTGGCCTGACGGCTGCAGGTCGACCAGGCAAGGCAGGTCGTGGCCTAGTGCGTCCCAATCTTCAAGCGTCAACGGCACTCCCGCGCGGCCGGCGACTGCAAGCAGATGGATCACCGCATTGGTCGAGCCGCCGATCGCGGCGTTGATGCGAATCGCATTCTCAAAAGCGGAACGCGTCAGAATCTTTGACAGCACGAGGTCTTCGCCGACCATCTGCACGATGCGCCGGCCTGCCATTCGCGCCAGGACATTGCGGCGCCCGTCAACCGCGGGAATGGCCGCATTGCCGGGCAAGCCGACGCCGAGCGCTTCGACCATGCTCGCCATCGTCGACGCCGTGCCCATCGTCATGCAGTGCCCATGCGAACGATGCATGCAGCTCTCAGCTTCGAAGAAGTCCTGTTGCGATATCTCGCCGGCGCGCACCGCCTCGCTCATCTGCCAGACGCCGGTACCCGAGCCCAGCTCGCCGCCGCGATATTTGCCCGACAGCATCGGCCCCCCGGATACCCCGATCGTCGGCAGATCGACGCTTGCAGCGCCCATCAGCAAAGCAGGCGTGGTTTTGTCACACCCCATCAGCAGCACGACGCCATCGAGCGGATTGGCGCGAATCGATTCCTCGACGTCCATGCTGACCAGATTGCGAAACAGCATCGTCGTCGGCCGCATCAACGTTTCGCCGAGCGACATCACCGGAAATTCGAGCGGGAAGCCGCCCGCTTCGAGCACGCCCTGCCGCACCTGCTCCGCAAGAGCGCGAAAGTGCGTGTTGCACGGCGTCAGCTCGGACCACGTGTTGCAGATGCCGATTACTGGCCGGCCATCAAACTGATCATGTGGAATGCCGCGGTTCTTCATCCACGAGCGGTAGATGAAACCATCGCGGTCCAGACGGCCGAACCAGGACTGGCTACGGAGGGGCTTGCGCGCCGGCATTCAGAGATTCGTGGAAATACATCGAGGGAGGGTTTGCGGGAAACGCGCAGCCAGTTTATCCACGGACTTCGCCCGCGGTCAACCGAATCGGTCAAGTGGTCTGACCAATTTTGCGGCAAATTTGCGGATATAGTCCCTGCAAAAATCGGAGGATCGATGAATCAACTCGACATGCAGGGACGCGGCGCGATCGTGACCGGTGGCGCCGCCGGCATTGGCTACGCGATTGCGCAGCGGCTGGTCGCATCGCATGCGCGCGTCAGCTTGTGGGACCGCGACCCGGTTGCGCTACGAGCCGCCGCGAGTTCGCTCGGCGCCGATACGCACACGCATACACTCGACGTCACCCGCGAAGACGAAGTGGCGAGCGCGTGCGAAGCCAGCGTCAAGACATTGGGGCGCGTCGATGCGCTGATCTGCAGCGCGGGCATCACGGGTCCGAACACGACCGTGCAGCAGTATCCGGTCGCGGCATGGAAGGAAGTGCTCGACATCAATCTGACCGGGGTTTTCATCTGCAATCGCGCCCTGATTGCGCATATGCAGTCGAATGACTACGGACGCATCGTCAATATCGCTTCGATTGCCGGTAAGGAGGGCAACCCGAACGCGAGCGCGTACAGCGCATCGAAGGCGGGCGTGGTCGCATTGACCAAATCCCTGGGCAAGGAACTCGCCAAGACAGGGATACGCGTCAACTGCGTAACGCCGGCGGCAGTCAAGACGGGCATGTTCGCGCAGATGACACAAACGCACATTGATTTCATGCTGTCGAAGATTCCTATGGGTCGGTTTGGTGAAGTCGAGGAGATTGCCGCGCTGGTGGCGTGGCTCTGCACCGAAGACTGTTCGTTCTCGACAGGTGCAGTGTTCGACCTTTCCGGTGGCCGCGCGGTTTATTGAAGCAGATGCGCTACGCAACGGAGGCGCTGCGGAAATTTGCTCGCGATCTGCTGAGCCGCGCCGGTCTCGAAACAGAGATGGCGTCGGTCGTGGCCGATGTTCTGGTCGAAGGCGACTTGCTTGGGCACGACACGCATGGCCTGGCGCTTCTTCCCGGGTATCTGCGCGAGCTCGAAGCGAGGACGATGGCCAGGAGTGGAAAGCACCGCGTCATCGAGGAACGTCCGGCGAGCGCACTATGGGACGGCGACCGGTTGCCGGGGCCATGGCTGACCAGACTGGCGATCGACGATGCGATCGGCAAGGCGCGCACATGCGGCACCGGTACGGTTGTCATTCGCCGCAGCCATCACATCGCGTGTCTGGCCGCCTACCTGATGGGGGCGACCGAGCGCGGCTTCGTATTGCTTCTTTCGTGTTCCGATCCGAATGCTGCAAGCGTCGCGCCGCACGGCGGAACGCGCGCAGTGTTTACTCCGGACCCAATCGCCTTCGGCTTTCCCACCGAGACCGACCCGGTGCTGATCGACCTGTCTGCGTCGCTGACGACGAATGGCCTGACCACGCGCTTGCACAGGCGCGGTGAACGCCTCGCTCATCCCTGGTTGCTAACGCCAGACGGCAAACCCACCGACGATCCCGCGGTTCTGTTTTCAGAACCGCCCGGGACGATATTGCCCACCGGCGGGGTCGACGCCGGTCATAAGGGATACGCGCTCGCGTTGATGGTCGAGATGCTCACCGGCGGGCTCGCAGGATTCGGCCGTGCCGATGCAAAGGAAGGCTGGGGCGCGACGGTCTTCGTGCAGGCCATCGATCCCGCCGCATTCGGCGGGCTCGTGTCATTCGCACGCCAGGCCGAATGGATCGCGCAAGCCTGCCGCGACAACCCGCCGCGGGCGGGCTTCGACGCGGTGCGGTTACCCGGCGAACGCGGGCTGGCGCGGCGGCGCGATCAAATGGCACACGGAGTGGCGTTGCAGGCAGACATTCTGCCGGGGCTCGAGCCCTGGTCGACCCGGCACTCGATACCCCTGCCGCTGCCGCAGTAATCACGCTCGAGGAAGTATGGACTGCCGCGGGTTGAAGTGCTGGATAATTACGTATACATTAATCTATACGTAATTCGGACCGCCCTGACATGTGCCTGGCGAAACCACTGGCGAAGCTGCGCTCGGTCTGCCTCGGCTCTGCCGCCGGCGCGGGGCCGTTGGGCTAGACATGCGCGAGGTCGTCAGTGCCAAGACTCGCGCTGCCGGCGGCCAGGTCACACGCGCGTCAGACCGGCGCCGCGCACCCTCGCGCCCGTCAGCGGCTGCACCGACGGTGTCCCGCACCTCGCTCGTCGATCTGGCGTATCGGACGATCCGCCGCCGCATCCTGGACAACATCTACCCTCCGGGACAGCAGGCGCTGGAGCAAACGCTGGCGATGGAGCTCGGTATCAGCCGCACGCCGTTGCGCGAGGCGTTGATGCGGCTGCAGGAAGAGGGATTGGTGGAGGTCGTTCCGCGCCACGGCATGCGGGTGCTGCCGGTATCGCCGACCGACATGGGCGAGATCTACTTCGTGCTCACCGTGCTCGAATCCGCCGCGGCGGAGCTTCTCGCGCAACGCCGGCCTTCGGATTCGGAGTTAAAGCCGCTGGTCGATGCCTCGCGCGACATGGCGCGAGCTCTGAAGGCTGACGACCTCGATGCCTGGGCCGCAGCGGACGAGCGATTCCATCAGGGACTGGTCGAGCTCACGGGCAATCAGACGCTGATCGACGCCGTATCGCGACTGGGCGACCGTGCGCACCGGGCGCGGATGTTCACATTACGGCTGCGGCCCAAGCCTGTGAATTCGACGCAGGAGCACATGGCGCTGCTCGAACGCATCCGGGCCGGCGACGCCCGAGGTGCCGTTGAAGTCAATCGCGCGCATCGTCAGCGAGCGAGCCGCGAGCTGCTCGGCATCTTCGAGCGTTACCGCCTGCATCAACTTTAGTAAAGAACGCGCATGTCGCCTGCACCGAAGAACTATGAAATAGCGATCCTCCCCGGTGACGGGATCGGGCGCGAGGTGATCGATGCCACCCTGCCGCTGCTCGACAAGCTGCAGCGCGGTGCACCCTTCACGTTCCGGTTCACGCTCCATCCAGCGGGCGCGCAGCACTACAAGACGACCGGCGACGCGCTTCCCGAAGCAACGCTCGACCGCTGCGCGCAGCGCCGACGCGATCCTGTTCGGCGCGATGGGCTGGCCGGAGATCCGCTACCCGGACGGCACCGAGATCGCGCCACAGCTCGACTTGCGGGTTGAGCTTGACCTCTATGCCGGCGTGCGCCCGGCGCGCGCGATTCCCGGCGTTCCGCTTCCGCTCGCCGATCCGCGCGCGCGAGAGATCGACCTGGTTGTCGTGCGCGAGTCGACTGAAGGACTGTTTGCCTCGCGCGGCAAGGGCACGATCGAGAACGACGATGAAGCGCGCGACACGATGGTCATCACGCGCACGCGGCTCCGAACGCGTGCACGACTTCGCATTCCGGCTGGCTGAACGCCGCAAGAGCCGCGGCCGCCCCGGCCGCGTGACCTGCGTGGACAAGGCCAACGTGTTCCGATCGATGGCGTTCTTCCGCAAAATCTTCGACGAGCGCGCGCACAGCTTTCCCGGCATCAAGCGCGCCACCACTACATCGACGCGACCGCGCTCGATCTGGTTCGCAAGCCGTGGGACTTCGACGTCCTGGTCACCGAGAACATGTTCGGCGACATTATGTCCGATCAGACCGCCGCGCTCGTCGGCGGCATGGGCATGGCGCCGTCGGCAGACATCGGCGACGAGCATGCGATGTTTCAGCCGTGCCACGGCTCGGCGCCCGACATCGCGGGACAGGGCAAGGCCAATCCGACGGCGACCATTCTGTCGGCGGCGCTGATGCTCGACTGGCTGGCGGAACGCAGCGGTCAAATGGAACTGGCGCACGCGGCACAGCGGCTCGAACAGGCGGTCGACGCGGTGTTTGCTGCAGGGCGGTCGTGCCGTACGAATTCGGCGGTCGCGACGGGACGCGGGCGATCGCCGACGCGGTCGCGTCGAATCTCTGATGCAGCCGTCTGCGCGTCGCCGGCATCGGCGCCGGCTACTTCAGCCAGTTCCATCTGGAAGGATGGCGGCGCGATCGACGACGTCGAGCTGGTCGGCTGGTGCGATGCCGATCCGGCCAAGGCCAGCTCGGTGGCGATGCGTCACAAGGCGGTGGCGTACACCGACGCCGCGCGCATGCTCGACGAAGTGCGACCGGACTTGGTGGACATCGTGACGCCACCGGCCACGCACCACGCGCTGGTGGCGCTTGCCGCGGAGCGGCGGATCCCGACGATCTGCCAGAAGGCGCTGGCGCCCACGTACGACGAAGCGGTCGCGATCGTCGAGATCGGCGGCCAACGCCGACATCCCGTTCGTCGTGCACGAGAACTTCCGCTGGCAGCCGTGGTATCGCGAGGCGAAGCGGTTGATCGACAGCGGCACGCTCGGCACGCTGCATTCGATTGCGTTTCGCCTGCGCCCCGGCGACGGCCAGGGCCTTGATGCCTATCTCGACCGGCAGCCCTATTTCCAGCGCATGCCGCGTTTTCTCGTTTTCGAGACGGCCATCCACTGGATCGACACGTTCCGCTTTCTGCTGGGCGAAGTCGAGGCGGTCGCTGCGCGCCTGCGCCGCATCAATCCGGCGATCGACGGCGAGGACGCCGGCTACATCATCTTCGAGTTCGCGCGCTGGCGCAACCGGCCTGTTTGACGGCAACCGACTGAACGACCACGTGGCGTCGAATCCGCGCCGCACGATGGGCGAGATGTGGCTCGAAGGCTCAGCCGGGCGTGCTGCGCCTCGACGGCGAAGCGCGGCTATGGTGGAAGCCGCACCAGCGGGACGAGCACGAGCATCGTACGACCGCGGCCCGGACGAGCGTTCGGCGGCGGCTGCGTGCGGTGCGCTGCAGCGCCATGTCGTCTCGCACTGACGGCCGGCACGCCGCTGGAGAACACCGGCCGCGAGTATCTGGTCAACCTGCGCGTCCAGGAAGCGGTGTACCGCTCGCACGAAACTGGGCGGCGGATGGTTCTCGAGAGCGTGCGATGAACACGACATCGGTGCCGCGCGAGGATCGTGATGCACTGTCACAGTCGGCTTGCGCCGAACCATGGGGCTACGACTTGAGTCGTCCTGAATGCGTGCTCACCACGCGCGGCGGACATGTGTTCGTGCCGGACTGGCGCGGCGGGGTCACCTGGATCCGGCCCGACGGTGCGCAAAGGCGCTGCTCGGGAAGAATGTTCGCTGCGGCCAAACGGCATCGCGTTGCGCGACAACGGTCGTTTCCTGATCGCGCATCTCGACGACCACGAAGGCGGCGTCTACGAACTCGCCGGCGACGGAACGGTGCAGCCGTTTCTGCTCGAGGTCCAGGGTGCGCGCCTGGAGCCCACCAATTTCGTGCTCGCCGAGTCGGGCGTCGTCTGGATCACGGTCAGCACACGGCACGTGCCCCGCATTCGGCACGCTGCCGCGATGTGGCCGACGGCTATATCGTCCGCGTCGACAACCGCGGCGCGCGGATCGTCGCCGAGCGGCCTCGCGTTTACCAATGAATGCCGGATCGATGCCATAGGTCACTGGCTGTACGTCAACGAGACCTATGGCGCGCGGTGTCGCGATTTGCGTCCGCTCCGATGGCGATCTTGGTCCGCGCGAAACCTATGTGCAGTTCGATGCAGAAGTCTTTCCCGACGGCCTGGTGTTCGACGCCGACTGGCGGACTCTGGGTCACGAGCATATTCAGCAACCGCCTCCTGCATGTGCGGCCGGATCGCAGCGTGACCGTCGAGCTCGACGATACCGATCCGGCATTCGTCGCCCGAATAGTTGATGACATCGCGCGCGGAGCAGTCGCGTCGACGGCAGCGGCAGTCGAGGTTCCGTGGCGGCGTTACGGCAATCTGTCGAGTGCGGCGTTCGGCAATCCGAACGCCCACATTCTGTATCTCGGATGTCTGCTCGATCGCTGCATCTACCGCATGCCGGTCGGGCAGCGCGGACTTGCATCCTTTCATTCGAACATTCGGCCGGAGTCCGGGCCCGGCTGGTCGCCGATGCCGAAAAACATTGACTGAGCAAGGTGTTGGAGTTCTCGGGCGTGCGAGTTCACTGCCCGAGCTGTTTGAAATGTGCGGTGTCCACCGAAGGCGCCGCCTCTAATAGGGAGATGAAATGAACCAGCAATCAAGACCCAGCCGCCGGCGTTTCGTTGCGAAGTCGCTGGCGTTCGCTTTCGCCGGCGTGCTCGCGGCAGGCGCGTCCGCACAAACCGTACTGAAGTTCAGCCATACCGACCAGCCGGGCGGCCTGCGCCAGAAAGCGGCAGAGATGTTCGCGCAGAAGGTCGAGCAGTACACCAGGGGCGCTACAAGGTGCAGGTGTTCCCGGCGGGCCAGCTCGCGAACGACCCCAAGGCGGTCGAGCAGCTGCAGCTCGGCGGCATCGACTTCACCGTGACCGGCACGGGCACCTACGCGACGCATATCCCGACGCTCAACCTGATGCTGATGCCCTACCTGGTCGACACCTACGAGCAGGGATGGAAGCTGTACGACGAGTCGAAATGGCTGCAGGCGCAGTTCGACGAAGGACCGGAGAAGGGCTTCCGCCTCGTCGTCGACCTGCGAGGCGGGATTCCGCAGCATGACGACCAAGAGCCGCTGAACTCGCCGGCCGACGCGAAGGGCATGAAGATGCGCACCTACCCGAACGAGATGCAGCGCTGGCTGCTCGAGGCGATGGGCTTCAACATCCAGATCATGCCGCTGCCCGAGGTGTACCTCGCGATCCAGCAGGGCACGGTCGCGCGGGCAGGAGAACCCGATCGACACGATCCATGCGAACAAGTTCTACGAGGTCGCGCCGCACGTGACGCTGACGCAGCACGTGTACAGCCCGATTCCGCTGACGATTTCGGAGAAGACCTGGCAGCAGCTGTCGCCGGCGGACCGCGACGCCGTCACGCAAGGCCGCGCAGGAGGCGGCGGACTGGAGCCGCAAGGAGGTCCGCGCCAACGACGAGCGCAGCTGGCCGACATGCAGAGCAAGGGCGCGAAGATCGCGCGGCCGAACCTCGCCCCGTTCCGGCAGGCGGTGCAGCCGGCCTACGCGAAGGCAAAGGAGAAGTACGGCGCCGACGTCGACGCAGTGCTCGCCGAGGCGGAGGTGGTCCGCAAGGCGATGCCAGGGCGATGAGCGCGCGAACCGGTCGCGGCTTCGCCTGCACGGCGGCCGCGATGCTCGCCGCTGCGCTTCTCGACTCGATGCAGGACAAGAAATCACGCGGGGCCGGGTCAGCAGCGCGTCCGGCGGGCCGTGCGCGCGGCCGGCGTGGCGACATGCTGCCGCCGGCGCCGCCGGCGCCGGCATGGCTCGAGGCGCTGGGCGACGCGGTCGACTGGACCGTGGTCGGCATCGGCGCCACGATGATCGCGCTGGTGTTCGTCAACGTGCTGCATGCACGTCGTCCGCCGCGACCTCGCCTGGGTCACCGAGCTCGCCGAGCTTCATGGTGTGGGTCACGTTCCTCGGCGGCGCGTGCGCGACGCGCCGCGGTGCGCAGATGACGCATCACCGAGTTCATCGACAAGCTCGACGCGCAACGCGCGGCGCTGCGGCGGACCTCGCCGTCGACGCGGTCGCGATCGGCGTGCTCGTGCTGCTGGTCTGGTACGGCATGCGCCTCGACAGCGCCAGCTGGGGCAACGAGCTGACGGTGCTGCTGGCCGATGGCGGTCCAGTATCTCGGCGATGCCGGTCGGATGCGCGGCGATGCTGGTGTTCGTGCTGTGGGACGTCGTGCGGCTGCTGCGCGGCGATACCCGGGAACAGCGCTGGCCTATGCTTGACCGCGCTGCTGATCCTCGGCTTCTTCGCGCTGGCGCTGGCGGGCGTGCCGCTCGTCTATGCGTTGCTCGGCGCCACCGTCGGCGTGATCTGTGCTAGCGTCGCTTTCGCATCCGCTGGAAACGATCTTCCTGGCCTTCATCGGCGGCGTCGAGCCCTTCATCCTGATCGCGGTGCCGCTGTTCGTCTTCGCGGGCGAGATTCTGTCGTCACGGCGGCGTCGGCAAGCGCATCGTCGAGTTCGCGCGCGCACTGCTCGGCTTTCTGCCGGGCGGCCTCGGCGTCGTGACCGTGGCTTCGTGCCTGATGTTCGGCGGCGTCTCGGGCTCGGCGATCGCCGATACCGCGGCCATCGGCTCGCTGGTGGTCCCCGCGATGGTCAGACGCGGCTACTCGCGCGGCTTCGCGGCGCGCTGCTCGCCGTCGCCGGCACGCTGGCGCTGCTGATGCCGCTGTCGATCCCGTTCCTCGTCTACGCCTTCATCGCCGGCGTGTCGATGCGCGCAGCTCTCGATGGCAGGCATCGTGCCGGCGATCTCATGGCGATCGCGCTGATGGCTGTGTGCATCTGGCACGGCAAGCGGACCGGCTGCGATCCGGCGACGACGCCTCGCTTTCCGGGCTGTGGACAGCACCAGGCCGCCGGCCCGGCGCTGCTGATGCCGATCATCATCATCGGCGGCATCTGGTCGGGCATCTTCACGCCCACCGAGTCGGCCGCGGTGGCGGTGGTCTACGGCGTCGTCGTGTCGCTCGGCTTCTACCGCGACATCACGCTGGCGCGACCTGCCGCGCCTGCTCGTCAACGCGTTCCAGACCAGCGCGACGGTGATGCTGGTGCTCGGCGCGACCGGCGCGCTGGCCTGGCTCATCACCGTCGAGCAGGTCGCGGTGCAGCTGGCCGACTGGATCAAGCTCGTCGCGAGCGAGCCGTGGTTGTTCCTGCTGCTGGTCAACGTCGTCGCTGCTGGTGCTGGGCATCTTCATCGAGCCGCTGCCGGCGCTGCTGCTGACCGCGCCGCTGCTCTTGCCGCTGGCGAAGACGTTCGGCATCGACCTCGTGCACCTGGGCGTCGATCATGACCGCCAACCTGGCGATCGCGCTCTACACGCCGCCGGTCGGCGGAACGCTGTTCGTCGCCGCCAAGCTCGCGAAGGCGGGCATCGGCGCGATCACACGCGAGCTGATGCCGCTTGCTGGCAGCCAGCGTCGCCGTGCTTCTCCTCATCACCTATTGGGCCGGACTCACGCGCTGGCTGCCCGCGCTGCTGCGATAGCTGCCATGGATAATCCGGCTCCCCTCGGAGCCAAAGATGATTCGTCCAACGATCGACGCATTGCCCGCGTCGCGCATCCGCGAAGTCGCCAATGCTGGCATCGGCCGCTCCGATATTCTTAAATTCTGGTTTGGCGAAGGCGATCAGGTCACGCCTGCCTTTATCCGCGAAGCAGCCAAGAATGCACTCGACGCCGGTGAAACGTTTTACAACCACAACCTCGGCTTGATCGAGCTGCGCGAAGCGCTCGCTGCGTATGCCAACCGCCTTCACGCTCCGATTGAACGTATCGACATCGACCGCATTGCCGTCACCAGCGCAGGCGTGCACGCGCTTTCGCTGATCGACCAGGCGCTGATCGATCCCGGCGATCGCGTCGTCATCGTCACGCCGGTATGGCCCAACCTCACCGCGATGCCTCGCATCATGAGCGCCGATGTCGTTCCGATTCCATTGGCTTGCGATAACGGCGTGTGGGGACTTGATGTGCAACGGCTGCTCGACGCAGTCACTCCGAGCACGCGTTTAGTGTTGGTGAATTCGCCTAACAACCCTACCGGCTGGACGATGCCGCAGCATGACTGGGAGCAACTGCTCGCACACTGCCGCCGTCACGGCATCTGGCTCGTCAGCGATGACGCGTACGAACGCATCGTCTTTGAGCCGTCACTGACGATCAACGGCCACGCGCCGGGCGTGCTGTCGCAGATCGGCGACGATGATCGCGTGATCAGCGCCAACACGTTTTCGAAAAGCTGGACGATGACCGGATGGCGCCTGGGCTGGATCGTTGCACCACGCAGATTTATTGCGCAGCTTGGCAAGGTGATCGAGTTCAACACGTCATGTGCGCCGCCATTCGTGCAGCGCGCCGGGCTGGTCGCAGTCAATGAAGGCGAGTCGTGCGTACAGCAAACTGTCGCGCGTCTGCGCGCGTCACGTGATCTGCTGGTGGCTGCACTGGCCACGGTGCCAGAGATTGAAGTCGCACCACCGCCGGGTGCGATGTATCTATTTTTTAGCATCGCAGGCCGCAGCAACGACAGCGTGGCACTGGCGAAGCAACTGGTCGCCGAAGCAGGACTGGGCATAGCACCCGGCGCCGCATTCGGCAGTGAAGGCGAAGGCTATCTGCGCTGGTGCTTTGCTGCGTCCGACACGCTGCTGGCACAAGGCGTTGCGCGGCTAGCCGCGTTTTTGCGACGCTAGAGGCAAGCGGCGGGCCTGGGAGCAGGCTTTGGGTTTGCTCTTGGCTTCACCGGTACTTAAGCAGCCGGCGCTTCATCCAAATCGATCCCTGGCCCGTAAGCACTGCTGGAACACCGATTCCAGTTTCAACTCAGCCTTCAGCCAAGGAGACGTCATGCCAACAAAATCAAAGCGAGCGGCGCAGTTCGCGCTCGCCAGTCTTGCCGCGGTGGTCGCCGCCACGGTCGCACCGCAAGCAGCCGCGTCAAGTCATCGCGAAGCACCTTTTATTACTCAAGCGCCGAAAGTCGACGGCACCGACTTCTACATGTTTCGCTCGTATGAACCCGGCCGCGATGCATTCGTGACACTGGTAGCCAACTACATCCCGCTACAGGACGCCTATGGCGGCCCCAATTACTTTTCTTTCGATGCCAACGCGCTGTACGAGATTCATATCGACAACAACGGCAACGGCGTCGAAGACATCACGTTTCAGTTCCGCTTCAAGAACACCCTGGCCGACATTACGTTGCCGATCGGCGGCAAGAACATCTCGATCCCGCTGGTGCAGGCCGGCGGAATCACGGCTGGGAGCAACGCCGCGCTCAATCTGAAAGAGACCTATCAGGTCGATGTGGTGCGCGGCGACCGCCGCTCGGGAACCCGGCAAGCGGTTCTGAGTGCCGGCGGGGCCCGCGATCTGGTCAAGCCGTTCGATTTCATCGGCACCAAGACCTTCGGATCGGTGCCCGCCTACGAGGCGTATGCAGCGCAGAGCATTCACACGATCAACATTCCGGGTTGTGCCACGCCGGCCAAGGTGTTTGTCGGCCAGCGCAAAGACCCGTTTGTGGTTGCGCTGGGCAAGACATTCGACCTGATCAACCTCAATCCGCTGGCGGTCAGCGGCGGCGTCGATGACCTGGCCGACAAGAACGTCAGCAGCATCGTGATGGAAGTGGCATCGGCCTGCCTGGTCGCCACTGACCCGGTCATTGGTGGCTGGACCTCTGCCAGCTTGCGGCAGGGACGGCTGCTCGATGGCACGCCTCCTGCGGGCCATTCGGTCGCCGCCAAAGAAGGCGGCGCGTGGGTTCAGGTATCGCGCCTTGGAATGCCACTGGTCAATGAAGTCGTGATCGGGCTCAAAGACAAGGACAAATTCAATTCGTCGAAGCCGAAGGACGACGGTCAATTTGCCGACTACGTCACTAACCCGACCTTGCCGGCGCTGATCGAAGTCCTGTTCGGGCCTACCGTGCGGGCGCCAACGAAGTTTCCGCGCACCGACCTGGTTACCGCATTTCTGACCGGCGTGCCGGGTCTGAACCAGCCTACCGGCGTCGTCGCCTCCGAAATGTTGCGCCTGAACACCTCGATTGCCCCGCTGCCCAAGGGCTCGCAAAACACGCTCGGCGTGCTGGCCGGCGACAACGCCGGCTTTCCGAACGGCCGCCGTCCGGGTGACGATGTGGTTGACATCTCGCTGCGCGTCGCGATGGGCGTGTTGTGCACGCTGAACAATCCGGCCGCTTTCGGTTGCGTGGCCGCCGATGCACCCTCCGGTGCACTGGCCTATACCGACAACGGCACCAATACCAGCGACGCACTATTTAACGCGACGTTCCCGTATTTGCTGACACCGCTGCCTGGCGCGCAATAAGGAGCTGCAATGAGACAACATTTCCGATTCAAAACACTGGCTGCGGCCTGCGCGGTCGTGATGCTGACGGTAAGCTGCGGCTCATCGTCTGATGATTCAACACCCCCGCCGACCATATCCGACACCACCGCCGGTCGATCTGATGGCGCAGGAAGATGCGGCAGCGTCCGCCAGCGTCGCAGGTTTTATCACTTTCATTCAATCGCTGATCGCATCGTTCACATTGGACACCAATGAGCCACGCAACATCGGTGGAATCACACCGCCGGTCACCGAGACCGCGGAGCCCACTGCAATCTAAGGTCGCCGCGCTTCACTGTGCCAAGCGCCCGGCTCGCATACGCCGGGCGTTTTTTATTTTGCTGTGCTCGGGCCCGGGTTTGGCGCTGGCGATCGAAGCGGCGCGCGAGCCGCCGCGCGACGAAGTGGTCGAGACTCAGTTGTTGCCGAAGACGATCAAGCAGTCGGTCCAGCCAGCTCGCTCGCCAGACAACAGGAGCTGGGAAATCGGCCGCGGGCGCGCCGGCACAACGCATCGACGCGGCGCGACGACTGATTCAAGCGGGCCGCGCCAGCGGCGACCCCCGCACGCTCGGCTATGCCGAAGCAGAATTAAATGACGCTCCCGACACAGGTCCGCTCGGCGTTGAAGCATTGGTACTGCGGGCCACGATCGAACAAAGCCGCCACCGGTTTGACGCCGCGCGCGCGTTGCTTGACCGGGCGGTGCAGCAATCGCCCGCGCATGTTCAAGCACGACTGACGCGCGCCACGGTCGCGCATGTGCGCGGCCAGCTGGACGCAGCGCGGGCCGACTGCGACGCATTGCGTCAGCCTGCGCCGACGGTTGCCGCTATCTGCGGTGCCATCGGCGATTCGCTCAGCGGCAGGAACGCGGCAGCGATCAAGGCATTGGAAGGCGTGACCGACCCCGCGCTGCGCGGCTGGGCCCTGTCGCTGGCGGGCGAAGTTTATGAACAACAGGGCGCGCTCGATGCCGCGGTGCGTGCGTACACCGCATCGCTCGCGCTCGGCGACGACCTGTACACGACCGTCGCGCTCGCCGATGCGTTGATCTCGCAGCAGCGCTGGCCGCAGGCCGAGGCGTTGCTCGCCCCCTTGCCCGCAACCGATGCCGTGTTGCTGCGGCGCTGGATCGTGGCACGCAGGCAGCAACGCGATGTCACCGCGTTGCAAAGCCAGCTCGCCGATCGCTTCGGTGCGGCGCTGGCGCGCAACGAGCTGCTACACACACGCGAAGCTGCATTGTTCGCGCTCGAACAGGGCGACGGCGCGGCGTTGAAGCTGGCGCGCCAAAACTGGAACGATCAGCGCGAGCCGGCCGATTTGCGCATTCTCGCTCTGGCGGCGCGCGCGACCGGTGATGCGGCCGCGCTGGCCGAAGTGCGAGGCTGGCTCGCGCGTACCGGGCTGCGCGACGTGCGGGTCGAACGCGCGCTCAATCCCGGCAAAAGCTGATGCGCCCCATCGCGGCCGGCGGGCGGCTGAGGGCCGGACTGGGTGCGCTTCTGATCGTCGCTGCCGCGCTTTACGGTGCGGCGGCCAGCGCGCACTCGACGAGTACGGCCTATCTCGACGTCGATGCCACCTCGCCGGCCAGTCCCACGTTGCAATGGCGCATCGCGCTGCGCGACCTCGATGCGCTCCTCGACCTGGACGCGAACAGCGATGGTCAGCTGACATGGGGCGAGGTTGCCGACCGCGCGAGCGACCTCAACACCCTGGCAAGGTCGAGAATCAGCGTCAAGAGCGGCGCCGGCACCTGCGCACTGCGCGTCAATCCTCCGCGTTACGTTCGTGTGGCCGACGCCGGCTACGCACAGCTCGACGCCACGGGGGCGTGCGAAGCAAACGGCGCCTTGACGCTCGAGTATCGGCTGTTCGAAGGCGTCGATCCTTCGCATCGCGTATTGCTGACGAGGCGCGGCGGCACCCAGCCGCGCATCGTCGAGCCCGGCGCAACCGTGACGCTCGCATCCGCCGACCCTGCAGATCAGGCGCCGAGCGGATTCAGCGGCTTTCTGTTGAGCGGGATGGCGCACATTGCGGGTGGCTACGATCACGTGCTGTTCCTGCTGTGTTTGCTGCTGCCTGCCGTGCTGCAACGGCAGCCTGCAGGCAATACGCGCCGCTGGGTGGCGCGAGAGAATCTGCTCAGCGCACTGATCGCGGTGATCTGGATCGCGACCGCTTTCACGCTTGCCCACTCGCTGACGCTCGCTTTGGCAACGTTCAACGTCATTCGGGTTCCCGCGACCGTAATCGAGCCGCTGATTGCGCTAACGATCGTGGCCACCGCGCTGAACAACATCCGGCCGGTCGTGACGCGCCGGCTCGCCGCAGTTGCGTTCGTCTTCGGCCTGATTCACGGCTTCGGCTTTGCCGAAGTCCTCGCGCCGCTGTCGCTGCCGCGCGCCGAGCTGGGTCTGGCCCTGCTCGGCTTCAACCTCGGCGTGGAGGCGGGGCAGCTGGGGATCGTCGCCGTCGCGTTCGTCGTGCTATCCGCGCTGCGCCTGTGGTCCGGCTATCCGCGCTGGATTCTCGGCCTCGGCTCGCTGCTAATCGCAATCGTCGCTTCGCTTTGGTTCGTCGAGCGCGTGTTCGACGTTTCGATTCTCGGGTTCTAGGCCGGCTGCGGCTGCTCGATCAACCCGCGCTTAATCAGTAGTGGTTCAACGGCGGCATCGCGTCCGCGAAACGCACGATACGCAGCACGAGGCTCGATCGTGTTGCCCGACGAATAAACGTACTTAAACAAGCGCGCCGCCACCGCAGGATCGAACGGGTCGCCGGCTTCGACAAACGCGTCGTAGCCGTCGGCATCGAGCACTTCAGCCCACATGTAGACGTAATAGCCCGCGGCATAGCTCGAGCTCGAAAAAAGATGCGCAAAGTGCGGCAGCCGGTGCCGCAGCACCATGCCGGGCGGCATGCCGAGGCGCGCGAGCTCGTCCTGTTCGAACTGGGTGATGTCTACGCCGTCGTCCGCCCCTTGTGCATGCAGCGCCATGTCGAGCAACGCGCATGCGGTGTACTCGACGGTCTCGAACCCCTGATTGAAGCGCCGCGCCTTGTGCAGACGCTCGATCAAAGCATCGGGAATCGGCGCGCCAGTGTCGACGTGCCGCGCGTGCTTCTTCAGCACCTCGGGTTCGAGCGCCCAGTGTTCGAACAATTGCGACGGCAGCTCGACGAAGTCGCGCAGCACGCGCGTGCCTGACAGCCGCTCGTACGTGACCTGCGACAGCAGCCCGTGCAGCCCGTGCCCGAATTCGTGGAACAGTGTGCGCACATCGTCGAGCGACAACAGTGTCGGCGCTCCCTTGGCGAAGTTGTTGTTGTTGACCACGATCGGCAGCACGTCACCGTCGATCCGGGATTGAGAGCGGTAGTGGCTCATCCACGCGCCGCCGCGCTTGGTCGGCCGCGCGAAGTTGTCGTGCAGGAACACTCCGATCGGATATTCGCCGCGCCGCACTTCATACACGCGCACATCCGGGTGATAGGCGACGATGTCCGGCCGCCTGACGAACTCGATGCCGAATAACCGGTGTGCGCAATCGAACGCGGCCTCGACCATGCGATCAAGCGCGAAGTATGGCTTGACCATCGCATCGTCGATGGCGTAACGCTGCTTGCGTACGAGCTCGGCGTAGTAACGCCAGTCCCACGGCGCGATGTCGGCCGGCTCGCCGCGCGCGACCGCAATCGCGCGCAGCGCCTTAACCTCTTCGGCCGCCTTTGACTTCGCCGGCTCCCACACGTTTTTGAGCAGCTCGGCGACCGAGTCGGGCTTGCCTGCCATCCGATCGACCAGCGCATAGTCGGCAAAGTTCGCATAACCGTTGAGCCGCGCCTGCTCGGCGCGCAGCTTCAGGATTTCGCGCGCGATCGGTCGGTTGTCATGCGCACCGTCGTTCTCGCCACGCCGCGACCAGGCGTTGAACGCCTGCTCGCGCAGATCGCGCCGCTCCGAGTGCGTCAAGAACGGAACGACCAGCGATCGACTCAATGTGATCGCGAATGCTTCCGGGTTGCCCCGCTGGCCGGCCGCGGCTTTCGCCGCCGAGCGCACGGCTTCGGGTAAGCCTTTCAGGTCGCTTTCGCTGTTCAGCCACAGGCACCAATCGGCTTCGTCGGCCAGCACGTTTTGTGAGAACGCGGTCTGCAGCTGCGCCAGGCGCTCGACGATCTGGCCCAATCGAGCCTTGGCTTCTGCAGATAGACGTGCCCCTGCCAGTACTGAGTCAAGATGCACGCGCTCGAGCAATCGCAGCTGCTCGGCATTCAACGCCAGCGTGCCGCGCCGGGCGAGCAGCTCGTCGATGCGCTTGAACAGTGCTTCGTCGAGAAGGATCGCGTTGTCATGCGCGGCGAGCTTCGGTGCGACGTCGCGTTCGACCGCCTGCAGATCAGGCGATGTTTCCGATGCGGTCAAATTGAAGAACAACTGCTCGGTACGCGCGAGCAGGCGTCCGCTGCGATCGAGCGCAGCGACCGTGTTTTCAAACGTCGGCGCGGCCGAAGCGTTCGCGATGTGATCGATCTCCGCTCGCTGCGCGGCCATCGCTTGCTCGAATGCAGATGGGAAGTGTTCGGCACGCACGCGCTCGAACGGAGGCAGGCCAAACGGCTCGTCCCAGGCCTGTAACAATGGGTTGCTGCGATCGATGGCGTTCATAGACAGATGACCTTAGTGGTGACCGCCAACGATACCGAATCGTCCGCACGTCTGCGAATGTGTGCAGCACGTCGGCGCGATGCCGACAGACTTTAGGGCTGAGCGAGCGTGATTGTCGGTTGTGACGTTTACAAGCGTTTCCCTTTGTAAAGCTTCTTCCCCGATTGCGGCCTTGCCACGACATTAGCGGCCACGGATGGATTGGGAGAACACTATGCAAGAAAAGCTCGCCCGCAATGCGGGGCGGATTCTGTTTGCCGCGGCGGTCTTCTTTACCGCAGCAGCGGTAACGGGGTGTGGCGGCGGATCATCACCTGCTCCCGCACCGGCTCCGGCGCCCGCACCGCCCTCTGCCGGGCCAACTGCCGATGAAGCGGCCCGCTTCCTGACGCAGGCCACCTTCGGCCCGACCGAGGCCGAGATCGCGAAGGTGCAATCGATCGGCTACTCGGCGTGGATCGACGAACAGCTTGCGCTGCCGGCAACGCCGCATCTGCCCTACGTGCAGGCGAACTTCGTCGCCGGCTCGAACGTCAGCAACTTCAACTTCATGCAGGACTCGTTCTGGCAGCAGGCGATTCCCGCACAGGATCAGCTGCGCCAGCGAACCAAGTTCGCGCTGTCGCAAATTGCGGTCGTATCGGGCGCCGACAACACGATCGCCGCCTACTCGGATGGACTCGCCAATTACGCCGACCTGCTCGGCCAGCACGCGTTTGGCAATTACCGGCAAGTGCTCGAAGCGGTCGCCACCAATCCGATGATGGGCATTTATCTCTCGCATCTGGGCAACAAGAAGGCGCAAGGCACCGCCGTGCCCGACGAGAACTTCGCGCGCGAGCTGATGCAGCTGCTCACGATCGGGCTGGTTCAATTAAACGCCGACGGCACTCCGCTCAGCCCGCAAATGGAGACGTACACCAACGAAGACATCGGCGGGCTGGCGCGCGTGTTTACCGGTTGGAGCTGGGCTGCGACCGGCACCACCGAACAGGAGTTTCGCGGAACCAACGTCACCGATCCGCAGCAGCGAATCAAGCCGATGAAGGTGTATCCGCAGCATCACGAGACCGGCGCCAAGACTTTTCTCGGACTGACGATCGCGGCCGGCACCAGCGGCGAAGCGAGCCTCGCGCAGGCGCTCGACCGGCTGTTCAATCATCAGAATCTTTGTCCATTCATCGGCAAGCAGCTGATCCAGCGGTTGGTCACCAGCAATCCGGGCCCGGCGTATGTCGGCCGGGTCACGGCCGCCTGCTCGAACAACGGACAGGGCGTGCGCGGCGACATGAAGGCGATCATCCGCGCGATCCTGCTCGACGCCGACGCGCGCGACGCAGCCAAGCTCACCGATACCCAATGGGGCAAGGTGCGCGAACCCGTGCTGCGCCTCGCACACTGGGGGCGCTGCTTTGGCGCCACCTCAACGTCGGGCAACTGGACCATTCGGAATCTACAGAGCGCGTCGACGTCGCTCGGCCAGCAACCATGGCGCTCGCCGTCGGTGTTCAACTTCTACCGCCCCGGCTACGTGCCGCCGAACACCGCAATCGCTACCGCGAGTCTGGTCGCGCCCGAGTTCCAACTGATCGGTGAAACGTCGGTCGCGGGCTATACCAACTTCATGCAGACCACGATTCAGTCGGGTGTCGGGCTTGGCACACCGCGCGACGTGCAGCCGAACTACGCGCCCGAGATTGCGTTGGCCGGCAACCCCGACGCGCTGCTCGACCGCGTTAATCGCTGCCTGCTGGCCGGCTCGATGAGCTCGACGTTGCGCAACGACATCCGCACCGCCGTCAACTCGATCGGCACGACCGGCAACGGTCCGAACGATCGCGTCTACACCGCCATCTTGCTGACGATGGCTTCGCCCGACTATCTGGTGCAGAAGTAGGAGAAGAACATGACCATTAAAACTTCACGCCGCGAATTCCTGCGCCAGGGTTCCGCATTGGCGATCGCCGGCAGCGCTGCTCCGTTCGCCCTGAACCTCGCATCGATCGGTGCGGCGTCGGCGCAGACCACGGGCGGCTACAAGGCGCTGGTCTGCGTATTTCTGTACGGCGGCAACGACACTCACAACACCGTCGTGCCGGCAGGCGCCGCGTACGCCACGTACGCTGCCACGCGCGGCACGCTCGCGTGGCAGCCCGCCCAACTGACACCGCTCAGCGTCGGCGGAGTTCAACTGCCGACAGCCGAACTCGGGCCGCTCGCCGCGCTGTACGAAGCGCAGCGCTGCGCGATCGTCGCTAACGTCGGCCCGCTGATTCAGCCGACCAATCGCACGACATTCCTGAACGGCAGCGTGCCGAAGCCGGCCAAGCTTTTTTCGCACAACGACCAGCAATCGACCTGGCAGGCGTCGGCACCGGAGGGCGCCACCTACGGCTGGGGCGGCCGCATCGGCGATCTGCTCGCCGCGCAGAACGGCAACAGCACGTTCACGACGATCAACCTGACCGGTAACGCGGTGTTCCTGAGCGGGCAGCAGATTCAGCCGTATCAGCTCGATCCGGCGCAGGGCGCAGTTCCGTTTAACGGCGTGGTCAGTACCACGCTGTACGGATCGAGCGCGGGCACTTCCGCGCTGCGAACGATCCTGACTCGCACGAACGCCAATCTGATGCACAACGAGCTCAGCACGGTCAATCAGCGCTCGATCGATTCGCAGGCAGCGGTATCGGCCGCGATCGCTGCGCCGATTACGCCGGCGCCGCCGGCGCTGCCGGCCAACAACCAGCTCGCACAGCAGCTGCAGATGGTCGCCAGGATGATCTATGCGCGCAGCGCACTTGGTGCCGCGCGTCAGGTGTTTCTGGTCTCAATGGGCGGCTATGACACGCACGCGAATCAGGCCGCGACGCACCCCGGGCTGCTGACGCAACTGGCGCAGGCGATCAGCTGGTGGCAGACGACGATCGACCAGCTCGGGATCGCCAACGACGTGACGCTTTTTACCGCGTCTGACTTCGGGCGCGCGTTGACGCCCAACAGCGAAGGCTCGGACCACGGCTGGGGCGCGCATCACTTCGTCGTCGGCGGTGCGGTCAATGGCCGGCAGGTCTACGGCGCGTACCCGGATCTGACGACCAATGCCTCTACCGACGCCGGCAACGGCCGCTTGATTCCAACCACATCGGTCGAGCAGTACGCGGCGACGATGGCCAAATGGATGGGCGTGACGCCGGCGAACCTGCCGGTGATCCTGCCGAACCTGGTGAACTTTTCGCAGCAGGATCTCGGGTTCATGACCTAGCGCACCACGCGTCGGAGAAGCGACGGGCAGGTATGCTGACTGCTCCGCAATCGACTCACGTTCGGAGTTTGCCGATGAGTACCCCGCTTCCGCCCGTTGCTGCCGCTGCGCCCGCCGACTCGCTGGTCACGATCACGCACGTGGTTTACGCGCTGCACACGCTCGGGCTGGTGATCGGCGCCGCTGGTGCAGCATCTGTGATCGGCGCGTTCCTGTTCGGCTGGCCGTCGATCATTGCGGTAATCATTAACTACGTAAAACGCAGCGAAGTCCGCGGAACCTATCTCGACTCGCACTTCTCGTGGCAGATTCGTACGTTCTGGTGGGCGCTGCTGATTGCGGTCGTCATTGGACTAGTCGGCCTGGTTCTGCTGCCGCTGCTGGGCGTCGGACTGGTCGTCTGGTGGATCGGTTTCTTCGTCCTAGGCATCTGGGCGATTTACCGCATCGCACGCGGATGGCTGCGGTTGAAAGACCGGCAGCCGATGCCGGCATAGAACTACCAGATCGAAATCTGCTCGGCCGGTGTGCGCATCATCGGCGCGCCCGTGGGGCAGTTGAACGCCTCGGCAAACGCGGGAGCGTTCGCGAGCGGGCCGAGCACCCGATAGCGCGCCGGCGAATGATTGCCTGTTCGCAGCTGGTCGATCAGCGCTTCATTACGATACTTGGTGCGCCAGATCGTTGCGTACGAGAAGAAGAAACGTTGCTCCGGTGTGTAGTTGTCGACCTTGCCTGCGGGCTGACGCTTCAGTAGTCGCTGCAGCCCGTCGTACGCGAGCATGACGCCGCCCAAATCAGAAATGTTCTCCCCCAGTGTCTGCTGCCCATCGATCATCTGCCCCGGCAGCGGCGCGTAGCCGGAATATTGCTGCGCGACCTTCGTAGCGCGCTCCTTGTACCGCGCCACGTCGTCTGCGTTCCACCACTCCGACAGATTGCCGACTTCGTCATACAGCCGGCCGCGATCGTCGAAGTGGTGCGTGATCTCGTGCCCGATCACGGCGCCAATCCCGCCGTAGTTGACCGCGTCATCGGCCCGCGTATCGAAAAACGGCGGTTGCAGAATGGCCGCCGGAAAGACGATCTCGTTCAAACCGCCGGCAAACGCGTTGACCAGATGCGGGGACGTGAACCAGCGCGCTCGATCAACCGGCTGGCCCAGATCGGCCAGTCGCTGTCGAAACTCCCACGCGTTCGCGCGCAGCCAGTTGCCCGCGTAATCGTCGCGGGCGACCGTTAGACCCTCGTACGTTTTCCAACGGTCCGGAAATCCGATCTTCAACACCATCGCGTCGAGCTTGCCGATCGCGCGACGCTTGGTCGAGGCGCTCATCCAGTCAAGCTTTTCTATGCGCGCACGCAGCGCGGCCTTGATGTCTTCGGTCATCGCAATTGCACGCACTTTCGCTGCGGGCGAGAACGCACGCACGACGTATAGCTGGCCGAGTCCTTCGGCCAGCGGTTCGGACCCGAAACTGCCGGTCATGCGAACAATGACCTGCTCGGCGCGCGGCGGCTGTGCTTCTAATCCGCGGATCGCACGGCGGCGATAGTCGAAGTGGGCGTTGACGTACGCTGCCGGTAAGGCTTCCGCTGCCGCGTCCAGCACGTGCTGACGCAGATAGGCGCGCCAGACAGCGAGCGGGGCCTCCGCTGCCGCAGACGCAAGCTGGTGCGCGAACCTCGGCGACGTCACGTTGAACTCGGCAGCGCGGCCAATTCCGAGGACGGAAAAGTACGTTGCCCAATCGAATCCGGGAGCGAACTTCTTCAGCGATTCGACGGTGTGCAGGTTGTAAACGGCGTTCGGATCACGCCGCTCGATGCGCGTCGTCGATGCGCGCGCCAGATCCGTCTCAAGCGCGAGCACGGCGTCGACCATCGTCGCGCCCGTGTCGCCGCCCGACAGTTGCGCGAATCGAAGACGGTACGCGTCATACGCTTTGCGCAGACCCAGTGTGCGGGCATCGTCACGAAAGTAATCGTCGCGATCGGGCAGGCCGAGCCCCGCCTGATCGAGCACGGTGATGTAGCGGCGCTTGTCCTTGTCGTCGGGACGCACCGAAACAACAAATGGCGCGGGAACTCGATAGAGCGCCATGGTTGCTAGCAGCGCCGGCAACTGCGCGCGATCATTTAATGCATCGATCCGCGACAGCAGCGGCTTCAGCGACGCCAGCCCGCGCTTTTCGATCGACACCAGGTCCATGCCGCTCGCAAAGTAGTCCGCAGCGAGCCGTTTGCCGGGTGAATCGAGCTGCTGCGGATGGCGTACGACTTCGTCGAGCGCGTCTTCGACGATGCGGCGGCTTGCGTCGCGCAACCCGTCGAAGCTACCGATGCGCGCTCTATCGCCGGGGATCGGCGTGTCGGTGTGCCACTTTCCGTTCACGTGCCGGTCGAAGTCGGTGCATGCCGCTACATCGGGAGACAGGCCGTCAAGATCAAGCGCCGGCGCGGCCGCCGAAGAGGTAGCCGCCGGCAGCACGGCAATCATGAAGAAAACTGCGCGCAATGACATCTGTAGAAGAACTTGCAGGAGCCGAGCGAGGATACGCGCTCCCTCCGACTGGCGAGCGCTGGAACGACGTCAGCGGCGTGGGAACAGTGCGTGCAACGCCGCACCGCACGATGGATCGCAATCCACTACGGTGCTACCCTCGCGCCCTGCTCGAAACGAGTCAAACGCCGACCGCGCTCACAAGGCGCCGAGTCTGCAAATGCTGCGGCCGGTCACGACGAATCCAACGTCAAATGGCCGACTTCCAAAAACACAATTTTTGGCCGGAGACTGAATGAACGCCCCCCTCACCGAAGCCGTCCGCCGCGCGCTGACGGAAGTCACCCTCGACGATAAGTGGACACTCGACCGCGGCCGCGCCTACATGAGCGGTACGCAGGCTTTGCTTCGCCTGATGATGCTGCAGCATCAGCGCGATCAAATGGCCGGGCTTAACACCGCAGGTTTCATCAACGGCTATCGCGGTTCACCATTGGGTGGGGTTGATCAGACCGCCGTACGCGCGAAGACACATCTGGAACGGCACAACATTCGCTTTCAGCCCGGAGTGAATGAAGACCTCGCTGCGACCGCCGTATGGGGCACGCAGCAGGTCAACATGTACGAAGGCGCCAAGTACGACGGCGTCTTTTCAATGTGGTACGGCAAAGGCCCCGGCGTCGATCGCTGCGGCGATGTGTTCAAGCATGCGAATGCCGCCGGTAGCAGCAAGCACGGCGGCGTGCTGGCGGTGGCAGGTGACGACCATGGAGCCAAGTCGTCCACGCTGCCGCATCAGTCCGATCACATCTTCAAGGCCTGCATGATTCCGGTGTTGTTCCCGGCGTCGGTGCAGGAATATCTCGACCTCGGCCTGCACGGCTTTGCAATGAGCCGCTATGCGGGCGTGTGGGTCGGGATGAAGACAGTGACTGAGGTGGTCGAAGCGTCGGCGTCCGTAATAGTCGATCCGGAGCGCCTCGACATCGTCATCCCGGCCGATTTCATAATGCCCCCCGAAGGACTGAACATCCGCTGGCCCGAAACCCCGCTTGAACTGGAAGCGCGGCTGCTCGACTACAAGCTGTACGCCGCGCTCGCGTACTGCCGCGCCAACAAGCTGAATCACACGGTGATCGATTCGCCGCATGCTCGCTTCGGCATCGTCGCCAGCGGCAAGGCGTATCTGGACACTCGCCAGGCGCTCGCCGATCTCGGGCTCGACGAGCAGACGTGCAAGGACATCGGCATTCGATTGTTCAAGTGCGGCATGGTATGGCCGCTCGAGGCGACCGCAGTTCGCTCGTTTGCCGAAGGTCTGGAAGAAATCCTGGTGATCGAGGAAAAGCGTCAGTTGCTCGAGTACGCGCTGAAGGAAGAGTTGTTCTCATGGATCGGCACCGGCAAGCGTGTGCCGCGAGTCATCGGCAAATTCGACGAAAAAGACGGAGGAGAGTGGGCGGTGCCGCAAGGCAACTGGATCCTGCCTGCGCACTATGAATTTTCACCGGTGATCGTCGCGAAAGCGATTGCGCAGCGAATCGGCAAGCTCGAACTACCGGCCGAGATTCGCGCGCGGATGCAGATGCGCCTCGCCATGATCGACGCCAAGGAGAAAGCGCTGGCGGTGCCGCGCGTCATTACCGAGCGCACGCCGTATTACTGCTCGGGCTGCCCGCACAGCACCTCGACCGTCGTTCCCGAAGGCTCGCGCGCGATGGCCGGCATCGGCTGCCATTACATGGCTCTCTGGATGGACCGCAACACCAGCACGTATACACAGATGGGCGGCGAAGGCGCGCCATGGATTGGGCAGGCGCCGTTTACCCACGAGAAACACATTTTTGCGAACCTCGGCGATGGCACCTACTACCACTCGGGTTCGATGGCCGTGCGCGCGGCGGTCGCGGCCGGTGTTTCGATCACGTACAAGATTCTGTTCAACGACGCAGTCGCGATGACTGGCGGCCAGCCGCACGACGGACCCTTGTCGGTGCCCATGATCACGCAACAGATGGCGGCCGAGGGCGTGCAGAAAATCGTCGTCGTCACCGACGAGCCGCACAAGTATCCGAAGGGCGCCGGCTTTGCCGATGGCGTGACGGTGCACCATCGCGACGAGCTCGATCGCATCCAACTTGAACTGCGCGAGCACGCCGGCGTATCGGTGATGGTCTATGACCAGACGTGCGCGTCCGAGAAGCGCCGGCGGCGCAAGAAGAACACGGCAGAGAAAACGCACTTTTCCGATCCGGCGCGGCGCGTCGTTATCAACGAACTGGTGTGCGAGGGTTGCGGCGATTGCAATTTGCAATCGAACTGCCTGTCGGTCGAGCCGCTCGAGACTGAGTTCGGCCGCAAACGCAAGATCAATCAATCAAGCTGCAACAAGGACTACTCGTGCTTGAAGGGGTTCTGCCCGAGCTTCGTCACCGTCGAAGGCGGGCAGCTGAAGAAGGGGAAGTCAACTGCGGCGAGCAGCATTCCGAGCCTTCCTCAGCCGACGCTACCGTCGTTACCAGCGCAAGGCGCGTACGGGATCGTCGTTACCGGTGTCGGCGGCACCGGTGTGGTCACGATCGGGCAGCTTCTCGGCATGGGCGCGCACCTGGAGGGCAAGGGTATATCGGTGCTCGATATGGCGGGCCTGGCGCAAAAAGGCGGCGCGGTTTTTTCGCACGTGCAGATCGCACCAACGCCTGAAGATTTATACGCAACTCGCATTGCAATGGGTGAAGCCGACGTCGTTCTGGGCTGCGACCTGATCGTCACGACCAGCAACGAAGCGTTGTCGAAAATTAAGGCGGGCGTCACCAAGGCGGTGGTCAACTCGGCCGAATCGCCGACGGCCGATTTCGTACGCAACCCAAACTGGCAGTTCGGCAGCCCGAATCTGGCGACGCAGATACGCGAAGCGGTCGGCGCAAAGGAAAATGCGGGCGAGTGTGCGTTTGTCGACGCCAGTGCGCTGGCGACGGCGTTAATGGGCGATTCGATTTACACCAATCCCCTAGTGCTGGGCTACGCATGGCAAAAGGGATGGATTCCGCTTGCCTATGAAACACTTCAGCGCGCGATCGAGATCAATGCGGTGGCGGTCGACGCCAACAAGAAGGCATTCGAGTGGGGTCGCGCCGCGGCGCACGATGTCGAAATGGTCAAGCGCATCGCATTCCCGGACAACGTCATCGAGCTAAAGCGTGTAGCGAACACGCTCGACGAGATCGTTGCCAAGCGCGTCGACTTCCTGACCGGTTACCAGAACGCAGCCTATGCAAAGCGCTATGCCGACTTGGTCGAACGCGTACGCAAGGTCGAATCGGACCGGCTGCAGTCGACCCGCGTCACCGAAGCGGTGGCGCGCTACTACTTCAAGCTGCTCGCGTACAAGGACGAGTACGAAGTCGGTCGGCTGCATTCAGATCCTGCGTTCCGCGCCAAGATCGCCGCCCAATTCGACGGCGACTACAAGCTGAATTTCTACATGGCACCGCCGATTATTTCGAAGCCCGATCCGATCAGCGGAAAGGTCGCCAAGAAGCGCTTCGGTGCGTGGATGATGTCGGCGTTCTCGCTGCTCGCACGGTTGAAGTTTTTGCGAGGCTCGGCGTTCGACGTGTTTGGCTACACCGCCGAGCGGCGCACTGAGCGAGCTTTGATCGGCGAGTACGAGGCCACGGTCGAAGAAATTCTGTCGCGGCTCTCAACCGACAATCAGGAAGTCGCCGCCCAGCTCGCCAGCGTCCCGGACGACATTCGAGGCTATGGCCACATCAAAGAAGGCAACCTGAAAGTCGCACGCATTAAGTGGGGCGAGCTGCTGACCCGCTTGCGCGGACAGACGAAGGCGCAGGTGATCAACATCACGCCGCGCGCGGCGTAGCTAAGCGGTCAGGGTTTTACAGGCTCCTGCACGATCCGATCCGGCGGAGGGGGCTCGCTGGGCAGCTGCGCCAGGACGCTGTCCCACACCTCATCGTTGGAATCGGTGAACCGCAGCCGCACCGGCAACCACTGGAACTCGGGCGCCATCCAGATCTCGACCCTGCGGTTGGCGTCCGGCCCCCGTTTACGATCGATCTTCAGCGTCATCACATCGGTGCCGTCGACCCGGGTCGTCTCGAATCCTTCGACGACGAACGAATACTGTTCGACGTTGCGGCGCGCGACTGCGAACGTCACTTCGGAACCCGGCGAGAAGCGCCATGGATACGCTTGCGCCAGCAACGGCAGATGAAATTGCAAAGACAATGGGTCTTGCGTGCCTTCACCAAAGGTCACCGGCTGGCCCGCGCCGCGCCCGAGAAAGCTGACCGCGCTCATCTTCCAGTCGAAATCTGCGCGCAGCTCGCGATTCGCGACTTCGATTTTCTCGACGTAGTTATCAGGTGCGATGCCGAATGACTTCAGCGTTCCGGTCGATCGCAGATCGAGCAGTCCGGCCGGATCGACGGTGCGCAACCAGAGTTGGTACGTGGCCTTGTCGGGATCGATCGACCAGTCGACGTAGGTGATCGCCGTGATGCCGAGCAACCGCGTATACGATGTTCGATAAACGATGCGCCCCTTGGTCGGCAACGCCTGCGCACCAAGCGGCAACGTCGAGGACGGAGCGGGCACCGGCGGCGCGTCCGCGACTTCCGGCGCGGGCGGCGCCTCGAGCGGCACTGGATCGGGTGGTGCGGGCGCGGGAGTGGGCACCGGGGTGGGCTCGACGGTAGGCGTAATCGTCGGCGCATTGCGCGCGCGCGGACGCGGCGCCGGATTCTGCACCAGCGCCGCCGGAGCCGGCGCAGGAGGCGGCGCCAGCAGCGAAACCGACAACGTGGTCTGCGTTGCGTTTTCGGGCGGCAGCACCGACAGTCCGCGCGAAAACACATACAGTGCCCACAAGTGAAGCACCACGACCAGTGTGAACACGGAAGCCGCGCGGGGCAACGACGCGCCGCGCCAGGCGGGGACTTGAAAACCGGTCGACATGATCGATTGGACTTGCCTGTCGATAAAGCGTGCGCCGAACGAACGCTAAGATACCGTGGATATGCGCTGGTCAATCGCTCGATGAAGCTGGCAACACTGACGGACGGCTCGCGCGACGGACAGTTGGTCGTTGTCTCGCGCGATCTGTCGCTCGCGGTGCACGCCGCCGCCATCGCGACGCGTCTGCAAACCGTACTCGATGACTGGGATTTTTTCGCGCCCCAACTTGAAGATCTGTATCAAACCTTGAACGAAGGCCGCGCGCGTCATGCGTTTGCATTCGATACTAGGCAGGCGATGGCACCGCTGCCGCGCGCGTACCAGTGGGCCGATGGTTCATCGTACGTGAATCACATCGAGCTGGTGCGCAAGGCGCGCGGCGCCGAAATGCCGCCGTCGTTCTGGACCGACCCTTTGATGTACCAGGGCGGCAGCGACGATCTGCTCGGCCCGCACGACGACATCGTGTGCCCGAGCGAGGAGCATGGCATCGACTTCGAAGCAGAAGTCGCCGTCATTACCGGCGACGTGCCGATGGGCGCGAAGCCGAAGAGTATCGGCCCGCACATTCGATTGCTGATGCTGGTCAACGACATCAGCTTGCGCAACCTGATCCCGGCGGAGTTGGCAAAGGGCTTTGGTTTTTTTCAGAGCAAACCGGCCACCGCGTTCTCGCCGGTGGCAATCACACCTGATGAGCTCGGCGATGCGTGGCGTGACGATAAAGTGCATCGGCCGCTGACGGTGCATTGGAATGGAGCCAAAGTCGGCGAGCCGAATGCCGGCGACGACATGACGTTCAACTTTGTGCAGCTGATCGCCCACGTTGCAAAAACCCGGAACGTTCGCGCCGGGTCGGTGATCGGTTCGGGCACGGTGTCGAACGTCGATCGCAGCCGCGGCTACTGCTGCATCGCTGAAAAGCGCAGCCTCGAGATGATCGAGCACGGTGCAGCCAAGACGCCGTTCATGAAATACGGTGACCAGGTGCGCATCGAGATGTTCGATGAAAACGGGCGATCGATCTTCGGGGCGATCGAGCAGACGGTGGCGCCGTTGTTAGTCAATCAGCGCAGATCGGAGACAGCATGACGACCAAGCGTGCCGGCAATTTGCCGTTCTCGAACCCGGTGGGCGAAAGCCTCGAGCTGATGAAGAAGATGTGGGGCTTTGCCGGCCTGCCCGGAATTCCAACGCCCGGCAACCTGGCATCGATGGCGGCGCGCGTCCCGCAGCAGCTGCCGAACATGTTTGCGCCGACGCTGGACGTCAACGAGCTCGAAAAGCGCATTGCGGATCTGCGTGCGGTGGAGCAATGGCTCGAGCTGAACGCGGGCATCTTGCGCACGACGATCCAAAGTCTCGAAGTGCAGCGCGCGACGATCGCAACCCTGAAAGGGATCAGCGGAGCAATGCTGGCGCCGATGCTCGGCAGGTCCGACGCCGTGGCGAAGCTGCCATCTAACCCGCCGCCGGAAGTTGCATTGGGACTCGCCGCGATGAAGGCGGAAGAATCGACCGCCGCGCAGGCGCAAGCTCTGAGGGTGGCGCCGCCGGACGCACCGAAAAAGTCGAGTCGGCGCGCGGGCAAACGATCCGATACGGCATCAGACGCCGCGATCGCGGCTCCGTTGAACCCGGCCGCCTGGTGGAACACCTTGCAGGATCAGTTCACTCGGATCGCTGCGGCCGCTGCGCCTGTATCGCCGAAGGCGCCTGCAAAGCCACTGAAGAAACCCGCGAAGCGCCGCAAAACGCGCACTTAACGCTATCCGATCGGCTCCTCGATGATCGGAACTGCCGGCGCCGCGTCGAGCGTTTCGATCGTGCCCACCCACCAGATCGCGACCAGCGTCGCGGCCGCCGCGATCCATCCGACCCAGTTGTAGTGCTGCAATGCGCCCGACGGCAGGCGCTGAATCAGCGCGCCGCTGAGCGTAGCTGCGAAACCCGATCCGATCTGCATCACCGACCCGTTGAGCGTCATGAAAGAAGCCCGCCCGCCCGGCCGCGCGGCGCTGGTGACCACTGCCATGCCGGGCACCATCCGGCCGGAGACAAAGACGAAAAACATCACGGCGATGGCGAGTGTTCCTACCAGCGGCAGCACAGGCGCGTGCGTGATGATCAACAGCGGCGCGATCGAAATCAGCGCGACCCAGCGATAGACCGTGCGCTTTCCCCGGCGATCGGCCCAGTGTCCAAACCAGCGCGCGGTGAAGAAAGTGGCGATGCCGCCCGCCAGGTAGATCAACGGGAGTTGGGCTTCGGGCAAGCCGATGTTCAACGTCATGTACAGGCTGATGTATGGAATCACCATAAAGCCCGAGACCATCATCAGCAACGTGAACGCGAACGCGCGCAAGTGGTTGGGGAAGGTCAGCGTGCGCGCGAACTCGCTCCACAGCGCAGGATGCTTCCCGCTATCAACTGCGCCGGTGTGCGCAACACTCGGCAACGTGCGCTGCGCGATCAACGCATTGATCGCGCCCGACACGGCAACGACGACAAACGCTGCGCGCCAGTTGAACGCATTCGACAGCAGCAACGCGAGCGGCACACCGGCCACCGTCGCCACGGCGAATGAGGTCATCACGACGCCGGTGGCGCGTCCGCGCCGCGCTTCGGGAATCGTGTCGCCAATAACGGTGAAGATCACTCCGTAGAGCACGCCGCCGAACATGCCGGCCAGTGCACGGGCGAACAAGAGCATCGCGAAGCTCTGCGCGCTCGCAGTCACCGCGGCCGCGGCCACGAAGCCGACGTACACCGCCAGCAGCAACCGCTTGCGCTCGAATCTCTCGATGACGACCGCGGCGGCGATGCCGGCGATCGCGGCGGCAAACGTGTAGGCAGAGATCAGCCAGCCGAACTGCTGCGTGGAGAGCTCGAAGACGCGTGCAAATTGCGGTGCGAGCGGCATGATCACCATGAAGTCGAGCACGGTCGTGAACTGGATCGCCGCCAGCGTCATCAGCATGCGGCGCTCGCGCGCCGGGTCGAGGACGATTGTCGACACGTCAGACCGTGTAGTTCAAGGCCAGCCGCCCACCGTCGGGGTACACCGTAGTACCGGTCATGTACGACGCGTCGTCGCTCGCCAGGAACAGCGCCACCTTCGCGATTTCATCGGGCTCGCCCAGGCGCTGTAGCGGCGTGCGCGACATGATGCGAGCGCGCGCCGGGCCTTCGGTCAGCACGGCCGCCTTGAGCATCTCGGTGGCAATCGAGCCCGGACCGATGCCCATCACACGAATCCGCTGTGGAGCAAGCGCCAGCGCCATCACTTTCGTCAACTGATTGAGGCCGCCCTTGCTGACCGTGTACGCCACCTGATTCGGAATAGCGACCACCGAATTGATGCTCGACATGTTGATGATGACGCCGCGGTCGCCGTTTTCGCGCGGCGTTTGCGCGACCATACGGCGTGCTGCGGCCTGCCCGCACAGGAACGCGCCTTTCAAGTTGACCCGCAACACGCGGTCGAAATCTGCTTCTGCCAAGTCGAGAAACTCAGCTCCGTGAACGATGCCCGCATTGTTGACGACGATGTCGATGCGCCCGAATTGCGCGACGGCGCGCTCGATCAGCGCCGTGCAGTCGCGCGCCGCGCCAACGTCGGTTCGCTGAAAGATCGCGGTGCCCCTCGCCTTGACGATCTCGTCGACCAGAGCCGGTCCGTTCGCTTCGTTGATGTCCGCCAGCACGACCTGCGCGCCCTGTGCGGCGAACAAGCGCGCGCAGGCAGCACCGATCCCCTGCGCGGCGCCGGTGATGACGGCGACCCGCTGTGCAAGTTTCATGAATTCTCCGGTGGTGAATCAGGCCGGATTGTGAGGTATCGGTGGCGCAGTATCCTGAGCACCGGCGATGCGCGTTTCAGTTGTAATCTGGCGCTCCGCGAACCGACATGCGACGGCAAGGCGCCGCGCGCGAAATGACGGTACCCAATTTCAGGATCGACGATGAGGATGCACCAGTGAGCCGCGCCGGTGGCATTGCCGCGTTCGCCTCGCGCCAGTGGACGGCGCGCAGCGTGCCGTGGATCGGCGCGTTCCTGATCGCCGTAATCGCGGGGCTGGCGGCCACCGACATCATTCGCGGCTATCGAGTCAGCGTCGGGGAAACCGGCCGCGAGCTCGAGACACAGACCCGCATCATCGCCGAGCAGACCGCCCGCAGTGTGCAAGCGATCGATGTGGTGTTGCGCCACATCTCAGTGCAATTTCACAAGGGCGCATTGTCGAGGTCGAGCGATGAAGAGCTTCACAACTATTTGAAGGAACAGGCGGTCGGTCTGGTGCAGGCTGACGGCCTGGCGATGCATAATGCCGACGGCAGCGTGCGTGCGATCTCGTGGCTCTATCCCGCCCCCGACACGACCGCAAATGTCGCAGCGTTACCCGCATTTCAGAAGGTACGCGACGATCCAAAAATCGATTTGCTGATCGGCGACGCCATTGTCAGCCGCGTCGATGGCCAGTGGTTTTTTCCGATTGGCCGCCGGCTTCAAAGCCAAGCCGGACATTTTGCCGGAACGATCGCCGCACGCGGCCGCATTGAGTACTTCCAGCAGTTCTACCGAGACGTTCAGCTGGACAAGGCGACCAAAGTCACGCTGATGCACCGGCAGGGTACCTTGCTCGCGCGCTATCCGCCGGCAGACTCAGCGCTCGGCAGGCACTTTCCGCCGCTCGATCAGTTGCTGGCGTCACGCGCGGCAGGTCAATCTTCAACGATGCGGATGGTCAGCCCGGTTGATGGTGTCGAGCGATTTGTCGCGCTCAGAGAAGTGCCGGACTATCCAATGATCGTTCTGGTGTCGCGCGACACCGCCGTCGCGCTCGCGCCGTGGCGTGAGCAGGCACTGGGCACCGCCGCTCGTACGCTTGCGCTCGGCGCCTTGGCGGCGCTCTTGCTGGCGTTGTTGACGCGCCAGCTATCGCGGCTACGCTCAGCCAGCGCATCACTCGAAGCGTCCAAAGAGCGATTTGCGGCGGCGGTCGCCGGTTCCGACGACGGCATCTGGGACTGGGATATGCAAACGCGGCGCGTGTTTGCTTCGGCGCGCGCGCGCGAGATTTTGGGATTGTTGCCCGGACCCGAGAAAAACGATGCCGGCGAGTGGTTCGCATCGCTTCGAATTCATCCGGACGATCAGGCGCGCCGCGCCGAATCAATGCAGTCACATCTGGAAGGCCGCTCGCCCGCGTATGCGATCGAGTACCGCGTGCAACGCCAGGACGGGAGCTGGCATTGGGTACGCGCGCGCGGGCTTTGCGTGCGCGACCCAGCCGGTAAGCCGCTGCGACTGGCTGGATCAGTCAGCGACATCGATGCCCACCGCCGTGCAGAAGATGCGTTGCGCGAGTCGGAAGAGCGCTACGTGATCGCAACCACCGGCTCGAAAGAGGGACACTGGGTTTGGAATCTGGCAAGCGACGAGCTGTTCGTGTCGCCGATGATGCGCGAAATCTTCGAACTCCTGCCCGATACGCAGTTCACTACCCGGGCCGAATTCGGCGCGCTGATAGATATCCATCCCGACGATCTTGGCGCGCTGCAAAGAAGCGTTGACGATCACATCGCGGGCGTCACTGAGCAATTCGAGACCGAGTACCGGCTCATCCTGCGCGACGGCGCGCTCCGCTGGATTCATTCGCGCGGGCAATGCTTTCGCGACGCCAGCGGCAAAGCCGTGCGGATGGCCGGCGCAACCAACGACGTTTCCGAGCGCAAGCGCGCAGAAGATGCGCTGCGCCAGAGCGAGAAGCGATTCGCACTGGCGGTCGCGGGATCGAACGACGGCATCGTCGATTGGGACGTCGTCAACGACCGCATGTATTCGTCGCCGCGCGCGATGCGCATCATGGGCATCGATTCAAACGTGACGCTGCGGTCGCGCGCCGAGTGGCGCGATCTCGTGAAGTATCACCCGGACGACGTGCAGCGAGTGCGCGACGATCTGCAGAACTTTCTCGACGGTCACGTCGAGCTGCGTGAAGGCGAATACCGGGTGCTGCTGCCGAATGGCGCGTGCCGCTGGATTCGCCATCGCAACAAGTGCGTGCGCGACTCCGCCGGGCGCCCGCTCCGCGTGGCGGGCTCGATCAGCGACGTCGACGCGCAAAAGCGCGCGGAAGAGGCATTGCGCGAATCGCAGGAGCGCTATCAACTGGCGGTGGCCGGATCGAACGAAGGCATGTGGGACTGGGACATGCGCAGCGAGACGTTTTTCTTCTCGGCCCGCGCACAGGAGCTGCTCGGCCTCGATCCCGGTGAACCGATGCGCCCATGCAACCAGTGGTGGCCGCTGTTCGGCTATCACCCGGACGACGAGAAGCGGGTGAAGGATGCCCTGGCGGCGTACCTCGGCGGTGCCGGCAAGTTTTGGGAGGTCGAATACCGCCTGCGCCACCAACGCACCGGAGACTGGCACTGGTACCGCGAGCGCGGCGTAGCTCTGCGCGACGAAAAAGGCGAGCCGTACCGGATGGCCGGTTCGATGGAAGACATCAGCGATCGCAAGAACGCCGAGCTGCAGCGCGATCGGCTCGAATGCCAACTGAGACAGGCGCAGAAGCTCGAAGCGATCGGCACCCTGGCAGGCGGCATCGCGCACGACTTCAACAACGTGCTCTCCGCGATTCTTGGCTACGGCGAGATGGCGCAGAAAGACGCGCGCGAAGGCACGCCGCTCCGGCGCAATATCGACGCGGCGATCAGCGCCGGCATGCGCGCAAAGTCGCTGGTCGAACGAATACTTGCATTCAGCCGCAGCAACATCGGTGAGCGCGTTGCCGTGCACGTGCAGTCGATCGTCGCTGAAACGCTCGACGCGATCGCCGATTCGGTGCCGCACGGGGTGCGTATCGAACGCAACCTAGCTGCCGGGGACTCCGCGGTGATGGGAGATGCGGCCCAGATTCACCAGGTCGTATTGAATCTGTGTACCAACGCGATGCAGGCGATGCAATCCGAAGGGACGCTGACGGTGGCGCTGGAACCTGTCGAGCTTGCTGAAGCCGGCACGTTGTCGACCGGCACGTTAGCGACCGGAAGATATGTTCGGCTTAGCGTGCGCGACACCGGTCACGGCATCGCTGCGCACGTGCTCGAGCGCATGTTCGATCCATTCTTCACCACCAAGGGAGTGGGTGTCGGTACCGGACTCGGCCTATCGCTGGTGCACGGCATCGTGACCGACCTTGGGGGCGGAATCGACGTTCAGAGCACGCCCGGTGCGGGTGCTAGTTTCACCGTTTACCTACCGCGTGAGGGGCGCGTTGCTGCGCCGGCCGCCCCGGAGGAGAGGATTGCCAGCGGCAGCGGCGAAACGATCCTGCTGGTCGATGACGAAGAAGCGCTCGTAAAGGTCGGCGAGGAAATGCTGGCGATGCTGGGATACGAGCCGGTCGGATTCGCCTCGAGCACCGCGGCGCTCGAAACCTTTCGCGCATCGCCGCAGCGCTTCGATGCGGTGTTGTCCGACGAAGCGATGCCCGATATGACGGGCTCCGAGCTCGCCAAAGAGATTCGCAAGCTGCATCCCGACATACCGATCGTACTGATGAGCGGCTACGTGACTCCTGCGCTGCACGCACGCGCGCACGATGCCGGCGTCGTCGAGGTGCTGGCAAAGCCGCTGGTCTCGCGCGATATCGCGCGCAGCCTCGCCGGCGTGCTGCGCAGCTAGCAGTCCCTCAGCCCCTGACGTTGCAACCGAACGTTGCAACCGAGCGTTGCAACTGAAATGGCCGCGCGGCGCGCTGAAATGCGCGCGCAACGGCTCCCCGCGAAGATGACACCCATACATACAAAGGGCGCATCAGCTAAGCGAATAGGGGAGCCGCAATGGACACCAGCCTCAACCGGGCAATCACCCAACTCGTCAAGGGCGAAATCCTGCGCGTCGATAACGCGTTCGGTCAGAGCATTGCGGTGGTGCGCGGAATG
>CAVVAI010000005.1:0-138149 GCA_963746085.1 uncultured beta proteobacterium
AACGTTAGCGGGTCACGCGCGGTTCTACGATTGGTCCTAGTGACTCTTGGGAGGCCACGCTTGCTGGCACCGGACGCGGCCGACCGGATCCTGCGCGAGCATGGCCCCGGTGGGTCATTCGCAAGCATCGCGCGGACGTTGAGCGCCGAGGGAGTGGCTACCGCGCAGGGCGGTGCGCGCTGGCACGCGTCCACCGTGCGCGCGATCGTGTGCAGCCGCACGTCCCAGGGCCTGCCGATGTCTGAGGTACGGTCGCCCAACGCTGACCTTCCCATCGCCTCGAGTGACGCGGACTTGCTCGACCGTGGTGGGCTCGTCGACCGGCTCGTTGCTCAAGCGCGCCGGGCACCGGCGGATGCGGGATTCGTTATCGGCTTATCGGGTGCCTGGGGATCGGGCAAGACCTCCTTGCTGAATCTCGTCGAGGAACGCCTCGGGACGGACACCGTCGTCCTGCACTTCGAGCCGTGGATGTTTACCGGCGCTGAGCAGCTCGTCGCGCGATTCTTCGAGGAACTCGCAGAGCAACTCAAGAGCCGGCGAGGCAAGCGCCTGCACAAGCTCGGTGAGCGGTTGAGCGACTACGGCGCCGCGATAGCTCCGGCCGCAAGTGTCCTCATGGGTCCAGCGGGCGGCTTGGCGACAATGCCGGAGCAGCTTCTCGAACGCCACCGCGGATCAGCGCTCATCGCCCGTGAGCGACTCCGAAAGCAGCTTGCAGAGCGGCCTGAGCGAATCGTGGTGATCGTCGATGATGTCGACAGACTGACCTCGCCCGAAATCCGCGAAGTCGTCCGGCTGGTCAAGCTCGTCGGCGATCTGCCCGGCGTCGTGTACCTGCTCGCGTACGAGCGGTCGCGCGTCGAGCGCGCATTGTCTGCGCATGGTGCGCGGGACGGCCGGTCGTACTTGGAGAAAATCGTGCAGGCGCCTTTCAGCCTGCCCCCCACTCGTCGCGAGCGCGTCGTCGGGCTCACGTTCGCGTGGCTCGACGAGGTTTGCCCGAGGACGCGCTGACCGCCTGGGACGTCGCCAGTTGGAGCAACATGGTCGCGGGCGGGATCGACAGGTACCTCGCGACGCTGCGGGACGGGCGACGCTTCAAAACGTGGCTCCCGCTGCGGTCGAGTCGATGACCGGCGAGGTCGCCTCGATGGACGTGCTGGCCCTTGAGGCACTGCGGGTCTTCGACCCCGACGTTCACGAAGCACTGCCGCGGCTGGCGGCGGTCCTTACCGGCGATCGCGGTGGTGCGCTGGACTTCCGCCCGGCAGACGAGCGAGAAGCGGAGGCCAAGAAGCTCGTCGACGGCGCGCTCGAGAACAGCACCAATGCTGCCGCGGCCACGCACATCCTTCGCTCGTTGTTCCCGGCGGCGGGGCGGATCTTCGGCTCGGGCTCGCACGCACCCAACCAACGACACTGGCGTCGCGATCGGCGTGTCGCGGCGCGCCCGATACTTGAGCACTATCTGCATGCTGCGATCGGGTCCGATGAGGTCGCGCGCCGCGACGTCGACGCGGCGCTCGCAGCATTCGCTCATCCCGAGCAGCTGCAGGCGCTGCTGGACGGTACGGAACCTCGGCGCCTGTACGACCTTCTAAGCCGGCTGCGCGACGAGGTCGACGCTGCCAACGTCAATGACCTGCCGTCGCTCGCCATCGTCTTTCTCGCCGTACCGTCGCGCATGCCACGCCGGGAGAGCTTCTTTGCGCTTCGCCCGATGCGCATGGTCCTCAGCCTGATCGAAGGCATGCTCCACCGGTTGCAAGACGAACAGGCGCGGATTGGCGCAGTGGAGTCTGTACTGCAACAAGCGCCCACGCTCACGACGCGATTCGAAGTCCTCATGTTCTTCGGCACACACGACGAGGATGGATCGTCGCGACCCGAGATCGACATCGTGCCGCTCGATCGCACCGCCGAGCTGCGCGATCAGCTCGCGGCGGCCATCCGCGCCGCGCCTCCACAGCAGCTTGCCGAAGAAGAACAGCTCAAGTCGCTGCTGCTCGAAGTCCAAGAGCGCGTCGGTGACGACGCGGCTGTCGTACTCCTTGGCCACGACGCCGTCGCTGCCAGCGCGCTCGAGAAGTCGATCGTCACACAGGAAAGCTCGAACGAGTTTGGCGGCGCACGCGAGCGGCGCTTGCATGCCGACCCCCTGATCAAGCTGCTCGGCGCAGACGCACTCCGGGAACGTGCCGCGACCCTTAAGGAGCAGCTCGACGAGTCCGCTAGCGAAGACCTGAGGCTGGCGATTCAACAAATCCTTGACGACAGCTACCTCAACGACTGCTGAGCCGACGTCAACGGGTGCCGTCGAGCACAGCCTCCAAGGCGCGCTGCGCACGATCGTCGACATGCGCGGCGCTCGTCCCGCCCGCTCGTAGCGATCCGGTGCGGCCTCTGCTGTACATGCGCCCGCGGTGCGCCTGGCTGCGCTTCGACGAGTCAAGTGCCCCGAGCTGGATTCGAACCAGCGGCCTTCCCCTTAGGAGGGGGACGCTCTGTCCAGCTGAGCTATCGGGGCGCGTGCGGCGCCATCAGGATACGTCGGCCAGCGGGAAGTGGCACGCGGCGAGACCCCGCCGGGCTTGGGCTCGAGCGGCGGCTCGCGCACGTCGCACTCGCCGGCGACGAACTGCGGGCAGCGCGTGTGGAAGCGGCAGGCGGCGGGCGGGCTCGTCGCCGACGGCGGGTCGCCCCGGAGGATCGTCCGCCGGCGCGCCTTGGCGAGCTGCGGGTCGGCCACCGGGACCGCCGACAGCAGCGCCCGCGTGTACGGATGGCGGGGGTGCTCGTAGCTCCTCGTAGGAGGTCGAGCTCGACGATCTTGCCGAGGTACATCACCGCGATCCGGTCGCACATGTAGCGCACGACCGACAGGTCATGGGCGATGAAGACCATCGTCAGGCCGAGGTCGCGCTGCAACCCGCGTCTCCGTGCCCGCCGCGTCGCCGTGAACCACGACTCCGAACGCGCGTCCGGACAGGTGCTTGGGGAAGTCCCACCCCGAGAGCTCGAGCGCCTTCGCCTCATCAGGGTTTTTGCCGTGCGTGCTCGTTGGATCCTCGTTGCCGCCATCCGCGCAGACGAGCCTGTCGATCATCAGCTTCAGCACGCTCGGCGCCTGATACCAGTTGACGGATGTGACGATGACGATCCCGTGCGCCGCGACCCATCGCGGGTAGAGCTCGTTCATCCAGTCGTTCACCTGGCCGAGCGCGTGATTGGGGTAGCAGGAGCATGGCCAGTTGCACAGCGGCATCGCCGTCGCAACGCACGCCTTGCACGGAAAGATCTGTCGGCCGTATTGCGACGTTTCGTGGCTCAGATCGAGCACATCGATTTCGAACCCCGCGCTTTCGTCGACGACCTGCCGTACGAGCTGCGTCAGACGCCAGCTCTTCGACATCTCGCCCGGGCACGTCTCGTCGCTGCGCGATGAGCCGCAGATGACAGAACGCGCCGAGGAGACGTGGCATCATCGTGCCTCAGCTGCGCTTCCTTGATCTTCGCACGCGCGTCGAGCCATTCGATGGGAAGATCGAAGTCCGGATCGGAGAATTCCGGACCGGCCTTTCGCGTCCGCGGGCTCTTGTGGTATTCGTCGTAGTTCTTCCACGCAACGTCGACGACGCGATCGATCTCCGACTTCACACCGTCGAACGACGGATCGTAGAAGCGCTCCCGATAGCGGCGCTCGAATTCCTCGCGTGACAGTTTGACACTTCCCTGCCCTTTGCGCACGACGGGTAGCTCGCGCGGCAGCGATGTGCTCATGTTCGGTCTCCTGGATTTTTCGAAAGTTGGAATACAACGCGTGGGGCACTATTCGCGCCCGCGCCTTTACCTGCGGCCTGCCGTGCGGACGAACAATACACCCGACATGTCCGCATTCGTCGCCATTCGCCGCTCGCATTTACAGGAGCAGCCCGCGGCGCACGATGCATCGTGAGGAGGCCCTGAGAACCTTGCGGCCGCAGCGCCTCGCATCAGGGAGCGAACATGTCACTCTCAGTCTCACTCTCACTCTCACTCTCGCCCATTTCACGTCTGCACGCCATTCGCGCCCGGAGCACGCGGCTTCGACGCGCCCAGCGCACGACGTGCGCCCTCCTCCTGATCGCCGCGGCCGCGTGGGCGCTGGGGGCGTGTCGTCCGAAGGAAGTCCCTCCGAATACGAAGGACGAGTGCGTCGCGCGACGCAGCGTCGAGGCGCCGCCTTTCGCGATGCCCGCGCTGCGCGTCGATTCCGGAAAGGCGGGGGCGCGAGCGCAGCGACCGGATTCCCAGCGAGCGGCGATGCCCGCGTCCATGCTGAAGCCCGCGTGCAAGGACGGCTACGTGCCGAACGTCGCGAGATTCCTCCCGCGCCGCGGCGCGGCGAAAGGCAATCCGCTCATCGGCGCGGACATTAGGCGCACGCCCGTGCCCAAGGACAGCATCACGCTCGATCTCGGCGCGCGACCGCAGCGTGATCCTCCCCTTCGACAGCGTCTACGGCAAACGCCGCGAGCACAAGAGGCCCGAGCCGCCTGATCCGAGCGCGAAGTGCGACGGCACGCTCAACGGCGACGCCTGCTACTACTACGGCAATGCCGCCGTGAGCCGCGATGCAGACGGCGGCGGGATGACGCTCACCGTCGAGCAGCCCGCGTACAATGGATCGGGCGGTACGGGCCACACGCTCAACGAGATCTCCGTGCAGGGCGGCGCGAAGGCGGGGAACATCATCGAGCTCGGATGGAACGTGTCCACGGATCAGTACTCGGATGCGGAGCCGCATTCTGTTCGTCTTTCACTGGAAAGACTGGGTGCCGACGTGCTACAATGCGTGCGGCTGGGTGCAGTACAGCAGCACGTATTTCCCCGGGCAGAGCCTCGTGGCGCTCAAGGGTAAGCAGGTCTACGTCGGCTACGTGTTCTACCAGGGAAACTGGTGGGCGTGGTTCGACAACCAGTGGCTCGGCTACTATCCCGGCACCGAGTGGAATGGCGAGTACACGCTCGCCAACACGATCCAGTGGTTCGGCGAAGTCTCGACGCACAACGGCGTGCCGCCGAAGACCGACATGGGCAACGGCTCCTTCCCGGCCGTCGGATCCGCGGCGAGCATGATCACGTTGTGCGATGTGGTCGCACGAGACTGGGTATGCTGGTACCGCGATCAACAGATGCTGAGCGCCACGGTGGCCGCCGACTACGACATTGCGCGCACGGGCTTCGGCTCGGTGCGCTATGGAGGACCGGGGAACTAGCGTCGGGGCGAGCGCGCCGCTGCTGGCGCGCCGCTGCGGGCCACCGTCAGGCGAGTCGCATCTGTGCCAGCAATGCGCGGAATCTCGGGTGCGCGCGCAGCGGCGCGAAGATGAACGAGCCCTTGATGCCGTACGTGGGACCAGCGCGCTCCGACACCGCGCGCTCGAGCAGCTCGATCGCCTTGTCGTATTCGCCGAGACCCGTGTAGATGTACGCCAGGCCGTATGGCGAGATGTAGGAGACCCTCGCGCGGACCTCCAGCGACGCGAGGATCGCGCGCGCGTACGCTTCCTTCCCCGACATCGCATACGCCGCGGCCAGCTGCCCCATCCACATTGTCGCGGCGGGAGAGAGGTCGACGGCGCGCTCGAGCTGCGCTACACCTTCCTCCTTGCGGCCGGCGAGGAAGTACGCCCAGCCGAGCGTCGCGCGCGTGCGCGTGTGGCTCGGATCCAGCTCGGCCGAGGCTTCCGCACGCACGATCGCCTCGCTGATTCGGCCTGCACGAAGGAGCGTCGTGGCGAGATCGTTCCGATGCGCCAGCGGGTCGAGCTCCTGTGCGCGCGTAGACAGCGCGATCGCCTCGTCGAAGCGATCGAGTGATGCGCACAGGCGCCCGTACAGATCGTAGGCCAGGGCGTAGCTCGGACTCAGCTCGAGCGCACGCTTGAACTCCTGCTCTGCTCCCGCCCAGTCGAAGTCCCGCGTCTTAGAGATGCGCGAACGTGCAGTGCGCGGCGCCGAGCTCGGGGTCGAGCCGGAGCGACGTCTGCGCCGCCTCGAATGCGCGCGCATACGCGTCGTCCGGCGACGCACCGCCGTGCTCCACAGACTCCAGATGCGCCGATGCCAGAGCCGCGAAGGCGAGCGCGAACGAGGGATCGCGCGCGACCGCACGCGCGAGGCAATCGATGGCGCGGGCGATGGACTCCTGCGTGGAGCTGCTGAGCCACCGCCGGCCCTGCAGGAAGAGCTGGTAGGCCTGCAGGTCCTTCGTCGGCTCGCGGTGCATCCGCGCGTGCTCGTCTCGCGTCAGCTCTGCCTCGAGCGCACCGGCGATGTGGAGTGCGACGTCCGTCTGGATCGAGAAGATATCGACGAGCTGGCGGTCGTACGTCTCGGCCCAGAGATTCTGGCCGCTCTCGGCGCCGATGAGCTTCGCAACGACGCGTACGCGATCGCCGGTGCAGCGCACGCTGCCGTCGAGCAGCGTCGCGGCGCCGAGTGCTGCGCCGATCTCCTTCATGCTCAGCTGGCGATCCTTGTACGGCATCACCGAGGTGCGCGAGATCACGCCCAACGAGCGAATCTGCGAGAGATGGGCGATCACATCCTCGGTGATCCCATCGGCGAAGGATTCACCGTCCGCGCCCGCGCTGAGATTCACGAAAGGCAGCACCGCGACGGTCGTGCTTTTTGGACGAGCGATGATGCTGCGCGCGGGTGCAGGGCGCGACGGCGCGCGTGCAAGCTCCTGGGCGAGCGCCATGACGTCGGGATCCGGGTCGAGCTCGAGGTCGGCGCGCAGGCGCTGCGCGTGCTCGTCGCGCGTGCATCCGGGCGCCGGTGCGATCGCCCGCGGCGCTCAGCGCATGCATGAGCTTCCGTGCGTACACGCTCGAGTGCGGATCGCACGCGACGAGGCGGCGACACGTCCCAACGCGGCCGTGCACGTCGCCGGACCGTTCCTGCGCCGCATCCAGCTCGAGCAGCGCACCGACGTACGCGTGCGCGAGCTCGCTGCGCCGCTCATCGAGCCAGTACTCGAACTCCGTGGAGTCATCGAGGTGAAAGCCGTCGAGCAGCGGGCCCACGTACACCTTCGCGACGCGCGCGAAGTCGCGCGCCGAAATCGCCTCGCGCAGGTCGACAACGTCGCATCGGACCACGGAGGGATCGAGCACGAGCGCATCGCCCGTCGAAGCGATCGCGCCGTCGCCGAGTGCCGCGCGCAATACGTGGACGGCGAGGTTGAGGAGACGACGCGCGTTCGCGGAGTCGCGCTCGGGCCAGAGCAGCGCCATCGCCCGCTCGCGGGAGATGGGCTGCGGCCACGAGGCAGAGATGAGCGCGAGCAGCGCGATGCGGTGGCGCTGCGCCGGAGGGCCGCTCAGGGGCGCGTTCGCGGAGCGCAGGCTCGCGCCGCCGAGTAGCTGAACGGTGATCACAGGGTGTTCGTCATGCCGCTAACTCGTAGCTAATTCCAAGCAGAATGACCCGTTAAGGGCTCCGGCTCATCGTTCTCGTGCGGGCAAGAGAAAACCTATCACAAACGAGGACACGATGAGACTGACCGCAGCACTGCTCACGGGATTCGCGCTGCTTGCCGCATGCAGCGACGATCCCACCTCTTCCGGCCAGAGCGCGGATCTCGCGACGCTCCGTCGCGTGACGGCTCCGTTCCAGAGCTTCGAATCGGCGTCGACCGCCGGATGGAATGCCAAGATCACGTCCTGCATGAGCGATTCGGCGTTGGGCGGCATGGGCTTCCACTACGGCAACACGGCCCTGATCGACGGCACGGCGAAAGTCGACGAGCCGGAGCTGCTTCTGTACGAGCCGCAGGCGGATCACTCGCTGAAGCTCGTGGCCGTCGAATACATCATCCCGTACACGGCACATGCGCGCAGTGACACACCGCCGGTGCTTTTCGGCCAGCAGTTCAAGCAGAACGATACGTTTCAGCTGTGGGGATTGCACGTATGGGCGTGGACCGCAAATTCGAGCGGATTGTACGCCGACTGGAATCCCGCTGTGAACTGCGACAACACCACCGATGTCGCCTCCATGTCCCATCAGTGAAACCCACACTCTACAAGCGGAGCACGCAGATGCCCAAGTATCTGATCGAACGGGAGGTCGTCAACGCGGGTGCCATGTCGCGCGCGGACCTCCAGGCCATGTCGGCCCAGTCGTGCAGTGTTCTCACGCAGCTCGGGCCTTCGATCCAGTGGCTCGAGAGCTACGTGACGGAGGACAGGATCACGTGCATCTACATTGCGCCCAACAGTGAGCTCATTCGAGAGCACGCGCGTCTCGCTGGCTTTCCGGCGGACAAGGTGCTGGAAATAGCGTCGATCATCGATCCGACGACGGCCGAGGCGAACGTACTGAAAGAGGTGGCCGTCTAGGGTCACGAAGCTCGAAGGTGCGCTGAAGGATGAGAGCGGTCGCCTCCACTGTGCGGTGGAGGCGACCGCTTCTTGTTGCGCCACCGTGTCCTCGATGCCGAACCGTTGGCTGGCACTCTATCTGCCTCGGCGACCCGCATGAGCACTCGATCGCCATTCTGTTCCCTCGCATGCGCGAGGCGCCGCGAAGTCGAAGGAGCGCGGTCGCGCGCGGGCTCGGGTGGGGAACGCATGGATCGGCATCAGCGGCTACGACTACAAGCCGTGGCGCGGGCGATTCTATCCCGACGATCTTCCGGCGCGCAAATGGCTCGAGTACGCGAGCCGACAATTCAACAGCATCGAGCTGAACGGCACGTTTTACAGCCTCAAGTCGCCGGCGGTGTTCGAGCGATGGATGGCCGCGGTGCCCAACGAGAATTTCGTCTTCGCGGTCAAGGGCGGCCGATTCATCACGCACAACCTCAAGCTGCGGCGCTCCGAGACCGCGCTCGGAAATTTCTTCGCGAGCGGCGTGCTGGCGCTGGGGACGCGCACGGGCCCGTTCCTCTGGCAACTGCCGGCGACCTATTCGTTCGACGCCGAGCGGATGGACTCGTTCATGCGTCAGCTGCCGCGAAGTGCGTCGGAGGCGGAGGCGGTGGCGCGGCAGCACGACGAGCGGCTCAGTCGTGGCGCGCTCGTGGATGCGGCGGCAAACGTGCCGTACCGCCACGCGTTCGAGGTGCGCCACCCGAGCTACTTCCACGACGAGTTCTACGCGATCCTGCGCGAGCACCGGTGCGCCTTCGTCATCGCGGATACGGCGCGTCTCGCCAACTGACCGGCTCTGCACCCTTCCACCCGGCGAGCCGCCCCTGACTCTTGGGTTTGAGGCGGCGGGCTGGATGGTCCGCAACCTCATCCAGCCGAATGGGCCGCTGGCAGGGCATCCGTTTAAGCCGACGTTCAATCAGTTCCGCTTTCTGTTGTGGTGGTACGCGGTCGACGAGGACGGCCGCTGGTTGTTCAACCACGGTGTCCGGCGCTTGGCGAAGGGCTCGGGCAAGTCACCGTTCGCGGCGGCGGAGTCGCTGACGGAGTTCTGTGGCCCGGTGCGGCTACTGGATTTCGACGCGAAGGCTCCGGGCGGCTGTCGTGGCAGGACGGTCGATATGCCGCTGGTGCAGATCGCGGCGACGGCTGAGTCGCAGACGGCGAACACGATGCGGATGGTTCGCGCGTTCGCCCCGAAGAACTCGGAGCTCGCAGCGCGCTACCAGCTCGATGTTGGCAAGACGCGCTACTACCGGTTGCCGGAAGGCACGCTAGAGGTCATTACGTCTTCGCCGACTGCGGCCGAGGGCGGCGAGGGGTCCTTTATCGTCGCTGACGAGACGGAGCATTGGAAGCCGGCGAACGGTGGGGTTGAGTTGGCGGCGACGCTGGGGGACAACCTCGCGAAGTCGGGGTCGCGGATGATGGAAACGTCGAATGCGTGGGTGCCCGGCGCGGATTCGGTCGCTGAGAACACTTGGGAGGCGTGGCTAGCGCAGGAGGAGGGCCGTACGCGCGGCAGGACGCGCATCCTCTACGACGCGACTGTCGCGCCGGCCGATACTGATCTTCGCGATCCCGACTCGCTTCGCCGTGCGCTTGAGCATGTGTACGCCGATTGCCCGTGGGTGGACATCGTGAACATCACGGAGCGGATCTTGTCGCCGCGTGCCCGGGAGGATGACTCAAGGCGCAAGTACCTGAATCGTCCGACCGCTGCGCATGATTCGTGGGTGGCACCGGAGGAGTGGGGTGCGCTGCCGCATCGTGAGCCGCCGCCAGCGAAGTCGCAGATCGTGATGTTCTTCGACGGCTCGAAGTCTAAGGACGCTACGGCGTTGGTTGGCTGCGAGATGGAGTCGGGCGATGTGTTCACGCTCGGTGTCTGGGAGCCCGACCCGAACGACGACGCGTCAACGGTCGACGCTGAGGATGTCGACCGCGTGGTCATCAACACCTTCGAGACGTTCGACGTTCTCGCGTTCTTCGCTGATGTTCGCGAGTGGGAGTCGTTCGTGTTGACGACGTGGCCGCAGCGCTACAAGGATGAGCTGCTTGTTTGGGCGGTGCCGACTGGTAAGCCGCCGCAGGCGATTGCGTGGGACATGCGGTCGCACTCCGCTGAGTTCGCGCGGGCTGCTGAGGCGTGTCACGCGGAGATCGTCGACAAAGAGTTTGGTCACGACGGTGATTCGCGGGTCGCGCGTCATGTTGGTAACGCGAGGCGCCGGCCGTATCAGGCGTGGGTGTCGATTGGTAAGGAGTCGCCGGACTCGCCGCGGAAGATCGATGCGGCGATCTGCGTGATTGGTGTTCGGATGGTCCGCCGACTGGTGCTCAACAGTGGCAAGCAGCGTAAGAAGCGTTCGGGCCGTGCCGTGTTCGTCTAAGGGAGGTCCCGAGTGCCTTTGAGTCCCGCTGCCGCCGTTGAGCAGGCGCAGATCCTCCACGGCTACCACCTGGCTGAGCGCCCTCGACTTGAGAAGGTGCGCCAGTACTGGAAGGGAAGGCAAGCCCTGCCAGCTGTCATCCCTTCGTCTGCGCCTCGCGAAGTTCGCACCCTGGCCTTGATCGCGCGGGTGAACGTCTGCTCGGTCGTCGTTGACACGCTGACGCAGTCCAGTTTCGTTGATGGGTTCCGGTCAAAGGACGATGCGGACGACGCGGAGGTCTGGACGGTCTGGCAGGCGAACCGTATGGATCGGTGGCAGACGGGGATTCATCGCGCGGCCTACGGCTACGGCGCCTCCTACGGCGTCGTGCTGCCCGGCGACCCGTACCCCGTGATGCGCGGGGCGTCGCCGCGCAACATGACGGCGGTCTACGGGGAGGATCCAGACTGGCCGCTGTGGGCGCTCGAGCGTCTTGGTCGCAGCTCTTGGAAGTTGTACGACGGCGAGGCCGTGTACTTCCTGGCCGAGAAGCGGGATAGCTCGGGGGCATCGGCTTTCGAGCACACCGAGACACGGGCACATGACCTTGGGGTGACCCCTGTTGTGCGCTTTCTTGATGAGGTCGATCTCGACGCAGACGATGATGTTGCGTCAGACGGCCTGCCTTTGCCGATGCGGGGTCAGGTCGCGCCGCTGTTTCCGCTTCAGGATCAGATCGATCTGACGACGTTCGGACTGCTCGTCGCGCAGCACTACTCAGCGTTTCGTCAGCGGTACATCCTTGGCTGGACGGCTGACGACGAGAATGCGAGCATGAAGGCCGCGGCGTCGCAGCTGTGGACGTTCGATGTGGACGCGAACGAGGTCAAGGTCGGTGAGTTCGAGCAGACCGACCTCAAGGGCTACATCGACTCGCGAGAGGCGTCGCTGCGCCACGCGGCGACGCTCTCGCAGACCCCGGTGCACGAGTTGACCGGGACGCTGGTCAACATGGCCGCAGAAGCTCTCGCGGCTGCTGAGAAGGGCCATGAGCGCAAGCTTGACGAGCGCAAGACGGGCCTGGGCGAGTCGCACGAGCAGATGATGTGGCTTGTGGGGCGGGCCGCCGGGATCGAGGTCCCCGACGACGCGGAGGTTCGCTGGCGTGACACGTCGGCGCGTGCGTTCGGCGCGGTTGTTGATGGTCTCGGGAAGCTCGCGACGATGCTGGGTATTCCGCCGCAGGAACTTTGGGAGCGTATTCCGGGCGTCACGCCGCAGGATGTGGAGCGTTGGAAGGCGGCAGCCGACCAGGGCGATCCGCTTACCGGATTGACGGACATGCTCGGCCGGCAGAGTGGCCCAGATCCCGCGGATATCAAGGCGAAGGCCGACGCGATGGGTGTTCTCATCCGCTCGGGCGCTACGCCCGAATCCGCTGCGGCGCTTGTTGGTCTCGCAGGGATGGAGTTCACGGGGGCGGTGCCTACGTCGCTGCGTCTTCCGGAGTCCGACGCCGCGGAGTTGGAGCAGGTTCCGTAGGTGCCCCGCACCGCTGCGGGCATCGCGCTCACCGCGCAGCACAGGGAGGGCCAGCTACGCATCCGTGCTCGTTCGCTCAGAGACTTCATGCGGCTATGGCCGCTGTGGACGGGCGACGACCGTTCGTTCAACGGGCTGGTGGCTGCGACTGTTCCGCTTGTCGGTGGCTACTACCGGTTGTCGTCGTCGTTCGCGGCCGATTATTACCAGGCGTTCAGGCGAGCTGAGAAGGTCGGTGGCTCTGCTATTCCGCGTCTCGGCACGCTGGATAACGAGGCGGTTGTCGCGGGCCTGTACGTCACGGGGCGGATAATGACTCGCAAGGCACTGGCCGCCGGCCAGTCGCCGGGGGTCGCGATGCAGACCGCGTTGGTGCGGGTCAGTGGCAACGTGACGCGACACGTTCTCGCGGGTGGCCGCGACACGGTGATGCTCTCGACCGCCGAGGACAAGCTTGCTCGCGGCTGGGAGCGCGTCACTGGTGGCTCACCATGTGACTTCTGCGCTTCGCTGGCTGGCGTCGTCAATGGTGAGGGCGGTGGCTTTGAAGCCCATGACCACTGCTCGTGTGCGGCTTCTCCGACTTTCTGATCTTCGGTGCCATTCCGGCGCCGGTAGCAAACCCACCCGACACGGGAGGAACGATGGCCGAGTCCGACACGGACACGACGACACAGGAGCCCGACACGGGCACCGACACGACGCAGGAGCCGGACCCGCAGGCGGAGGTCGAGAAGTGGAAGGCGCTTGCGCGGCAGCATGAAACGCGAGCGAAGTCCAACGCTGACGCCGCGAAGGAACTCGAGAAGATCCGCGAGAACCAGAAGTCGGCGGAGCAGAAGGCAGCCGACAAGGCGACCGCTGCTGAGACGCGTGCGACGACGGCGGAGCGCACGGCGATGCAGCTCGATGTGGCGTTGGACAAGGCGCCCGAGGGCATGTCAATCGCGCAGGTCCGCAAGCTCGCGAAGCGTCTTACGGGATCGACTCGTGAGGAGCTCGAGGCGGATGCCGCAGAACTGTTCGCGGAGTTCGTGCCCGCGAAAGACGATGACACTCGCCGTCGTCCGAAGGAGCGCCTGCGTTCCGGTGCCGCCCCTGAGGCGGAGCCAACGAAGGACATGAACGACTTCATCCGCGCTGGCATCACGAAGCGCTCGTAGCACGGCATCCACCCCCAGGCCGGGGTGATCGCCGCTATTCCAAAGCAACCTCACAGGAGGTAGATCACCCATGGCCTATGACTCACTGACGACCCGCGCTGACGTCGCGGCAACCATCCCGGAGAACGTCGGGGCCGAGATCACGAAGGCCGCGGACGAGATGTCCGCCGCGATGCGGTTCTTCCGTCGCATCCCGATGCCGTCGTCACAGACCCGGTTCCCGGTCCTGTCGGCGCTCCCGGTCGTGTACTGGGTCAGCGGCGACACCGGGCAGAAGCAGACGACCGAGGTTGCCTGGGCGAACAAGTACATCAATGTCGAGGAGATGGCGGCGATCCTGCCGATCCCCGATGCGGTCGCCGAGGACATGGAGTTCAACATCTGGGATCGCGCGAGGCCGATGCTCGCGGAGGCGATCGGCCGTCAGCTCGACGGCACGATCTTCTTCGGAGATCAGGCCGGTGGCCTGAACTTCCCGACGAACGTCGCGGCCGCGGCTGTCGCCGCAGGCAACGTCTACGCGCGCGGTACCAACAACGCTGCGGCCGGCGGAATCGCGGAGGACTTCAACCAGCTCATCGGGCTCGTCGAGGCCGATGGCTTCGACGTCAACGGTGCGGTCGCGAGCCGCACGTACCGTCGGATGCTGCGCAGCGCGCGTGACACGACGGGGCAGAAGCTCCTCGACGTCGCGACGGGCACGCTGGACGACATCCCGATTCAGTACGCGATGCGTGGCCTCTGGCCGACTGGCGTGTCTGCCGCCGAGCTGTTCGTCGGTGACTGGGATCAGTTCGTGCTCGGCATCCGCCGGGACATCACGTTCGAGATCTTCAAGGAGGGCGTCATCCAGGACAACACTGGGGCGATCATCTACAACCTCATGCAGCAAGATATGTCGGCGCTGCGCGTGACGTTCCGCGTCGGCTGGCAGGTCGCCAACCCGCTCACGCGTGAGCAGGGCGTCGAGGCCAACCGTTACCCGGCCGCCGTTCTGCGGTCCCCGGCGTCCTAATGCCGGCCCGTAAGCCCGCTTCGAGCTACACGCTCGAGCCGCACAAGTACAGCGGCTTCGCGGTCCTCAAGGACGGCGAGCAGATCACGCGCGTTGACACGCGCGAGCAGGGCGAGGACTACATCGCTCGCATGACCACCGATCAGAAGGGGGCCTGACATGGCACTCATGCAGACGGAAGTGCCCGCGCAGGCCACGGCCGCGACGGTGCAGGATTACGTCATCGGCGAGTGCTCGCACGGCGGCACTGTCCGTGAGGTTGCGTTGATCCCGGAGGCCGCGGTTGCGGCTGACGCGACGAACAACCGGACGTACAGGGTCATCAACAAGGGCCAGGCCGGTGTTGGCACGACGGTCGTGGCGTCGCATCAGACCACGACTGGCGGTGCGCTCGTCGCGTTCGACGAGAAGGTCATCACGCTGTCGGTGGTTGCTAACGCAACGACTGTCGTTGAGGGTGATGTTCTCGTGGCTGACGAGATCGTGACTGGCACGGGCCAGGCGCACGGCGGCTACACGATCAAGGTCATCTACTCGACCTGATGCTGGATCGCGAGCAGCTTGAGGCCGCGTCGGTTGCGGAGCGCGAGCGTGCGCTTCGCAGCGAGCAGCAGGCTGTGTTGCGGGAGGCAGCGCGTGTGGCTCGTGAGGCGGCGTTGGCTGGTGACGCGTCGCGTGCGGCTGCGTTGCGGTTGAAGCTCCTGCCGCTGTTGCCTGAGAAGCCGGAGTTGGATCGTGCGCCCGTCGAGGGCGTCGTGATCAACGATTGACCTTGCTCGCGGCGCCTGGTGGGGCGTCGCGAGCTGAGACTTCATTTCTGAGATAGGAGGGCCGACATGCCCAAGTACGAGGTGCGACTGCGGTCGCAGACCGATGAGCAGTCGCGTGTCGTCACGCTGTCGGCTGACAACGAGGACGAAGCGAAGGCCATCTGTGTGATGGCTGAGCGTGATTACGTCGCGTATTCGTTCGACAGCGATCCGTACCTGTCCGATGATGAGGCTGCGGAGATCATCAAGACGGTTCATGTCGGTGATGACGGGAAGGTCACACCGGGCGCGAAGCGTCAGCGCGGGAAGCTGCATCAGCACTTGCAGACCAAGCCGTACATCGTGCAGGGCGTCGAGGTCGTGCAGGTCCCCGTCGATCGTCTCGTTCGCGAGCTCATGACGCTGAAGGGCGACGAGAAGGCGTGGAAGAAGGTCCTCACGGCGCTGAAGAAGGAGGGTGTTCCGACGGCCGCGGTGACGGCGTCGCAGTACGGCATCCCGGTCAAGAATCAGTGGGATGGCACGGCCGTGACGGATTGGGATACGGACACGATCAAGGTCGCGTTGCTGACGGCTTACACGATCAACATCGACACGCACGACTTCTTCGATGACGTGTCGGGCACGGAGATCACCGGTACGGGTTACACGGCTGGTGGTGCGACGCTTGGCACGAAGACCGCGACGTACGACACCGCGACCGATCAGATCCGGTTGGACGCGGCCGACCCGTCGTGGACGACTTCGACGCTGAGCGCAACCGATGCTGTGGTCTACAAGTCGACGGGTACGGCCTCAACGTCGCCGCTGATCGCTGGGATTGATTTCGGTGCGACGGTCTCGACGACGGCGGGTACGTTCGCGATCACGTTTGACAGCACGGGCGTTCATGTCACGGACATCACGTAGGTAGCGCGTTGGACGTTCTGCTGCCTGTCCATGCGCCACGGCGACCGTTGGCGCCGAGCGTTGTGGGGTTCACGCCATTGTCGCTGTCTCCTGCGGTCTGGTTGAAAGCCGACACGCTCGCGCTCGCGGATGGCGATCCGGTCGGGACATGGGCGGATCAGTCGGGTAACGGTCGTGATCTCGTGCAGGCCACGTCGGCGGCGAAACCTATGTTCAAGACGGCGGTCCTCAATGGGCGGCCGGCGGTCCTGTTCGATGGCGTTGACGATGTCGTGGAGTACGTCGGCGGGTCGGATTGGGTGACGGGGACTGGGCTGACGGTGTTCGCTGTCGTCAAGCGCGTCTCGGCGACGTACTCCGCGGGTACGTCAGCGTTCAAGTCAAACGCGGGGGGCGCGGATTACGACAACGTGCAGTCGTGCATCGTCGGCTACCAGGGCGGTGGTGGCGGGAACTTGCAGGGCTATCGCAACGGCGCCTTGTCAGACGCGTTTCATCCGGGCGACGGTGTCGCGTTTCAGGAGTGCTCACAGTGGGACGGCACGAACCACACGACCTACAAGAACGGGGTGGGCGCGACTCCGGTTGCGAGCTCCGGGAGCTTTGCGATTCGCATGTGTCGACTGGGGAAGCGTTACACCCCAGAAGTGCATAACGCCTACTACTTCGAGTGGATCGTGTACGACCGCTCGCTGAACTCAACGGAGCGCGGCGACGTCATCACGTACCTGACCGGCCGCTGGGGCGTGTAGACCGATGGCGACCATCTACACCCGCCGCTACATCATCGTCGTGCGGCCCGCAATCGCTGCCGCTGCCAACGAGGCTGCGAAGCTGGTCGATGTCGACGGTGGAGAGCGAACCTTCACGGTGCCCCTGCGCCGGGCTGGCGATGCGACGAACACTGTGGTCGCATCGTGGGCTGGTTGGACGCTCACCGTGGCCGAGGCCCAGGCGATCCGCGACCGCCTGGTTGCGAAGGGCGCGACCGCCGCTGAGGTCGTTGTTGTGACCGCTGCGGACAAGCCGACGTTCATGCCGGTCCCGACCGCCCGGATCTACATCTTTGACGCTCGCCTGAACGCTTGGCAGCCCGAAGAAGTGCTCGCCGTGCTCGGCCTCGACACCCTCGCCGCAACCCAACCGTAGGAGACCACATGCCACGCATCTTCAGCGTCGAGTTCGAGGCTACGGCCGTCACAGCACAGGTCGATTTCTTCGAGATCACCCCAGCGGACGACAAGCCCGTCAGCATCCTCGGACTGTTCCTCAGCCAGTCCAGTGATGTCGGTGACGCGCAGGACGAGATCCTGCGCTACCGCATCATCCGCGGCCACGCAACATCCGGTTCGGGTGGGTCTGCGCCGACGCCGCGTCCCGTGGAGAGCTCGGCCACGGCTGCCGCCGGCTTCACGGCCGAGACGCTGAACACGACGATCGCGTCCGCGGGCACCGGGGTCAACCTGGTTTCAGATTGCTTCAACGTGCGTGTCGGCTGCCAGGTCTGGTTCCCGCAGGGTGCTCAGCCCGGCGCGTCGCAAACCGACACTTTGCTCGTAGTGCGGTTGATGGCTGCCCCGGCTGACTCTGTGACGATGTCCGGAACGCTGATCCTCGCGGAGGTCTAGTCGATGCCGGGCGCGCTGCTCGGGCTAGGAGTTCCGCCTGCGTTCCGGCCAGCGCCACGGCGGTGGGTGCCGCCCGCTACGGGCGTGGTCAATGCCACGGTCAATGCGGTGGCCGCGCTGGCCACCGGGTCTGTGCCCGCCTCGACCGTGTCCGCTGGTTCGACGGTCGTTGCTGTTGCCGCGATAGCCCTTGGTGATGCTCCCGTCCCAGTGGCGACGGCTGGTTCGGTGGTTGTCTCGCCCGCCGCGATAGCAGTTGGAGATGCTCCGCTACCAGTGCCTTCGGCCGCCGCTGTCGTCACGTCACCCGCTGCACTCGCGGCCGGCGACGCACCCCTGCCAGTGATATCGACGGCGATGACCATCACCGCTCCCGCAGCTTTGAGTATCGGTTCGGCACCACCACCAGCGGCGTCGGCTGCGATGGACGTGGCTGCGCCACCCGCTGACGCAACGGGCGCTGCGCCGGCCCCTGTCCTCACGTCCGCGTCGGTCGTCGCAGCATCGCCCGCGGTAGCTGCAGGAGATGCTCCCGCACCGACGGTCGCTGCCGGGGCGACGACCCCCGTGACGGCCGCTGTTGCGCTCGGCTCTGTCCCGGTTCCACTGATCGGCGTTTCGGAAGTGGTCTTCGCGGTTGCCGCGACCGCGACGGCGGTTCTGACCGTGCCAGTCGTTTCCAGTGGTGCGACGGTCGTAACCGCTGCGGCGAGTGCACTAGGCACGGTTCCCTCTCCTGCGATCACCGCAGGCGTGAATGTGGCCGCACCGCCGGCAACGACAATAGGCAGCGCTCCTGCGCCATCAGTCGCGGCCGCATCGGTCGTCACTGCGCCGGCTGCGACGGCGACCGCCGCGGCTCCCGTTCCGGTCCTGTCGGTCGGTGTGACGATCATCGCTTTGCCTGCGGTGGCTGTCGCTGTGCTGACCGTGCCAGTGGTCTCCGGTGGCACAACGATCTCCGCCGCTGTCGCGATGGCGCTCGGCTCCGCGCCCGCCCCAGTCCTGTCGGCGAGCGCGAACATCACATCGCCCTCAGCGATTGCGGTTGGGTCAAGCCCCGCCCCGACTGGTAATGCGGGCGCGACGGTCTCGGCGCCCGCTGCGCTAGCGGCCGGAACGGGGCTACCGCCGACGATCACGGCAGGTTCGACGGTCACCGCAACGCCGGCTATAGCCGCTGGCGTCGTCCTGGTGCCGGGCGTCACGACAGGTGGGCTCGTCCTCGCACCTCCTGCTAGCGCAGTCGGTAGTACCCCTGGCCCGTCGGTCATGGGCGGCGCAACCGTTGCCGCCGCAGCCGCACTCGCGGTCGGCAGCGTGCCGGCCCCTGTCGTGGCGCGTGTCGTGAGCTTCACCTATGGCGGCGACACCGACCTGTCGAACACCTACGGCGGCGACGATGTCCTGATCTGCTCATACGGAGGTGACTAGATGCCGATCCTGACTCCGCTCGATGAGTTTCGCCTCGGGCTTGGCGATCACCCCACTCCGGATACCCCGGAAGGCGACTACGTCTACCTCCTCAACGACGACGAGTGCGACTACTTCATCGATAAGCACCCAACGAACCTCATGCTCGCGCTCGCGGATGCGTGCGACGCGCTCGCCGCGAGGTTCGCCCGCGGGTTCGATTTCGCGGAGGACGGCCAGTCGTTCAGTCGGTCGCAGATGGCTTCGCAGTACGCCGCCCGCGCGACCGAGTACCGCAGGATCGCACGCAGGCAGGGAGCGTTCACCGCCGTCACTTTGGTGACGCCGTACTCGGGTGACGACGCGGACGCAGAGGTCTGACGTGCTGTCGTCGGGGCAGATCATGGCGATGCGGGCAACGGCTGATTGTGCCCTTCCGGACGTCGCGATCATCTGGCGCAGGGCGACGGTTAGTGATGGTGGTGGCGGCCAGACCGAGGTATGGAATCCGATCGCGACCGTTGCGTGCCGATCGTCTCCGGTCGCTGGTGGCGAGGGTGCCATCCGCGGTGACCGCATCGAGGACGAGGCAACGCAGATCGTCACCGTTCCCGCGTTGACCGATGTAACTGAGGTCGACCGGCTCGTCATCAACAGCGTGACGTACAACATCAAGCTTGTCCGCCTACGCGGCGAGTGGGCGATCACGCAGCGCCTCGAAGTCAAGGAGGCCTCATGAGTCTTGAGTCGCGGCTACCGGAGATCATCCGGAGCCTCCAGCAGGGCGCGAGTCGTGTGAACGAGGCGTCTGCGAAGAAGATCGAACGGGACGCGTACGGCCGTATCCCGAAGCGCACGGGCGACACTGCGAAGACGATCCAGGCCCGGCACGTTGAGGGCGATGACTGGGAAGTCGTCGTTGGGTTCCCCGGCCAGTTCATCGAGCGGGGCACCAGGAGTGTGGGTGCCCGCCCGTTCATGGTTCCTGCCGCGGAGGCGGAGCGTGAGCACCACGCCAGGGCAATCCGGGACCTCCTCGAATGAACCCGGTGCGCGAAGCTATTTTCGACCGCTTGGTCGGTGACGCCACACTTACCGCGCTGCTCTCTAGTCCGACCGCGGTCCATCACCAGGTCGCGCCGCAAACCGAGGCCACGCCGTTCGTTGTCTTCAACAAGCAGGCCGGGACGCCCATGTGGGCGTTTGGCGGCCCGGCGCTACAGAACGACTTGTGGCAGGTCAAGGCGATCGCGCTGGGATCCTCGGCCAGTGACGCCGAGGTGATCGCCGCACGCATCGATGTTGCCCTGACCAACGCGGTGCTGGTGATCACCGGAAGCACCCATCTGTACCTGCGCCGAGAGTCCGACGTGGATTACCCGGAGCAGGACGGCGCCGACACATACAGGCATTGCGGCGCCCTCTACCGGCTCATCTCCGAGCCTTCGTAAATCACATCTCATAGGAGGAGGCCGCATGGCTACGTTGGCCACGCAGAACATCACTCGTGCTGGTGTCGCTCCCACGTTCGCTGCGGCGGCCGGCGGCGGCGACAAGTTCACCCCGTCGAAGGACACATGGATTGAGGCGGTCAACGGCTCGGGTGGCGCGATCACCGTCACGATCATTACGCCGAAGACCACGGACTACGGCGCGGCCGTCGCCGATATCGCGGTGTCGGTTGGTGCGGGAAGCACTCGGAAAATCGGCCCGTTCCCACGCCAGCACTTCGCCGACACTGACGACGGTCTCGCGGACCTGACCTATTCCGGCGTCACGTCTTTGACGGTCGGTGTGTTCTCACTCGCCGAGGCGTAGACCGATGGCCCGCTATCGCGTGCCGGACGACATCAACCATCTCATCCTCGGCCACTTCCCCGGCGACACGTTCGACGCGGACATCCCGGCAGCGCAGGAAGCGCGACTGGTTGGCCGCGGGCAGCTGATCGCTGAGGCGGGCCTGGCCGGCAGGACACGCGGCGAGCTCGACGAGGTCGCGCGTGGACTGAGCCTGAATCCCGACGAGTACCCCAACAAGCCGAGCCTGATCGACGCGATCCAGGCCGAGACCCAGAAAGCAGGTGACTGACCATGGCCAAGCTCGTGCTCCGTGACGCCTCGATCGTTGTTGACGGTGTTGATCTGTCTGATCACATCAGCAGCGTTGAGCTGAACTCGGCGAAGGATCTTGTTGAGTCGACAGCGTTCGGTGACGCCTACAAGACGAACCTCATAGGGCTGGGTGATGCCACGATCGCAGTGACATTCCAGCAGGACTATGACGCCGCGTCCGTGGACGCGACACTATGGCCGCTGCACGACGCTGAGGAAGAGTTTGTTGTTGTCGTCAAGCCGACGTCGGCGGCGGTGGCACTAACGAACCCGTCGTACACGATGACGGCAGTGCTGCCGGAGTTCGCCCCGATCGCGGGTGGTGTTGGTGAGCTGTCGACGACGGACGTGACGTTCCAGAACTCGGGGTCGTCGGGCATTGTGAAGGCGACCGCGTAGATATGGGTCGGCTTACGGCCGAGCAGTTGAACGGGCAGATCGCGTTCGCTGAGAAAGACGTTGACCTGCCTGAGCTCAGTGGTTCTGTGCGGGTTCGCGCGCTGAGCAAGGGTAAGCGCGACCGTGTTCGCAAGGGCATCATGCAAAACGAGGTCATCACTGACCCTGCGGAGTTCGAGATCAGGCTGTTCTGCGCTGGGGTCATTGACCCGCAGGTGTCGCGTGAGCAGGCGTTGCGGATGAAGGAAACGTGGCCTAGTGAGATGTGGGACCGCGTGCTCGTCGCGATCGGCGAGCTCGGTGGCGCTGACCCGGAGGAGGTTGCGGCTGCTGCCGCAACAGAGTTTCAAGGCTCCGACGACTGACTTGAGGTTGCGGTTTGCGGTCGCGTCGCGGTTGGGTGGCATGACCGTAGGCGAGCTGGACGAGCGCATCACAACGAGCGAGCTCGTTGTGTGGGCGGCGCTTTTTGCGGTTGAGCACGACGAGGCTGAGAAGGCGCAGAAGGGACGGTGACGTATGGCTCTGCCCGCTGCGGTTCTTGGCATTCTCGTGCAGACGAAGGGCGTTCAGGATGTCTCCCGTGACCTTGGTGGCGTCGATAGCGACCTGAAGAAAACGGCGGCGAGCGCGGACAAGACGGGCAAAGACCTCGATGACATGGGCAAGCGTGGCAGCAGTGCGCTTGGCGGGCTGAAGAAGGCTGCGAGCGTGATTGGTGGTGTTGCCGCGTTCGCTGGGTTGGCGTCCGGTGTGAAGCTCGCTGTCGGCGAGTTCGAGGAGGCCCGCAAGGTGGGCGCTCTCACGGAATCGACGATCAAGGCGACGGGTGGCGCGGCGAACATCACGGCGAAGCAGGTTGGTGTGCTCGCCGGCGCGATCTCAAAGAAGGCCGGCATGGACGACGAGGCGATCCAGTCGGGAGCGAACCTGTTGTTGACGTTCAAGAACGTCCGCAACGAGGCTGGGAAGGGCAACGACGTTTTCAATCAGGCGACGCAGGCCGCTGTGGATTTGTCGGCTGCTGGGTTCGGGTCAATCGAGTCGGCGTCCAAGACGATGGGTAAGGCCTTGAACGATCCGATCAAGGGCATGACCGCGCTCGGCAAGAGCGGCGTCACGTTCAGCGAGGATCAGAAGAAGGCGATCGCTGCGCTGATGGAAACGGGCAAGGCGTCTGACAGGTTGAGCGCGCAGCAGATCATCCTCGGGGAAGTGCAGTCGCAGGTCGGTGGTGCCGCCGCGGCGCAGGCCACTCCGATGGATCACTTGAAGGTCACGATGGGGAATCTTGCGGAGGCGGCCGGGGCGGTCCTTGTGCCTGCGTTGGACAAGGGCGCGAAGATCTTGACGTACCTGCTTGGTGGGATGATCGAATCGCAGGGTGCCGGTGGCGCCCTGATCAGTGTGTTCAAGACGACGGGCGGCGTCGTCGGGGATCTCGTCGGAGCGATCGTTGATCTCGTCAAGTGGTTTGGTGAGCACAAGACCGTCACGCTCGCGCTGGGTGCCGCGATCGGCGTGGTGCTCGCGGCGTTCGCGGGATTCCAGATTCTCGCGGCCGTGCAGGCCGGGATTACTGCGGTTCGCGGCGCGATGCTGTTGCTCAACGCGGCGTTCCTGACGAACCCGATCTTTCTTGTTGTCGCCGCGATCGCTGCGCTCGTCGCCGGTCTCGTTGTCGCGTACCGCGAGAGCGAGACGTTTCGAACGATCGTAAACGCGGTGTTCGCGTGGTTGAAGCAGGCCGCAACCGACGTCTTCGGGTTCCTCGCAACGTTCATTCCAGGGGTCTGGACTGCGATCCGAACAGCAACGTCGCTGGTATGGAGCGCGATTCAGGCGTACCTCACCCCGTTGTTATTCGCGATTCGCCTGCTCGTCGAGACGGTGTTTCCCGCGATTCAGGCTGTGATCGTGACCGTGTGGAACGTTGTGTCGACGGTCACGAGTGCCGTGTGGAACACAATCACGGCCGTGCTCGCGGGCGCGTGGGGTGCGATTCGTGGCACGGCATCCTTGGTGTGGGCGGGGATACAGGCCGCTATCACGGCTCCGATGGAGTAGTCGCGCAAATCCTGGAGCGTCTGCAGCTGCAGGTTGCCCGCGCGGTCGCTGCGCCGGACGAAGTCGATCATGCCGGCTGCCGTGTGGGCGGCGTGTGACCGCACCACCGCGGAGGCCGCTGGCCGCGTCGAGGCGCAGCTGTCCAGCACGTAGGGCAGCTCCCGCAGGAGCTCGAGATATTCGGCCCGCTCGACGGGAGGCAGCTCCGCGCACCGCTGGGCGAGCGCCTGCGCCGCCGGCCGGTCATCGCTGTGCAGGATGCGGCCGATCTCCACGAGCGCCTGCTCCTGCTGCCCGGACGACCAGAGGGTGGCGTCCTCGAAGGTGTCGACCACGCGGAAGAGCAGGTAGGCGATGCCCACCTCCTGCCGGGTCGGCTCGGGCAGGAGCGGGATGGTGACCGCAAACGTGCGGCTCGTCTTCTGCAACAGGGAGGCGATGGTGTTCATGGGTCACTCCAGTGGCCAGTTGCCGTCTCGCTTTCACGCTCGCCCGGCGCTGTCGTATCTCGGTCCGTCTGGGATCGGGCCCAGGGCCCCGGGCATGGCTCGGGCCAGGTGCTCTACCGCCGCGGCCAGGCGTTCGGCGCACCACCGGACCCGGCCCCGCAGGCGCATCAGCGCCAGGAAGGCGCCCGGCTCGGCCAACATGGAGCGCACGACGTTCGCGCGCCGTAGGGATCCTTCCGAATCTCGGCAGCAATCGAGGAACTCAGGGAGAGCCTCACCGGCGGTGTCGCTCACCGCGCGCAGGATGGCCCAGGGGATCCGCTGCGCCTCGGCGGCAGCCGCGTAGTGGGCCGATTCGGGATCGACCACCGCGCAGGGCGCGTCGGCGTGGGCCGCCCCATCCGCTGCTTGGCCTCGAGGCTATCGACAATCCGGTCGGCGGTGACCACGGCGCCGGTCCGGAGGCCGGCCAGGGCGCCGGTGGCAATCCCGGTCGGTGCCGCCGGAGCCCTCAGCGCGACGCCCCCCTCGCGGCGCACCTCCTCGGCCCAGACCAGGTCCCCCGCGGCGAGCCCGGCCGAGACGCCTCCCGCCACGCCCACCCCGAGCAGGAAATCCACCCGCAGGCAGCCCAGCACCGCCTCCATCCCCGCCCGCGCCCGCGTCGGGCCGTCTCCCGTCACGACCAGGGCGACGTCCCGGCCGCCCAGGCGCCCGCGCGAGATGCGGGCCGGTCGGGTGGCCACCCGCCTCGCGTCCAGCAAGCGCCGCTGCAGCGGAGCAATCTCCTCGGGCATGGCGGCGACGACCGTGAACAGCGGAGAGGTCATGCCTGGACGTAGCCCCGGTCGCGGAACCAGCTCACCGCCCGCTCCAGCGCCGGCTCGATCGGGCTCTGCGGCAAGCCCAGCTCGCGCACCGCCTTGCTGGCGTCGAAGAACATCTTCCGGGCCGACATGCGCACCGCCTCGAGCGGGACGCGCGGGGGCCGCCCCAGCCGCCGGGCGATGGGCGCCTCGACGTGGGCCAGGGCCAGCGGGACCCAGTGGGGAAGCCGCAGCCGCGGCGAGGCGATCCCCGTGATGCGCGCGAGCCGGTCGAACAGCTCCTTGAGGGTGATGTTGCGGTTCCCGAGGATGTACTTCTCGCCCGGCCGCCCCGTTCGGCCGCGAGCACGTGTCCTGCTGCCACGTCCCGCACGTCGACGAGGTTAAGGCCCGTGTCGACGTAGGCGGGCATCCGCCGCTCGAGAAAGTCGACGATGATCTGTCCGGTGGGCGTGGGTTTGACGTCGAGCTCCCCGACGGGGGTCGAGGGATTGACGATGACCACCGGGAGACCCCGGCGGGCCCAGGCCTCCGCTTCGCGTTCGGCGAGGAACTTGCTGCGCTTGTAGTGGCCCACCATGTCGTCGAGGCTCACCGGCGTGGCCTCGTTGGCGGCCTGGCCGTCGCGCTCGATCCCCAGCGCCCCGACCGAGCTCGTGTACACCACCCGCCGCACGTCGGCCTCGGCGGCCGCGCGCAGCACGTTGCGGGTGCCGTCGACGTTGTGGCGGTAGATCTCGTCGGGTTCGCGCGCGAGAGCCGGTAGTCGGCGGCGCAGTGGTAGACGACCTCGCAGCCCCCGACGGCGCGCCGCGACCGCCGCGCCGTCGCTCAGGTCGCCGGCCACGCGCTCGACCTCGAGCCCGTCCAGGTTGTCGAGGCGGCTCGCGGGCCGCACGAGACAGCGGACCTGTTGACCCCGCGCCAGCAGCGCCCGGACCAGGTGCGCCCCGACGAACCCCGTCCCTCCCGTCACCAGGACCGTCATTTCACCCCAGCAGGTTCCAGGCCGCCATGCGCGACCATGTCGCGTGGGCTCTTGCGCAGCTCCGCGGACCGCCGACGCCTCGAAGCCCGAGTGCATCGCGCAGTTCTGGCAGCGGTCGTCCTGGCGCGACTCCCAGTAGCTCCCAGTCGGTCCGTTCCAGAACTCGTCCCAGTCGTCGGTGTACTTCTCGCCGATCAGGTAGCAGGGCCCCTTCCACCCCTTGGGCGTGAAGGTCACCGTGCTCCAGGGCGAGCAGTCGTAGTCGCGCATGCCGGCCGCGAACTCGAGGAACATCGGCGTCGAGCTGAGCCGGATACTGCTTGCGAGAGCTCCAGCACGCGCTTGAACTTCTCGTGGATCTCCTGCCGCGTCGAGGAAGATGTCTCGCTCGACGGACTCGTAGTGGTAGCCGGGCGAGACCAGCATCCCGTCGACGCCCAGCGTCGGTCAGCAACTGCGCACAGCTCCTCGATCTCGTCGATCGTCGGTCTCCTTGAAGACCGTGGTGTTGGTCATCACGTGGTAGCCGCGCCGCTTGGCCTCCCGGATCATCTCGATCGCCTTGTCGAAGACGCCCTGCCGCGCGCAGACCATGTCGTGCGTCTCGCGCATGCCGTCCAGGTGGACGTTGATCGTGAGCCGCTTGCGCGGCGGCGATCTTGCCGAACACCTTCGTGTCGAGCAGCAAGCCGTTGGTGCACAGGTAGATGTGGCGCTTGCGCTCGATGATCGCCGTCGATGAGCTCGCGGCAGCTCGGGGTACAGCGTCGGCTCGCCGCCGCAGATCGAGACCGATCGGCGCGCCGCAGTCATCGACCGCCTTGAGGCAGGTCTCGAGCGGCAGGCGATCCTGCGAGCTTGCCGGTGTGGCGCTCGATCGAGCAGCCGATGCAGGCCAGGTTGCAGGTGTAAAGCGGCTCCAGCATCAGGACGAACGGATAGCGGCTCCGCCGCCATCGATCTTCCGATTTGAGTTGGTAGCTGGATCACGTCCGTCGTGACATGCAGCGGAAATCGCATGCTCGGTCCTCGCAACGACATGCACATTGGTCGCCCATGAAAGCAGGTAGCAGCGGCGATAATGCCGCAGATTTCGGCGAATCGCACGGACCCGCTGGCGGCCGAGCCAGCCGGATCAGCACCCGGCGGGCGAGGCCGTCGCTGGATCGTCCCGCTGGCCTCCGTCCAGCGCCGGACGTGGAAGGCGCGCGATCGCCGCGGCGCGCGACTGGCTGCTGGCGCGCCAGCACGCCGGACGGGCTACTGGTGCGGCGGAGCTGGAGGGCGACACGACGCTCGAGAGCTACATCGATCCTGCTCGAGGCCTTCCTGGGCCGCGGCGACAGTCCGAGCGAGTGCGCGCGCTGGCGCGCGTGATCCGCGACGAGGCGCTGCCCGGCGGCGGCTGGAGCCAGTACCCGGGCGGGCCGGCCGAGATCTCGGTCTCGTGCCTCAGCTACTTCGCGCTGAAGGTCGCCGGCGAGGCCGCCGACGCGCCGCACATGCAGCGCGCGCGCGAGGTCATCCGCGGTCTGGGCGGCGTCGAACGGGCCAACACGTACACCCGGTACCACCTGGCGTTCTTCGGTCAGTACCCGCTGGGACGAGCGTGCCGGCGATCCCGCCCGAGATGATGTTCTTGCCGCCGACCGCGCGCCGTTCTCCGTCTACGACATGTCCAGCTGGTCGCGAACGATCTTCGTGCCGCTGTCGATCCTGTGCGCGCAGCAAGCCGGTGCGTGCCGCTGCCCGCGCGGCGTGCGGCGTCGGCGAGCTGTTCGTCCGGACGTCGAGCGCCGCCCGGCGCACGGTCCGCGCGCCTGCACTGGAAGCGCTCTTCGTGCAGCGTCGACCGCGCTGCTGAAGGCGGTCGAGCGGCTGCCGGGCGCCGGGCCGCTGCGGCGCCGGGCCGCTCGCAGCGCGCGGGCGCCTGGATGATCGAGCGGCTGGTCGAGCTCCGACGGGCTGGCGGCGATCCTGCCCGCGATGGCCAACAGCGTGCTGGCGCTCAAGTGCTGGGCTACGCCGAGGACCATCCGCTGTTCGCGAGGCGCTGGCGCCAGCTCGACGGTCTGCTGCTGACGCGCCGACGGGGCCCTGCGCGTGCAGCCCTGCCTGTCGCCGGTCTGGGACACGGTGCTCGCCGGCCACGCGCTGGCGCAGGCCGGCCTGCGCCGGCGACGATCCCGCGCTGGCGCGGGCGGCGTCCTGGCTGCTGAGCAAGCAGACCCGCGCGCCCGGGCGACTGGGCGCGCGCAACCCGGCGCCGCCGGGCGGCTGGTACTTCGAGCACCGCAACGAGTTCTATCCCGACGTCGACGACACCTGCATGGCGCTGATGGTGCTGCGCAGCACGCGCGCGCCGGCGCCGCGACGGCGACGCAGCAGGCGGCGATGCGCGCGCGGCCTGCGCCTGGATGCTGGGCATGCAGAACCGCGACGGCGGCTGGGCCAGCTTCGATCGCGGCAACGACAAGCGAGTGGCTGACCCAGGTCCCCTTCGCCGACCACAACGCCATGATCGATCCCAGCACCGCCGACATCACCGGCCGCGTGCTCGAGTGTCTGGCCACTTTCCCGGCTTCGACGCGTCGCGCACCCGGTCGTCGCAGCGCGCGCTCGCGGTTCCTGCGCGCGCGATCAGACGCCGGAGGGCTGCTGGTACGGCCGCTGGGGCGTCAACTACATCTACGGCACCTGGCAGGTGCTGCGCGGCCTGCGCGCGCATCGGCGAGGACATGGACGCGCCCTACGTGCGGCGCGGCGGTCGCGCTGGCTGCTGGACCACCAGAACGCCGACGGCGGCTGGGGCGAGAGCATCGCCAGCTACGACGATCCCGCGCAGAAGGGGCGCGGCGCCTCGACGCCCAGCCAGACCGCCTGGGCGCTGATGGGCCTGATCGCCGCCGGCCGAGGCCGACAGCCCCGCCGTCCGCCGCGGCGTGCGCTGGCTGCTCGAACGCCAGACGCCGCGGGCACCTGGGCGCAGCAGCCGTGGACCGGCACCGGCTTTCCCGAGGTCTTCTACCTGAACTACCACTTCTACCGGCACTACTTCCCGCTGATGGCGCTGGCGCAGTACCGGGCCGCCGTGGGCGCGGCGCGCGCGCGGGCAGGGTGATTCCCCCAGTCCCGTCGCAAAGGTGCGACGGTTTCCGCCCTATGCGGCCTCGGCCCATGCGCGCCCACGAGGTGGGCCCTGTAGGGCGGCTCGCGGTGAGCGCAAGTCTTCCGCCGAGGGTGCCGATGATCGAGCGGCGAATGCACCAGAGGGGACTGACTTCATGAAATCGATGTACTTGCGGGGACGGGTGGGGGCGAACGTTTGGCTGGCCGTGGCTGCCAGCGGCCTCCTGTGGGGCTGCGGTAAGTCCAACAAACCGATGGTCACCGATGCCGGCATGCAGAAGCCCGGCGAGGACTGCTCGGGCCAGACCTGCCCGAACCTCTCGCCGCCGACGGACTGGAAAGGCGCCGCGCCCACCTTCGCCGCCCACCTCCAGGTCGTCGATCCGAGCGGCGCCCCGGTGGCTGGCGCCACGGTTCGCACCGACAAGATCATGTGGATGACGGACGCCACCGGCTTCGCCCGGATCGGGCCCATCCCCGCCCACAAACCGCAGCCGCTGACGGTGGAGAAGGCGGGCTTCACGCCGCGCTTTGCCCTCACGAACGTGTTCGAGTCGGGCCAGAAGCTCCTGCACGTCGTGCTGGCGCCGGTGGGGGTGAAGGAGACCGTCGCCCTCGGTGAGCGCGTGCTGGTCAGCCACGAAGGCGCGATGGTGGACCTGCCGCCCAAGTCGCTCATCGGTCCCGACGGCCTGCGCTCCACCACGGGCAAGGCCGAGATGACGCAGCTGTCTCCGGACAAGGTCGCGCCCGAGTCGATGCCCGCCAGCCGGGTGGCCTTCAACGAGGCCGGCGCGCGCACGGTGATGGAGGACTTGCTGAGCGTCACCTACGTGCACTTCACCAACGACGCCGGTCAGGAGCTTCGCCTCGCGCCCGGCCAAACCGCCACCCTCGAGGTGCCCGTCCCCAAAGGCACCAACCTGAAGATCGGCGACACGGTGGCCATGTGGACCCTGCACGAGACCGACAACTCCTGGCATCAGGAGAAGACCTGCACCATCGAGGCCCGCCAGGTGGGCGGCGCGACCGAGACCGTGTGCCGGGGTGTCGTCTCCCACTTCTCCCTGTGGGCCATCGCCCAGGAGTACGACATCTTCGCCACCAACTCGCTCGGCTGCATCAACGCCAACGTCAAGGAAGAGGAGGGGGCCTGCTTCACGACGACGATCGAGCACGAGGTGCTGCTCGGTTGCAACGCGCAGGGGGAGATGGCGAGCTGCAGGCCGGTGGGCAGCTACAACGACGGCTTTTACCTGCAGGACAAGGCCACCCAGGTCTCCTATTGCAGCGTCGTCCGGCCCGGGACCTACCGCGTCGCCCTCACCTATCGCGTCGATGCCTCCGCCTGTGAAGGTCCCGATGCGCCGCTCAGCGGTCGCCGCGTGAAGGTCTCCGATCACTTCGATCTGAAGTCCTTCGCCGGCATGCTGGGCCAGACCCTGATGCTCAACTTCACGCTCAACGGGACGCGCGACTGCCCGACCCTGTGCGCGCAGGTGGACCTCAAGGTGGACAAGGCGGCGCTCGCCGCCCCCGCCTGGATCGATCAGGACGGCGACGGCGCCTGGGTCACGCTGTCCCAGGACGAGAAGGCACCACTGGGAGCCAGCATCGACTGCGACGACACGAACCGGCTCATCCACCCGGGCGCGCCGGAGCCCTTCTGCGCCACCAAGGACCTCAACTGCGACACGGTCATCCCCAAGGAGGTCAAGCTCCACACCGAGGTCGAGCCCTACGTCTGGAACACGCAGTGCCAGTCTTGCCTCGCCCTCGAGGGCTCGAAGCTGATGAAGCCCGGCGCCGAGGTCGACGGCAACCCCTACGACGAGAACTGCGACGGGCGCGTGGGTGACCGCGATCTGGATGGCTTCTCCTATCCCGAGGACTGCAACGACTGGGACGCGAACAGCGCGCCCAACAAGCCAGAGATCCCGGGCAACTACGCCGACGAGAACTGCGACGAGATCGTCCTCGACGGGGACAACGACGGGTTTCCTTCCCGCGTGCACTCCTATGCCGCCGCCGAGATCACCGCCAAGTTCCCGCAATTTTCCATCGACAAGTTCGTCGACTGCGACGACTACGACCACCGCACGCATCCCAACATCCCGGTGAGCCAGGAGGCGGGTCAGATGTCCCGCTTTTACTACACGGTGGACGGCAAGGTGCATCGCCAGGCCGGCTACTGCGTGATGTTCAACCAGGACGGAACGCCCAGCGACTACTTCTTCCAGGTCGTCAAGGACCGCAACTGCGACGGGAAGCTCACCGATATCGACGGCGACGGCTTCACCCATCCGGTCGACCTCACCCTGGGCAAGGCTCAGGCGCTCGACTGCGACGAGCTGGACCCGCGGATCGGCGCCGGCCACTGGGATCCCGCTCAGCAGAACGTGCTGGTCTGCGAGCTGGACCGCAACAGCCTGATCAACGACAGCATCTGCAACGTCAGCATCCAGCCCTACCAGGTGGGCATCAGCTGCCCCGTGCTCTCGCTCAGCGGCACAACGGTCAAGACGGTATGCGAGGAGATCAAGAACGCCGACGGGAGCGCCACCGGCGAAGGCGTCTGCGCCTTCGCGGGCTGGTCGGACGCCAACCCGCTCAGCATCCACAAGGGCGAGATGTACGGACCGTGCGACGGTCAGTTCGGCGATGCTACCGCCAAGCTACCCTGCGCCGAGGGTCTGGACTGTGGCGGTCCGGCGGAAGGGACCCCCTGGACCAGCGCCTTCGAGACCTACATCCGCAAGACCTACCTCATGGGCGAAGAGGTCAGGTTCAAGGGCATGTGCTTCCCGCGCTGCCTGATCCAGTAGCGGGCGCCTGGCCGGGGTCGAGGTGGCCCGACTCCGTCAGTGGGGGACGGGCTACTTCGACGGAGCCTTGCTCGGCAGGGCGGTGAAGTCCTCGGTGCGGCCGAGGTTGTCGAAGGCCCGCACCATGTCCTCGGGCGGGACCACAATCTTGCGCGCCCGCAGGTCGAGCCAGGCGCCATCGACCTCGATGGTGGCCGCCAGATCGGCCCCCCGGAAGATGCGGTGGCGCATCTGCCATTTGCGGCCGTCGGGCGAGGCGGCCGAGAGCCGCACGTCAATCTCCAGCTGGTCACCCATGCGCAGCTCCCGCAGGAACCGGGCCTCCTCGCGGAACAGCACCGGGCCGATCGCGTTGGCCGCCATCCAGGCCAGGCCGACACCCTTCTCCTCCAGGTAGCTCACGCGGACCATGGCGCCCCAGTCGTAGTAGACGGAGTGGCGAACGTGGCCGTTGGGGTCGAGGTCGGCCCAGCGCAGACCGATCGGCCTGCCGGAAAGCGGTGGAGGAATCGTCCATGAGGGCCAGCCTACCTCATCGTACGTTCCCAGGATGCTCTGCTTGAACTCCTTCTGCATCAGGAGCTTGATGTTCGCCTCGATGATCTCGCCCATGGTGCGGCAGCGGAGGAAGACCGCGTTCTCGTGGTGGGCGGCGAGCTCCGTCCCGAGGTTGGCGACCTTGTCCCGGTGGCGGAGATCTGCGTCGTCGCGCATGATGGTGAGCAGCTCGCTCAGCCGGCTCCACTCGACCCGGGCGCGGGCGGCGATGAGGCTCCGCTCCTCGAGCTGGTACTGCTTCACCGTCTCGGGCTCCATGTGCTCGATGCCGAGGAAGATGATGGGGTTGTTCTCCCGGAAGTACTGGGGCAGGTAGAAGTTCTTCCGCCCCTCGTAGGACTGCTGGTCGAAGTCGATGGCCCGCAGCCGGAACTGCGACCCCTCGATGTCGGGGGTGACGGCGACGACGAAGTTGTACGAGCGCATGTCGCCCAGCAGCCGCACGAAGCAGCGCTCGTTGAACTTCACGAACTCCTTGGCCAGGCGGATGTGGTTGAAGACCGAGCTCCGCAGGTGGTCGCGGATGAAGTCGTCGCCGGGGATCCCGATGATGTGCTCCTCGACCAGCGTCTCGCCGTGGACCAGGAAGGTCACCGTGTTGGGCGAGAGCAGCTCCTCCAGCTCCAGCCCGTAGACCCGCGAGGCGTCGGTCCGCTTGACGTAGAAGTGGTCGTAGTTGTCGTTGAGCCGGTTGATGATCCGGACGCGGAAGGGGTGGGTGTTGCCGAAGGTGCAGTAGTCGATGCGGGCCACGGTGAGCTGGTTCAGGATGCCGAGGTCCCCGCCTGCCTTGAGCAGCGAGTAGATGTAGGTCAGGGCCCGGTACAGCTCCTGCTGGTCGGCGGGGGCGTGGTGGACCGTCTCCCAGAGCGTGTCCTGCTTGCGCTCGTTGAGCAGGGGGACCCGGAAGCCGTGGCGCAGCAGATCCTCGTAGCGCAGCGGCAGCTCGGCCGCCCGGTTGTACTTCTTGAGGTATGCGGCCAGGGCGGGCCCTACAATCAGATCGCGGATCACCGGCAATCCGGGGATCGGCCGCAAGACGATCGGCTCCTTCAGGTCGCGCAGGCTGGTAACGCACGCGAGCCCGTTCTTGCCGTTGATATTCATCGCATCGGAGCCGCATACCCCTTCGCGGCAGCTGCGCCGCAGCGACAGGCTGTCGTCGACTTCTGCCTTGATCCGGATCAGCGCATCGAGCAGCATGCGGTCGTTAGGCTGCAGCGTTACCTGCAACTTCTGCATTCGGGGTTGCTGGTCCGCGTCCGGATCGTAGCGATAGATCTCGAACTGAACCGTGCGGGTTTGGACTGAGGCGACTGGGCTCGATGGCGCTTCAGCCGCGGTGCTAGTGGTCATCGTCTGGTCCGCTCCTAAAACGTTCTGCGCTTCGGTTCGAACGCGTCGACGCTCGAGGGCTTCATGTTGACAGGCTTGTACTCGAGGCGATCGCCGTCCGAGTAGTACAGCGAATGCTTGAGCCAGTGCACGTCGTCCCGCTCGGAAAAATCCTCGCGCGCATGCGCGCCGCGGCTTTCGGTGCGTGCAGAAGCCGAGAACATCGTTGCCTTTGCCGTTTCGACCAGATTCTCGAGCTCGAGCGCTTCAACGCGCGCGGTGTTGAAGATCTTGGATTTATCGTCGATCGAAACCCGTTTTGCTCGCTCTTCCAGCGCGATGATCATGCGAACGCCTTCCTGCAGCGTCGGCCCGGTGCGGAACACACCGCAATGCGACTGCATCGTCTTGCGGATGGCATTGGCAACATCCTGCACGCGCTCGCCACCGGCTGCCGCGTCGAGCGCTGCAAGACGCGCAATCGCAGGCTCGCCGCCCGCAGCGGGAAAAGTTTTGTGGCCTTGCTGCGCCGTTTGTTGGGCGATGATTCGATTGCCGGCCGCGCGTCCAAACACGAGCAGGTCGAGCAGCGAATTAGTACCGAGGCGATTGGCGCCGTGAACGCTGACGCACGCGCATTCGCCGATCGCATACAACCCTTCGACGACCGTGTTCGGGTCGGCCCCCACCGTCGCAGATGCGGGCGCGACCACCTGGCCGTGGTAATTGGTCGGAATGCCACCCATCTGATAGTGGATCGTCGGCACCACCGGAATCGGCTCGCGGATCGGATCGACGTTCGCAAACTTGATCGCTATTTCGCGAATCGACGGCAATCGCTTCATGATCGTTTCGGCGCCCAGGTGATCGAGTTTCAACAACACGTAGTCCTTGTTCGGACCGCAGCCTCGACCTTCCTTGATCTCCTGGTCCATCGAGCGCGATACGAAATCGCGCGGCGCCAGATCCTTCAGCGTCGGCGCATAGCGCTCCATAAACCGCTCGCCATTGCAATTGAGCAAAATGCCGCCCTCGCCACGCACGCCCTCGGTAATCAGCACTCCGGCGCCGGCGACGCCGCTCGGATGAAACTGCCAGAACTCCATGTCCTCGAGCGGCAATCCGGCGCGCGCTGTCATGCCCATGCCGTCACCGGTGCAGATGTAGGCGTTGGTCGATGCATCCCAGATACGCCCTGCACCACCGGTCGCCAGCACGGTGACCTTGGCCTCGAAGATCATCGGCTCGCCGGTTTCCATTTCAAGCGCGATCACGCCGACCACGTCGCCGTCGGCGTTGCGAATCAAGTCGAGCGCCATCCATTCGACAAAGAACTGCGTGCGTGACGCGACGTTGCGCTGATACAGCGTATGCAGCATCGCGTGCCCGGTGCGGTCGGCGGCCGCGCACGCGCGCGGCACCGGCTTTTCGCCGAAGTGCGCCGAGTGCCCGCCAAAGGGTCGCTGATAAATCGTGCCGTCCGGATTGCGATCAAATGGCATGCCGAAATGTTCGAGTTCGTAGACGACGTGCGGCGCCTCACGGCACATGAACTCGATCGCATCCTGGTCGCCCAGGTAGTCCGATCCCTTGACGGTGTCGAACATGTGCCACAGCCAATTGTCTTCGGTCATGTTGCCTAGCGCCGCGCCGATACCGCCCTGCGCGGCCACTGTGTGGGAACGCGTCGGAAACACCTTCGACAGCACCGCAACGTTTAGTCCTGCATTTGCCAGCTGCAACGAACATCGCATGCCGGCGCCGCCTGCGCCGACGATCACCGCGTCAAAGCGGCGGCGGGTTAGCTTTGAAGTTACGGGCATGCTCACACCCGCCACAGGATTTGCACCGACCACACCGCGCACGCGATCAACCACAGCACCGTGACCGTCTGCAGCGACAGTCGCGCCCAGACCGGCGCAACGTAATCCATCCAGATATTCCGCACGCCGATCCACGCGTGATACAGCAGTGAAAACAACGCGATCAGCGTAATGACCTTCATCCAGAGCGGGGCAAACAACGCGGCCCACGTGTCGTATGACAACGGGCCAAAGAGGACGCTGACGCCGACCAGCAACACCCACAGCGTCAAAATCACGGAGGTAATTCTCTGACCGACGAAGCCGGCCAATCCATAGTGCGCGCCGACCACGATGCGCTTGGGACCGATGCCGATCGGGGGGTACGCCATCAGATCAGCCCAAAGACCTTCAACGCGGCGACAAAAGTCAGCGGAAGACTGACCGCATACACCGCGATCGAGCTGGCACGCGCAGATTTAAGCTCAATTCCAATGTGGAGATCGAGCACCAGATAGCGAATACCAGCGACCAGGTGATGAAAAAACGCCCAGATCAGCAGCACAAGCAACAGCTTGAAGAAGACGTTTGACACGATTGCGCGCAGCCGCTCGAAGCTCAGTTCCGACGTCAGGCTCAGATCGAATAGCCAGAGCAGCAACGGCAGCATCAGGAACAGCACTGCTCCGCTGATTCGATGCATGATCGACACCAGGCCCGGCAGCGGCAGCCGATACGTCAGCAACAGCGGAAAATTAAGGTTTCGAAATTGCGGCCGCGGTTGTTTTTCTACGGTGAAGCTGCTCATCGAGGGCCGTTGGTTCTCGGAAATGCATGGCGAGCCCTATTCTGACCGAAATGCTGCACTGAACCAAATCGGGCGCGCCCTCCGAGCAACGGCGGTCGAACGTCAACTAAGCGTGTTGCGATAGTGATATCGCTCCGTGACCGAAAGGCCGCGCCGGACCTCGACCGGCCGCTCGCCGTAGGTGTACGAGACGCGCTCCACCAATAGCAGCGGCGCGCCGACTGCGATCTTCAAATGCTTGGCAGCTTCCGCTGACGCCGCTACCGCCCTAATCCGCTCGTCGGCGCGGATCATGCGCGTTCCAAATTCCGTTTCAAACAATCCATACAGTGGCCCGGTGTACTCGGCGAGGCGCTCAGCCGTCAGCTTCTTGAATAGATTTCCAGGCAGCCAGATTTCATCGAGGACCACCGGTGCGTTTTCGAAGCTCAAGAGCCGTCGGAGGTACACGACCGGATCGCTCGGCCTCACTGTCAGGTGGCGCGCAATGTCACCGCCGGCACGGACTCGCCTACACGTCGAGGTAGCGGCTTACGCCTGGGAGCGGCGCATGATCATCCGGCACAACTCGCAGAAATCGAAACTGCGCACGTGGCTCATGATGCGTCGCGACGAAAGTGCCCTTTCCCTGCCGGCGCACCAGCAGATTTTCCGTCGAAAGCTCGTCGACAGCCTTGCGGACCGTTCCCTGGCTCACCTGAAAGCGCGCCGCCAGATCCATCTCGCTCGGGATCATGTCACCGGGCTTCCACTCTCCGCGCTGCAACCCCTGCACGATCAAGTCCTTGATCTGCCGGTACAAAGGTGCATAGACAGCGGCCTGGGTGGCGCTATCGGCGTCCTTGACGACCGAATTCGACATTGCGGCATTTCAACACAAGTGGCGGTACAATATATCATCTATCTTATATAAGATATACGGACGTCGACCGGGTGTTTGAAGTAGACTGCCAGCTGTCCGAACGACGATTGCATCGGAGAACAGATCATGAACAAAGCTCCCGTTCGCGTTGCCGTCACGGGCGCCGCCGGGCAGATCGGCTATTCACTGCTGTTTCGTATCGCCTCCGGTGCAATGCTTGGCGACAAGCAGCCGGTCGAGTTGCAGCTGCTCGAGATCCCGGACGAGAAGGCACAAAAGGCGCTGAAGGGCGTGATGATGGAGCTGGAAGACTGCGCGTTTCCGTTGTTGGCGGACATGCAGGCACACAGCGAACCGGCGACCGCATTCAAGGACACGGATATTGCTCTGCTCGTAGGGGCGCGCCCTCGAGGACCCGGCATGGAGCGCAAGGATTTGCTTGCCGCCAACGCGCAAATCTTCACCGCCCAGGGCAAGGCGCTCGATCAATCGGCCAAGCGCAGCGTCAAGGTGCTGGTCGTCGGCAACCCGGCGAACACCAACGCCTACATTGCGATGAAATCGGCGCCTTCGCTAGCGAAGTCGAGTTTCACGGCGATGATGCGGCTCGATCACAATCGCGCGCTGTCGCAGCTGGCCGCCAAGACGGGCAAACCGGTATCGTCAATCGAAAAATTGATCGTCTGGGGCAACCACTCGCCGACCATGTATCCGGACGTTCGCTTCGCGACGATTGACAGCAAGCCGCTGACGATCGATGACACGCTGGTATCGCGGCACCTACATTCCGACGGTTGGCAAGCGCGGCGCCGCGATCATCGAAGCGCGCGGGCTGTCCTCCGCCGCGTCGGCCGCCAACGCGGCGATCGATCACGTACGAGATTGGGTCTTTGGCACCGACGGGCGCTGGACGACGATGGGCGTGGCGTCTGACGGCAGCTACGGAATTCCGCAGGACATCGTGTACGGCGTGCCGTGCGTATGCGCGGACGGCAAGTACGAAGTCGTCAAAGGTTTGGAAATCGACGATTTCTCGCGACAGAGAATGGACGCGACACTAAAAGAGTTGCTCGAGGAGCGCGATGGCGTTGCTCACCTGGTCACCTAGGACAGCTCACCGATGACGGCCGGGATTTCCGCGGGTACCCGGTTTCGCGCAGCGTTACAGGCTGAACAGCCGCTGCAGATTGTCGGCACGCTGATCGCGAATCATGCGTTGCTGGCTCAGCAGGTGGGCTATCGCGCAATTTACCTATCGGGCGGCGGCGTAGCAGCAGGTTCGCTCGGTATGCCGGACCTCGGCATCAATACGCTCGACGATGTGTTGATTGACGTGCGCCGGATTACCGACGTTTGCGATCTTCCGCTGCTGGTTGACATCGACACCGGCTTCGGACCAAGCGCTTTCAATATCGCGCGCACCGTCAAAGCGCTGATCAAGGCCGGTGCCGCCGCATGCCATATCGAAGACCAGGTCGGCGCCAAGCGCTGTGGCCATCGCCCCGGCAAGGAAATCGTCAGCGCCGGCGAGATGGCAGACCGCATCAAGGCCGCAGCCGACGCGAAAACGGACTCCGATTTCTTTCTGATCGCACGCACCGATTCGATTGCCGCCGAGGGTGTTGAACGCGCGATCGAGCGCGCGATCCTGTGTGCCGATGCCGGCGCCGATGGGATTTTTGCCGAAGCCGCCAAGACCTGGCAACGTACCGACGCTTCGCAGACGCCGTCAAAGTGCCGGTACTCGCCAACATCACCGAATTCGGCGCCACGCCTTTGTTTACGCTGGACGAGCTGCGCAACGCCGGAGCCGCGATGGCGCTTTATCCGCTGTCGGCATTCCGCGCCATGAACAAGGCGGCACTGAACGTCTACACGGCGCTGCGGCGCGAAGGTACGCAGAAGTCAGTCGTCGAGACGATGCAGACCCGGATGGAACTGTATGACGTCATCGGCTATCAGGCATATGAAGACCGGCTGAACCAGCTGTTTGCGAACAGGAAAGACTCGCAATGAACGACGCTCCCGCAATGGCAGCCGCAGGGGCTGCCTCATTGACTTCATCGAAGCCCAAAAAATCGGTTGCACTATCCGGCGTGGTCGCCGGCAATACGGCGCTGTGCACGGTCGGCCGGACCGGCAACGACCTGCACTATCGCGGCTACGACATTCTCGACATGGCTGCCCGCTGCGAGTTCGAAGAGATCGCCTTCCTGCTGGTCCACGGCAAGCTGCCGACAATTGCGGAGCTCACCGGCTACAAGCGCAAGCTCAAGAGTTTGCGCGGAATTCCGGCCGCGGTGCAGCGTGTGCTCGAAGCGGTGCCCGCCAATACGCATCCGATGGACGTCATGCGCACGGCGTGTTCGGTACTCGGGTCGGTGCTGCCGGAGAGGGCCTGAGCACAAGCTCGCGGAAGCGCGCGACATCGCCGACCGTCTGATGGCGTCGTTCGGCTCGATGCTTCTCTACTGGTATCACTTCTCGCATTCGGGACGGCGCATCGACGTCGAGACCGACGACGACACGATCGGCGGCCACTTCCTGCACCTGCTTCACGGGCGCGTGCCTTCCGAGCTGTGGACGCGCTCGATGCATACATCGCTCAATCTGTACGCCGAACACGAGTTCAATGCTTCGACTTTCACCGCTCGCGTCGTCGCCGGGACCGGGAGCGACATGTACTCCGCAATCACCGCAGCGATCGGCGCGCTGAAAGGACCCAAGCACGGAGGCGCCAACGAGTTCGCGTTCGACACGATCGGCCGTTACGACAATCCCGACGATGCCGAGGCGGACATCGTGAAGCGCGTCGCCGATAAGCAGGTGATCATCGGGTTCGGCCACCCGGTCTACACGATCGCCGACCCGCGCAACGAAGTCATCAAGGAAGTCGCGCGCGAGCTGTCAGCGATGCCGCCAACATGAAACTCTTCGACATCTCGGCGCGCGTCGAGCAAGTCATGATGCGCGAGAAAAAAATGTTTCCGAACCTCGACTGGTACAGCGCCACCAGTTATCACATGATGGGCGTGCCCACCGCGATGTTCACTCCTCTATTCGTCATTTCGCGCACCAGCGGCTGGAGTGCGCATGTGATCGAACAGCGCATCGATAACAAGATCATCCGGCCGAGCGCCCACTATGTCGGCCCCGAAGATCTGAAGTTCGTGCCGATTGAGAAACGGAAATGAGCAAGCGGGCGAAGAGACTCAAGGAATGCGCGCAGTGCCGCTCGACTCGCAACTGTTGACCTGCCGCGCGAGCCGCGCGCGCCGATTTACCCCGGCTGCTGGAGCTGCTGGGCGACGATGTGCTCGGGAAGAACCGCGAGGCCGTGGGCAGCGACGATCCGGTATACGCAGCGGCATTCGAAGTGATTGAAGGCTTCAAGCGCGTAATCGAGGAGGCAGCATGAACGCAGTGCAAATGCATGCATGGGCACTCTTGCTTTGTCTCGTTCTGCCGACGGCACATGCGAGCAACACGGCGCCGACTCGCAGTTTCACAACCGACTGGCTGTGTGACAACGGGAGGGTGCTGCGCTTCAACGCGCATCCGCGCCGCCCGGACGGCGATGCGCAGCTCACGTACATCGGCAGCCGGGTTGAAGTGACCGCGACCCCCACCGATTCCGGTTCTCGCTATGCGAGCAAGGACGGCAAGGTCGTCTGGCATAGCAAGGGCGCCGAAGGCCAGCTGACGTTCGATCCGCTGCTCTCCGAGCCGATCACGTGCAGGCTGCAGCTGCCCGGCCGTACTGACAGCAAAAGCCCATCGAAGAAATAGATGAATTCAGTCGCATGAGCAGCCACGTCAGCAATGTCCGTCCCGCGCCCGACAAAGTCCTGGTTGACATCGTCGACTACGTGACCGACTACAAGATCAAAAGCAAGGATGCCTACGAGACGGCGCGCTATTGCCTGATGGACACGCTCGGCTGCGGATTCGAAGCGCTCGAATATCCGGCGTGCACCAAGATGCTGGGCCCGATCGTGCAAGGCACCGTCGTCCCCAACGGCGCCAAGGTACCGGGCACTCAGTTTCAGCTTGACCCAATCAAAGCCGCCTTTGATATCGGCGCGATGATTCGCTGGTTGGATTTCAACGACACCTGGCTGGCAGCCGAGTGGGGCCACCCGTCGGACAACCTCGGCGGCATTCTTGCCACCGCCGATTGGCTCTCGCGCAACGCTTCGGCTTCGGGCCGCCCGCCGATGACGGTGAATGACGTACTGACTGCGATGATCAAGGCACACGAGATCCAAGGGTGCATCGCGCTCGAGAATTCCTTTAACAAGGTCGGGCTCGACCACGTAGTTTTGGTCAAGGTCGCCTCGACCGCCGTCGTTGCGCAGATGCTGGGGTTGACGCGCGACGAAATCACGAACGCGGTATCGCTTGCGTGGGTCGATGGCCAGGCACTACGAACGTATCGTCACTCGCCGAACACGGGGTCGCGCAAGAGCTGGGCCGCGGGTGACGCAACCTCGCGCGCGGTGCGTCTCGCATTGATCGCCAAGACGGGCGAGATGGGATATCCGTCGGTACTGTCTGCCAAGACGTGGGGCTTCTACGATGTGTCGTTCAAGGGCAACCCCTTCAAGTTTCAGCGTGCCATACGGCTCGTACGTGATGGAGCACGTGCTGTTCAAGATCTCTTTCCCGGCCGAATTTCATTCGCAGACCGCGGTGGAAGCGGCGATGACGCTGCACGCACAGCTGAACAAGCTCGGCAAAAGCGCCGCGGACATCAAGAAAATCACGATTCGCACGCACGAGGCCTGCCATTCGCATCATCGACAAAAAAGGCCCTCTTGATAACCCGGCCGATCGCGATCACTGCATTCAATACATGGTCGCCGTGCCGCTGATCTTCGGCCGCCTGACGGCCGAGGACTACGAAGACGATGTCGCATCGGACCCGCGGATCGATGCGCTGCGCGAGAAGATTGTTTGCGTAGAGGACAGGCAGTTCACGAAGGACTATCACGATCCAGGCAAGCGCTCGATCGCCAATGCCTTGACCGTTGAATTCGCTGACGGCAAAAAAACTGAAGGAAATCGTGGTCGAGTACCCGATCGGCCACAAGCGGCGCCGCAAGGAAGGCATGCCCCTTCTGGTGCAAAAGTTCAAGACCAATCTGGCGCGCGTGTTTCCCGCTAAGCAGGCGGACGCAATTCTGAATTTGTGCATGGACCCGAAACGCCTGGCCGCGACGCCGGTGCACGAGTTCGTGGACATGATGATTATCTGAGGCAATTTATGGCGCACAACCTATTCAATTCGTTGCAAGAGTTCAACGTCGGCCCAAAGCGCGGCAAGTTCTACAAACTCGCCGCTCTGGAGGCCGCTGGCATGGGCAAGGTGTCCCGGCTGCCGGTATCGATCCGCATCGTGCTGGAAGCGGTGCTGCGCAACTGTGACGGTGTCAAGGTCACCGAAGAGCACGTCCGCCAGCTTGCGGGCTGGAAGCCGAACGCCAGCCGGACCGACGAGATTCCGTTTGTCGTCGCGCGCGTCGTGCTGCAGGACTTCACCGGTGTGCCGCTGCTGGCGGACCTGGCGGCGATGCGCAACGTGGCCGACGCAATGGGCAAGAACGCGAAGACGATCGAGCCGCTGGTGCCGGTCGATCTGGTGGTCGATCACTCGGTGATGATCGATCACTACGGCACCAAGGATGCGCTCGACCTGAACATGAAGCTCGAGTTTCAGCGCAACCGTGAGCGCTACGAGTTTATGAAGTGGGGCATGCAGGCGTTCGACACGTTCGGCGTCGTGCCACCGGGCTTCGGCATCGTGCATCAGATCAATCTCGAATATCTGGCACGCGGTGTCTACAAGAAAGACGGCATCTACTACCCCGACACGCTGGTCGGCACCGACAGTCACACCACGATGATCAATGGCATCGGTGTCGTCGGCTGGGGCGTCGGCGGTATCGAGGCCGAAGCCGGCATGCTCGGCCAGCCGGTGTATTTGCTGACGCCCGACGTGGTCGGCGTGCATCTGAAGGGAAAGTTGCGCGAAGGCGTGACCGCCACTGACCTGGTGCTGTCGGTCACCGAATTGCTGCGCAAGGCAAAGGTGGTCGGCAAGTTCGTCGAGTTCTTCGGCGAAGGCACCGCGAGCCTGGCGGTGCCGGACCGCGCCACGATCGGCAACATGGCGCCCGAGTACGGCGCAACGATGGGATTTTTCCCGGTCGACGAAAAAACCATCTCGTACTTCGAAGGCACCGGGCGCACACACGATGAGCTCGCCGCTTTCGAAGCGTACTTCCGTGCGCAGGGACTGTTCGGAATTCCTAAAGACGGCGCGATCGATTATTCGTCGGTGGTCTCGCTCGACCTTGGCACCGTCACACCATCGCTGGCCGGGCCGAAGCGGCCGCAGGATCGGATCGAGATCGGCAACGTCAAAAAAGAATTCACGCGCTTGTTCGCGGCGCCGGTTCTGGACAATGGGTTCAATCAGCCCGCAGCACGCTTGGGCAACCGCTTTTCCATCATGCATGACGACGGAATTCGCGGCGGCACCGGCCCTGCAGTGCCGGAGGGCGCACCGCGCATGGTCGAAGAGATGAAAGCGAACCGGCCGCTGCTCAAGCCAGTGCCAGCGCCCGAACGCGGCGTGGTCTCGATCGCCGATGGTGACGTGCTCATTGCCGCGATCACGTCATGCACCAACACCAGCAATCCAGGCGTGTTGCTGGCGGCAGGTCTGCTGGCAAAAAAATCGGTGGAGGCGGGCTTGACCGTGCAGAAGCACATCAAGACTTCACTCGCGCCGGGCTCGCGCATCGTCACCGACTATCTGCAGAAAACAGGTCTGCTGCCCTATCTCGAGAAGCTCGGCTTCTCGCTGGCCGCGTACGGCTGCACCACGTGCATCGGTAATGCCGGTGATCTCGCGCCCGAGATCAACGAAGCCATCGTCAGCAATGACCTTGTGTGCGCTGCCGTGCTGTCGGGCAATCGCAACTTCGAAGCGCGCATCCATCCCAATCTGAAGGCGAACTTTCTCGCCTCGCCGCCGCTGGTCGTCGCGTACGCGATCGCCGGTACGGTGCTGAAAGACTTGATGACCGAGCCGCTCGGCAAGGACTCGCACGGCAAAGACGTGTGGCTGGGCGACGTTTGGCCAAGCTCCGACGAAATCTATGCGCTGATGAAGTACGCGATGGACCCGCAGGCGTATGAAGCCAACTATGCCAAAGTAAAGAGCGACCCGGGCGAGCTGTGGAAGAAAGTCGGCAGCGTTGCCGGGCAGGTTTACACGTGGCCGAAGTCGACTTACATCGCGAAGCCTCCGTTCTTCGACAGCTTCGCGATGCAGCCCGCCGCGATGTCGACCGGAGTCAAAGCAGCGCGCGCGCTTGGCATCTTCGGCGACTCGATCACCACCGACCACATCTCGCCCGCCGGCGCGATCAAGGACACATCGCCCGCCGGCCAGTGGCTGATCAGCAACAACGTGCTGAAGGCGGACTTCAATTCCTATGGCGCACGCCGCGGCAATCATCAGGTGATGATGCGCGGAACGTTCGCGAACGTGCGCATCAAGAATCTAATGATTCCGCCGCAGGCCGATGGGTCGAGGATCGAAGGCGGCTTCACCTTGCGCCAGCCGTCGGGCGAGCTGATGTCGATCTATGACGCAGCGATGAAGTACATCGACGAGGGCGTGCCGACCATCGTATTCGGCGGCGAGGAGTACGGCACCGGATCGTCGCGTGACTGGGCCGCCAAGGGCACGCAGTTGCTCGGCGTCAAAGCCGTGATCGCGCGCAGCTTCGAGCGCATCCACCGCAGCAATCTGGTCGGCATGGGGGTGTTGCCGCTGCAATTCATCGGCAGCGATAGTGCCCAGACGCTGAAGCTGGTTGGCAACGAGACGTTCGACATCGAAGGATTTGAGAACGGCATCAAGCCGCAGCAGGACGCGACGCTGCTGATTCATCGAGCTGACGGCAATGCGCGAAAGGTCCCGATCAAGCTGCGCATCGACACTCCGATCGAGGTCGAGTACTACAAGCACGGCGGGATCCTCCCGTTTGTGCTGCGGCAATTGCTGGCGGCTTGAGATTCGACAATGAACAAGGCAGCGCGTCGCAAGTCCCTCCGAATGAGCAAGCAGGCGGCCGAGCTGATGTTCGCCGTGCCACAGGTGGTAGCGCACCGCCTCGGGCGAATGAACGCCGGCGGAACAAGTGCTCGCGACCGGCGCGAGTTTCAGCTTATGAGCAGTGAGAAAGTTGCTGCGTTCGGCGAGTCATGGAATCAAATGGCCGTGCAGATGTTGAAGGCGAACCAGCAGATGGCTCAAGCATGGGCGTCAGCGTGGTCCTTTCCGTTCGGGATTCCTTCGAGCGCTGCCACACGCAAGTCCTTTTTGCGGGCAGCAGTGCAGATGCAAGGCGCCACGTTGCAAGTGCTGGCTAGTGGTCTGGGTCCGGTCCATCGGCGGGCGACGGCAAACGCCAAGCGCCTCGGCCGCGTGAAGGGCGAAATAGCTTGCGGTCTGCTCGCATCCAGAAGCATCGCGAGCGTGATGTCTGAGGCTGTAGATCGCGCCGAGACTGCTGCGCCGAGCGCCGTCTTGGAAAGAGGGACAGACCTTCCAACACTGCGGCTGACCGGCTCCTGGCGGTTAGCGTCGCTCGCGCGAATCGCTGCGCAACTCGAAGCGGTCCAATGGCCCGCCAAGTTTGCGGTCGATGGCAGCGGCGTCACAGAGATCGATTCCGCCGGTGCCCTGGCGCTCCTCACTCACATCGACGCGCATAGCCGATCGCAACCGCAGCTGACGGGGTTTCAAGCGAACGAACTGCGGATCGTCGAGCAGGTACGCGCGCGGCTGCAAGAGGCCCGTGCTCCGACCAAGCATCGACCGGAACGCACCATTGAGATGCTCGGCAGGCGCACGATCGAAGTGGCGCTGAGCGTTCTGGGCGACATCAACTTCCTCGGTGCAACCGTCGTCGGCCTCGGTCGCAGCGTGATCCATCCGCATACGGTGCGCCTCCGTGAGCTCACCGTGCAATTCGAGCAGGTGTGCCTGAATGCGATCCCCGTGGTCGCGCTGGTGACGCTGCTGATCGGCGTCGTGGTCGCCTACCTGCTGGGCCTGCAAGCCGAGCAGTTCGGCGCCAACATCTTCGTCGTCGACGGGGTCGGCATCGGCGCGACGCGGGAGTTCGCTCCGATCATCGTCGCCGTGATCGTGGCCGGCCGCTCGGGAGCCGCGTTTACCGCCCAGCTCGGATCGATGCGGCTGACCGAGGAAACCGACGCGATTCGTACGCTCGGTTTATCTCCGCTTGATGTGCTGGTGTTGCCGCGCGTGATCGCATTGATGATCGCGATGCCACTGCTGGTATTCGTCGGCGACGTGATGAGCCTCACTGGCGCACTGCTGATTGCGGACCCGATGCTCGACATCACGCCGCCGACGTTCATTGCACGCTTGCGCGACACGCTCGACATCTCGCATCCGCTGGTCGGGTTGGTCAAGGCACCGGTGTTCGCGCTGGTGATCGCAGTCATCGGGTGCCGCATGGGCATGTCGGTCGAACGCGACACGCGCGCGGTTGGCATGGCGACCACGTCAACGGTCGTGCAAAGCATCGTCGCAGTCATTCTGCTCGACGCCGCGTTCGCGGTGTTCTTTCAGGAGATCGGGATCTAGTGGCTCGCTCCGAAACGATCCTGGAAGTCGATTCGATCGTCACGCGCTTCGGCGAGCAAACGGTGCACGACGGCGTGAGCTTCACGCTGCAGCGTGGAACGCTGACCGCGCTGATCGGTGGCAGCGGCACGGGCAAGTCGGTGCTGCTGCGCGAGATCATCGGCCTGCAGCGCCCCACCGACGGAGCCATCCGATTGCTCGGCACCGACGTCTGGCAGGACTCGGAAGACGAATTGAACGCGATGCGGCGCCGCTTCGGCATGATGTTCCAGGACGGCGCATTGTTTTCGTCGATGACCGTGGCACAGAACGTCGCGATGCCCCTGCTCGAGCATGCGAACGTGCCGGCCGCCCTGCTCGACCCGCTGATAAAGCTGCGCCTGGCGCAAGCCGGCCTCGGCGCCGACGCGGCAGAAAAAATGCCGAGCGAATTGTCGGGCGGCATGCGCAAGCGTGCCGCGATTGCGCGCGCGCTCGCACTCGAACCCGAAGTACTGTTCCTGGACGAGCCGACGTCCGGCCTCGACCCGACCACGGCCCGCGCATTCGATCAGCTGGTGCGTTCGCTGGTCGACGATCTCGGCCTTACCGTGTTCCTGGTGACCCACGATCTCGACACGCTGCTTACGGTGATCGATCGCATCATCGTGCTCGGCAGCGGCAAGGTTCTCGCTGACGGCAACATCGACGAAATCCTGCGCACGGAGGACGAGTGGATCAGGGCGTACTTCTCGGTGCGAACGATGGTCGATCAGGAAGGCGCGGTCGTCTCGTAGAATCCGCCGACGATGGAAGCCGAAGCCAAGTACACGTACGTCGGGATCGCACTGATTGCATTGGTGGCGGCGCTGGTCGCTGCCGTCATATGGCTGAATCAAGCGGGTGCGCGCGGCGACTTCAAGTACTACACGATCTACTTCGAACGTCAGCAGCTCGACGGATTGCAGATGGGCGCGGATGTCGACATGCGCGGCATCAAGATCGGCCGAGTGGAAGACTACGACCTGCTGGCCGAGAAGATCAACCGCGTGCGCGTCACGATCCGCACCGACCGCCGCGCACCGGTACGCACCAACACGGTGGCAATCGTGATTCGTAATTTCGTCACCGGCATCGCGCGCATCAGCTTGATCACTCCGGAGCCCGCCGGTCCGGCGCTCACCGAGGTTCGCGAAGGCCAACCGTATCCCGTCATCGCGGAAGGCGAATCGAATTTCGACGCGATCGCCGGCAAGGTCGGTCGGATCGGCGACATCGCCGCCGAAACGCTGGAGAGCATCAACCTGCTCCTGACCGCAGACAATCGCGCCGCCATTACGTCGTCACTGGCCAACATGCGAGAGCTGACGGCCGGACTCAACAAGCGCATGACGGACCTGGACAAGACGTGGTGGCGTTCAACGCCGCCGCCGCAGAAGTCGGCCGCGCGGGAACCAAGTTCGCGCAGGTCGCGGAAAGCACCGGGAGCCAGATCGCGCCCGCGATCAGGCAGGCTGATCAAACGCTGAAAGATGTCTCGACCGCTGCGTTCGCGCTGGAAAAACAAACCTCCGCACTTGCGACGACGTTCGCCGACGCCGCGTCATCGACCGATGAGCAGCTGACGGTCGCCGTCACCGAGCTGCGCAGTACGGTCGAAGCAATGACGCGCCTGCTCGATCAATTGCGCGACCCGCGCGCCGCGCTGCTCGGTCCCGGCAAGACCCAGCGCGGGCCGGGAGAGTAAATGATCATGCGTCGACTTTGTCTGCTGCTCGTTTCTGCCGTTTCGGCCGTGACAGCAGGCTGCTTCAGCATCGGGCTCGGCGGCGAAGGCACCGCGCTGGCGCAGTACCGGCTCGAAGATTTATCGCCGAAGCAGCAGGCTCGTGCCACACCGATCGACTCCGGCTGCTGATATCGACCCTTCCGTCGGAAGCGATCGGCGACACTTACTCGATGGCTTACACCAAGGCTGCGCAACAGCGTCAGTATTATCAATTCGCAAGCTGGACCGATCGACCGTCGTCGCGCGTGGTGCAGTTACTGACCGAGCGCCTCGAAGCGCGCGCGATGTTCGAATCAGTCTCGCGCCTGGGCGGTGGCATCGGCGGCGGCTTGATTCTGAACATCGGCGTCAACGAATTCGTGCACGATGTTCGCCGGGTAGCGCGCGTCTCGAAGTGACCGCCGAGTTGATCCAGCGCCGCGGACGCGCGCTGGTCGAGCGCAAGCGGTTCACCGCTTCGGCACCGGTCGCACAGGAGAACGCGCCGTCAGCCGTTGCCGCACTGAGCCGCGCGTTGACGACGCTGCTCGATGAACTCGTACCGTGGCTCGAGCGCACGGCCGACGCGCTGCCCCCGCCCGAGCCCCGCCCTCCACGCGACGGCAAGCGATAGGATGCGCGATCCGGACAAGCCGTCCTCCGCGCGCAACGTTTTCGGCGGCGAACTGGTCGGCTGCTGCGATTCGCCCGCCACCGGCTTCTACCGCGACGGCTATTGCCACACCGGCCCGCAAGATGTCGGCTCGCACACCGTATGCGCAAAGGTCACGCGCGAGTTTCTCGACTTCTCGCTTCAACGCGGCAACGACCTTGTCACGCCGCATCCCGAGTTTGACTTTCCCGGACTAAAACCCGGCGATCGCTGGTGCGTTTGCGTCGCACGCTGGAAGGAAGCGTTCGAAGCCGGGGCGGCGCCGCAGGTGTTGCTGACAGCCACGCATGAAAAGGCGCTTGAAGTCGTGACGCTCATTCAACTGAAGCGGCACGCGGCGGATTTGCAGTAACTCTCGTAGGTTGGCGTTGCGAATCATTCGCATCGCACGCTCTTCTCGTCCGATCGGACGAGGCCCCCTACTCCGAAAGATTTGGTCCGAGCAACGGTTGTCAGCCGCACAGCCATTGACTGCCGACGAGTGGCCCTGTTAGCTTGCTGACGTCAACGCGTTAGAGAATTTAAACGACGTAGCGCGTGCGGGGATCGAATCGAAATGGCCGTCCAACGCGACAAGCCACACGTTGCGCCGCTTGCGCAGGGTGACCTCGCACACCACGCAGTCCTTTGGGTGGTACCCGCTCTGTGCGCCCTGTTTGCGCGGCCCGTTCCCGGCGCAAGCGCGATCCGCCATGCACAGTTAGAGGCTGGCGACAACACTGCGCAACTGAATCAACTGTTGGCGGCAGCCGACTTCATTGTCTCGGCGCGGGAGATTTCAGCGAAAGCGCTGGCACAGCAAGCTTTCCCCATTGCGGTGCTTCTGCGTGGCGATGGCCGCGACGATTCGCTACACGCGGGTCTGATTCTCGCCGCTGCCGAGGCGAACGTCCTGCTAGCCGAACGCGAGCATCCTCCACGCCAGGTTTCACTCGAAGACTTCGCCCTCCGTTTCACCGGCCAAGCACTATCGATCGCCGATGCGGCTCCGCCCGTCGCCGACCCTGATGCAATAGCGGCCACGACGCGAGAACGTCGCTTCGGCTTTCGCTGGTTCGTCCCCGAACTGCTGAAGCACAAAGGCATCTGGCGTGAAGTCCTGATCGCGTCCCTAGTGATTCAGCTGCTCGCCCTCGCATTGCCGCTCTTCACGCAAGCGATCATCGACAAAGTCGTCGTGCATCGGACTCAATCGACGTTGATCACACTGGCGGTAGCAATGGGCGTCTTCACGCTCTTCTCAGCCGCCTTGAGCTGGGTACGCCAGTATCTGATTCTGTTCACCGGCAACCGCGTCGACGCAGTCCTGGGCGGCGCCGTATGGAACCATCTGCTGCGCTTGCCGATGCCCTACTTCGCGCACCGACCCACGGGCGTCATCGCCGCGCGCCTGCACGGGGTGGAAACAATCCGCGAGTTTCTCGCTTCCGCCGCGGTCACGTTGATTCTTGACCTGCCCTTCCTCTTTATCTTCATTGCAATCATGTTCTGGTACTCGGCAACACTGACCTTGGTCGTGTTGGCGATTCTTACCGTGATCGTCATCTTGAGCTTGCTGGTCGCACCGATCTTTCAGCGCCGTCTGAACGAGCAGTTTCTGCGCGGTGCGCGTCAATCAGGCCTTCGTGACCGAGTACGTGGCCGGCATGGAAACCGTCAAGTCACTTCAGCTCGAGCCTCAGCTGAACTACAAGTACGGGTCACTACTCGCCGCCACGCTCGAATCGGGCCTGCGGACCAAGCAGCTCGCAAACACGTACAACACGGTCGCCAACACGCTCGAACAAGGATGACGCTGTTGATTCTCGCGCTCGGCGCATGGATCGTGATGACGACCGACATGACCACGAGCGGCGCGTTCACGATCGGCATGCTCGTCGCATTTCAAATGTTCGCGCAGCGTGTGTCGCAACCCATGTTGCGGCTGGTCGGCTTGTGGCAACAGTTTCAGCAGGCACGGCTGTCGGTGGATCGGCTCGGCGACCTGATGAACGCGCCGGTCGAGCCGTACACGGACCAACCTCGACGCGACCTCGCGGCGCAAAGCGGCGATGTCCTGATAGAGCAGCTCGCGTTCCGCTATGAAGAGGACCGGCCGCTGCTTTATGAGAATCTCGCGTTCCGCATACCGCCCGGCACGGTAACCGCACTAATGGGGCCATCGGGCTGCGGCAAGAGCACGCTCGCCAAATTGCTGCAAGGTTTTTACCTGCCCACGCACGGCGCGATTCGTCTGGACGGCATCGATGCACGGCATCTGTCCGCCAACGAATTGCGGAGCTACTTCGGCGTTGTGCCGCAAGACACGATGTTGTTCTCCGGCAGCGTGCGCGAGAATTTGTTGCTCGCGAATCCGGGCGCGGATTTCGAACAGATCACCGCCGCTTGCAAGGTCGCCCAGATCCATGAAGTGATCGAACGGCTGCCGAAAGGCTATGACACCGAACTCGGTGAGCGCGGCACCGGATTGTCAGGCGGACAGAAACAACGTTTGGCTATCGCACGTGCATTGCTTAAGCGTCCAAAAATTCTGATCTTCGACGAGGCGATCGCGAATCTGGACAACGCAACCGCGGAGGAATTTGTCAAGACAGTCAATTCTCTGCACGGCAAAGTGACGATCCTGTTCATCACACACGCGCTACCGCGCAGCCTGAAGGTTGACCAGATCGTGCGGCTCGGACCAAAGGTCGAGGTGCTGACCGCTGTGCCCAAAACGCAATCGAACGCCGCAGCCAAATCTCCCGCGAGTAACGATGCAAGCCAAGGCTGACACCGCGCCAATTCCTGTGTCGCGGCTCGGCAACGCACTGACATTTATCGAGCGCTTACCGCCGTCGCGTGCACCCCGCATCGTGCTGTGGAGCGTGTGCGGACTATTCGCTTTTTCGTTGATCTGGTCGCTGATCGCCAAGCTGGACATCGTCGCAGTCGCTGAAGGCCGGCTCGTTCCGACGACCTACTCGAAGATCGTGCAGCCTTCTGAAAGCGGCATCGTGCGCGAGATTCTGGTCAAGGACGGCGATGCAGTAATAGCGGGCCAGGTGCTGGTGCGGCTTGATCCGACACTTGCGGGCGCAGACAGCAAGAGCGTTGCCGGCGATGTTGAGCTGCGCCGGCTGGCCCTGCGGCGCATCGATGCCGAGCTAGCCGGGCGGACACTCGAGCTCGGCACAGGAGAAGAGGCGAGACTGTTCCTGCAGGTGCAAGCTCAAGGCAGCGCCCGCCGTCAGTCGTATCTGGACAGCCTGTCGCAGGAGAGCTTCGCAGCGCGATCGCATCGCCGCCGAACTGCGAGCGGCAACCGAGACGCTGAACAAACTCACCGCCACCGCGCCGCTGGTTCAGCAGCAGGCCGACGCCTACGACAAGCTGGTCAACGACGGCTTCTTCAGTCCGCTCGCGGTGCAAGACAAACGCCGCGAGGCAATCAACCTTCAGCAGGATCTGAAAAGCCAGGCCGGCGACGGTCAGCGGGCCTCAAAGCGCAGATCGCCGCGCAGGAAAAGAAGATAGCGAACCTGAGCAGTCAGTATCGCAGCCACCTGCAGAACGAAAGAGTCGAAACGCAGGCGCAATGGCGAAGCTCGAACAAGAAGCAACCAAGCAAAGCTATCGCCAGGCGATGCTCGAACTGCGGGCGCCGCAAGCCGGCATCGTCAAAGACCTGGCAACGACAACGATCGGCGCTGTCGTTGCACCGGGCACCGTGCTGCTGACGATCGTGCCGAAAGATGAGCCGCTGATGGCCGAAGTGCGCATCGGCCACGACGACATCGGCTTCGTCGAGCCGGGACAGGCAGTCAAGCTCAAGCTCGCCGCATATCCGTTTCAGAAGTACGGAATGCTGGAAGGCACGGTAAAGACGATTGCGGCGGATGTTTCATCGGCAAACGCTGCGGATGCAAGGCCGGCACCAACCGATCTCGGCTTCAAGGCAATCGTCGCGCTGAACACCCAGCAACTGACCGCGCGCGGGCAGCCGTTTGTGCTGAATCCGGGCATGCATGTCGTTGCAGAGATCAGGCAAGGCGAGCGCACGGTAATGGAGTACCTGTTGAGTCCCGTGACGGCTACGGTCACGCAAGCGGGGAGAGAGCGGTAGCAAGCCACTCATTTAACAGACGGGAGAATTGTTGGATGGATTTCACTCCTTTACTGGATTGTCTGTCTTCACGTAGGCGTTGTCTTGCGTGGGCGATTTTGCTTTCGAGCGTACTTTGCGTGCCGACGTTTGCGGAGGCGCAGGTAGTGGCATGTGATTTTGTTAACCAGCAGCTCGCATCGGAACTGCTTCGCTCAAGCGTCAAGCCGACGACCCCAAACCGCGAAATACATCCGTGGAAGGACGGCGGAACAGAGTCGAATTGCGTCTTCTTCGCTGCGCGAAGCAACCTCGTTGTTGTCCTGTGGCAGTACTCAACACCCGCGGACGCTGCGCGTGCGATTCGCGACGAATTTTCCGAGCTTTCGCGAGCCGGAGCAACCTACACACCAGAGAAGGAACTCGGTGACGAAGCAGTTTGGTTGAGCTTGGACGGAGTAGCGCACGGTTATCTCGTGAGAAAAGGAGCGCGTCTCCTGAGGTTGACTGCACACTGGTACGACTCGCTGACCAACACCGAAGCAAAGAGCTAGGCTCGCACCGGTCATGCCATCAATAGTGAGAAAGTTATGAGAGCGGACCCTTTATGAAGCGTTTGATGACTTTTGCCTGGTGCTACTTGATCGCGGTCGCCTGTCTTTCATTGTCTGGTGCGTTTGCGCAGCGGCCGCCCGACCCGCCTGCGCCACCGTGGAAAGAGTTCGTCAAGACCGAAGGCCACGCGAACGAAATTCCCGCGTACTGGATCGCTACTCCGGAAGGCAAGTTTGCGCACTCGATCAAGTTGCTCGAGTCGGTGCCGAAGACCGTGCCGTTTGACTTTTCTGCTGCGCGCAGAAAGGCCTTGTGGCCAGGCAACCCTTCAGTCGCACGACAGTATTGGGGAACATCTGTGCTCGACCGAAGCGGGCAGTTTCATTTTGAAGCCGGTCGACAAGGTAGATGGATTTTTCTTCATGCGACCAGTGGGAGGAGCCAGCGAGCAGGAAAACAACGATCGCTGGAAGCTCGAAGCTCCGGGGCTAGAAGCGAGCTTTGGGTTTAAGTATGACCCGCAAACGCAGGCGATGGGCTACGTCAATGCTCCGTGGCATACGTACGAATGGGTTGACTTCCCCGATGTTGACCGCCGTAGCGTTTTGCACATGTTTGGATTCGTCGACGGCGTAGCACCAATGAAAGTGGAGCGGATATCCGCGTCGAAGGCACGGTATGCAGTCTTGTGGCGTGGCATCCGACGCGATCGCGATCGAGAGCACTTGATCTCTGGAGCGGAATGGGTTGCGTTCGATAGACACAGCGGCGAACTACTCGGCGTCCTGCGGGACTTTTACAAGACAGGGCAAACGAATATTAGAGAAGGCATTTACTGGCTCACCGCATCACGATGCCCTTTTGTGAAGAAACGATATCGGTCGTCGGGCGAGATGAACGTTTCCCCATATTGGACTCCAGAAATACTAAGACCAGCACAGTTTCCCAAAGCGCTGAGTGCGATCAATGAAGCGAACGAGAGGAGCCAGAAGAAATGAACCAAGATATCGCGTCGTTGTATCAGTTTCTGCTTCAGCAATTCGTGGCCGAAGCCAATGTCGATAACGCGAGCGCCTAAACAGAGGCGCGATGATTCAGACTTTGGTTCAACTCGGGCAACAACCGCTTTGGCCAACTTGGCCAGACGCGTCTTGCGCAGGCGCAATTCGACGAATTCTGGCTCGTATCTGGAGCTCGCTACGAAATCGTTCATCAGCTATCCGACAACCCATCCGATGCTACTGCGGAATCCTGGGCCGGCATCGCTCTAAACACTGGCTTTTCAGCGACGCTGCTGTATGACCGCACGCTTAGCCAGTACACCTTTGCAATTCGCTCAGTAGAGTCGAAGCTGACCGCCGACGGCGGCGATCGCGATCGTGACGGGATCGGTGCGGCCGCCTCTATCGCAGCCAGCGGCTTCGCGTGGGCGCAGATAGACACGATGGAGCGTTATTACGCGTGGCTGCGCAGTAGCGGACTGATTCCGGCGAGCCAGAAGATCAACGTCACCGGCTATAGCTTGGGCGGACATCTCGGAACAATTTTCACCGAGTTACACGCGCCGGACATTTTGCAGACCGTCACATTCAATGGCGCCGGGCGCGGCACCTGGAATCAGGCAGTTGGCACCTTGAATGACATGCTGACCTACTACCGCAATGTGCTGGCCAATCCAAACCTCGCTCTTGCGCCGCCGCCCAGTGATGTCGTCGCCCACGCCAAGTATGCGGGCGCGGTCGCAGCCAGCGGCACGCTTGACGGACTTAACCTCTACCTCGATCCACGCGAGGCCTGGGCAGTATTTGCCACCCAGCGACAGTTCAGCACGGTGGGCAGCGCTGCATTAGCGGCGATTGCAGGACAACCCATCGCTGACCCCCGCCGCACCGGTTTGACCAACGGCGCCGATGCGCTGATCACGCAGGTCTATGGCCGCGGGTATCCGCTCGATCAAAGCTATGTAGCCAACTCCGGGGTGCACGGCCCTGCGCGCAGTGTATTTATCGAAGACCAGCCGTTGTTTGCCGGCAATCCTTCGTTGCTGAACCTTCTGCCATGGAGCACCGGCGAATACGGCGGCGGCCATTCGATCACGCTGATCGCTGATAGCCTTGCCGTCGCACGCGCGATGCAGCTGCTCGATCCGGCGATCACACTCGATGACGTTGCGCAGATTTTTCAGCGCGCCACTGAAAAGGTAGCAGCAGGCAGTCTGTACGCAGGGGGCGAACAGACCGCTGCCTATGAGTATGACGCGCTCGAAAACGTGCTCGACGGCTTGCGGCGGTCCCTGTTGTCTCCGACCGCGGCGATCACGCCTTACGCCACCGGCGGCCGTGGCTTCGGCGACCCGGCAAGCCGTGATACGTTCCACAACAATCTGCAGGCGCTGATTTCCGATGCGCGCTTTCAGTCGTTACTGGGCAAGGTCGACGTTGTCGCGCTCGACTCAACTGGTGCTTGGCGTTCTACCGCATCGACCGACTTCGGCGACTTCATCGCACAAAAAGACGCTCAGTCCATTCGCACTTAAAGCTCAGTCCGGCCACCAAGCCGCGCTGAACAACGTCTGGAACGCCGTTCACAACGCCGACTTCACTGCCTGGAGCGCCGATCAGGCTTTGACGCCGGCGCAGCGCGCTGCCGGCCTGGCCGGCTTCTCGGACTTCTACTACAGCGATCGCACCGCGCTGCTCGCCACGCTGCTCGAGCGCAATCAGCAGAACACGCCCGATGGCAACATTGTGAAGCTGCCGGGCATGCGCACTGACGTGACCGCGGTGTTCGACTGGTACGAAAACAATGCACCGAATATCGTGCTCGCGCAGGCGCCCACCAGTAATCCGGCTCCGCAGGTCTACGTCGCCTTTGCCGACGAAACGAGTCGCACGCTGACCGGGATGAATGGTGGATGGGGAGATCGTCTCTATGGCGGCGCCGGAAACGACATCCTGTCCGGACTTAACGGCAACGACTATCTCGAAGGCGGACGCGGGTCCGACACGATGGATGGCGGCGCTGGTCACGACACCCTGCTCGGTGGCGCCGTATCGATGCGTTGATCGGCGGCGACGGTGTCGACTATTTATGGGCGGTGCCGATAGCGATCACAAGCTTGAGGGTGGCACTGGCCGCGACCGGCTCGAAGGCGGCGCCGGAGTCGACAACTATTACCTAAGTACCAGCGACACCGCAGCCGACACCATCTTCGATTCCGACAACCAAGGCCGTCTCTGGGTCGACGGCACCATGATCGGCGGCTTCGTCGGCGTGCGGCCCGGCCTGTATGAGAGTACCGGCGGCCTGTACCGGATGGCTGTGCTCGGCGACGGTTCGACCACTTCGACCGCCACGCTGTACCGCAAGAGCGATGGCAGGACGCTTGCCAACATCGTCGGCATCACCGGCTCGACCGTGCTGGGCTACACGCTGCCGGGTGCGCCGGCCACGCCGCCGTTCGATCGCACTTACACGCGCGGCGCGGCATCCGACCAGATCCGGCTCTGGCATTCATTGCTCGACAACGATGTGGTCTCGCAGATTCACGTCGATGAGGATCCTTATGGTAGCGATGAGCGCGAAGCGCTGGCTGAAGGCGGCGCTGCCAACGACTTTATCGAAGGCGGCACCTTTGCGCTGACCGAGCTGCGCGGCGGTTCGGGCTCGGATCTGCTGTTCGATTTGAAGATCACTACGCCGTCCGAAGAAGCGCAGCAGACCACCGTCATCCTAGGCGAGACCGGTTCTGACTTCGTGGTCGGCCGTGGCGGGACGCTTTACCTCGATGGTGGCGCAGATAACGATTTCATCAGCTCGGCACGCTTTGATTCGACACCTGAATTCACGGTGCTCAAGCGCAACGGCAGCGGCGGCTTCGATCAGTTCCTGACTGCGGCGCCGGCAATTTTGGCCGATATCGGCGCCCGGCTGTCGTTGACGCCTGTGCTCGTCAACGGCGCTGTCGGCAGTTATGACACGACGCTCGGGAGGTGGAACTTCTACTACCGCCCGATCGCGGCAGCTTCGATGTTCGCCGCCGCCGGCAACCTGAGCCCGGAAAGCGGCGGTGTTGGTCCGCTGAGGATGAACGCGGTCAACAATTATCTTGGTTTGGTGAACGATGTCGGTTCGATGCCGGTAACGCAATATACGACCAGCCTAACCACCGGCACCGGCGATCCACTGCACGGCGCAAATATCTCCGTTCGGCGAAGCGACGGGCAAACCTTGGACTCGTGGTGGCGCAACTTGCCCCGCTGAATGTACCGACTGCTACCCAAGCTCGCGACGGCAGCGACAACCTGACCGCTGTGGCCACGATCAATGCTGGCGGCGGCGACGACATCGTGTGGGGCGGCGCCGGCAGAGACATCATCGACGGCGGCAGCGGCGCCGACCGCATTGACGGCGCCGGAGGAGAAGACTTCATCGAGGGTGGGCGCGGTGACGACTTTCTGGTCGGTGGGCGATTCAACGATGTCATTGCGGGCGGCGACAACAACGACATCCTGCACGGCGGCGGCGAAAGCGATTCACTGTATGGCGGCGCCGGCAATGATGTCCTAATGGGCGACCTTACAACGGTTTCAACTCCTCCAACCTTCGGGCGACGACTACTTGGATGGCGGCGATGGCCACGACGATCTGAATGGAGGTGGCGGCCGAACGTCATATTCGGAGGCGCCGGTAACGACGAAATTGACAGCAGGCTCGGAGTCGACTTGGTGTACGGCGGCGATGGTGACGATTACTGATTTCGAACCAGGACGGCGACCTGCTCGATGGTGGCGCCGGAAACGACCAATACGTTTCACGGAAAGTCTTGAAATCGTATGCGAACAAATCGGCAATGTGGATGGCATAGGTCAAACTGTAATTCGTGATACGTCCGGGGTCAATACCCTGGTCACGAACTTCCATCGAATGGCGTTGCCAGACGGAGTCGATAACCTGACGCTCGACGGTTACGCGGTCAACGGGGGCAGCCTTTCCGGGCTGGTCTATGAGTCTTGGGGACGCGACTCGCGCGCCCGATTTACCGGCAACAGCAACGACAACGTTATCGATGCATCAGGCATCGGTGCGGATCAACATGCAAGTTTTCTTCAGAGCTTTCTCGGCGGCGTGGTTCTCGACGGCGGCGCTGGCGCCGATACGATGATTGGATACTGGGAGACGAGCGATCACTTACATCGTTGATGATGTCAACGATGTGGTCGTGGAAGACACCGCGGCAGATTACCCGGGCGCAACGCAACGCGATCGAATCGTGACGCCATTTGCGACATCGTTATCGGGCAGCTTGATAAATCTGGAAGAGGTAGAGCTCACAGGCTCAGCGGCTGTTTCAGCGACCGGCAACGCGCGCGATAACTTTCTAAGCGGATCGACCAACAGCGCAAGCAATGCCTTGAGCGGCTTGGCGGGCAACGACGTGTATCGCATCGACCTTAGCGACACCGTAATCGAAGCCGCGAACGGTGGAGTCGATACGCTTTCCATCGATGGTGCGACGGTGGCACTCGGGACGGTCAATACAGTGTCATTGGCTAGCTACGTCAATTTCGAGAATCTGGAGGTCTACAAGGGTCGCACGGTCATTCATTTGACCGGTAACTCGGGCAACAACTCGATCATTGGCTCGGCAAACGGCGGCACTCTCGACGGAGGCGCCGGCAACGACACGTTGCTCGACTTCGACATCGCCCAGTATTCGGATCGGATGTTCGGAACGGTCAATGCGCCCGTTAACCGCTCGCATGTCTTGATTGGAGGCGCAGGCAATGATTCGCTTCGATCGACTGGCGGAGCCGATGTGCTCGATGGAGGCAGCGGCAACGATGTGCTGAACGCTGCAAATGGCATTGCGGACGTCGTCTTTGGCGGCGGGTATGGGCAGGATACCTTCACGGTGTCCAACCAGCTGGGTATAGGAACGCTGTGGTGGACTGAAGCGACGGACTTCTCATCGCTGCGCGCCATTCGAAGCGGCAACAATCTGCAGCTCTCGTTAAATGGTGGCACTGACCGTGTAGACCTCGCCAGTTACTTTTCGCCCACGCCGTCAGTGCGCGCCGAGTTCAATCAATGGAGCGTTGGTGAACAGCTGACATTGTCGAGGTCTGTTATTGACGCATTCGTCGTAGCGGGAGCGCCAGGCGCTGCAACTACCGGTGCGGACTTTTTGGCGACGGGAGCGACGGGCGCGACAGTCAACGCAAACTCTGGCAACGACATCATTCTTGGAGGAGCAGGAAACGACGTTCTTTCGGGCGACGCGGGCGATGACAGTATTTCTGGCGGCGCCGGCAATGACACTCTTAATGGCGGCGATGGTATAGACCGATTGGACGGCGGAACCGGCGCCGATCAGTTAACCGGTGGCACCGGAAACGATGAACTCACGGCGGCGCGGGGAACGATGTCTTTCGGTTTGGCTTAGGGTCTGGATCCGATCGGATCCGCAATAACCGGCGCGAGACTGTCGATGGCACCGACACCTTGCGCTTCGACGCGTCGGTCGCAGTGTCCGCCGTAACCGTGAGCGCCGACAACGCCGACGGTCTCGTTATCTCGATCGCTGGCGGTGATCAGATTCTGGTCGAGGGCAGCCAGCGCGACTACGGGAGCGCTGATAGCCTCGTGTCGCGCGGATTCAGCTGGACAGTCGGCGACCTCAACAGCACGCTTGATCGAATCGAATTTAACGATGGAACTGTTTGGACTCACGCTGACATTGTCAGTCGAGCAAGCATCCGGATCGGTACGCCCGGCGATGACACGTTGATCGCGCCGCGCGGTGTTCCTATGCGCATTGAAGGGTTAGCGGGCAACGACATCATCACGGGTGGCGACGGCAGTGACATTCTGATTGGGGGCGCTGGCTACGACCAATTGCGAGGAGGCGCGGGTGATGATCTCTTGGATGGGGCGCTGACGGCGGGTGGCTACGGGGCGAAGACGGAAACGACTCTCTTATCGGCGGCAGCGGTCAGGATCAACTGGAAGGTGGTGCTGGTGCCGATGTAATGACGGGCGGTGGTGGCAATGACTATTACATACTCGACAACATCGGCGATGTCGTGGTCGAGGACGTGGGTGGCGGCACCGATACTGTGAGGGTGGAAACGGACTATGTTTTAGGGAACAACCTTGAAAATCTTTTTCTCGGAGGATTCACGGGCCTCAGAGGAGAGGGTAACGCTGCGGACAACACCATAACTGGGACCGACGGCCACGACACGCTGATCGGTGCAGGGGGTGTGGATTACGTTGATGGATTCGGAGGCGACGACCTCTACATCGGTGCCGGCGATGGGGATACTTTTGTGGTGACCCAGTACGGAGGGCCGACAGGCAGTACGTTGACTGTCGAAAATGTAGCGACCGCTAGCACTGCGCTAGGGACATTGCAGTTTTCCGAAATCGAAGTCTTACCTGGCGACTTGGTGGTGACGCGCGGTACCGGCGGTACCGCGGACGATCTGATGATTGCGTTACGCGGGTCGCAAAAACATATAGTTGTGAAGAATCACTTTCTGGTTACCTCCGGGCAACGCCGGAACGGGGTGTCATCGGTGCGCTATGCCGACGGCTACACAATTGACAGGGCGGGAATCGACGCGCTGGTCGGCGTTGCCCCCGCCAACGGAGCCGCGCTCGATGCCAACACGGTGTACGGAACCGCTGCTGGAGAGAGTCTGAATGGGACTGCCAGTGGCGACCGTCTCTTGGGCTTGGGAGGCAACGACTTTCTGTCGGGTGGCGCTGGCGCCGACACTCTGGCGGGCGGCCTCGGCGATGACTACTACTTCGTCGACGACGTGAACGACTATGTTTACGAAGCGCCAGGCGCGGGGACCGATTCACTGAGCGCAAGCGTGAGCTATACGCTTCCAAGCGAGGTCGAGAATATTTACTTGACCGGGGCGGGCAACATCAATGCAACCGGCAACGCGCTCGCCAATACAGTATTTGGAAACGCAGGCAACAATCAGCTCATCGGCGGTGCTGGCAACGACTACCTTGACGGCGGCGCAGGAACGGATGCGTTGACGGGCGGCGACGGGAACGATTCACTGAATGGGGGAACTGGCAGCGACTCTATGCTGGGCGGTCTCGGCAACGATACCTACTACGTTGACGCGGCAGGTGACGTCGTCACTGAGAACGCAGCCGAGGGCACGGACATTGTTCAGGCGTCCGTGACCTACACCATCGGAGCGAACATCGAGACGTTGTTTCTGACAGGTACCGCTGCCATCAACGGCACAGGCAACGCCTCGGACAACGGAATCTATGGAAACAGCGCCGCCAATGTACTCAGTGGCGGTGCCGGAAACGACACTTTGAGCGGTGGTACGGGCGCAGATTCGATGTCTGGCGGCGCCGGAAACGACATCTTCTACGTTGACGACGCGGCTGACCTTACGACTGAACTCGCGAGCGAAGGGACGGACACTGTTTATTCGACCCTAACGTGGACGCTGGCGAACCATGTCGAGAACTTGGTGCTGACCGGAATTGCAGCGACCAATGGCACGGGTAATGCATTGATCAACTCCCTTAGCGGTAACTCTGCAGCCAATCGCCTCGATGGCGGCGCTGGCGCCGATTCAATGTTTGGCTATGCAGGTAACGATGTATATGTCGTTGACAATAGTGCGGACGTCGTCAGCGAAGGCTCGAACGCTGGTACCGACCTAGTCGAAGCCAGCGCGAGCTTCACACTCGGGGCCAACGTCGAAAACATTGTGTTGACCGGCACCGCTTCCATCAACGCAACGGGCAATACGTTAAACAACACCTTGACCGGAAACGCAGGCGCCAACCGGCTGAATGGCGGCGGCGGGACCGACACTATGATCGGTGGTGCAGGCAACGACACCTACGTCGTCGATGGTACGACCGATGTCGTCACAGAAGGAACCAGCGCAGGAACCGATACGGTCGAATCGAGCATCACCTACACGCTCGGCGCGAATGTAGAGAATCTGACGCTCACCGGTACTGCAGCGATCAATGCGACAGGGAACACGCTCGCGAATGCACTGACTGGAAACAGCGCCGCCAACCAGCTCAACGGCGGCACTGGTGCTGACACCATGGCGGGCGGAGCGGGCAACGATATCTATGTAGTCGACAACGTTGCCGACGTGGTGACTGAAGCCGCGGGCGCCGGTACCGATCGGATTGACTCGTCGGTCACCTTCACGCTGGGCGCCAACGTCGAGAATCTCACGCTGACAGGCACTGCAGCGATTAACGGGATTGGTAACACACTCAACAACACGTTGACTGGCAACACCGGCGCAAATCGCCTGGACGGCGGCGCCGGCAACGACACGATGGCAGGCGGCACAGGTGATGATGTCTACGTAGTCGACAGCGCCACCGACGTAGTGACAGAGGCCGCGAGCGCGGGTACCGATCGCGTCGAATCATCGATAACTTACACACTCGGCGCCAACGTCGAAAACCTCGTGCTGGCAGGAGCGACGGCGATCAATGCCACTGGGAACACACTCGTCAATGCTCTGACGGGTAACTCCGGCGGCCAATGTGCTGAATGGTGGCGCTGGCGCGGACACGATGAGTGGAGGTCTCGGCGATGACACCTATGTGGTTGATAACGCAGCTGACGTCGTCACGGAAGCCGCGAGTGCCGGTACTGACCGGATCGACACCTCTGTCACCACGACGCTCGGATCCAACGTTGAGAACCTGACGCTCACCGGCACAACCGCGATCAATGGCACCGGCAACACCCTAAACAACATCATCACCGGCAACAGCGCCGCAAACGTGCTGAGCGGTGGCGCTGGTGCGGATACGTTAACGGACTCCGGTGGGGCCAACGTGTTCATCGGCGGCACTGGCAACGACACGCTCAACGTCACCAGTACGGGCATCGACCGTATCGCGATGGCACGCGGTCACGGAGTCGACACCCTGATCGGCACAGGCACAGCTGCTAACGATGTGCTCGAAGTCTCGAATGGCATCGCCAAGTCGGCGATGGCGTTGATGAAGACTGGCAACGATCTGATCGTTGATCTTGGCGTGGGCGAAACTCTCACACTGCGCAACTGGTACGCCGGGGTACGCAATGTCGGCACGTTGAAGATCATTGGCGATGCCGGCTGGGTACCGGGCCAGACGGGGACACCCGCGCAGGTCGAAACACTGACGATGGCATCGCTGGCGGCTGCGTTCGACGCCGCCCGGCTCGCCGATCCACTGCTGACGCGCTGGCCGCTCGATTCGTCTGGCGGGGCGAGTTTTGCCGCCCTTAGCGAGACGCGCATCGACGCAAACGATGGTGACCATATCAATCCACTTGGCCGGCCGCGCGTCGTAATCGGATCGAAGTTCGCGCTGCTCGGAGAGGAGCCTCGCAGTATGCGGGCAAGTGCCCCCAATGAAGAACTCTCGCAGCCCGTCATGTTCGCGACCCCCTACTCGCCAAATCTTTCCGCATTGGAGACCCCCATGCAACCAAACCTGAAACCCTTCCTGGAATTCTGGAACCGCCAAGCGCCCGCCGACGTTCCGACCGCCGACTGGTACGGGGAAGTCTCGGAATCCGAAACGAATGACTCAAGCATGAGCATCCATGCTGCACAGACGTTTGACGCGGCTGGAGACATAGTATTCGGCGCGCCGCGCGCGATCTCGCTGGCTGGCCTGAGCACCGCTCAATTCAGCGACCCAGCGGACGGATGGGCTCACACGCTACCGGCCGCGCGCATGTCGGCGCCAGAAGACACTTCCACTTCACAAGAGATGGCTCATACTCAACCGGTGGCACGCACTGCTCCATGGTGGGAGGCCGTAGGAAGCGTCGCCGAAGCGTCCATGCAATTTGGCGGTGAGATCGCGCGTCACCCTAAGGTCATGCTGCCCTTCAGATGGGAGTCCGTGCATACCGAACTGATGAACCAATTGATGTACGCGTCCGAAAGCGCGATTGGCGAGCATGTGCCTCAAGACATCTGGGCCATCAGCAGCAGTCCCAGCGCATTGAGCGAAGGCCCGGAGTTGCAGCATGCGGCGATCGTTGAGGGCGCACAGCGAGTTCCGGGGCAGCTGGGTCAGAAACTGCGCTGATTGGGTTGCGATGTGTCCTCGTTCTTCCGCGGGGACACATCGCGGAGCGCTCTCGCCTAACCGGTGGAATGCATCACCAGCTGCCGCAAGGCTCTCGCATCATCCAAAGCATGATGACGCCGAAGGCTTAGTTGCTTCGTCGCGTCATCCAACTCTTCATACGAAATCGGAACGCGCTTCCAGTCGATTCCGCTCGGCAGGTCTTCGCGGCCCAGCAGTTCGGTCAGTGCCCAGCGGTCGTAGCCGGAGTCGCTGACGATTGTCGTCGGCGCCCGCCCTGCTCGCTCGTCGAGCCACGCCGAAAATGCTTCGGCTGCCATCGGCAGCGGCACTGCATCGCCGTCCAGCAGTGGCACGACGATTTCTTTGACGAAGTCACTCGAGCGCTCGAGGTTCCAGCCGTTGACCTCGCAATAAAAAGCGGTCGAGTCGGTGGCGACGGCGCCGATGCTGATCAACTCCGGCGTCTGCAAGCTGGTGAACTCGCTGTCGATAAAGACGTAGGTGCGCCCTGGGTCGGGTGCCAGCGTCGCTGACGGCACCGGCAGGATTCGGAACAGCAGCACTTCGTCGATGTACTCGCCCGGCGGCAGATGCAGCTTCTCGATCACTTCAGCAGAGGGAAGATCAGTCTCGCGGAACCCGGCGCGCCGCATCGCGCGCAGGGCGCGCACATTGCGGCGCGACGGCCGCACCAGGAAGCGATTGATTCCATAATTGGTTTGCATCCAGTCGGCCAGCAGCACCAGTGCCTCGGAGCCCAAGCCGCGACTGGTCAGACGCCGCTCGGCCAGCCAGATGTCGACCTCGACGACATCGTTCAGCAAATCGATCGGCCCATGAGAAACACATCCGATCTCGTCGCCGCCGGCGACGATGATGAACATGCGGCCCGCGTAGGGTCGAGTGCCGTCGAAATACGCGTTGACATAGTCGGCCGAAAACTCATCGAGCGTCGGCACCGGGCGCTCCGGATAGAACGGCGCGCCCATCGTGTTCGATGCGAGATCGGACTGCGTCAGCCACTCGTAAACGCGCGGGCGATCGAACAACCGCGCACGGCGCAACGTCAGGCGGGAGCCGACCGCGACCGTCACGCGCCCGGCCCCGTGCGGATCAGATGACGCTGAATCGGATCCAGCATCGATGCACCGAGCCGCGCGCTGCGAACGCCGCTCCACCCGAATCGTTCATCCGGAGCGTTGGCGTTGTCCTTGAACGGCATCTCGAGCGTAAGCGACAGGCACCCGAACGCATGGCCGATGTACTTCGAAGCAAGCTTCAGGACGTCTTGCTTGTACTTGCTGGCGTGATACCCGTGTTCGGTCTGAAAATCCGAGCTTGCAGCACGAAAGTCTGCAGCAAAGGCTTGCTGCTCGCCGGCTTGCCGCGCGGTGAAATTCGGCAGCATCTCGCACCCGGCGACGAATACATACGGCAGATTTTCGTCGCCGTGGATGTCGAAGAATGCGTGACACCCCGTCGCGTGAATCGCCTCGCGCACGCAGCTCACTTCCGGGCTACGTTCCGAAGACGGCGCAAGCCATTCGCGGTTCAGGTTCGCGCCCGCCGCGTTGGTGCGCAAGTTGCCGAGCACCGAGCCGTCGGGATTCATGTTTGGAACGATGTAAAACGTCGCAGCATGGCGCAACTCGATTGCCAACAGATCGGCGGTACTGAGCAGGCGCTGCAATAGCCCCTCAACAAACCATTCCGCCATGGTTTCGCCCGGATGCTGCCGGGCGATGATCCATACCGGCCGCGCGCCGCTGCCGACCATGAGTGCATCAATGTCACGTCCCTGAATGCTGGCGCCGAGCCGTCGTAGCTTTGCGCCGAGTGAGATGCAGTCTGCCAACCGCGTCAGATGACGTTCCCACGAATACGGCTCGAAATAAGCGATATAGGACGGGCCCGGCGCAGGCGGTAGGTTGATTGTCAGAACTTGCCCGTCATAGCGTGTAGGAATTCGCTCCCAATCGATTCGGTTCCAGCTTGCGACTGCGCGGTAGTCGCGCCATCCGTCCGGATAGGTGGTGGCGCCTGCATTCACGATGCGCAACTCTGCGCCAGTGATCTCCGCGCCGCTGACGCGAAAGTGAAACCACTGCAGAAACTCGCTGGCTTCGCCGCTGGCTGATAAGTCATGGCGAATTGCAAGGTCTGCGCGTGTGCCATCGCACGCGATCACTTCAATCGCACCGCTGTCGAAACCCTGGCTGACCTCCATACTTTCAGCGACCGCGATCAAGCAATGCGGCAAGCCTCGTCGAAGTCGAGCCGTGGGGAGCGAGGAAAGAGCTTGCTTACGTCGCCTTGACCGAGGCTGCAAACGAAGTTGACCTTCCACTTGCTGTCGGCGAAAAACTCGGCGTTCACTTTGTCGGCGTCGAAGCCGGACATCGGCCCGCAGTCAAGCCCCAGCGCACGCGCCGCGATAATGAAGTACGCGCCTTGCAACGAACTGTTGCGAAGCGCTGTTTCCTTGATGTGCTCGGGCTTGCCGGCAAACCAGGAACGAGCTGCCTGATTGTGCGGAAAAAGTCGCGGCAGCTTTTCGTAGAACTCGAGATCCATCGCGAGAATGGCAGTGACCGGTGCCACACGAGTCTTGGCCTGATTGTTCACGCTCATGCAAGCGACAAGCCGCTCTTTAGCTACCGCGGACTGAACGAACACGATGCGCAGCGGAGAGCAGTTCGCACTGGTCGGACCCAACTTCATGACGTTCCATATTGCGCGTAACTTCTCTTCGGGCACGGGTGCCGACAGCCAAACGTTGTGCGTCCGCGCAATCCGAAAAATCAGGTCGAGGCCCGCATCGTCCAGACGTTCTTTTTCGGGAGTTCCCATAGCGGCTCTTTGCGGATGAAGCGTAAAAGTATAGTTACCAGCCCTTATGCGCCCGATTAGCTTTCCCAGCAAGCTGCCTCGCGTCGGCACCACCATTTTCACGGTGATGTCGCAACTAGCCACCAAACATGGCGCGGTGAATCTAGGTCAAGGTTTTCCGGATTTCGACTGCGATCCACGACTGCAGCAACGCCTGACGGACGCAATGCGCGCCGGGCACAACCAGTACGCTCCGATGACCGGAGTTGCCGCGCTACGCGCAGCCATCGCGAGTAAGAATCACGTCCTCTACGGCCATCGGCATGATCCGGACACGGAGATCACGGTCACGGCGGGCGCAACGCAGGCGTTGATCGCGACGATCCTCGCACTGGTGCGCACAGACGACGAGGTCATCGTTCTGGAGCCGGCGTACGACAGCTATGCGCCGGCGGTGCTGCTTGCCGGCGGCCGGCCGGTGTTCGTGCCGCTCGATCACGCGCGCGGCTACGCGCCCGACTGGCAGGCGGTGAGCGATGCCGTCACGGCGAAGACGCGCCTCCTTCTGATCAACTTTCCGCACAATCCAACGGGCCGTGTTCTGCGGGAAGCCGACATTGCGGCGCTCGAACGCATTGTCGATCAAACCGGTGTGGTGCTCGTGTCCGACGAGGTGTACGAACACGTTGTGTTTGACGGCGTGCCGCATTACTCGGTGATGCGCTCGCCGCTGCTAGCGACACGCAGCGTCGTCGTATCAAGCTTCGGAAAGACCTTTCACACGACCGGCTGGAAAGTAGGCTACGCGTGTGCACCCGCAGCGATAGCGGCTGAAATTCGCAAGGTGCATCAGTTCATGGTATTCGCAGTGAACACACCCGCGCAGCATGCCTTTGCCGAACACCTGGCAGACCCGAGCCCCTACCTTGACCTGCCGGGCTTCTATCAGGCCAAGCGCGATCGGTTCGTCGCCGGGCTGGCGAATACTCCATTTCGCGCTCTGCCGTGCGAAGCCACTTACTTCGTGCTCGCTGACTACTCGCGAATATCAGATCTCACCGAAGCCGAATTCGCACAGAAACTGATCGTCGACTACGGCGTCGCGTCGATTCCGGTATCGGTGTTCTACGACAAGCCGGTCGATCACCGAGTTGTGCGTTTTTGCTTTGCCAAGCAAGACAGCACGCTGGACGAAGCGCTGGCGCGCCTTGCCGCGCTGTAGTTATTGCAGCGGATTCTTCAGAAGATTCGCGAACGGAACCGGCATCACTTCGATGCCCTCGTCCTTCAGATCCGCTGCTTCTTCCTTCGACGCCATGCCCCGGATCGAGCGCTTTGGCGCTTCATCGTAGTGAATGCGGCGCGCCTCTTCCGGAAAGCGCTCGCCGACGTCTTCGCTGTTCACCGCGATGTGGCGCGCGATTTGCAGCATCATTGAGCGCATCGATTCATCGTTTGGCATCGCTACCTGTTCCTTGGCCGGCGAGTCTGCAGCGTCGTGGACCAGATTGAGGCGCGGCGCAGACAGCAGCTTGCGTATGTTGCTGCTCGCGCATACCGGGCACTCGATCATGTCGGAAGCAAGCTGGCGGTCAAAATCCTCGCCCGAAGCAAACCAGCCCTCGAACGTATGTTCCTGATCGCAACAAAGATCGAATACTTTCATCGTGCCCTGTGGCGCGTCGGCTTAACCGCCACGCATACTGTCGCTGTCGATGCATTCTAGGTCAAGTTGCGCAATGGCCTAGGCCGATAAGACGACTGCGCACGCGTTACGATCGCGTTGCCCGCTGCCCGGGTGGCGAAACTGGTAGACGCACAGGACTTAAAATCCTGGGCCGAAAGGCGTGCGGGTTCGACTCCCGCCCTGGGCACCAACCTTTGACGGACCTACTCACATTCAAGCTCGCTTGCCCGCTGCGCGCGCGGCCCAAAAGTCGGGCACGCGTTTTTCCAGAAAGGCGGCTGCCCCTTCCTGTTGTTCGTACTTCCAGAACTCTGGCGTGACCATATAGCGACGCAATTCGTCGCCCTGGCCCAGAAGTGCGTTGTATTCCTCGACAAATGACGCTTTCAGAATCTTCATGCATGTCGGAGACAGTGCGAGGATTTCCTTGCACCACTTGTCGACTTCTGCATCGAGCTGCGCGTGTGGCACCACCGTGTTGACAATCCCCATTGCGAGCGCTTCCTGCGCGGTGTACCGGCGGCACAGCATCCAAATTTCACGTGCCTTCTTGGCACCAGCGACGCGCGTCAGGTAGCTGACGATAGCGCCGCACGCTGGGCTGCCGACGCGCGGTCCGTTTTGTCCAAAAGTCGCATGCTCGGAAGCGATCGTCAGATCGCAGAAGTACGCCATGTGATGGCCGCCGCCGATCGCGTAGCCATTGACCCGCGCGATCGTCGGCTTCAGGCAGCGCGACAGCGTGACGTGAAACAAATAGGGTTCGAGAATCTGCCGCTCGAGTCCGCCCTCCTTTTCCCAGTTGACATCGCCGCCGGCAGAAAACGCGCGATCCCCCGCACCGGTCAGGACCACCACACCGATGTCCTCGTCCGCGCCTGCTGTTTCAACGGCCAGCGTCAGTTCCTTCAGCGTGTCGCCGGTAAAGGCGTTCAACTGTTTCGGACGATTGATGGTGATGCGTGCGACTCGATCCTGAACTTCGTAAATGATGTCGTTGTATTCCACGGTCTTTCCTCTGCGTCGTGGGTGTCAAGCCTCAGGGTGAAGATTAGCGCGATGCTTGCGTATGCTGCACTCTCGCCCTGCTCCGGGAGTTTTCGACATGGAACCGGATGTGTTCGAACCGCTGCTGCGATCGGTGCGCGACTTTGTGCGTGGGCGCCTGGTACCGCTCGAGAAGCAAGTTGACGAGGAAGATCGAATCCCCAACGAGCTCGTCGCCGAGATGCGCGAAATGGGGTTCTTCGGGCTTTCGATACCGACCGAGTACGGCGGGCTCGGCCTCACCGCAGTCGAAGAAGCGCGCGTGGCATTCGAGTTTGGCTGGACTTCGCCGGCGTTCCGTTCGGTCTTCGGTACCAACATCGGCATCGGAAGCCAGGGGATCTTGATCGATGGGACTGACGAACAGAAACGAACTTATCTGCCGCGGATGGCGAGCGGCGAGCTGATCGCCTCGTTCTGTTTGACTGAACCGCAGTCAGGTTCGGACGCCGCTTCGTTGCAAACTCGCGCCGACCGCGTCGACGGCGGCTATTGGCTGACCGGCACCAAGCGATACATCACCAATGCACCCCGCGCCGGCGTCTTCACCGTCATGGCGCGCACCGATCCGCACCAGAAAGGCGCGGCGGGCGTGTCGGCCTTCGTTGTCGACGCCGCATCTTCAGGCGTCAGTCTCGGCAAGCCGGAACGGAAACTTGGCCAGCGAGGAACGGCCGTCTGCGACGTTATCTTTGATGGCTGCTTTGTGCCCGACGCGGGTCTGATCGGCGGTGTCAGCGGAAAGGGATTTGCTACCGCGATGAAAGTGCTCGACCGTGGCCGCCTGAACATCGGTGCGTTCTGCGTGGGCACGGCGGAGCGGCTGATCGATGAAATGGTTCGCTATGCAGACGGACGAGTTCAGTTTGGAAAGCCGATCAGCGACTTTCAGTTGATTCAGGCGATGATCGCCGACAGCGAAGTTGAGAAGGCGGCCGCACTCGCGCTCGTGCTGCAATCGGCGCGGTTGCGCGATGACCTGCAGCCGATCGTCAAGGCGGCGGCGATGAGCAAGTACTACGCGTCGGAGATGGTGGGGCGCGTCGCCGACCGGGCGGTTCAGGTATTCGGTGGCGCCGGATACATTGCCGAGTACTGCGTGGAGCGCTTCTATCGTGACGTTCGGCTGTTTCGTATCTACGAGGGCACGTCGCAGATTCAGCAGTTGGTCATTGCGCGTGAGGTGCTGAAGGAGCGCCGCCGGTAGCAGGCGCTTTAGCGCGCCATTTCACGCGCAAGTTGGAGGCGGGGGTCGGAATCGAACCGGCGTACACGGATTTGCAGTCCGCTGCATGGCCACTCTGCCACCCCGCCATGATCTCAAATCAGAAAAGGGAAGCCGGCGGCTTCCCTCGATCAAAACTTGGAGCGGGAGACGAGTCTCGAACTCGCGACCTCAACCTTGGCAAGGTTGCGCTCTACCAACTGAGCTACTCCCGCACGAGGCCGCGAAGTATAGCGAAACTTTTCATCGCCGATCGTTCAGATGAGGCCATGCAAGCTTCAGATAGGTCAGCATCGAGTACACCGTCAACACCGCAGCCACATAAATTAGCAGTGTCCCGATCAGATGCAGGTCGATGATCCCGAACAATCGATCGTGAAACAACAGCATCGGAATCGCGACCATCTGCGAGATTGTCTTGATCTTGCCCATCGAGCTGACCGCGACACTGCTCGATTTGCCGATGCGCGCCATCCACTCGCGCAGTGCCGATACCGTAATTTCACGGCCAATGATGACCAGGGCGACCAGCGAGTCCACTCGGCCCAGCGCAATCAACACGATCAGCGCAGCACTGACCATTAGCTTGTCGGCCACCGGATCGAGAAACTCGCCCAGCTTGCTGACCGCACCGTACCTCCGTGCGATATATCCATCGAGCGCGTCGGTCACGGCCGCGAGAATGAACAGCCAGCAGGCTGTGACATTTTTCCAGTGCGGTAACAGCCAAGCGTCAGGCACGTAATAGATGCCCACTACCAGCGGGATCATCGCGATGCGCGCCCACGTCAGCGCCATCGGAACGCTGAACGAGATCATGCGGCTAGTGGGAGGGCTGGCCATGCAGCTCGGCGTAAATTCTTTCAGCCAGCTTACGTGAAACACCTTCCACGTTTGCAATATCGTCGATCGACGCCGAGGCCAACCCACGCATGCCCCCGAAGCGCGCCAGCAACTTCTGCCGCCGCTTTGGCCCGATCCCCTCCATGCCTTCGAGCTGCGACGTGTTGCGCGTCTTCGCGCGGCGCGCTCGCATGCCCGTGACCGCGAAGCGGTGTGCTTCATCGCGAATCTGCGCGATCAACAGCAGCGCTTGCGACTCTCGCCCCAGCAGCAACGGCGGCCGCTGGTCGGGGAACACGAGCTCTTCAAGCCCGACCTTGCGCTCGTCGCCCTTCGCAACGCCGACTAGCACGGAGGGATCAAGGCCGAGCTCGACAAAGACCTGATGCGCCACCATGACCTGCCCTTTTCCGCCATCGACCAGCACCAGATGCGGCAGCCGGCTTTCGCCGCGCGACACCGGTGAGAACCGACGAGTCAGTACCTGCCGCATTGCTGCATAGTCGTCGCCCGCCTCCACGCCTTCGATGTTGTAGCGCCGGTACTCAGAAGGCCGCATCTTGTGCTCGGCGTACACGACACACGACGCCTGCGTTGCCTCGCCGGAGGTGTGGCTCACGTCAAAACATTCGACACGCAGCTTGTCGGCGTCTTCTTCTCCCAGTTCCAGCCCAAGTGCGTCGACCAACGCCCGCGTGCGCGCCATCTGCGAACCTTCTTCTGCGAGGCGGCGTGCCAGTGCGAGCCGTGCGTTGGCTTCCGCCATTTCCAGCCAACGCCGCCGCTGTTCCTGTGGATGACGCACCAACTGGACGCGGCGCCCGCTGGCTGCCGACAGCATCGCCGACAGCTCGTCGGTATCGACGTCGGCGTTGACAACCAATGTCGGGGGTACCGGCTGCGACACATAGTGCTGCGACACGAATGCTTCGAGAATCTCGGCGGATTCTGACCCTTCGGCGGCGCGAGCGGGAAAGTGGGGCTTGTCGCCGAGATGCCTGCCACCGCGAATCATGGCCAGATTCACGCACGCGTGCACGCCGTCGGTGACGACGGCCAGCACGTCCGCATCGGCATCGGAGCCAGTGGTATCGACCGCCTGTTGATGCAGCACTTTGGCCAGCGCCCCGATCTGGTCACGCACCGCCGCTGCCTGCTCGAACTTCAAATCGACCGACAGCTGCTGCATCCGGCCTTCGAGCTCGCGCATGATGTCGCCGGTGTGCCCACGCAGAAAGCGAACCGCACGATCGATGTCCTGCGCATACGCATCGGGCTCGATCAGCTTGACGCACGGCGCGCTGCAGCGCTGTATCTGATGCAGCAGGCACGGCCGCGAGCGATTCGCAAACACGGTGTCCTCGCAGGTGCGCAAGCGGAACACTTTCTGCAGCAGTTGAATGCTGTCCTTGACCGCCCACGCATTTGGATACGGACCGAAATACTGTGCGCGCCGATCGACCGCGCCGCGGTAGTACGCAATGCGCGGAAACTTGTGGACGGTGAACTTCAGATACGGGTACGACTTGTCGTCGCGAAACACGACGTTGTAGCGCGGCGCAAGCGACTTGATCAGCGTGTTTTCAAGCAGCAGCGCCTCGGCTTCGGACCGCGTCACCGTGGTCTCGATGCGGGCGACGCGCGCCAGCATGTGGCCAGTCAAGGGACCGACGTTCTTGTTGAAGTACGACGACACGCGCTTGCGCAGATCGCGCGCCTTTCCGACGTACAACGCAGCGCCGTCAGCGGCGATCATGCGGTACACGCCGGGCAGGTGCGGCAAGCCGGCGAGTACCGGTTTGGGATCAAATCGGGCGGTTTGTGTGTTCACAAGACAAGAAGTGATAGGAAGCGTGCCCACCTATAATCGCCGGCGCTAGCAATCACAATCGGTGACCGCAATTGTAGGTTCGCCGGCATTCCAAATAATCAGGACATCAATGGCAAAGATTCTCGCGACCGAAATCCGCGTCGGCAATCTGCTCGAGCTCGACAAGAAGGTCTGGCGTGTGCTGAAAAGCTATCACGTGCACGTTGGCGGCCGCGGCGGCGCGTACATGCAAATCGAAATCAAGGACATCGAAACCGGGCAGAAACGCAACGAACGGCTGTCGACCGATGACCGGGTCGAGCGGCCGTTCATCGATCGCCGCGCGATGACTTACTCATACCAGGACGGCGAAGCCTACGTCTTCATGGACAACGAAACCTACGAACAGTTGTCACTCGGCGCCGACTTTCTGGAAGGGCAGACCGGCTACCTGCTTCCCAATTTGCAGGTCGAAATTAATTTTCACAATGGGCGCGCGATTGGAATTCAGCTACCCACCACGGTAATTCTCGAGGTTGTCGATACCGAGCCGGGCATCAAGAACTCCACCGCCACCACCAGCTTCAAGCCGGCGGCGCTCGAAACGGGAATCAGCGTTCAGGTGCCGCCGTTCGTCAACATCGGCGAAAAGATCCGCGTCAACACGGACGACGGAAGTTACATCGAGCGCGCCTAATCGGCTGGCCGATCACGATCGCCTTTCAGCTAGTTCAAGTACATCTTGGCGCGCACTGCGATAGAGCTCAGCAGCACCGAGCTCTGCAATGGTTGGCGCAATCCCGCGCGGCTGCAATCGAGCCAGCCTCCCATCAAACGCTGCGGTGCGCTTCCATTTGATTGCTCGCAGCACCTGATCCATCGCATCGGTGTCATTGCACACGAGTGCGAAGTCGCATCCGGCGTCGAGCGCGGCTGCTGCGCGATCGGCAACACTGCCCATCGCGCCTGCGCCGGCCATTAGCAAGTCGTCGCTGAACACTGCGCCGGTGAAACCGAGATCGTCACGCAGAAGCTTGATCCAGCGCCGCGAAAAACCCGCCGGCTGCTGATCGATCTGAGGATAGACGACGTGCGCCGGCATCACGCCCGCGAGCATCGCCCCCAGCCAGCGATAGGGCGCCGCGTCATTTTTCAAGACGTCTTTGAGCAAGCGATCGTCGATCGGAAGCGCGACATGCGAATCGGCCTCGGCCCAACCGTGTCCCGGAAAATGCTTGCCGCAGTTGGCCATCCCCGCGAGCAGCAGGCCGTGCGTCAGGTGAGCGGCGAGCATGCTGATGACACGCGGATCGGAATGCAGTGAACGGTCGCCGATCACAGCACTGCGTCCGTGATCGATGTCGAGCACCGGCGCGAACGTCATGTCGACGCCGTTCGCGCGCAGCTCAGCGCCCATCACGTAGCCCAGCGACGCTGCGACTCGGCATGCTTGAAGCACGTCGCGGTCCCACAACTCGCCCAGCCGGCGCATCGGCGGCAAGCGCGTGAAGCCGTCGCGGAAGCGCTGCACTCGGCCTCCTTCGTGGTCGACCGCGATCAACAGCGGCGGGTCGCGCAGCGCATGGATGTCGCTGCACAGCCGGACCAACTGCGTGGGTGACTCGAAGTTTCCGCTGAACAGAATCACCATACCGACCAGCGGGTGCGCTAGCCGCTCGCGGTCGGTCGCTGTCAACGACTTGCCTTCAACACCGACGGCAACTGGGCCGAGCCGACTCATTCGATTATCTCGGCGATGGCGTAAGCCGCCGCCGTCGCTCGTTCGTCCGTCAACGACACGTGCAACCGCAACCGATGCCTTTCGACGAACCGCCTTAGATCCGCATGCACCAAAGCCAGTGGCCTTCCGGACGCGTCGTTCAGAATTTCGACTGCGTGCCAGCGCATCGGTGAGCGCATGCCGAGTCCGAGCGCCTTCGCCACGGCCTCCTTGGCGGCAAATCGTGTCGAGAGAAACGCCAGTCCGCGCCTATCCGACCGGGCGCGCCGGACCTGAAAGCGCTCGAACTCGCGTGCGCCGAGGATCCGGTGTGCAAAGCGCTCGCCAAAGCGCGCATAACTCGCCGCGATGCGATCGATTTCGACGACGTCGATGCCGACTCCGAAAATCATCAATGGCGGCTTTCCGTTTGAGCCTTGCGAATCTCGGCCAGATACATGCGCACGGTAGGGCCGAGCCCGAATTCGATCGAGTCCGCAATCAGCGCGTGTCCGATCGAGACTTCGGACACGCCGGGGACCACGCTCAGGAACGCGGCCAGATTGTCACGGTTCAGATCGTGTCCGGCATTGACGCCAATGCCGGCACGCAGCGCCGCTTCCGCTGCGCCCGCATAACGCGTCAACATCTCCCCTTGCGCCGGCGTTCCAAAGGCTTTGGCGTATGGCTCGGTATACAGCTCGACCCGATCGGCACCCGCAGCCGCCGCATGCTGCATGGCCTCCGCCGTGGGATCCATGAACAACGAGACGCGCACACCGAGCAATTTTGCCTGCGCAATCAGCGGCCGCAACTCTTCGATCTGCGCGGGCAGATTCCATCCATGATCGGACGTGAATGCACCCGATTCGTCCGGTACGAAAGTGCATTGCTGTGGTCGGACCTGCTGCAGGTAGTCCATCAGGCCATGAAACGGATTGCCTTCGACGTTGAATTCCGCCGCCGGCCAGGCGCGTAACAGCGCAGCGAGCTCGGCCACGTCGGGCGCGCGCATATGGCGGCCGTCGGGGCGTGGATGCACGGTGATGCCGTCGGCCCCGGCCTCGAGTGCAATCCGCGCGGCGTGCACGACATTCGGGACCCCAGTGCTCCGGGTGTTTCGGATCAGCGCCACCTTGTTCAGGTTGACGCTCAACGCAGTCATATCCTCGACGTCGTCATAGCTGTTTCAAATCCTGCAAAATGCGTCGCGTATTCAGCGGCTTGCCGTCGAGGTGATAGCGAATCATCTGCCGCAACAGCGTCTTGCTTTCCGAGACAACCCGCGGGTGCCCGAAATCGCGGGCCGCCATCGCGATCAACGTGCCGCCGCTGACGCTGCCGTTGTCGTGTTCCCTGACCACGTTCGCATCGATGCGACAGGCACCCTGGCCGCCTGCGAATGAATATTGCGCGCGCGCGTCAATCGCGCTGCCTTCGGTACAGCGGTCGAGCGGCACCGCGTAACCGATGTCCTGCAGAAGGTCGAGCTCGAAGGTGCGTAGCGCTGCATCATGTCGCGCACTGCACGACAGCGATTGCAGCAGCTCGACATAGCTGGCGAACGTTCGCGGATGCGCATCGCCGCGCGCCAGCAAGCGCACCAGCAACTCGTTGGCGTAAAAAGCCGCCAGCAACGAGTCGCCACGCAGCGGTTGCATACCGCCGAGCCATTCGGCCCGCACCAGCGTCTTGATCTCGTTTCTTCCGCTCCACGATAACGCGATCGGGTTGAACGGCGACAGTAGCCCGCGAAACTGCGACGTGGGTCGCTTTGCCCCGCGCGCGACAACGGCGATGCGGCCGAACTCGCGTGTAAATGTCTCGACGATCAAGCTGGTTTCGCGCCACGCATATGAGTGAAGCACAAAGCCCGGCTGATGATCGATCCGCCCGTCGCCAAAGCGGCTGATGCGCCGCCGGACCGGCCGCTGACTCGCAGTGTCCGGCGGAAACTGGACACCGGCATCGGCGAGGTCACTCATAGCCCAGGCTTTTCAACGCTCGCGCGTCGTCGCTCCATCCGCGCCGCACCCGCACCCATACTTCGAGAAATACCGACTTGCCCAGCATCTGTTCGATGTCGCCGCGTGCCAGCCGCGAAATTTCGCGCAGCTTCGCACCATCTTTGCCGATCACGATGGGACGGTGCGCATCGCGCTCGACGATCAGGGTCGCCGCGATCTGCGGCGTCGCGCGCGATTCGTCCCAGCGATCGATCGTTACCGCAATCCCGTACGGAAGCTCGTCGCCCAACAAGCGATACGCCTTTTCGCGCACCGACTCGGCTGCCAGGAAGCGAACACTGCGATCGGTGTACTGCTCGGCGTCGAACAGCAACAGGCCATCGGGCAACAACGGCCGGATTTCCTTCAGCAGATCGTCAAGCTGCCGCGATTTTTCCGCGCTGACCGGCACGATCGCCCGAAACGGATAGCGCTGCATCGAATCAGCCATCAGCGGCAGCAGTTGCTCGCGCTCCGCCAGCAAGTCGGACTTGTTGATTGCCAGAATCACGTTGCCTGGTACGTTGTCGGAGCGCGGCGGCACCAGGGTCAGCATCTCCTCGTCGCCTTCGGTCCAGCCGGCTGCAGCGATCACCAGCACGACCGCATCGACATCGACCAACGCGCTCGTGACGGTGGCGTTCATCCGCCGATTCAAAGCCGTTGCGATGCCGGCGCTGAAAGCCCGGCGTATCAACAAATATGTATTGCGCATCATCGTCGGTGCGAACCCCAAGCACGCGATCGCGAGTCGTCTGGGGCTTGCGCGACGTGATGCTGACCCGCTCCCCCACCAGCGCGTTGACCAGCGTTGACTTGCCGACATTCGGCCGCCCGATGATCGCCACCATGCCGACCGGGCGCACCGCCGCGGGTGCCGCTGCTTCTGCTTGCTGCTGCATCGTCCTAAGCGGTTTGCGCGGTGTCCGCCGGCGTGTCTGAGTTGGCCGGAGTGAGCGTCGCATCAGCCGCAGGCGCTACGCCGGCCTTCTTGCGCGAGCGGCGCCCGAGCTGCGCGAATGCATGCTGTGCCGCCTCGAACGCCAGCTTGGCCGCCGTCTGCTCGGCCGCGCGCCGGCTGCGGCCGCTGCCGCGCACGCTGATTTCGAGCTTCGGGATCGAGCACTCGACTTCGAACTCCTGGTTGTGCGCCGCGCCGCGCGTTTCGACCACCGTGTACACCGGCAGCGCGATCCGCTTGCCCTGCAAATACTCCTGCAACAGCGTCTTGCTGTCCTTGCCAAGCGTCTTCGGATCGACTGTCTTCAGCACCGGCTCAAACAATTTTCCGATTACCGTGCGCGCTGCGTCGAATCCCTGGTCGACAAAAATCGCGCCGAAAATCGCCTCCATTGTGTCCGCCAGGATCGACGGCCGGCGAAAACCGCCGCTTTTCATCTCGCCTTCGCCGAGCCGCATGAATTCCGACAGCACCAGCTTTTCGGCAATGTCGGCCAGCGAAGACTGCTTGACCAGATTGGACCGCAGCCGCGACAAATCGCCTTCATCAAGCCGCGCGTACTTGGCATAGAGCAGCTGCGCAACCGCGCAGTTCAGCACCGCATCACCCAGGAATTCCAGCCGCTCGTTATGAACCAAGCCGTGGCTGCGGTGCGTAACTGCCTGTTCGATCAGCGCGCGCTGGACGAATGTATAGCCCAGGCGCTCTTCAAGCGCCGCTAGTTCCATCGTTGGCCCTGGGCATGCAGTCTAGGGAACGTCCCTGCGCTGCCGATCGCGCGTCGTGCCAGAAAAATCGATCACCAGTGCCACGTTGTCCGTGATCGGAACCTTCTTCGCATACGCATAGCTGATCACGATACGGTCGCCTTCCTTCGTGATGTCGAGATCGCGGCTGCTGATCGACGTGATGTCATCGATCGTGGCATGGCGGTCGAACGCCGCCTGCAGCTCACGCACCGTTGACCCTTCGTTCCGGATCTTCTGCACGGCGCGTTCGATGGCAATGTATTCGACCACGGCCGGAACCACTCTGAACCCCAGCGCGATCAAGGCGACCGCAATGAGGCCGACCAAAAAAAGACCGATCAGGCTGATCCCGCGCTGGCTCTTGATTGAGCTACCACGACCACCAAGTACGGCTGTATTGCTCTTCGATTTTTTCAACATTTTCAACGTTCTGCCGTTGCCGGCTACCGGAAGCTTCCTATGCGGCCCATATTGCCAAAATTCATCCAGATGAAAAAGGCTCGGCCGACAATGTTTTCGTCTGGTACGAATCCCCAGAATCGGCCGTCCTCGCTGTTATCCCGATTGTCCCCCATCATGAAATAGTGCCCCGCCGGGACCTGGCAGACCACCCCGCTCCCGCTGTATTGGCAAGCGCCGGGGTGGGTGTTACCCGGCGCTTCCCGGCCCATCCCCGGCGATACCGATTCGTCGATGATCAACCGGTGGGACGTATCGGCCAGCTGTTCTACGAACTGGGGGTAACTTCGCATGCGCTCGGCGTCGTAGTACGGCTCAGTCTTCTCGGTCGGCACCGGCTGCCCGTTGAGGGTCAGCCGTTTGTTGACGTATTCGACGCGGTCGCCCGGCAGGCCGACCACGCGCTTGATGTAGTCCTGGGCCGGATTCAGCGGGTAGCGGAACACCATCACGTCGCCGCGCTGGGGCTGGCCGAGCGCGACCACCTTCTTGTTGATCACCGGCAGCCGGATTCCGTATTCGTACTTGTTGACCAGGATCAAGTCTCCAATCTCGAGGGTCGGCACCATCGAGCCGGACGGGATCCGAAACGGTTCGAACAGGAACGAGCGCAGCAGGAAAACCACCAGGATGACCGGGAAGAAGCTGGCGGTGTACTCCAGCCACGCCGGCTGCCTTACGGTGCCGTCTTCCAGGCTTTTGCGCTCCTGCTCGACGATCGGCTCGCGTCGATCCAGCGCCGCCCGGTTACGAGCATCAAAATCGGCCAGCAGCCGTGCCGCTTTGGCGCGCCGCTGCTTGCGAAAAACCAGCTTGTCGGCAACGTACAGCACGCCGGTGAACACCGTGAGCACGAAAAGTATCAGGGCGAAATTCATTGGCTCCTTTACTTTTCGTCTACTTGCAGGATGGCCAGGAATGCCTCCTGCGGAATTTCAACGGTGCCGACCTGCTTCATTCTCTTCTTCCCTGCCTTTTGTTTTTCGAGCAGCTTCTTCTTGCGTGTGATGTCGCCGCCATAGCACTTCGCCAGCACGTTCTTGCGCAGCGCCTTGACATTCTCGCGCGCGATGATGTTGGCGCCGATCGCGGCCTGAATCGCAACGTCGTACATCTGCCGCGGAATCAGCTGGCGCATCTTGGCTGCTATCTCGCGGCCGCGGTACGGTGCATTGACGCGGTGAACGATCGCAGACAGCGCATCGACGCGGTCGCCGTTGATCAGCATATCGACTCTGACCACGTCGGCCGACCGGTATTGCTTGAACGCATAGTCCATCGAAGCGTAGCCGCGTGAAACCGACTTAAGACGGTCGAAAAAATCGAGCACGATCTCCGCGAGCGGCAGATCGTAGGTCAGGTGTACCTGCCGGCCGTGGTACGCCATGTTGGTCTGCACTCCGCGCTTGCCGGTGGCCAGCGTGATGACCGGTCCGACATACTCCTGCGGCACGAAGATGGTGACGCTGACGATCGGCTCGCGGATCTCCTCGATGCGCGCCGGGTCCGGCAGCTTGGATGGATTCTCGACGGACAGCACCGTGCCATCGCGCAGCACGACCTCGTATACGACCGAAGGCGCCGTAGTGATCAGCGCCATGTCGTACTCGCGCTCGAGCCGCTCCTGCACGATGTCCATGTGCAGCAGGCCCAGAAACCCGGCGCGAAAGCCGAAGCCGAGAGCCTGCGACACTTCGGGCTCGAAGTGCAATGCAGAATCGTTCAGCTGCAGCTTGGTCAGCGCATCGCGTAACGCTTCGTACTGATTCGCCTCAACCGGAAACAGCCCGGCAAATACCTGCGGCTTTGCTTCCTTGAACCCGGGCAACGGCAGCACAGCCGGCTTAGCGGCGAGCGTGATGGTGTCGCCGACATGCGCATCACGCAGTTCCTTGATGCCGGCTATCACGAAGCCGACGGCGCCGGCGGAAAGCTCTTCCCGTGCGCGCGACTTGGGCGTGAACACGCCTACCTGCTCGATCAGATGCGTGGCGCCGCTCGCCATCAGCAAAATCTTGTCGCGCGGCTTTAGCACGCCGTTGAACACACGGACCAGCACGACTACTCCGACGTAGTTGTCGAACCACGAATCGATGATCAGCGCCTGCAGCGGCGCGCCAGCGTCGCCTTTCGGCGGCGGCACCCGCTCGATAATGCGCTGCAGAATCTCCTCGATGCCCTGTCCGGTCTTGGCGCTGATGCGAATCGCTTCCGTCGCATCGAGGCCGATCACATCCTCGATCTCGGCCGCGGCCTCGTCGGGATTCGCCGACGGCAGATCCATCTTGTTCAGCACCGGCAGCACTTCGACGCCAAGCTCAAGCGCCGTGTAGCAATTAGCCACCGTTTGCGCTTCGACTCCCTGCGTTGCGTCGACCACCAATAGCGCGCCTTCGCAAGCGGACAGTGAGCGGCTCACTTCGTACGAAAAATCGACGTGGCCGGGCGTGTCGATCAGATTCAGGTTGTACTTGCCGCCGTCGGCCGCCGTGTATTCGAGCGCTGCCGTCTGCGCCTTGATGGTAATGCCACGCTCGCGCTCGAGGTCCATCGAATCGAGCACTTGTGCTTCCATCTCGCGATCACTTAAGCCGCCACAACGCTGAATCAGGCGGTCGGCCAAGGTCGATTTGCCGTGGTCGATATGCGCGATGATCGAAAAGTTGCGGATGTGATTCATGAAGCGGGGCAATAAAAAGGGGGTGGCCGTAAAGACACCCCCTTGTCGGTGTTGGGCGCGGATTTTACCGCGCCGCAGCGCTAAATGAACCGCCGCTAACGGCGAATGATGACGAACCGCGTCGCATCGCCGCGACGGACCAACACCGCAACGTCGCGTTTCGGATCCAGTTTGGCCACGGCATCGTTGAATTGCTTCGCGTTTTGAACGTCAACGTTGTTCAGCTGCAATATCAGATCGCCGGTGCGAACGCCGGAGGCCGCAGCTACCCCTTCGGCACCATCGACCTGAACGCCTCCGCGAAGACCAAGTTCCTTCATGCGCTCGGCGGAGATATCGGACACCGCGACGCCCAGCACGTTGGCTACTGCACCGGGCTTTGGCGCATCCGGTCCGCGCGCAGCCGCGACGCGTTCCGCCGGCAGTTCAACCACCGTAATCGGCAGCTCACGCTGGCTACCTTTACGAAATACGGTCATGTTGACCGCAGAGCCCGGCTTGGTGTTGCCAACGGCCCGCGGCAAATCGCTGGCACGTTCGATCGGACGACCGTCGAACCGCAAGATCACGTCGCCTGCCTCGACACCCGCTTTTTGCGCGGGGCCGTCCTTGTCGACCGTCGTAACCACTGCCCCTTGCGGTTTGGGTAGCCCGATCGCGGTAGCAACGTCGCGCGAAACGGCCTCGATGCCAACACCGATCCGGCCACGGATCACACGCCCCGCTGTGCGCAATTGTTGCTGCACGTTATTGGCTTCGTCGATCGGTATCGCGAATGAAATGCCGTTATAGGCACCCGACGTCGTAAAGATCTGCGAATTGATGCCGACCACTTCGCCGCGCATGTTGAGCAGCGGACCACCCGAGTTGCCGGGATTGACGGCGACGTCGGTCTGAATGAACGGAAGAAAGTCGCCGGTGTCACGCGACTTCGCGCTGACGATTCCGGCGGTGACGGTATTCTCGAGGCCGAACGGCGATCCGATCGCGATCACCCATTCGCCGACGCGCAGCTTGTTGGGATCTCCGATGCGCGCCGCGGGCAAGCCGGTCGCTTCAATTTTCAGCAGCGCCACGTCGGTGCGCGTATCGGCGCCAATCAGTTTCGCCTTGAACTCACGCCGATCCGAGGTCGTTACCGTAATGTCGTCGGCGCCACGGACGACGTGCGCGTTGGTCATCACGTAGCCATCCGGCGACAAAATGAACCCTGAACCCAAGCCGCGCGGAACGTCGCGCCGCGGCGCCGGCTGTTGCGGACCCTGGCGGGGCTGCGGTTGCTGCGGCGGGTTCGGGAAGAAGCGCCGGAAAAATTCAAACATCGGATCGTTTTCGTCGATGTCCGGAAACGGTGTCGCGCCCGCCTGACCGGAGCCAGCACGGGCCGTGGTACGAATACCGACCACGGCCGGCCCGGCGCGATCGGCCAGGTCAGCGAAGTCCGGCAATACCTGCGTCGGCCCGGAGCCGACGTTCGGCTGCGCCAACACATCCGGCGTGAACTGGGGCACTGACGTGATCGCCAAAGCCCCGAGTGCCAAGGCGAAGACTGCAACAGCAAACCTGCGGAACTTGCCAGTCATGATGCTTATTCCTCTAAGAAGAAATATCCGGCACGCGACTATCGCGTACCGCGAAACTCGACCGACCCCGCGACTGAACGCACCGTCGACGGCGGCACTTCACCGACCACCGTCACCAACGAATCACCGACCCGGCGCGAAAACGCGGAGGTCGGGCCATGGATCTGCAGCGCATCGCCGGACGGCACCTGCGAAGCCGAGGTCGGCGACGAAAGCGAATGCGGCTCGATGAAGACCGATACGGTCGCCAGTCCATCCGAAAATACGGCTTGCATGGCGTCGGAACCCGCGATGCGACGCGCAACTTCGCGAGTCTTGCGAAACCCGGCCGGCGCGGGGACCAGCCAGCCATGCTGCGACAAGTCGGCCTTGCGATAGTCGCTCCGTTCGACCGACCAGCCCTCGGTCGACCACGCCGGCCGCAGCTTTGAACGATCGATGCGCTCGCCGATACGAATGTCGGTAAACGCAATCTGCTCGATCACTTCACTCCGCTCGTTGAGCGTTTGCGCCCGCAACAGCAGTCCGCTGGCACGATCAACCCACAAGCGGTAGCCATAGCGCGCGTTATCTTTCGGCTCGAGCATTAGCATCTGGCATTCGATGCCGGCGACCCGCTCGACATCACCCAGCTTCAACTTGTAGCGCTCGAGTATCTCTTCCGGAGAAGCGCTCGAAAGCCCGGGAAACGATTCCTCGACATTGCGCTCCTCAATCACGATTCGGCGCGTTTCGGGGATGAAGCACTGCACCTGATCGCTGGCGTTGGAACGACGGCGAATGTATTCGCGCGCCTTACCGTCGAGGGTCTGAATCCGCTCGTGCGAGTTGGTGCCATCGAATAGGTGCGTGATCCGCGATGAGCGCATTTCGCCGCCGGCCTGATACACGACCGTGCCCTGGTAGTTGACTCGTTGGGCTGCCTGCCGCACCGCCTGGATCCATTGCACGTCGGTACGCGCGCGCGATTCCTGCGCCGCCGAGCTTCCTATCAGCGCCCCGGTAGCGACCAGCAACGTGGTGGCGAGCCGGTGTGCGACGCGCGCGCGTCCTCGACTTGCTCTGACTGCGACCGCCTGCACGATCAACGTTCCTCGGATGAGCGCAGATAAACCGTCGCGCGCGGCACCACCGAATTGCCGATCAATTCGCGGTGCGCAGCCAGGTAGGGGTTAAACGACGGACTGAGACCGCGCGCAGTGGCAATCGTCGACATCGGTTTCTGCGCGGCGATGTCCACCGCGGCCACCTGACTCGACGTCGAACTTTTCAGCCGTCGACAGCGTCTCGGAGATTGGCATCAGCGGCACCGCGACAAAAGCGACCGCAGCCGCTGAAGCCGCGACGGCCAAGCCAGGCACCCAATAGCGGCGCAGTCCCGACGCAGCCTTTGCCGCTCGTGGCGCCAGCACGGTCGGCTCGGCACCAATCGCGGCAGCCACCCGCCTGCAGAAATCTTCCGCGTCGCTGGCCGCGACTTCGTGCGAGCGCAAGGCATCGCCGGCACGATGCAGCTCATGCCAATGACGGCGCAGCGCCGGGTCAGCACACAATGCCGCGATAGCCGCCGCGGCTTCGTTGCGATCCATCTCGCCGTCGAGCAAAACGGAAATACGCTCCATGGTCAGAGTCGCCGACACCCGATTGCTTGCAGTTTGCTCCATCATCCGTCACCCACACCCGTCTCTACCAACGCTTGTCTTTAGCAATGTCCAAAATCGGTCTCAATTCGAGCGCGATTGCTTCGCGAGCGCGAAAAATACGCGATCGCACCGTACCGATCGGGCACTGCATCGATTCGGCAATTTCCTCGTAGCTCAGTCCCTCCAATTCACGCAGCACGATCGCCGTCCGCAGATCTTCGGGCAGTTGATCGATCGCCCGATTGACCGCTTCGGCGACCTGCTTGGTCACCAGCATCGAATCCGGCGTGTTCAGGTCTCTTAGGTGGTCGCCGTCGTCAAAAGTTTCAGCATCTTCGATATCGGCCTGCGTCGAAGTCGGCGCACGCCGGCCCTGCGAGACCAGATAGTTCTTGGCGGTATTGATGGCGATCCGATACAGCCACGTATAAAAGGCACTGTCGCCACGAAAGTTAGGCAGCGCCCGGTACGCTTTGACGAAAGCTTCCTGCGCCACGTCTTCGATCTCGGCCGTATCGCGAATCAGCCGCGAAAGCAGCCGAAAAATCTTGCGCTGATATTTGACGACCAGCAGGTCGAACGCCGCCTTGTCCCCGCGTTGCACGCGCTCGACCAACTGCTGATCGATGTCTCGCTCAGTCATGCGGCCAGCCAAAGCTCACGCGATCACCCGGTGCACGCGTTAGCGATCCATCGAATTGGCGCGGTATGTCGTTGTTGTCCGTTGGTCATTATCGTCCGGCATTACCCGCCCCCACCGCAGGTGGACCCATAGCCGCCGGTAAGTTGACTGCGGCAGCGAATCCGGCCAGACCGGTATCAACATGGTGCCGCGCCGCAAGCTTATCAACCAGGTTGACGCGAACGCGATGCGCACAGGCGGCGCGGTCAACGCCGGCGAGACACCGGAGGGCGCTGGATCGCGTTCGCGCACCCTGATCTCACCCAACGAGGAAACCCCGATCTCAAGCGGCGCACAGCTGCGCCCCCGCGTCGACGCCCAGGAGGCGAACCCCGCGATGGCTGCCAGCAGCGCCAGCGCCGGGTCAAACGGTGCCGACGAGCCCGCCGCAATCAACAGGGCCAGGAACGACGCCAGTGCAATGCCGAGTCCAGCTTGGCGCCAGCGCCGCGCACGCGACGACGGTTGCAACCCTGTCCATGGCACCAGCAAGTGGCTAGATCCGCTTGAACACGAGCGTACCGTTGGTGCCGCCGAACCCGAATGAATTCTTCAGCGCGATGTCGATCCGCATTTCGCGCGCCGTGTTGGCGCAGTAATCGAGGTCGCACTCGGGGTCCTGATTGATGATGTTGATCGTCGGCGGCGAAACTTGATGATGCAGCGCGAGCGCAGTAACGACCGACTCGATACCACCGGCACCCCCCAGTAGATGCCCCGTCATCGACTTGGTCGAATTTACGACGAGGTGGTGCGCCGCATCTCCGAGCGCTGCCTTGATGGCCTTCGTTTCGTTGATGTCGCCCAGCGGCGTCGACGTGCCATGCGCGTTCAAATACTGAATCTGGTCGGCATTGACGCGCGCGCTGCGTAGCGCGGCAAGCATGCAGCGACGCGGTCCGTTCATATCAGGTGCCGTCATGTGGTACGCATCCGCGCTCATGCCGAAGCCCACCAGTTCGCAATAAATGCGAGCGCCACGCCGCTTTGCGTGCTCATACTCTTCGAGCACCATGATGCCGGCACCCTCGCCCATTACAAAGCCATCGCGATCACGGTCAAACGGCCGGCTTGCAGTCGCAGGATCGTCGTTGCGAGTCGAAAGCGCCTTCATCGAGTCGAACCCGCCGATGCCGAGCGGCGAAATTGTCGCTTCGGATCCGCCCGCCAGCATCACGTCGGCGTCGTCGTGTTCGATCATGCGGCCGGCGTCGCCGATCGAGTGCAGGCCGGTGGTGCATGCTGTGACGATCGCCAGGTTGGGGCCTTGCAACCCGTACTGAATCGATACAGCGCCGGCAATCATGTTGCTGATCGAACCCGGAATCAGAAATGGCGACACGCGGCGCGGACCGCGGTTCATTAGTTCGGTGTGATTGTCTTCGATCATCGGCAGACCGCCGATGCCCGAGCCTATGACGCAGCCGATGCGTTCGCGATTCGCGTCGGACACTTCCAAGCCGGAATCCTTGAGCGCTTGCGCTGACGCCGCGACCCCGTAGTGAATGAAGGTGTCGAGGCGCCGCGCTTCCTTCGGCGGCATGTACTGCGCTACGTCAAAACCTTTGACTTCGCCGGCGATACGGCATTGCAGTCCAGCCGTATCGAAGCGGGTAATAAGATCGATGCCGGAGCGCCCCGCCAGCATCGCCTCCCACGCGCTTGCAACGTCGTTACCGACCGGACACACCATCCCAAGGCCGGTGGCCACTACGCGGCGTTGTTGCAAGACACTCCTCGGGATGGGTGACGCGAATGAAGCGAAGGGTCAGACTTTCTGATGAGAATTGATGTAGTCGATGGCCTGCTGCACGGTGCGGATTTTCTCGGCTTCCTCGTCGGGAATTTCACATTCGAATTCATCTTCGAGCGCCATGACGAGCTCGACTGTGTCGAGCGAATCGGCTCCGAGGTCTTCGACGAAGGCTGACTCTATTTTGATATCCGCCTCGTTGACGCCCAGTTGCTCGGCGACAATCTTCTTGACTCGTTGTTCGATGTTTTCCATTCACTCCTCCAGAGCAAAAAAGCGCGCGAATTCTAACAGCCGACGTCATCCGGATGCGTCAGGCCATGTACATGCCGCCATTGACGTGAATTGTGGCGCCAGAAATGTAAGACGCCGCAGCAGATGCAAGAAACACGACCGCAGCGCCTATTTCGTCCTTATCACCCAGCCGTCCGGCAGGAATCTGCGCAAGAAGCGACCGAGTCTGCTCTTCGGTGAGTTCTCGCGTCATGTCGGTATCGATAAACCCTGGAGCAATGCAGTTGACGGTGATGTTGCGACTGCCGAGCTCGCGTGCCAGTGCACGCGTCATGCCTGCCACCCCCGCTTTCGCGGCGGCGTAGTTGGCCTGACCCGCGTTGCCACTGGCGGCAACCACGGACGTGATATTAATGATGCGACCGTGCCGTGCCTTCATCATGCCGCGCAGCACCGCGCGCGACAACCGAAAAACGGCCGACAGGTTAGTGTCGATGACGGCGGACCAGTCATCGTCCTTTGTGCGCATCGCCAGCGCATCGCGCGTAATGCCCGCGTTGTTGACCAGAATCGAAAGTTTCCCATGCGCCTTGCTGATCGTGTCTATCAGCGCCTCGGTGGCCGCGGCGTCGCGCACATCGAGCACTGCACCACGGCTCTGACCTCCGAAGGCGGAAAGTCGATGCGAGATTTGATCAGCACCCCCCTGTGACGTCGCAGTCCCAACGACTGTGGCACCGGCTCGCGCCAGTTGATCGGCGATCGCGTGACCGATGCCGCGCGACGCTCCGGTGACGAGTGCGACTTCGCCTCGCAGGCAGTCTGGCTGGAACACATTCATCGATTAGATCTCGTTCGCGTGTTCCAGCACCGCAAGCGTGCTGGCGACGGTCGCTGTGTCGTTGACGACCAGACTTTCGAGGCTGGGCACAATTCGCTTCGTCAAGCCGGTCAACACTCGCCCCGGGCCACATTCGACGACGTGGGTCACGCCAAGGTCATTCATCTTGCGAACGGTGGCGGCCCAGCGCACGGGGTGCGCGGCCTGGCGCGCCAAGGCATCGGCGATTCTTGCCGGTTCCGATTCGACCGATACATCGACATTGTTGATCAAATCGATGCGCGGTTTCCTCAGCGTTGCCTGCGCCAGCCGCTCGCGCAGTCGATCGCTCGCCGGTTGCAGCAAGGATGAATGAAACGGGGCCGATACCGCCAGCGGCACGGCGCGCTTGGCGCCCCGGCGTTTAGCGATTTCGCACGCACGCTGCACGGCAGAGGAATGACCCGCGATCACGACCTGTGACGGCGCATTGAAGTTGACGGCCTCGACGACTTCGCCCTGTGCGGCTTCGCTGCAAGCCTGCTGCACGGCTTCATCCGCCAACCCGAGAATGGCCGCCATCGACCCGAGACCGACCGGCACCGCCTCCTGCATCGCCTGCGCGCGAAAGCGGACCAAGCGCACTGCGTCTTCCAACTCGAGTGCACCGGCGGAGACCAGCGCGGTGTACTCCCCCAGGCTGTGCCCGGCCACGATCAACGGCTCCGCGCCGCCTGCTGCGCGCCACGCTGCGTACATTGCATAACCCGCGGTCAGCAGCGCCGGCTGCGTGTTGATGGTCAGGTTCAAATCTTCGGACGGGCCCGTATCGATCAACGCGCCGATGTTCTGCCCGAGCGCGCTCGATGCCCGCGTTACGATCGACTGCACCGCCGCATTGTCGCGGAATGAATCGAGCATGCCGACCGACTGCGAGCCTTGCCCAGGGAATACGAATGCAACTTTCACTTCGGGCCCCTTACCAGCGCAGCAACACCGAACCCCACGTGAAACCGCCGCCAACACCTTGCAGCATCACGTGCTGCCCGCTCGTGATGCGGCCATCGCGCACGGCCAGGTCGAGTGCCAACGGGATCGATGCGGCCGAGGTGTTGCCGTGCCGATCCACGGTGGCGACCATTTTTTCTTCCGGCACGCCGACCCGCTTTGCAATCGCGTTCAGGATTCGGACGTTGGCTTGATGCGGTATCAGCCAGTCAAGCTGTGACGCGCTGAGACCGGCTTCCTGCAGCACCTTGAGCGCAGATGCGCCAAGCACATTGACCGCGAGTTTGAATACCGCCGGACCGTCCATTGTGAGAAATGGATGACCCTCGACCTTGCCCTGCGACACGCGGCCCGCGGTGCACAACACGCCTGATTGCGATCCGTCGGCTTTCAACTCCGAGGCGAGCAATCCCGGCTCATTCGATGCTTCGAGAACCGCTGCGCCTGCGCCATCACCGAAAAGTACGCACGTCGTACGGTCGTTCCAGTCGAGGATTCTCGAAAACAGTTCGGCCCCGATGACAAGCGCGCGTTGGTTCAGGCCGCTGCGAATCATCGCGTCAGCGACGACCAGGCCGTATACGAAGCCGCTGCATACCGCCTGCACGTCAAAGGCTGTCAGTTGATCGGCCTCGAGTTGGGCCTGGATCAGGCACGCCGTGCTCGGAAATATCTGGTCCGGAGTCGACGTCGCGACGACGATCAGATCGATATCCTGGACACTGCGTGCGGCCGCTAGCAGCGCCTGCCTGGCCGCTCGAGTTCCTAAGTCAGCAGTCGTAACTCCCGCCTCAGCCAGATACCGCTGCCGAATACCGGTGCGCGCAACGATCCACTCGTCGGACGTTTCCACTCCGCGCTTGGCGAGATCACGCGCCAGTTCATCGTTTGACACAACGCGCGCGGGAAGTGCCGAGCCGGTGCCCGTGATCCGTGAATAAGTGCGCAAGGGAGTACGGCTCATGCGCCGGCCGCAGCCGGCTGAATCCCTCGGCTCGCCTGCTCAAGCTGCGCCAGCTGCGCAACGAACGGCCGCATTTCCGCCACCGTGCGATCGAGCACGTGGTGCTGCGCCTGATCGAAGCCTCGCTTCAGTGCGCTTTCGAATGCAACGGCGTCGGCCGAACCGTGGCTCTTGATGACGAGTCCGCGCAGGCCGAGCAGACTCGCCCCGTTGTGGCGGCGGTGGTCGACGCGTCGCTTGAACCGCCTGAGAACCGGCAATGCCGCCATTGCCTGCAGGCGCGACAGCGCGCCGCGCGTGAACTCTTCGCGCACGAAACCCGCCAGCATCAGCGCCAGTCCCTCGGAAGTTTTCAACGCGACGTTGCCGACGAAACCATCGCACACAACGACATCGGTGGTGCCTTTGAAAATGTCATTGCCCTCGACGTTGCCGACGAAATTGAGCGGGCTCGCACGCAGCAGTTCCGCGGCTTGCTTGACGACCTCATTGCCTTTGATCAATTCTTCGCCGATATTGAGCAGCCCCACGGTCGGGCGGTCGATTTCTTCCACCGCGGCGACCAGCGCGCTGCCAAGTACCGCAAACTGCACCAGATGTTCCGGCCCGCAGTCGACGTTAGCTCCAAGATCGAGCACGGTCGTGACGCGCCCCTTTTGATTCGGCAGCACGGCAGCAATCGCCGGACGATCGATGCCGTCCAGCGTCTTCAGAACGAAACGTGCAATCGCCATCAGCGCGCCAGTATTACCGGCGCTGACGCAGACATCGGCCCGCCCTTCCTTAACCAGATTGATCGCGACTCGCATCGACGAATTTCGCTTGGTGCGCATGGCAATAGCGGGCGCGTCGTCACTCTCGACGACTTCGTCGGCATGCAGCAGCTCCATCCGTGCCGGACGCTTGCCTTTCAGTGCTGCTTCGATAGCGGGCCGCCGGCCCACCAGCAGCAGCTCGGCATCCGCCTGATGATCGAGAAATGCGAGGGAGGCCGGCACCGTAACCGCACAACCATGGTCACCGCCCATGCAATCGACCGCGATTCGCGTCGTCACTGGAAAATCGCTCGCACGCCGCCTATTTCACTGCGCGCGGCGCGACTTACTCGTCGCTCTTGGTTTGTATAACCTTCTTGCCGCGGTAAAAACCGGTTGGGCTGACGTGATGTCGACGGTGCACCTCTCCGGTGGTCGGCTCGATCGCCGTCGGCGGATTCGTTAGAGCGTCGTGAGACCGATGCATCCCGCGCTTCGAAGATGACTTCTTGTTTTGCTGGACAGCCATAGCTAACCCCGCGAAAAGGCGGCGATTGTACCCGAGCAACGGCGCGCAGAAGCGCGCTAATTGAGCCGCTGATTGGCGTCGTCATCGTCGCGTAGCGTGAGCAACACTGCGAAAGGATTCGAAGCGGGTCCTGGATTTGCAATCTCGTCCGAACCTAAAGGCGCGGCGCATCCGTCGTGACGCGGGACCAGTGGCAACGACAGAATCGCCTCGTCTTCGACCCAGTCGTGAATGCTCATGTTGCGCGAGCCGACGACGGCGTCGACGTCGTCATCCTCGATTGGCAACGAGTTCAGCTCGTCTTCGCTGGCGACGAAACGAAACCGCATGGTTCGATCGATGCCAAATTGAAGAGGAGCATTACACCGCTGACAGATCAGGTTCAACTGCCCATCGAGATGCAGGTCAGCGGCTGGATGACCATCATCGTCGATCAAACCTTCGATCTCGTAGCGCAGTGCGCCTTCTGAGGTCGCGAGGAAGTCAGCGAGACGCGGCAGTTGCGCGACGGCGATCTCGCCTTTAATCCGGCGACCCGCGCGCGCGAACGCAAAGCTATCGATCGTCGGCGATGAACGAGGAATAAAGTCAGCGGACATAGTCGAGGCGCAGCGCGGTGCTCGGCGCTTCCGGACTCGCGCATCTACACTTGTTAAATGGCTCGTCCGCTGATCGTACTCGCCTCGACGTCGCGCTATCGACGGCAGTTGCTCGAGCGACTGCGCTTGCCGTTCGAAGTGCATGCGCCCGAAGTCGATGAAGCCACCTTGCCCGGGGAAACACCGCGCGAAACGGCGCTGCGGCTTGCGTGCGCGAAGGCGGAGAACGTCGCGACGCGGTTCTCGGGCGCGATCGTGATCGGCTCGGACCAGACGGTCGACTTGAACGGGCAGACGCTCGGGAAGCCGCTCACGCATGACGCCGCGCTGACACAACTGCAATCGCTGCAGGGACGCACCGTCGTGTTCTATACCGCACTGGCGGTGGCCGGGCCCATGACCGGCCGCGTGCAGTTGGACTGTGTGCCGACCACGGTGACTTTTCGCAAGTTGCCGTCAGTCCAGTTGGAAGCGTACCTGCGCGCCGATCAGCCGTACGACTGCGCGGGCGCAGCGAAGATCGAATCGCTTGGTACTGCGCTGGTGCAGGCTGTCGAGTCCGACGACCCCTCGGCGTTGATCGGGCTGCCGTTGATTCGATTGACGTCGATGCTCTCATCGGCCGGGGTCGATGTGCTCGCGAGCGCATGAGCGGCACGCTGTATTTGCTGCCGGCGCCGATTTCGACCGCCTCGGTACATGCGTCGCTTCCAGCCGATGTCATTCAACTTGCGCACCGCATCGAAAACTTTTTGGTCGAGGACGCCAAAACGGCGCGCGCATTCTTGAAGCGCCTGGGCCACCCGAAACCGTTGCGTGAACTGTCGGTCATCGAGATCGGCCACGCGCCGCGCGAGGCTGACATCGCACAGTGGCTCGCGCCGCTTGCCGCTGGCACCGATGTCGCGGTGCTGTCGGAGGCCGGCTGCCCTGCGATTGCTGACCCCGGCGCTACGCTGGTCGCGGCCGCGCATCGCAACCGATGGACAGTGCAGCCCCTGGTGGGCCCATCCTCGATTCTGCTGGCACTGATGGCCAGCGGACTTGACGGGCAGCGTTTCCGCTTCGTTGGCTACTTGCCGATTTCCGCAGCCGAACGGACGGCGGCAATTCAGAAGCTCGAACACGAATCGAAGCGTGGCGAGACGCAGATTTTTATCGAAACACCGTATAGAAACGAGGCGTTGTTCGCGGCTTTGTTACAACACTGTCAGCCGGCGACGCGCCTTGCAGTTGCCGTCGATCTGACCGGCGACGCAGAATCTGTGCAGCAGTGCACGGTCAAAGAGTGGCGTACTCAGGCGGCGGATGCGTGGCCGGCATTCGCAAAACGGCCTGCGGTTTTCTGTTTGCTGGCTTAGACCACGGGACGCAGCGGCTCGGCATAGCCGTCGGGCTGCCACAGCACACGACCATCCTGTTCCCTCACGGTCAGCGCGCGTAGTCCACCGTGGCCGACACACGCACCGCCGCGGCACGCACCGGTCACCGGATCGTAGTGCGCACCGTGCGTCGAACACAGCAGATATTCGGCATCGAAGTCGAAAAACATGCCCGGCTGCCAGTCGAGCTCCATCGCAACATGTGCGCACCGATTCAAGTAGGCAAACGCGCGGCCGCCGTAGCGGATCGCAAATGCCGGTGCGTTACGTCCGCCGACATCGACTTCGAAGCGGACTCCGCTGCCACCGTTGAGCAGGTCGGCGGATGCGCAGATGTCTATTAATACTTCGCGATGAGCGCCGGGCCGCCCCAAGCTCATCGCGAGCCCCCGCGGGGGGTGGATGCGCAGCGACCGGGGGCGTACGTATTCGCCGCCAGCCACGTGCGCAACTCCGCTACCGATTCGATCAGCGCCAGTGCGCGGTGCGGCGCTAGATGTGCATGCAGGTGAGCACCGTAGGTCACGCCAACACTGGCGACGCCTGCGGCGGCCGCCATCTGCAAGTCATGCGTGGTATCGCCGATCATCAACATGCGATCCGGCTGCACGTCGAGATGCTCCGCAATATGAAGCAACATGGCGGGGTGAGGTTTCGATTGCGATTCGTCAGCGCAGCGAGACGATGCGAAGAACCGTCCCAATCCGGTCGCGTCAAACGCGCGCGACAAACCGGCCCGGCTCTTGCCGGTGGCTATCGCCAACCGCGCGCCGCTCGCTGCAAGCTCTTCAAGCATTGCCTGCACTCCTTCGAACAAGACGATTTGCGGTTCGCACGCGAGGTAGTGATGCCGGTAGCGCACCGAGAACTCTTCTGCACGCTCGGTGGCAAGGCCGGGTACCGCGTGCGCAAGTGCGTCGAGCAGGCCGAGTCCGATCACGTGGCTCGCCTGTTCGATCGTCGGGATCGCCAGCCCAAGATCTGAGGCTGCGCTGCGGATGCAGCCCGCAATCATCGACGTCGAATCGACAATCGTGCCGTCCCAATCGAACACGATCAGATCAAAGCGGCGCATCAGGCTGACAACGCTTTCAGGAAATCTGTGCACTCCGGTGGCAGCGGCGCTTCAATGGCCATCGGCCGGCTGGTCACCGGATGCTTGAAGTCCACAGCACCGGCATGCAGGAACATCCGCGCCAGGCGTGGTGTATCCGTGCCGCGCGCTAGACGTTTGTTCAATTCGAAGTCGCCGTACTTGTCATCGCCCACGATCGGGAAACCGAGATGCGAGAGGTGCACGCGAATTTGGTGCGTTCGGCCGGTTTTCAGATCAGCTTCGAGCAATGAGAATTTGCCGTAGCGCTTGATCAGGCTGAGCACCGTGTGCGATTCCATGCCTTCCGCGTCGACGCTGACCCTGCGTTCGCCATGACGATTGACGTACTTCGTCAACGCCAATCGAACGTGCTGCCGATAATTGACCCAGCCTCCGTGGACCAGCACCGAGTATCGCTTTCCGACCAAGCCTTCACGCAAATCCTCGTGCAGTCCGAGCAAAGCGCGGCGCGACTTCGCAAGTAGCAGGATGCCCGACGTTTCCCGGTCGAGCCGGTGCACCAGTTCCAGAAAAGGCTGGTGCGGCCGTGCAGCGCGGACTCGCTCGATTAAGCCGAAGGAGATACCGCTTCCACCGTGTGCGGCCAGTCCGGCAGGCTTGTCGACCGCCATCAGGTGCTCATCTTCGAACAGGATCGGTGGCATCGCGGCCGCCGGAATGGCAGCCAGCGGAGTCGGCACGCGCTCCGCAAGTCGCAGCGGCGGAATCCGCACTCGATCGCCGGCCAACAACCGATAGTCGACCGCCACCCGACCCTTGTTCACCCTGACCTCACCCGCCGCGCACGATGCGATAGACGTGACTTTTCGGCACCCCCTTGGCGATCCGAATCAGATAGTTGTCGAGCCGCTGGCCCTCGGCCTCGGGGCCGATGGTTCGGTAGGTAGCACGATCGGCGGCGACCGTGTCCGGCGCCAGGCCGCCCAGAATCGCGCCGGTCGCTTCGCCCGCCCCCGCTTTTCCGGTTTTACGCGCAGTGCCCATATTGCCTATACTCGCGCGGCTGGGACATGCAAAACCATGTGAACCCGCATCGCGGAGATTGTAGCCAGGCTCGTCTCCGCACAGGCGCTTGGACGCATGCGTTCCAGGCATGTGGAGGTGACGAGCACCTCCTGAATTCGCAGCCGCGCGGTTGTCTTACTGATGAGCGCAGCAGCTGCACCCGAGCCGGCGATGAGCCGGCTCCGCTGAAACGATTTGTTCGGACCTCAAAATAACGAGCTGACGAGACCAAGGCCTCCGGAACAGTGCTCCATGCGATCCGCCCCCCACGTTAAAGATTTCGAGCCGCGCCCAGCTGGCGCCGGCCCGTGGACAGCGCATCGTCTTTTGACTGCACATTGCATCGTTGCCCACCGCACACTCGCGGTGCCGGCAGCCTGCTTTTCCGAAACCTGAAACTCTAGTTCCGGCCGCTTCGTTTCAGCACAACAACAGCGCCAAGGTGAAGGCGCACAGGAGTGCTGGATGAAACGCATGTTGTTCAACGCCACGCATGCAGAAGAGCTGCGCGTGGCTATTGTCGACGGCCAACGCCTGGTCGACATCGATATCGAAACAGCCGGGCGCGAACAGCGCAAGTCAAATATTTATAAGGGCGTCGTCACCCGCGTCGAACCCAGTCTTGAGGCCTGTTTCGTCGACTACGGCGAAGAGCGCCACGGCTTTCTGCCCTTCAAGGAAGTCTCGCAAATTTACTTTCGCGACGGCGTCGACGTGCGCACTGCGCGCATTCAGGACGCGCTGAAGGAGGGCCAGGAACTCGTCGTCCAGATCGAGAAGGAGGAGCGCGGCAACAAGGGCGCGGCGTTGACGACCTTTGTCTCGCTTGCAGGCCGCTATTTGGTACTGATGCCGAACAACCCGCGCGGAGGTGGGGTGTCACGCCGCATCGAGGGCGAAGACCGGCAAGAGCTGCGCGAGACCATGGACCAGCTCGATCTGCCATCGGGCATGTCGATCATCGCGCGCACCGCGGGCATCGGCCGCACGGTCGAAGAGCTGCAATGGGATTTGAACTACCTGATGAAGTTGTGGCACGCGATCGAAGGTGCCGGCCGCCCGCAGTTCGAATTGGTCGTGGCCGACTCCGAAGGCAAGAAAACCACCACCTACGTCGACGGCCCGAACGGGCCCGACGGACAGCGGCTGAAGCGCGCGAACCCCCCGCCGTTTTTGATCGTCGAAGAATCGAACCTCGTAATCCGTGCGATCCGCGATTACTTCCATCCTGAGATCGGCGAGATCCTGGTCGACACCGACGACATCTACGAGCAGGCGCGTCAGTTCATGGCGCACGTAATGCCCGACAACCTGCAGCGCGTGAAGCGCTACAAGGACGACGTGCCGCTGTTCTCGCGCTTTCAGATCGAGCACCAGATCGAAACTGCGTACTCGCGGCAGGTGCCGCTGCCCTCGGGCGGCATCGATCGTGATCGACCACACCGAAGCGCTGGTCTCGGTGGACGTGAACTCGGCGCGCTCCACCAAAGGCTCTGACATAGAAGAAACCGCGATGCGCACCAACATGGAAGCGGCCGATGAAGTTGCACGGCAACTTCGCCTGCGCGACCTGGGTGGACTGATCGTGATCGACTTCATCGACATGGAAGATCTGAAGAATCAGCGCCAGGTCGAAACCCGCTTGAAAGACGCGCTGCACTACGACCGCGCTCGCGTTCAGATGGGCAAGATCTCACGCTTCGGATTGATGGAACTGTCGCGCCAGCGCATTCGGCCGGCGTTGAACGAAGGCAGTCACGTGACGTGCCCGCGCTGTAACGGTGTCGGCGTCATCCGGGACACCGAAAGCTCTGCGCTGCACATCCTGCGTATCCTGCAGGAAGAAGCGATGAAGGAAGGCACGGCGGCCATGCACGCGCAGGTGCCGGTCGAAGTTGCCAGCTATCTGCTGAACGAAAAGCGTGCTGATATCGCAAAGATCGAAGCGCGCCTGCGTTTATCGGTCGTGTTGATACCGAACAAGTTTATCGACACGCCCCACTATCACATCGAGCGCCTGCGGCACGACGACGCGCGACTCGAAGTAGCCAAGGCGAGCTTCGAGCGCGCGGCCGAGCTCGCGCCAAGCACCGACTTGCCGTACATAGGGGGAAAATTCGGCGGCAAAGTTGGCGAAGAAAGTGTGCGCGTGCGCCAAGAGGCAGTAGTCAAGGGCATAGTGCCCGAGACGCCCGCGCCGATGCCGGTGCAGCCGGCCCCCGTTGCGCTCACGGCGGCACCGCCTGCGCGTTCATCGCTCAGCATGTGGGATCGGATCGTCGCGTTCTTCATGGGCAGCGAGGTGTCCGAGCCTGCGTCGATCGTCGTGCCGCCCGCACCAGTCAATCCGAGGCCCGCCCGCACCGAGCGCGGCCACGGCGAGCACCGGCGAGGCCGCGGCAATGGCGACGGTCGGCGTGATGGCCGCCGCGACGGTCGACGCGATGGCAAGTCCGGCGAGCGTCGCGACGGCAAACGTGATGGCGATGCCCGCCAAGCCGCAGATGACACACCGCGTGAGGCCAGGCGCGAACCAAGGCGTGCCGACGAGCGCCGTCCGGCGGGAGCGAAGGCGGATGGCCGGTCACGCAAGGAGCCGGCGGCGGTGCAGGATTCGCGCGGCGGCGACGAAGCAGTCGAAAAGCGCAAGCCTCGCCCTCGCCATGAAAAAGAAAAGTCGATCGTGGCTGAGACGGCCGAGCGCGTGACAATGCCCGAGGATATTGGGCCGTCACCTTCAATCGCGGCCGTCGGAGCACTGGTTACCGCTGACTCGGTCGCCGAAGCGCCGCACGCCGAAGGTCAGGAAGATCGTGGCCGCAGGCGGCGCCGCAGGCGAGGCCGCGGTGGCCGCGCCGAAAATGGCGCTGACGTAGTTGCGCCCGGAAATGGCAACGCGCTCGCTGCGGAACGAGCTGATGACGAGCCCAACCTTGCGGAGCCGCCCGTTGATGAGCCCAACTTCAATCAGGCGCAGCCCATGGCATCGGCATTGATTAACGAACCGTTGGTAGAGACGGTTGCGGTGCCGCTTCCCTCCGAACCGGTGCACGAGACCGTCGTAGTCAGCAACATCACGGCGGTACGCGTACCTCCGCTCGTCACCGCACCGACGATGATTGCGCTGCCCGTTGTGCAGCAGGCACCGCTACCGATTGATGAACTGCAGCCCGTGCTGCAGAGCGCAGGTTTGCTGCTGGTGCAGACTGCACCCGATCGGCATGCTGAAACACAGGCGAAAATGGCCACCGAACCGGCACCGCAACGGGCGCGGCGCGAACGGTCTCCTTTGCCGCCACTCGAGGAGGCGCCGCTGGTGCAGGTTGAAACGCAGGCTCCCTTTGCGGAGCGCCCAAACGTTTAGCGCGCTCCGATTCAGCGGGCCGAGCGTCGGCCCGCTCAACATTGCGTGAAGATGAACCGTGTGATTCCGTTGATTGACTCGCGCGTAGCGGAGCCGACCGCGCGCTCGGCCGGCGACCTAGCGGCCGTGCCGGCGGTGGGCCACGTCGTCGATCGGCTCGGCCGTCCGTTGCGCGATCTGCGCATATCGGTCACCGACCGCTGCAACTTCCGCTGCGTCGTATTGCATGCCGAAGGAAGTGTTCGACAAGGACTACGCTTTCTCGCGCGCAAGGAGCTGCTGACGTTCGAGGAGATCGCGCGGCTCGCGCGCATCTTCCGCGGCCTCGGCATCGAAAAGATCCGCCTGACGGGCGGCGAGCCGCTGCTGCGCAAGGCATCTGAGCAAGCTGATCGCGATGCTGTCGCCGCTGAAACGACCCCGGCCATGACTCGACCTCACGCTGACGACCAACGGCTCGGTGCTCGCGCGCAAGGCGCGGCGCTTGCAGACGCGCGGGCTTGAAGCGCATCACGGTGTCAGCCTCGACGCGCTCGACGACGCGACGTTCAGGCGCATGAACGACGTCGATTTTCCGGTCGCGTAAGGTGCTTGAGGGCATCGACGCGGCGGCGGCGGCGGGCCTGGCGCCGGTCAAGGTCAACATGGTGGTCAAGCGCGGCGTGAACGAGGCGCGAGATCCTGCCGATGGCGCGCTCACTTCCGCGGCAGCGGCCATATCCTGCGCTTCATCGAATACATGGACGTCGGCACTACGAACGGCTGGCGCATGGACGACGTCGTGCCGCGCGCGAGATCGTTGCAGCGATTGCCGCCGAGATGCCGCTCGAGCCGCTCGACGCGAATTACACCGGCGAAGTCGCCGAGCGCTGGCGCTATCGCGACGGACACGGGCGAGATCGGCGTCATCTCCAGCGTCTCACAGGCGTTCTGCCGCGATTGCACGCGCGCGCGCCTCTCGACCGACGGCAGGCTTTATACGTGCCTGTTCGCCCACCAGGGCACGACCTGCGCGCGCTGCTGCGAGGCGACGGCGCGCGGGAACTGACGGAACAGCAGCTCGAGGCGGCGATCGGCCGCATCTGGAGCGCGCGCGCCGATCGCTACTCAGAGCTGAGGTCCGCGGCGACGACGGCAATGCCGAAGGTCGAAATGTCGTACATCGGCGGATAGCGCTGCGTGAGGAACATAACCGGTCTGATCCTGGCCGGTGGACGCGGTCAGCGCGTCGGCGGCGTAGATAAGGGCTGGCTGATGTATCAAGGCAGGCCGCTGATCGTCAGCGTGATCGAGCGGTTCGCGCCGCAAGTCGGGCCGTTGCTGATCTCGGCCAATCGCAACGTCGAACGCTATGCAGCCTATGGCGAGGTCGTCGGCGATGACCTGGCCGACACAAGCGGCGAGCGCTTTGCAGGGCCGTTGATCGGAGTGCTCAGCGGCTTGCGGCGCGCACGCACCGATTGGGTCGCGATCGTTCCGTGCGATGCGCCGCATTTGCCCGCCGATTTGGTACTGCGTCTGGTAAATGCAACGCTGAGTACCAAGGCAATGGCGGCGTGCGCCAGCGTGCGCGGGCAAGTCCAACCGGTGTTCGCGCTGGTGCAGACCCGCCGCGCCGACGATCTCGCGCGATCAGTGGCAAAGGGTGAACGCGCCATGCATCGCTGGCTCAGAGACCTCGAAGCGGTGGCGGTGGATTTCGACGATGCTCAGGCGTTCACCAACATTAACAAGCCGATCAGCAAGGGCAATCAAGAGACACACGCCACAGACGATCAGTGAACGACACCGTCACATCGAAAACCGATGAGCAGCCCGTTCGTGCGCCTTGGCTGCTTCTTCTTCTCGATCCTTCGGCGGCGCGCTTGTCTGCAAAGAACGCAGAAATTTTTCCGAGACGCTCGCGATTTCGTCGACCGCCTTCAGGAACGCATCTTCGTTGACCTTGGAAGGCTTATTGAATCCAGTCACCTTTCGCACAAACTGCAGTGACGCCGCGCGGATTTCGTCTTCGGTTACCGGTGGCTCGAAATTGAACAGGGTCCTGATACTTCTACACATGAGTTGGCCTCGATACTTGGGAATGAATGCTCGCTCAAAACCGCTTCATCAATCGCAGCAGCTTTGCGACGCGCGACGTATACGGCGGCAGAAACAGGCTCATGCCGTTGAACCGCGACTGGCGAAACACGGGAGTCAGTTTGCTGAACGTGTCGAACCCCCAGCGGCCGTGATAGTGACCCATGCCGGAGGCTCCGATGCCGCCGAATGGCAGGTCTTCCTGTGCAACGTGCATCAGCGTTTCGTTGAAACACACGCCGCCGGCATGCGTCGTCTTCAACGCTGACTCGGCGCGCCTGCCGTCGTTGTCGAACCAGTACATCGCAAGCGGCCGCGGCTGCGCGTTGATGAACGCCATCGCGTCCTTCACGTCGTCGTAAGGAATCACCGGCAAGAGCGGGCCGAAAATTTCGTCGCGCATCATGTCGAGGTCCGCCGCCGGACTGATCACAACGGCCGGCGCCAGGCGATGCTTGGCGTCGTTGCGTTCTGCGCCACTGAACAGCGGCACGACGGCGGCGCCGGCGCTGCGCGCCTGCGCAAGGTAGCCGGCGAGGCGCTGATACTGCCGCGCGTTGACGATGCTGCAATAGTCAGGGTCATCAAGACCGGTCGGATACATGTCACGCGCCTGCCGCTTGGCCGATTCAACAAACGCCGACACTTGCGCGCTCGGCACCAGCGCGTAGTCGGGTGCGATGCACGTTTGGCCTGCATTCAAGAGCTTGCCGGCCAGTACGCGCTGCACAGCCTGGTCGATCGGATACCCTGGCGCAATCACTACCGGTGACTTGCCGCCCAACTCCAGCGTGACGGGGGTCAGGTTGTGCGACGCCGCGTTCATCACTTTGCGGCCGACACCGGTCGAGCCGGTAAAAAGCAGATGGTCGAACGGCAGCGCCGAGAATTGCGCGGCAACGTCGGCACCGCCGGTGACAACGGCCACTTCGTTCGAGCGGAACGCGCCGCCGATCAGTTGCTGAAAAAGCTCGGAGAACGCCGGCGTGAATTCCGACATTTTCACCATCGCTCGATTGCCGGCGACCATCGCCGCGACGAGCGGGCTTACTGCAAGGAAAAGCGGGTAGTTCCACGGAACGATGATCCCGACGACACCCACTGGCCGCGGTACGACGTCCGCACGCGCCGGCAGAAACCACTTCGCCACCCCGGCACTGCGCGGTTTCATCCACCGCTTGCCGTGCTTGATCGCGCCGCGAATCTCGGAGAGGCTCGGAAAGATTTCTGCGATCTGCGTCTCGATGCGCGGGCGGCCTCCGAAGTCGGCGTCGATCGCAGTTTCAATCGCGGCTTCATTGTCTTCGAGCAAGCGGCGCAATCGTTCGAGGCGATTGCGCCGTTCCTCCCATTCGGCAAACGGAGCGGCGTCGTACGCGGCACGCTGGATTTGAAAAACAACGTGCAGCTCGGCTGGCGTGTCGGAAGCGTTCATTCCGATAGCTTAATGGCTCGGGTTACAGCTCGATCATATGCTTCAATCGCATCGGCACAAGGAAAATGGCGATCAAGCAAATAACGCTGGCCGGTGAGCGAGTCGTGTTGCGGCCCTGGCAGGACCGCGACGCCGATGCTTTCGCGGCGATGAACGCCGACCAGCGCGTGATGGAATTTTTCGTCGCGCCGCTTTCGCGCGGCGAATCGGATGAGCTGCTGTCTCGCATGCGCGCAGTGATCGAGGAGCGGGGCTGGGGTTGGTGGTGCGTCGACATCAACGGCGAATGTGCCGGCTTTACCGGCTTGAGTACCCCGCCCTATCAGACGCCATTCACCCCGTGTGTAGAAGTAGGCTGGCGCTTCCGGCCGCAGTTTTGGGGATACGGATACGCAACCGAAGCAGCTCGCCTGGCACTTATCTATGGCTTCGACGCGTTGCAGCTCAAGGAAATCGTTTCATTTACCGCCGTGGCCAATCTTCGCTCGCGCCGTGTCATGGAGCGCATCGGCATGCGGCGCGATTTCGCCGGCGACTTCGATCATCCACGTATCGCGGAAGGGCATGCGTTGCGGCGTCACGTGCTTTATCGATTAAGGCGGCGGCTCTGACGGTCAGTCGATTTCTTCGTAGAGCGGCAACGTAAGAAATTCGGCGAAGTCCGGCTGCGTACTCATGTTTTCAAAAATCCGCGCGGCGCGATCGTAAGTCGGCGAGTCGGGGCCGACTACGGCCTTGACCTTGGCAAGCTCCTCCGGAATCAGCCTGCGCACCAGCGCCGCGTCCACTTTGCGTCCGTCCTCAAGTACACCCTTCGGCGAACGAATCCACTGCCACACCTGCGAGCGGCTGATCTCTGCTGTGGCTGCATCTTCCATCAGGTTGTGAATCGGCACACAGCCATTGCCGGCCAGCCAGGAGCCTACGTAATGAATGCCGACGTTGACGTTCATCCGTAGCCCCGCTTCGGTAATCGGCGCCTCCGGATCGAAGTCCAGCAAATCCGCCGCATTCACTTTGACGTCATCGCGCTTCTTGTCAATCTGGTTGGCGCGCTCGCCGAGCACGCTCGACGAATTCCTCCATCGCGATCGACACCAGGCCGGGATGCGCGACCCAGCCGCCGTCGTAACCGTCGGTCGCATCGCGCCGCTTATCGCTACGCACGCCGGCCATTGCGGCTTCATTTTTCGCGGGATCGTTCTTGATTGGAATCAGCGCGCTCATGCCGCCGATCGCGGGAGCGTTTCGCTTGTGGCATGTGGCCAGCAGCAGCAGTGCGTACGCGCGCATAAACGGCGCCGTCATCGTCACCTGGGCGCGATCGGCGAGCACGAAGTTCTTGTCGACCTTGAACTTCTTGATGCACGAGAAGATGTAGTCCCAGCGGCCAGCGTTTAGTCCTGCTGAGTGATCGCGCAGCTCGTACAGGATCTCGTCCATCTCGAACGCCGCGAGAATCGTTTCGATCAGCACTGTGGCCTTGATCGTCCCCTGCGGGATGCCGAGTTCATTCTGCGCGGCGATGAAGATGTCGTTCCACAGGCGCGCCTCCAGGTGCGATTCCAGCTTCGGCAAGTAAAAGTACGGGCCACTGCCGCGCGCAATCAACTCCTTCGCGTTATGAAACATGTAGAGCGCAAAATCTAAGATGCCGCCCGACACTCGCTTGCCATCGATCAAGACGTGTTTCTCGTCGAGGTGCCAACCGCGCGGGCGCACGATGATGACGGCGACCTTGTCGTTTAGCGCATAGCTTTTCTCGCCCTGTTGCAGCGAGATGTTGCGGCGAATCGCCTGCATCAGATTGATATGACCGGTGATCAGATTGTCCCAACTCGGCGCGTTGCTGTCCTCGAAGTCGGTCATGTACGCATCCGCGCCCGAGTTCAGCGCATTGATGACCATCTTGCGATCGACCGGTCCGGTGATTTCGACGCGCCGGCATTCCAGATCGGCGGGTAGCGGCGCAATCGTCCACTTACCTTCGCGAACGTGCTGGGTTTCCGCGAGAAAATCCGGGCGTTCACCCGCATCGAGCTGCTTGGCGCGCTCGACGCGCTTAGCCAACAGGGCTTGCCGGCGCGGTTCGAACTGACGATGTAGCTTGGCGACAAGTGCGAGGGCGTCGGCCGTCAGAATGCGGTCGAAGCCCGGTTGCATCGGAGCGTTGATCGACACGCCCCCGCCCTTCGTCATATCGACACTTCCTTTCCTTGGTGGATTTCCTGCAATATGAACTCGGCCGCTTCGGTGAGGTTGGTGCCAATCCCGCTCAACTTCACCCCGAGTCGCTCGAGCACAGCGTCGTTTCGATTGACCCAGAAGCTCGTGTAGCCGTACCAGGCCGCGCCGCAGGCATCCCAGCAGTTGCTTGAAACAAATGTGATCTGATGCGGCTGCAGTTTCAGCGCTCGCGGCCCCAGCGCGTACACCGAAGGCGACGTCTTGAACGCACGCACCTGATCGGCTGACAACACAAGATCGATGTACCGATGTAAGCCCGAAGTAACGAGTGCAGTCTCGAGCATCTCCGAGTCGCCATTCGAAAGCACCCCAAGTTGCACGCCGGCTTCATGCAGGCGCGCCAACGCGGGTGCGACGTCTACGAACGGTGCGAGACGCTTGTATTCATCCGCCAGGTGCGTCACATCCTCGGGCCCTGCCTCAAGCTTCAATGCCTGCAGCGAGTACTCGAGCGCATCGCGCGTGATTTCCGAAAAGCTCACATAGCGACCCGACATCGTTCGCAAACGCGAATACTCGATCTGCTTTTCGCGCCACAGCCGCGCCAGGCGGTCGCCGTTGCCCGTAAACAGTTCCTCGGCGCGGCGCGTGACCGAATAAACGTCAAGCAACGTTCCAAAAACATCGAACAGGGCAGCAGCCATCGCGGCAGTCTAATTGTTCTGCGCGGGTCTTCTCACGCTGCCTGCTTGTCCACCCGCACTTGCACCTGAGGATCGAAGAATTGCTCGTCTTCGGTCGAACCATGCAGCGCGGATGTAGATGCATCGCGCTCGATCGTCGTCGTCACCACATCGAAGTACCCGGTGCCGACTTCGCGCTGGTGCTTGACCGCGGTAAATCCCTGGTCCGCGGCGGCGAACTCGGCCTGCTGCAACTCGACGAACGCGCTCATCTGGTTGCGCGCGTAGCCGTGCGCCAGATGGAACATCGAGTAGTTGAGCGAATGGAAACCCGCCAGGGTGATGAATTGGAACTTGTAGCCCATTGCGCCAAGCTCGTTCTGGAAGCGCGCGATAGTCGAATCGTCCAGATTTTTTTTCCAGTTAAACGATGGCGAGCAGTTGTACGCGAGCATCTTTCCGGGAAAGCGTTTGTGAATCGCGTCGGCGAACGCCTTCGCAAACTGGAGGTCCGGTTTGCCCGTTTCGCACCACAGCAGGTCGGCGTACGGTGCGTACGCAAGACCGCGCGACACTGCCTGTTGCAGGCCCGGTTGGGTTTTATAGAACCCTTCGACCGTGCGCTCACCGGTCAGATACGGCGCATCGTTCTCGTCGATGTCGGAGGTCACCAGATCGGCAGCCTCGGCATCGGTGCGCGCCAAAAGTAGCGTCGGCACGCCGCACACGTCAGCAGCCAGTCGTGCTGCCACGAGTTTGGCCACCGCCTCGCGCGTAGGTACCAACACCTTGCCGCCCATGTGACCGCACTTTTTAACCGAGGCCAACTGATCCTCGAAGTGCACGCCGGCCGCTCCCGCTTCGATCATCGACTTCATCAGCTCGAACGCGTTCAGAACGCCGCCGAAGCCGGCTTCGGCATCCGCGACGATCGGCGCAAAGTAATCGAGGTAGCCCGCGTCACTCGGATTCTTACCCTCCATCCACTGGATCTGATCGGCGCGGGAGAAGGTGTTGTTGATGCGGCGAACCACCGCCGGCACGGAATTCACGGGATACAGCGATTGATCCGGGTACATCTCGCCGGCCAGATTCGCGTCGCCCGCGACCTGCCAGCCCGAAAGGTAAATCGCCTTCAGCCCCGCCTTCACCTGCTGCATCGCCTGGTTACCGGTCAGGGCGCCCAGCGTGTTCACGTACGCCTCACTGTTCAGCAGTCGCCATAGCTTCTCGGAGCCGCGTTTGGCGAGCGTGTGTTCGACCTGCATCGAGCCGCGCAGCCGCACGACGTCTTCCGGCCCGTAGCCGCGCTTGATTCCCCTCCAGCGGCCGCTCTCGTTCCATTCCTTCTGAAGCCGTTGTGCATCAAGTTCGCGTGCCGTCATGCCATTGCTCCCGCAGGTAAGGCCCTAGCCGGGCTATTGGTCGTAAGAACGAAAAGCAAGGATCGTACGATTCTTTATGCGGCGCAACAAGCACGCTAATTTATAGAAGAGCTGAAAATTAAGCATCTATATCAGTTACATAGGCCTTCGGTGTCACGACTTGAAATGGAACACGCCGTCCTGAAACGATAAGTGCTGTCCTGCAATACCCGTTGTTTCAGTATACGAAACGTTCCCCGCGGAAATGAAAAGCATCGATTGCCGAAGTTGCGGCACGCGAACACACGCCGAAATTAGATGCGTGCGCCCAAGCATTTCGGGCAAATCCCGATAGCCGGGATCTGCCACATTCGCGTTACCGAATCAAAGCGCTCGCAAAAGGCTGGCGCACCAACCCACGCGAAACCGATGAACGTACTTGGCATCCAACTGAACGCCCCGTCCCTGATGGGACTGATACGAATGCTCGGCTTTACGCTGGCCGCGATCGCACTGGTCGAAATGGCCGACTCGCTGAATTCCGGCGTGTGGGCGAGCGAAGGGTCACTGTCGTTCATCGTGGGTGGATTTTCGGGCTTTCTGCTCAACGAATCGGGTGCCGATTTTTCAAAACACGGATGGCGCGCTTTTGCATTATTAATGGCGTGTGCGCTATTCGTGTTCGCGGCGTTCAGCCTGGCGCTTTAGCTTCCGTCAAGCGGTAACCGCTCTGCTGCGCGCGGCGGCACCGATTCGCATCGCCGTTAGCAACGCTGCCACCTGCAGCATCGCCACCGCCACCAACGCCGCCTGAAACTTGCCCGCGTCCAGAAGCGGGCCGAACACGAGCGGCGACATGGCAAGCCCGACATCGAGGCCCGAATAAACGAAGCCGTAGATGCGGCCGAAAGACGTCTTGCCGAACTGACTGGTCGCTGCCCGCCGCACCAACAGGTCGCGATTCGGCCCCGAAGTGCCGACGCCGAAACCCATCAGCGCCATCACCGGCAAAACCAGGGCCGCACCGATTTGTCCGGACGCGAGTAGCAACGCCATCAGCGCGCTGAAACCCAGCGCGATCGCGATCAGCCTTTCATTGCGCTCGTTACGCGACGCGAGAAAACCGCCGGTGATTGTTCCCGCCGCGCTGCCGAGCAAATACGCGGTCAGGCTCCCGGTAGCCACGACCAGCGACATGCCGTACACGGTGCCGAGAATCGCCGGCGAATAATTCTGCAGAATGCCCGAATGCCGCGGTCGAGAAGAAGAAAAACGCGAAGCACATCCACACGGGCGTCGAACGCAGGAACGCAAAGTGGTTGGGGGTTGCCTGGTCGGACTCTGCGTGCGAATGACTCGGCACGACCAGTTCCGCCGCCGCATTCGCCAGCATTGAGCGCCGCCAGAACAGGATGGCAAGAACGACCGTGCCTACGCCAGCCGCCGCAAAACCCGCGGCCTGCCATCCGGCAAACGTTGCAATGCCGGCCATGAACACGGGTGCTGCCGCCCACCCAAGATTTCCTGACAGGCCGTGGACTGAAAATGCATGGCCTAGCCGCGGTTGCGCCACGCGGCGATTGAGTAGCGTGAAATCGGCCGGGTGAAAAATGCTGTTTCCAAGACCCGCGACCGCGGCGGTCAACAACAGCATTGCGTAACTGTTCGACACGCCCAGTACTACTCCCGATAGCGCAAGCAACCCGATCCCGAAGAACAGCACCGGCCGCGACCCGACCTTATCGACGATAAAACCGGCGAGCGCCTGACCGATGCCGCTGATGACGAAGAACGTTGTCATCAACAAACCGGCTTGGGTGTAAGAAAGACCGAAGTCCTTCATCAGCCACGGGAACAGCGGCGGCAACATCAAATGAAAGAAATGCGAGGTACCGTGCGCCAAACCGACCAGGCCGATCACTTCGGCATCATGGCGAATCGGCGAAGGGGTGGGTGAAGGCGAACCCGATGGATTCATTTGGAAAGACGGCAGACTTGCGCAGTCGAGCAAATGTAGCAGTTCAAACTTTTGAAACGTCGCGTTTGCTTATCTGCGTTGCGTGCGTGCTGATGATGAACACGTCGATCGCACTGGCACAGAGCGTGCCGCTGCGAATTATCGCGATCAACGATTTCCACGGGCATTTGGAGCCCGCCGATAACGCGGTCGCCGTGCCCGATCCTGCGAATCCGTCGGCGATGGTGCTGCTGAGAAGCGGCGGCGCGGCGTTTCTGGCCACGCGAATCCATCAGCTCCGGGCAGAGCGGCCGCGGCATGTCGTCGTGTCGGCCGGCGATCTGATCGGGGCTTCACCATTGACATCCGGCCTGTTTCATGACGAGCCCACGATAGAAGTGATGAACGCGATTGGCCTCGACATCAGCGCGCTCGGAAACCATGAATTCGATCGTGGCGTCGCGCACCTGTTGCGTCTGGCGAGCGGCGGATGCCAGGCGCAGCCGCTTTTGAATCGGCAGACGTGTGCCGGAATCGATGGCAAGTTTTCCGGCGCACGGTTCAAGTTCCTCGCGGCCAACGTGCTCGATCGCGACAATGAACAGCCGATTGTGCCTCCGACATGGATCAAAAACATCGACGGGGTACGGGTCGGATTCATCGGTGCGGTCACGCGCTCGACTCCTGGCATCGTCGTGCCGAGCGGTGTGGCGGGCGTGCGCTTCATCGGGGAGGCGAAAGCGCTCAACCAGCATGCGAAGGAGTTGCAGGCGAAGGGGGTGCAGGCAATCGTCGCTGTCATACACGAAGGCGGTCAGGCCGGGGGCAGTTATGACGAGTGTCGAAATCCGCGCGGCGCGATCTTCGACATCGCACGCGCGCTCGATCCCGCAATCGATGTCGTGCTCTCGGCGCATACCCATCGCGGGTACAACTGTCTGATCGATGGCCGAGTCATCATCCAGGCAGCGTCGTACGGAAGACTGGTGTCGGTGGTCGACATCGAAATCGACCGCGCCAGCGGCGACATCGTGCGCGAGCGCACGCGCGCACACAACGTGCCGGTGCCGAACGGAGAGCAGACGAGTGCACGGTTGCGCGCTGCCTATCCACCGCCGGCACCTGATCCGAAAGTCGCTGCGATCGTCGAGCACTACCGAAAGCTCGCGGCACCCCTGGCGCAGCGGCCCGTGGGCCGCATCACTTCCGACTTCGATCGGCGCGCAGCAGCCGGCGGCGATAACACGCTTGGCAGATTGATCGCGGATGCGCAGCTAAGCGCCACGCGCACTCAAGGCGCCCAGCTTGCCTTTACCAATCCGGGCGGCCTGCGTGCGGATCTGCGCGCGTCTGACGGTGCCGGCACCGTGACCTATGCCGATGCGTTCGCCTCGCAGCCGTTCGGCAACACGCTTGTGACGCTGACGCTGACCGGCGCCCAGCTGAAGCAGATGCTGGAGCAGCAATGGAGTGCGAGATCGAGCGCCGGATCGAGCACAGCGCAGCCGGAGCGTGCTCGAATGCTTCAGCCGTCGCGCGGCTTTTCGTACGCGTGGCGGTCGAATGGCTCGCACGGCGAGCGGATCGTTGCAGACTCGATGCGCCTGGACGGCCGCGCGATCGAGCCCGATCAGACCTATCGCGTGACGGTCAACAATTTTCTCGGCGACGGTGGCGACGGGTTTCGGGTGCTGCGCGAAGGCACCGACCGAGTCGGCGGGCCGGTCGACGTCGATGTACTGACCCACTACCTGCGGGAAGCATCTGCGCGGCGGCCGCTGGCACCTGATCGCACGCCACGCATCGGTCGCAGGTAGCGCGCCGGTGCGATAATCGTCGCTTCCCGCCTGCAAGGTTCATTCATGCGCCGCACCCGAGTTAGCTCGCGCAGCCGACAATCCGTCGACGCACAAGGTCTCGTCAAACTGGCTCGCCGCCTGTCCGAGTCGGGCAGCCGGTTGGAAGAACAACTTTGGCAACGCCGCTTGATAGAACTGATCAATGACCGGCTCGGTCGTCGCAATGACGACGCGGTCGAGGCCGCACTGGAAGATCTGGCGCGCTCGAGCCAGCCCGCGTATGACGATCTTGCCGACCTGGCCGAAAGCTGCGCCGAAAGCACAGTGATCGATATCGACGGCCAGCCGCACGACACCTTGCTGATCGCGCTGCCGTTGCTCGCATGGTCGCGCTACCGGTTGCCGACGACAACGTTGACCCCGTCCATCTGCGACGGGCTGCGGGCGCACCTCAGCGGTCATCTGCTCGCGCGCGACGCGCGTATGGCGCTCGCCGATTATTTGTTCGCCATCGATCAATTGCCGGAAGCGTTCGCCGACGTGCGCCGGCAGATCGAACAACTCGGCGACGCCGTCGCCGAAGGCCTGACGCTTCATATCGATGCAAAAAAGGTGCGCGAGCCGGTCGCGATGCTGGCCGATACGCGCTACGTTCTGATTGCCATCGCCGCATCGCAGGGCGCGCCGCTGTATCACTGGCAGGAATCAGGCGTCGATCCGGACTCGAAGATTGGCGCGCTGGCGGCTTTCAGCGAGCAGGTCGCCGGCGTACTTCAACCGGTAATGACCGGCTGCCGGTTTCGTGTGCTGGCGCCGAACGCGTTTCACGCCGCGCTGCGCTATGCGGATCGCGAGCTGCGCGAGTTTTCGCTCGAGGCCGCTGTCTCGTATTTGAAACTCTCGTACGACTTCACGCCCAACACGCTGACCGCCGCGTTCGGAGTGTTCGAAGACCCCAGCGGAAACTCGGGCGGCGAAGTGCGCATCGGGCTTGCCAAGACCAGCAGTGACGATGATGTGATCGAAGGCGTCGTGTGGCCGCTGCTGGGCGATGACGAAGAGCAAACGATGGAAGACGTCGACAAGGCGCTGAAGGCGCTGAATTTGAACAAGGCAGTGGCTCATGCCCATCGCTTTCCACTCGAGTTCTGCGATGACTGCGGCGCGCCGATGTTTCCGAACGCCGCGGGCCACGTCGTGCACGCGGAGCCGCCGGAAGAAGCCGAAGATCGGCCGGCGGCGCCGCTGCACTAGGTCGTCGTTATCGTCGGGAAAGCGATCGGCGAGCCGCCGCCCAGTGCAATCACGCCACCGCAGCCGCGCGCTTCGTAAAGCGCGACGCCAGCTTCGACGGCTTGTTGGTCGGGATTCTGGGGTGTTCCGTCAAAGATCACAGGCTGAAACTCGTCGATGGCTTCAAGCACGCGCGCCATCACTGCGCCAGCGGCCAGACCGGCGTCGGTGACCAGCATCGGCTTGCGAATGCCCCGCGCGCGGACGCTCTCGCCAAGCTTCACCACCGCAGCGACCGGGTCTGCGCCGGCGCGGATTTCGGCGATCACGCGGTCTTCGGTCGCCTTGACCTTTTTTGCAAATTCGACGACCTCGGCGATGCGCTGCATGGGTATGACGACGGTGCCGTTGTCGTCGGCCAGAATGAAATCACCCCGCCACGCCGCCATACGCGTTGACGCTTGGATTCTCGGAAGCGTCGATCACCAGCACCGAGCCGGCGCCGCCCTTGACGATCGCGCGCAACGTTCCCAGCACGGTCGACTCTTGCGCCTTGCCGTTCGGCACCAATTTCAGAGTGGCAGCCGGTCCGGCGACTTTCGGGCAGTTATAAATGGGCAGAATGCCCTGCGACGCGCCTTCGATTCCAAGACGATCGAGCGCGTCCGAAACATTCGGTGTGTGATAGGAGCTTGGTAAAGGGCGGCTGCTCGGCTGCGCCTAGGTTGAATTACCCTTGGAGAAACGCATGCAACCAAACCCAATCATTCAACAGCGCCCCCTCGGCTTTACCTGGGAGACCGCCGACCCGTTTCTGTTGTGTGTCCATCACGACGATGCTTATCCGCGCGGCAACGCGCAGCTCGGCCCGGACGCTTCACTGGCGGGCCGCGACATAGGACAGGATTTCGCCGGCAACGACGGTTGGCGCATGTATCACGGCCGGACGGTTCCCGGCTTTCCGTCGCACCCGCACCGCGGGTTTGAGACCGTCACGATCGTCCGCAAGGGCTTCATTGATCACGCCGACTCGCTCGGTGCCGCGGCGCGCTTCGGCGACGGCGACGTGCAGTGGCTCACCGCCGGCCGCGGTGTCGTGCATTCCGAAATGTTTCCATTGCTGCGCGCAGATGAGGCGAATCCGCTGGAGTTGTTCCAGATCTGGTTGAACTTGCCCGGTGCCGGCAAGATGGCAGCGCCTCATTTCACGATGTTCTGGTCGGAAGACATTCCGCACCACAGGGCGGCTGATGCGCACGGCCGCGTCACCGAAATCACTTGTATCGCAGGCAATCTGCGCGAGGCACGTGACGGTACGCCGCTGCCTCCACCGCCCCATTCGTGGGCCGCCAATGCCACCGCGGACGTCGCCATCTGGACGATCAAGATGGAGCCCGACGCGCGCTGGGTGCTGCCGGCGGCGACGGATCTCGCGGCGCGCAGGAATCTGTATTTCTTCGATGGCGTGCGGGTCACCGTCGGTGGGCAGGTCATTAGCGAGCACGCGGCGTTGGAGCTGCGTGCAGCGCAAGCGGTGGAACTCGTCAATGGCCCGGAAACCAGCGAGTTCTTGTTGCTGCAGGGGCGGCCGATCAATGAAACGGTCGTGCAATCGGGCCCGTTCGTAATGAACAGCCAGCAGGAGATCGAGCAGGCGTTCGCCGATTACCATCGCACCCGCTTTGGCGGCTGGCCGTGGCCCGACCCGGCGCCGGTGCACGGGCGCGAGCGCGGTCGATTTGCGAAATACGCCGACGGCCAGACTCAAACCAAAGCAGCTGCACTCACGGACTGACCGACTGCTCACATGCGCTCACTCTCGCACCTGATCGAAAACAACCGCGCTTGGTCCGAGCGCCGTCGCCAAAATGATCCGGAGTTCTTTGCGCGGCTGTCGCAACAGCAACGGCCGCGCTACTTATGGATCGGCTGCGCTGACAGCCGCGTACCGGCCAATGAAATCGTCGGCTTGCTACCCGGCGAGCTGTTCGTCCATCGCAACATAGCCAACGTGGTCGTGCATAGCGATCTGAACTGTCTTTCGGTAATGCAGTTCGCCGTCGATGTGCTCAATATTGAGCACATCATCGTGTGCGGCCACTACGGATGCAGCGGCGTCTCGGCGGCGCTGCAAAATCAGCGCGTTGGGCTCGCGGACAACTGGCTGCGCCACGTTCAGGATGTTCACTCGAAACACGACGCCAAGGTAGCCGCGATGCCCGATACGCCGCAGCGGATCGATCGCCTGTGCGAGCTCAACGTGATCGAGCAAGTCGCCAATGTGTGCCAAACCACGATCGTGCGCGACGCATGGGATCGCGGCCAGCAGCTTGCCGTGCACGGGTGGGTCTATGGGCTGAAGGACGGCCTCGTGCGTGACCTGGGGAGCACCGTGATGGAGACGTCGCAGGCGGCCGCCATCTATCAAGGAGCGTTGGCCGCCTTGTGAAACCGGGCGGTCGACTTGACATTCGTACATCATTTCGACGATTATTGAAATATGAAAACGACAGAAGCCGTTCGCGCGTTGACTGCGCTGGCACAGGAAACGCGTCTCGATGTGTTTCGCCGGCTTGTGCAACAGGGGGCGAGTGGGCTGGCAGCGGGCGAGATTGCCGAGCACCTGGGCGTTGCTCCCGCGACGTTGTCATTTCACCTGAAGGAGCTTTCCCACGCGAAGCTGGTCACGGCGCGCCAGGACGGGCGCTTCATTTTCTATGCGGCAAATTTCGCCGCGATGAATCAGCTGCTCGCCTTCCTAACCGATAACTGTTGCGCAGCTGACGGCGGATCGTGCGTACCCGTTGGCTGCTCCCCTCGCAACCTCAGCAAGTCTCGACGAAAGGAACCCGCATGAAACGCTTTCATGTACACGTTGCAGTCAAGGATCTCGAATCGAGCATCCGCTTTTATTCGGCGCTGTTCGGCGCGGATCCGACCGTGACGAAGTCCGACTACGCAAAATGGATGGTCGACGATCCGCGCATCAACTTCGCGATCTCGCAGCGCGGTGCGCGCACGGGAGTCAATCATCTCGGGCTGCAGGTCGATTCGGACGATGAGCTCGAACTGCTGCGCGCGCAGGCCGAACGCGCTAGTCCGGTCGCCGCAACCGAAACGAATGTCAGCTGTTGCTACGCACGCGGGAACAAGTATTGGTACACCGACCCAAACGGCGTTGCGTGGGAGACATATCACACGCTTGAGCAAGTGGAGTTTTTTCGGCCGGAAGCGAAGGGACCGGAAGTATCGGCGACCGTCGCGGCGTCCAGTTGCTGCGGCCCGTCGACCGCGAAGCCAGCCAGTTCGGCACGACCGGCGCCTTCGGTCTGCTGTTGATCACCTAGACCGACAATGGGAGATACACCGCAGCATGTGCTCTTCCTATGCACCGGCAACTCGGCACGTTCGATCTTCAGCGAAGTGGTCATGAATGCGATGGCCAATGGTCGCTTCATCGCTCACAGCGCGGGCAGCCATCCCTCCGGCCGCGTGAACCCGATGACGCTCGAGCTGCTTAAGAAGAATCGCTTGCCTACCGGCGTCTTGCGCAGCAAGAGCTGGGACGAATTTGCACACCCGGACGCGCCGGCCCTGGATTTTGTTTTCACCGTATGCGATGACGCGGCAGGCGAGATGTGTCCGATCTGGCCCGGGCAACCGGTCACTGCGCATTGGGGTGTCGAGGATCCGGCCGTCGCCGAGGGCGACGACGAAACGAAGCGAAAAGCCTTTCTGAAGGCCTTCACAACCTTACGCCGGCGCATCGAACTTTTTTTAAGTCTGCCGCACGGCAAGATGGACAAGCTCGCGCTCGCGCAACGCTTGAACGCTATCGGCACGAGTTGAGCGGTATCGCAGAAACGCGGCAACGACTGGCCGCCGAGGCGCTCGGCACGGCCCTGCTGCTGGCAGCCGTCGTCGGGTCCGGAATCATGGGCGAGCGCCTGGCTGGCGGCAATGTCGGCATTGCGCTGCTTGCCAACACGGCGGCTACTGGCGCGATGCTGTTCGTATTGATCACGATTCTCGGCCCCATCAGTGGAGCGCATCTCAATCCCGCCGTCAGTGCGGTGGCCGCGCTTCAGCGCAACATGACGTGGACGCTGTGCGCCGCCTACATCGGCGCGCAACTCGCGGGCGCGTTGGCCGGCGTCGCCGCGGCGCACGCGATGTTCGAGTTACCGATCGCACAGGTATCGCCAAGAGAGCGTTCCGGCGCTGGGCAACTGCTCAGCGAATTCATCGCGACGTTCGGCTTGATCACTACGATCATTCTGGCGGTTCGGCATGCGCCCGCGCGGGTGGCAGCAGCAGTGGCCAGCTACATCATGGCCGCCTACTGGTTCACCGCATCGACTTCGTTCGCCAATCCCGCAGTGACCGTGGCCCGATCGGTCAGCCACACCTTTGCCGGCATCCAGCCGATCGATGCACCAGCGTTCATACTCGCGCAGCTCGGTGGAGCGATTGCCGCGATGTGGGTCTGTTCCTGGTTGACGCAGGCGCGGCCTCGTTAGGCGAACAACAAGCTTGATTGCGCGATGAGCGATACCCGATGGCTGGTGCTGTTGTGCGTAAGCCGTGTCGGCTTCTCGCTGATCTTCACGGTTTACTCCGCTTTGTTGCCCGTGCTGATGGGCGCATGGCAGATGAGCGCCGCCGACGCGGGCCTGGTGCAGAGCGGATGGCACGTCGGCTATCTGATTTCGCTGTTCGCTGCCGGATTGCTGACCGACCGAATCGGCGCGCGCAAGACTTTTCTCTTCATGAGCGGCGGCGCGTGCGTCAGTGCCGCGCTGTTCGCGCTGTTCTCGAATGGGTTCTGGTCCGCTCTGGCTCTGTACTTTCTCGCTGGCGCGGCATCGGGCGGCTCGTATACGCCAGTGCTCGCTTTGATCGCGCAGCGCTACGGCGCAGCCAAGCGCGGCAGTGCGATGGGTTGGTATCTCGCCGCCGGATCGTTCGGCTACGGAGTGTCGCTGATCGCATGTGCTGCGCTGGCACCCTGGGCGGGCTGGCGGGCTGCTCTGGCGTTATCGGCGATCGCGACAATTGCCGGTGCGCTACTCGGTTGGCTCGCGCTGCGCAGCACTCGCGACGCGCCGGCACACGCCAGCACGCCCGTGCCCTGGCTCGCTTCGGCGCGCCAGCTATGGAACAACCAACCCGCGCAGTTGGCGATCTGGTCGTACACGTTTCATTGCTGGGAACTGCTCGGCATGTGGGCATGGTTGCCGGCGTTTCTGGTGGCAGTAGCCGCGCGTGGCGGTGAGGCGTCAGCCGGCCCACTGGCGATCGGCGTCGGCATTGCGGGGTTGACCCATCTGGCCGGAGTCATCGGCAGCATCGCGGGCGGCGTGCTCTCGGATCGCATCGGCCGTACTCGCGTGATACTGATCATGAGCTGCGCAAGCCTTGCGTGCTCCTTCTCGATCGGCTGGATGCTGGGCGCGGCACTGTGGCTGGTCACGGCGGTCGCGATCCTCTACAACCTGACGTCGATCGGCGACTCGTCGGTGTTCTCCACGGTGCTTAGCGAGACCGTACCGCCGAGTCAGATTGGCTTCGCGTTTTCGGTGCGGTCTGTTCTGGGCTTCGGCATGGGGGCGATCAGTCCGTGGGTGTTCGGCCTGGTGCTCGACTGGGCCAGTGGTCCAGGCGATCCCGATCAGAAAGCCTGGGGGCTGGCATGGTGTTCGATCGGGATCGGCGCATTGCTCGGTCCGCTACTCACTTGGCGCTTGCATAAGAGCTTGGCGAGGTCAGCCGCTCTTTGAGAGCAATACCTTTGGAGGACAAGCAGCGATCCGTCAAAGAACCCTGATGGGCCGCGAGAAAATGGGAGCCGACGACGATTGCGCCCGGTTCTTCCAGCAACTGCTGGAAGACGAGCCAAGCTTCACGTCGGTCTCGGTTGATCCCTGATTTTCAGTGAACGATCCGATCGAACGTGAACTTGCCGTTCTTGAAGTCGACTGGAATCACATCCTTCGGCCCGAAGCGCCCTTCGAGCATCGGCCTGGCGAGCGGGTTCTCGATCTGCTGCTGGATCGCGCGCTTCAGCGGCCGCGCGCCGTACACCGGATCGAAGCCCGCCTTGCCGATCTCCTGCCAGCGCGGCGTCGGTGACGTCGAGCTTCATGTCCATGCTGCGCGAGCCGCTTCTCGAGCCGCTGCAGCTGGATGCGCGCGATCGCCTGGATGTTGCTTCGCGTCGAGCGCATGGAACACGACGATCTCGTCGATGCGGTTCACGAACTCCGGCCGGAAATGCTGTCTTCACTTCGGCCATCACCGCGCTGCTTGATCACCTGCGTGCTCGCTGTCCCTGCATGCGCTGGATCATCGTGCGAGCCGAGGTTCGACGTCATCACGATCACGGTGTTCTTGAAGTCGACCGTGCGGCCCTGCCCGTCCGTCATGCGGCCGTCGTCGAGCACCTGCAGCAGCACGTTGAAGACGTCCGGGTGCGCCTTCTCGACCTCGTCGAGCAGGATCACCGCGTAGGGCTTGCGGCGCACCGCTTCGGTGAGATAGCCGCCTTCTTCGTAGCCGACATAGCCCGGCGGCGCGCCGATCAGGCGCGCGACCGAATGCTTCTCCATGAACTCGGACATGTCGATGCGGATCAGGTGCGTCTTCCGAGTCGAACAGGAATTCGGCGAGCGCCTTGCACAGCTCGGTCTTGCCGACGCCCGGTGGGCCCGAGGAACAGGAACGAGCCGTACGGCCGATTCGGGTCGGACAGACCCGCGCGCGAGCGGCGGATCGCATCGGACACGAGGCGCACCGCCTCGTCCTGCCCGACGACGCGCTGGTGCAGCGTGTCTTCCATGCGCAGCAGCTTCTCGCGCTCGCCCTGCATCATCTTGCGAGACCGGAATGCCGGTCGCGCGCGACACGACTTCGGCGATTTCTTCGGCGCCGACCTGCGTGCGCAGCAGCTTCGGTTTGCCGCTGGCGCGCGTCGGTGCTCTCGGCCTGCTTCAGCTGCGCCTCGAGCTGCGGCAGCTTGCCGTACTGGAGCTCGGCCACCTTGTCGCAGTTGCCCTTCGCGCTGCAGCTCGTCCATCTCGACCGCGAGCTTCATCGATCTCTTCCTTGATGTGCTGCGCTGCCCTGCACCTGCGGCCTTCTCGGCTTTCCAGATTTCCTCGAGGTCGGCGTACTCGCGCTCGAGGCGCGCGATCTCTCCTCGATCAGCTCGAGGCGCTTGCGCTACGAGCTTCGTCCTTTTCCTTCTTCACCGCTTCGCGCTCGATCTTCAGCTGGATCAGGCGCCGCTCGAGCTTGTCCATCGCCTCGGGCTTGGAGTCGATCTCCATCTTGATGCGCGCCGCGGCCTCGTCGATCAGGTCGATCGCCTTGTCGGGCAGGAAGCGGTCGGTGATGTAGCGATGCGAAAGCTCGGCCGCGGCGACGATCGCCGGGTCGGTGATGTCGACGCCGTGATGCAGCTCGTAGCGCTCCTGCAGGCCGCGCAGGATCGCGATCGTCGCTTCGACGCACGGCTCGTCGACCAGCACCTTCTGGAAGCGGCGCTCGAGCGCGGCGTCCTTCTCGATGTACTTGCGATATTCGTCGAGCGTCGTCGCGCCGATGCAATGCAGCTCGCCGCGCGCGAGCGCGGGCTTCAGCATGTTGCCGGCGTCGATCGCGCCTTCGGCCTTGCCGGCGCCGACCATCGTGTGGATCTCGTCGATGAAGACGATGATGCGGCCTTCGTCCTGCGGCGATTTCCTTCAGCACCGACTTCAGCCGCTCTTCGAACTCGCCGCGGTACTTGGCACCCGCCAGCAGCGCCGCCATGTCGAGCGACAGCACGCGCTTGTCCTTCGAGCGTCTCGGGCACTTCGCTCGTTGACGATGCGCTGCGCGAGGCCTTCGACGATCGCGGTCTTGCCCACGCCGGGCTCGCCGATCAGCACCGGATTGTTCTTGGTGCGGCGCTGCAGGATCTGGATCGTGCGGCGGATCTCGTCGTCGCGGCCGATCACCGGATCGAGCTTGCCCTGCGCGCGCGCTCGGTGAGGTCGATCGTGTATTTGTCGAGCGCTTCGCGCTGGCCTTCGGCCTCTGCGCTATCGACTTGCCGCCGCCGCGCACGGCATCGATCGCCGCTTCGAGCGACTTCTGCGTCAGGCCGTGCTCGCGCGCGAGCCGGCCGGGCTCGCCCTTGTCGTCGGCCACTGCCAGCAGGAACAGCTCGCTTGCAATGAACTGTCGCCGCGCCTCTGTGCTTCCTTGTCGGTCGCGTTCAGAAGCGCATTCAGCTCGCGGCCGATTTGCACCTCGCCGTCGCCGCCCTGCACTTGCGGCAGCCGCTTGACCATGCCGTCGAGCGCCTGCGTCAGCGCGGCGACGTTGACGCCGGCGCGCTGCAGTAGCGAGCGCGCGCCCGCATCGCTCTGCCGCAGCATCGCCAGCAGCAGATGAGCAGGGTCGATGTACGGGTTGTCGTGGCCGACCGCAATCGACTGCGCATCGGCAAGTGCTTCCTGGAATTTGGTGGTGAGTTTGTCTAGACGCATGTCGGGTTCGAATCAGGTGCTTGCTGAGTGCCTATTTTGGGCCTGCGGACGATGAATCAAGACAAGGCGAATCAAGCGAGCTGCTGCGCAGGCTACCCCTTTGCTAGCATCGGTTAACCCCTTGCTCCCACTGTGCAACGTCATCTATCGGCTGCGGTTCTGGCCATTACTCTCGCTTGGCCGCTGGTCGCATCGGGGCAAGCGACGCAACCGATCGTCACTTCTGGCACTTCTCTGCCAGCACCGCTCTCAGGCTTGGTCGATGAGGCGCTGGTGCGCTTCACGATCGGACCGGAAGCCGACGAGGCTGACGAGGAACGCGAGCTGCGCCGCGCGGAGCGCGCGGTGCTCGAAGTGCTGGCGACTGAAGGATATTTCGATCCGGCGTTGCGCTTCGATCCCGTCGAGCCTGCAACGGGTGGCGCGCGTTACCGACTGATCATTGAGCTCGGCCGCAGAACGAATGTTGGTTCGTTCGACCTGCAATTCACCGGCGCGCTCAACGAACCGCGGTTCCAGGATCGCGCCGCCGCGCTGCGCGCTGAGTGGCCGCTTCCGGTCGGCTCGCCGTTTCGCTCACCGCAGTGGGAGGCGGCGAAGACGCAATTGCTGGCGTCTGTTCAGGCGCGCGATTTTGCCGGTGCCAAGCTCCTCGATTCTGCCGCCCAGGTCAATGCGGATGACGCAACAGCGGCGCTGAGTGTCGAAATCGACAGCGGCCCCGCGTATACCGTCGGAGAGTTGCAGATTACCGGCTTGGAGCGCTACGACACGAAGCTCGTGCAGCGCTACAACCCGTTCAAGGTGGGCGAACGCTTCGATCGCGCGAAGCTGATCGAATTTCAGCAGGCGCTTGAGGAAACCCCGTACTTCTCCTCGGTACTTGCCTCGCTGCACCTCGACCCAGCTCATCCCGACAACGCGCCGCTGCGGTTGGCGTTGCGTGAATCGCGCACTAAGCGGTTCAGCGTCGGCGTCGGCGTGGCATCGAACACCGGCGTTCATCTGGAGCTCGCGTACCGGCAGTCGCTGACTTTCGGGCGTCCCTATTCGCTACAGACAGGCGCGCGCATCGACCAGAAGGGCGGATTCGGTTATGTCGATCTGCTGCTTCCGCCGAAGCCCAATGGTGCGCGCGACAGCGTCGGCGCACTGGTCGAGGACTCGGATATCGAGGACCTGCGGGTCAAGCGGTGGAGCGTCGGCGCCGCGCGCGCTCGTTTGCGCGGCGCACGCACTGCACGTCACATCGACACCAAGTGGGGCGTCAACTTCGAGCACGAGGAGCGCAAGACGCCGCTCGAACCGTTGATCGAGCTCGATACGTTGTCGACCACGTATACGTGGATCCGGCGCGACGTCGACGAGATCGTCAATCCGCGCCGCGGAAACGTGATCGAGCTCGAAGGCACCGTCGGAGCTAGCGGCGCTGATCTGGACAAGGCGTTCGTACGTGGCTACAGCCGGGTTTTGCAGTACTTTCCGATCGGCCCGCGCGATGTGTTGATTCTGCGCGGCGAGGTAGGCGCCGTTAAAGTCGACACCGCGGACATTGTGCCGACGCGGTTTCTGTTTCGCACCGGCGGCTCGACGACGGTGCGCGGGTACGACTACGAAAGCCTGGGCGTCAAGCGCGGCGGCGCCACAGTGGGCGGTCGTGCCTTGGCGCTTGCCTCGGCGGAGTATGTTCATTGGCTGCAACGCTGGGGCGGCAACTGGGGCGTCGCAGGGTTCGTCGACGTGGGCGATGCCGCAGACTCGTTCAGCGACCTCGATCCTGCGGTCGGTGTCGGAGTCGGCGTCCGGTGGCGCACGGTGGCCGGCCCGCTTGCCGTCGATGTTGCATACGGCGAGCGCGAACGGCAGCTTCGATTGCACTTTTCGGTCGCAATCGCGTTCTAACTGCGATGAACGAAACGGCCGCAGTTCGATTGCGCCGCCGCCCGCTCTGGGTTTCGGCGCTGGCCGGGCTGTTCATTGGCGCCCTCTTCATCCTCGGCGCAGGCTCGGCCGCAATCTGGTGGATGTATACGACGAGCAGCGGATTGCGCTTCGTCGTGATGCTGAATTCGCGCCTGAATACCTCGGTGGTCGTACGCGACGTTGAGGGATCGCTGCGCGATGGATTCACTGCGGGCAGCTTGTCCGTAACGGGGCCCACCTGGTCGCTGCAAGCTGCCGATGTGGCAGTCGAGCCGTACGAGTTGCGGTGGCGCGAGCGTGCATTCGATTTCGAGCGCGTTAGCGCGCGCACCGTTGCCGTGGATTGGGTCCCGAGCGGCGCGCCTGCAGCACCGCCATTGTCACTCGCATCACCCATCGATCTGCGAGTGCGCAATTTGAACGTACGCGAACTGCGACTTGGCGCACGCGGTGAGACGCCGCGTGTGATCGGCGATATCGCGGCCAGCATGCGCGTAAACGCCGATGAAATCTTGGTCGAGCGCGGCGCGTTTCAGCACGGACCGAGCCGCATCGCACTAAACGGCCGCATCGACGCGCGGAGTCCCTTCGCGTTGCGTGCCGAGGCCGAGGTGACGTCCACCGTACGCGACCAAGGAGTGACCGCACAGGCACGCGCGAGCGGCACGCTGCTCGACGCGTTTGTTGAAATCAGCGCGGACAGTGCGGAGGCGCGCGTCAGTGCCAGCGTGCGGCTGACGCCGTTCGCGCCGGTACCTCTGGCGCAATTGAATGCGGACATCGGACACTTCAATCCGGCGGCGTGGTTCGCCGGTGCGCCAACGATGCGACTGCGTGGCAGCGCCGACCTGAAGCCCGCAGTTGCTTCGTCCGCGGCTGCGGCTGGACTCAGCCTCGACGGTCCGTTTTCAATCGAGAATCTGGACGCCGGACCGATCGATAAACAGCGCGTGCCTGTGCGCTCGGTGCGAGGGTCGTTGACCTGGTCGGCGGGCGCGTTGACGCTGGCCTTGCAGCGCGTGGAAGGCATTCGCGGCGGTGCTACCGGCGGGATGACGTGGTCGGCGGCCGACGGCGTCAATGCGAAGCTGGCGTTAACGGGGATCGATGCTTCGACGATTTACTCGACCGCCGCGCCAACACGCATCGACGGCACGCTCAACTACTCGCTGATCGGTGAGGCGCAACGATTTACGGGAACGCTGCGTACCGACAACGTGGGCGCGTTGCGTGGTGGCGGCACGGCCGCTGGGAAGAACAAAGGCATAGAGCTGGCGGCGGACTTCAATCTGCTTCTGCGTGATCAGATTCTCAATATTGAAACTGCGCGCTTGCGGCTTGCCGACGGCAGTGCCGACCTGACAGGCCGGGTCGAACTCGGCAGTCAGGCCGCGCGAATCAAAGGCACTTTCGTCAATCTCGATCTGGCACGTCTAGTCACAGGACTGGATACGCGACTCAACGGCAGCGTCGATCTCGACGCGCGGTTTCGGCCGACGATCGCCGGCCGCGCGGAAGTTGCACTCGCAGACAGCCGACTGATGGGCCGCGCACTCGACGGCCGGGCCAGCGTTACGTTGGCCGACCAACGCATCGATGTCGACGTCAACGTTGCATCACGCTCGGCACGCCTGACGGCGCGCGGCGGCTTAGGCGCAGGACGCGAATTGAACTTCGAGCTGATCGCTCCGCAGCTGGCGGAGATCGTTCCACAGACATCGGGCAGCATCACCGCGCGCGGCACGGTCAGCGGCGAGTTCGCGGCGCCGCAATTGCGAATGGACGGCACCGCAAATGATTTGAAGTTCGCCAACGGCCAGACCATTGACAGCGTAGTAGCGTCGATCGCCGGAGGCGCCGCAGCGAACGCACCGCTCGCCGTCAAGGTGAGTGTCACCGGTCACCGTGCGCCTAGTCCGGACGCTTCGCTGGCCAGCGCGACGTTGATCGCGCGCGGCGTGACATCGGACCACACCCTGGAATTGAACGGGACGACGTTGTCCAAGCAACCGGTGCGCGTGATGGCAACCGGCGGATGGCGCACGGGCGCGGCGCAGGACTATGCGTGGCGCGGTTCATTGGTCGCCGCCGAAAGCGGCAAGCCGCTCGAGCTGCGACTCTCGGCGCCGGCATCAATCACGATTGCACGCGGATCGGTGAGCGTGGGGCCGGCACGCTTTGAAGCGCGCGGCACCCAGTTTTCGGCAGTTGAAGTTCAACAGCGCGATGGGCGGTGGCGTACCGCCGGCGTATTCGAAGGACTGGCACCGCAAGCGTTCGATGCGCGGGCAACGGCTGCGCGCCGAGTGGTCCGAACAGGCGCCGGCGGCCGACAGCCGCTGACCTTGCGCGGCCGCTGGACGCTGGAGCTCGCCGACACGCTGACTGGAGTAGTGATTGTCGAGCGCACCGGCGGCGACATCTACGGCGGAATCGATGCGTTGACGCCGATCGGCGTCAGCGATCTCGGCTTGGCGTTGAGCGTGGTCAACAATCGCGTGACCGGCACCGCATACGTGCGCGGCAAGGCGTTGGGCCGGCTCGACGCGGTCATCGATGCCTATGTCGACACCAGCGGCGGAGTGCAGATCGCGCGCAATCGACCGTTTCGAATCGATGTCGATGCCGTGTTGCCCGACCTGAGCTGGATCGGCCCATTGATCAGCGACAGTGTGCAGGTCGAAGGCGCGGGCAGCATCAAGATCGCGATTTCGGGAACGCCTGCCGATCCTACCGCCTCGGGGCCGATCCGCGCGAGCGGGCTGCGCATTGCTTACGTTGAACAGGGCGTGCGCCTCGAGGATGGGACGCTGGACGCGACTCTCGAAGACGGCGTGCTGGTGGTCAACGAACTGGTGTTCACCGGCGCCCCGCGCGTAGCCCCCGATGAAAAACGCGCCGCGGAGGGAGTCCGCTTCGAAACACCGGGACGCTTGCGCGCCGTCGCGCGCATCGCTTTGCGCACATTGACCGGCAGCGTCGGCATTCAAGCCGATCGATTGCCGGTATTGCAGCGGCGCGATCGCTGGATGGTCGTCAGCGGTGAAGGTGGAATCACGCTGGCGCCGGAGCGCGCGGATCTTTACGCGAAACTGCGGGTCGACGGCGCGTATATCGACTTCTCTCGCCTGCGCGGCGCGCGCCGGCTGCCGAACGACGTGGTGATCGTGCGCGCGGAGCAACCCGGCAAGGCCGATACGACGCCGGTCGAGGTCACGCTCGATGTTCGCGGCGACCTCGGCTCACGCTTCTACATTCGCGGCGCCGGCCTCGAAGCGCGACTCGACGGCGCTCTCGACATCACAGGGCGCCCCGGTCAGTTGCTTGCGGAAGGCAACGTGCGCACGCAGGGCGGCACGTACCAGGGCTACGGCCAGCGGCTGCAAATTCAACGCGGCATCTTGACGTTTCAAGGGCCTGTTGAAAATCCTGCGCTGAATGTGCTGGCGGTACGAAGCGGATTACCGGTCGATGTCGGCGTTTCAATCGGCGGCACCGCGGCGCGACCCATCGTGCGGCTGTATTCCGACCCGTCGATGACCGACGTGGAGAAACTGAACTGGCTGGTTCTCGGCCGGCCGCCCGGGGCTGCGGGCGACGGAGGCCAGGAGCGCGCACTGCTGTCCGCGGCTGCCAGTGCGTTGTTCGCCGGGCAGGTCGATAGCGCCAGCGCCGGGCTGATGCAATCGCTCGGCATCGACGAGATTAGCCTGCGTCCGGGTCAGGACAGCTCGTCGATACTGCCGCGCGAAACCGTCGCCGGCACGCTGCGCAGTGCGACCGGGACCACCGCCGCGAGCGACTTCGTCGCCATCGGCAAGCGGTTGAGCGACGATCTTTATCTGACGTTCGAACAGGCGATCTCGGGCGCTTCAACGTACGTAGCGCTGAATTATCAGATCAGCCGGCGCTTCTCGTTGATCGGGCGTGCGGGCACGACGACCGCGCTGGATCTGGTCTATTCAATCGCGTTTGATTGAAGGAGCGCCGCAAACCTACTGCGCCCCGATTTTGCGTCTGCGGTGCTACCTACTTCCAACGCTCGAGGGCCTGCGCATCGCTGTCGCGCGCATCGACCCACCGCATCCCGTCTTCGGTAGTTTCCTTCTTCCAGAATGGCGCTTCGGTCTTCAAATAGTCCATCACAAACTGACACGCAGAAAACGCGTCGCCGCGATGCGAGCTGGTGGTGACGACCAACACGATCTGATCGGCCGGCGCCAATGTGCCGACGCGATGCACGATCAGTACATCATCCAGCGTCCACCTTGCCTTCGCCTGTTCGCAAATCGACGCGAGCGACTTTTCGGTCATGCCGGGATAGTGCTCGAGTGTGATCGAGCCCACCTCGGCTCCTTCGTTCGAATCGCGCACGATGCCGATGAAGCTTGCGACTGCACCGATCCTCGGATTGCTTGACCGCAAAGCAGCGATCTCGGCGCCCACATCAAAATCCTCCTGCTGCACGCGCACGGGCATCTATCCTCCGGTCACCGGAGGAAAGAATGCCACTTCGGCGCCATCGTGCAGCGCATGCCGCTCATCGACCATCGTCTGATCGACCGCGGCGCGCACGCGCCGTATTTCGGCAAATGCGCCCGCCCAGGGTTCACCGCGCTGCGCCAGCCAGTCTCTTAGCTGCGCAATGTTAGCTACGTCATTCGGAGCATCGAGCGACTCCTCCGAGCGCCCGAGACGCTCGCGCAGCGCCGCGAAATACAAGACGCGCAGCTTCATGACTGCAACTCGGCTAAGGGTAGAAACCGCACGATGTCTCCGGAATGAATCAAGTGCTCGGATGGATTGTCGATCAAGCCATCCGCCCAGGTCACCGACGTCAGCACCGAAGAGCTCTGATTTGGAAAGATATCGAGCCCGCCCCGCTCGTTAAGTCTTGCGCGTAGGAACTCGCGGCGTCGGCTCGATTGGTCCCAATTGAAGTCTGCGCGCAACGGCAGCGTGCGCAATTCTTCGACTCGTCCTTGGCGACTGCAAGATAAACGGACGCGCGAACAATACAAACGTGACGAAGCTTGACACCGGATTGCCCGGCAAGCCGATGAAGGGCACGTCGCGCACGCGGCCGAAAGCGAGCGGCTTACCCGGCTTCATCGCAATCTGCCACATGTCCAACGTTCCCTCGGCTTGCACGGCTGGCTTGACGTGATCTTCCTCACCGACCGATACACCGCCGGAAGAGATGATCAAATCGGCGCGCGCCGCTCCGCTCGCGAGTGCGGTGCGCGTGCTCTGCAGATTGTCCGGCACGATGCCCAGATCGTGCACCTCGCAGCCCAACGATTCGAGCAGGCCGCGCAACATGAAGCGATTCGAGTTGTAGATGCTGCCGGGTGGCAGCGGCTCGCCCGGCATCACCAGCTCGTCACCGGTAAACAGGGTCGCGACCCGCAGCCTGCGAAACACGGTGAGCCGCGGTGCGCCAATCGACGCGGCGAGCGCGCAATGCTGCGGTTTCAACCGGACGCCGGGCTTCAACACCACGTCGCCGCGCGCGATGTCGATACCTGCCTTGCGAATCGCCTCGCCGCGTGGCGGCCGCTCGCTCAACGTCACTTTGTCGCCGACGGCTTCGCATTTCTCCTGCATGATGACCGCGTCGGCTCCCGCCGGGATCGGTGCGCCGGTAAAAATGCGCGCGGCAGTGCCCGGCTCCAGCGGACCGCCCACCTGACCCGCCGCAATGCGCTGGCTGACGCGCAGCGTCGTGGGAACGCCGGGAACATCGACGGTGCGCACCGCGTAGCCGTCCATCTGTGAGTTGTCGAGTGGCGGCACGTCAATCGTCGATACGACTTCGACCGCCAGCACGCGACCCAGGGCCAGCATCGTGTCGACCGTTTCGACGTCGGTGACGGGATGCGCTGCGGAAAGCAGCTTCCCGAGCGCTTGTTCGACAGAAAGCATTAGTGCTCCAACCCACAAGTTCCGAAGCAACAATGGCGAGAATCACCGCCACGCTTTGTCGACGTGCTCGCTTGGTTCCCAACCCAGCTCCGCGCGGCTTCGCGCCTGGCGCCGATTTCGTCATTGTTGCGGAAGCGGTAAAACTTCGTAGGTCGCATCGTCTCGAAACTTGTGGGTCGAAGCGCCAAATCAGACGCGGGGCGCCGGTAGATGCAGCAGCTGGGCGATAAACGCCGCAATTTTATCGGGGTCGTTCAAGTCGAGCACGGGCAGTTTCGTCTCGACAGGATGATCGCTCGCGAGCGCAACCACGTTCGAATCGCGCGGAAAGATCGGCGGCTCGGCATTTGCCGTTCTGCGCACTTCAATGCGCGGGATACTTCCTTCGCTCTTGAACCCCTCGACGATGACCAGATCGCAGGCTGCAAGCTCGCTTAACAGCTCGTCCAAAGTAGCGGCCTGACGCGGAGTTTCGCTCAATAGCGCCCAGCGCGAAGCGGTTGCGATCAGCACCTGCTGAGCGCCGGCATCGCGGTAACGAAACGAATCTTTGCCCGGCCGATCCATGTCGAATCCATGATGTGCGTTCTTCACCGCCGACACGGAAAGCCCCTGGCGGCGAAAGATCGGGATCAGTTTCTCGATCAACGTGGTCTTGCCGCTGTTCGAGTAGCCGATGAAGCCGATCGCCTTCACTGGAGCTTCCGCGCGATGAAAGACTTCACCGCTTCCGCGTCAGCCGGCAGCCGTTCGAAGCGCTGTGGCCGTGCTTCGAGCCCGACGTACGACGCAGGCCGTTCGGGCTCTCGACCGATCGCTTCGACGATCGTATCCGGGAACTTCGCCGGCAGCGCCGTTTCAAGGCAGATCATCGGCACGTCGCGGTCGATGTGTTCCAGAGCCACCTTGATGCCGTCCGCGGTATGCGGGTCGACCACGATGCCGTAGCGCTCGTATACCGTGCGAATTGTTCGGACGCGGTCGGTGTGGGTGCTGCGGCCGGACACGAGCCCACTCGCGTTGACCAACGGCCAGATCGGTGTGCCTCCCAAATGAAACTCGCCGCGCGTATCCACCTCCCACCAGAGCTCGCGCAACAGCTCCGCGTCGCGGTCGATCAGGTCGAAAATGAATCGCTCGAAGTTGGATGCTTTCGAGATGTCCATCGACGGACTGCTGGTCGCATGAGTCTCCCCGCTGCCGCGCACCCGATACCGCCCGGTACGGAAAAATTCGTCGAGCACGTCGTTCTCATTGGTGGCGAGGACCAGGCGCTCGATCGGCAAGCCCATTTGCTTCGCGACCCAGCCGGACAGAATGTTGCCGAAGTTGCCCGACGGCACCGCGAATGAAACTTTCTGATCGCTCGATTGCGTCGCTGCCAGGTAGCCCTTGAAGTAGTAGACGACCTGCGCGACTACCCTGCCCCAGTTGATTGAGTTGACGCTCCCAATGTTGAAGCGTCGCTTGAACTCGAGATCGCCGGCAACGCTCTTGACGATGTCCTGACAATCGTCGAATACGCCGTCGATCGCGAGGTTGAAAATGTTGGCGTCGTCCAGCGAGAACATCTGCGCGCGCTGGAACTCGCTCATTCTTCCGTTGGGCGACAGCATGAAGACATTGATGCGCTCGCGCCCGCGCATTGCGCACTCCGCGGCCGAGCCGGTGTCGCCCGACGTGGCACCGAGCACGTTCAAACGCGCGTCGCGCTGTTCGAGCACGTGCTCGAACAATGCGCCGAGCAGCTGCATCGCCACGTCCTTGAACGCAAGGGTAGGACCGTTGGAAAGTTCGAGTAACGCGAGCCCAGGGGCGAGCCAGCGCAGTGGTGTGATCCGGCTCGCGTGGCCAACGTCACGCGCGTTGCTGAAGTTCTGCGCCGTGTAGGTGGCGCGAGTCAGCGCGGTAAGCGTGTCGAGCCGGATATCGTCAGCGAATTTGCCGATGACGGCGCTCGCCAGGTCCGCGTACGAAAGCGAACGCCAGGTGTCGAGCTGTGCCGCATCGATGCGCGGGTACGACGCCGGCACGTACAGCCCGCCGTCGGCTGCCAGCCCCGACAGCAGAATCTCGCTGAACGATTGCTCGGGCGCGCGGCCACGCGTCGACACGTAGCGCATCTACGGCCGGCCCATGCTTCTAAAGAAGCTCTTCCTGGCGCACGCGAATGACGGGTGCCAGCACGGTCGGCAGCGCTTCGATCTTCGCGATCGCCGCGTTGACGTCGCTCTCGACCGCGTCGTGCGTGAGCATGATGATGTCGGTCTGGTCCTCGCCTTCGGACGGCTCCTTCTGGACCATCGCGTCGATCGAGATGCGGCCATCGGCCAGGATGCGCGTGATGTCGGCGAGCACGCCGGGCTGGTCGGCGACGCGCATGCGAAGGTAGTACGACGTGACCGTGTCGTCGACGCCGAGCCATGGCGGCGGCGCGACGCCGTCGGGCTGGAACGCGAGATGCGGCACGCGATGCTCCGGGTCCGCCGTATGCATGCGCGTGACGTCGACCAGGTCGGCGATGACGGCGGATGCGGTCGGCTCCGCGCCCGCCCCCGCGCCGTAGTACAGCGTGGTGCCGACCGCGTCGCCCTTGACCAGGATCGCGTTCATCACGCCTTCGACATTCGCGATCAGGCGCTGCGGCGGCACCAGCGTCGGATGCACGCGCAGCTCGATGCCGTTGGCCGTGCGCTTGGTGATGCCGAGCAGCTTGATGCGATAGCCGAGCTCCTCGGCGTACGGATGTCTTCGCGCGTCAGCTTCGAGATGCCTTCGGTGTAGGCCGCGTCGAACTGCATCGGCATGCCGAACGCGATCGCCGCCATGATCGTGAGCTTGTGCGCGGCGTCGATGCCTTCGATGTCGAACGTCGGGTCGGCTTCGGCGTAGCCGAGCCGCTGCGCTTCAGCGAGCGCGGCGTCAAAAGCGATCCCGCGCGCGCGCATCTCGGACAGGATGAAGTTGCTGGTGCCGTTGATGATGCCGGCGATCCATTCGATGCGGTTGGCGGTCAGTCCTTCGCGCAGCGCCTTGATGATCGGAATGCCGCCCGCCACCGCCGCCTCGAAGGCGACCATCACGCCCTTGGAGCGTGCGGCCGCGAAGATCTCGTTGCCGTGCTGCGCGAGCAGCGCCTTGTTGGCGGTGACGACGTGCTTGCCGTCGTCGATCGCTTCGAGCGCGAGTGTGTCGCCGGCTCGTAGCCGCCGATCAGCTCGACGACGATGTCGATGTCGGGGTTGCGACGACATCGTCGCGCAACGTTTGACGACGCCGGAACTTTTGCGCCGACGATCCTGCGCGCCTTTTCGAGGTCCGCATCTGCGATCGCCGCGACTTCGGATGCCGCGGCCGGCGCGCCGCGCGATCTCCTGCTGGTTGCGCGCGAGCACGTCGAAGGTGCCGCGGCCGACGGTGCCGATGCCGAGCAGGCCGACGTTGAGTGGCTTCACCTACGCCGCCACACGTGAAGCAGCCCGTCCTTCTCTGAACATTTCCTTGATGCCGCGCACCGCCTGGCGCGTGCGGTGCCTCGTTCTCGATCAGCGCGAAGCGCACATGGTCGTCGCCGTAGTCGCCGAAGCCGATGCCCGGCGACACCGCGACCTTCGCGTCCGCCAGCAGCTTCTTCGCGAACTCGAGCGAGCCCATGCGCCTGGTACGGCTCGCGGAATCCTCGGCCCAGACGTACATCGACGCCTTGGGCATGTCGACCATCCAGCCCGCCTCGTGCAGGCCCTTGCACCAGCACGTCGCGGCGCTTCTGGTACTTCGCGCGCGATCTCCTCGACGCATTCCTGCGGGCCTTCGAGCGCGGCGATCGAGGCGACCTGGATCGGCGTGAAGGTGCCGTAGTCGTGATAGCTCTTGATGCGCGCCAGCGCGGTGACGAGGTCCTGGTTGCCGACCATGAAGCCGATGCGCCAGCCGGCCATGTTGTAGCTCTTCGACATGGTGAAGAACTCGACCGCGACTTCGCGCGCGCCCGGCACCTGCATGATCGACGGCGCCTTCCAGCCGTCGAAGCACGATGTCGGCGTAGGCGAGGTCGTGCACGACGTAGATGTCGTGCTCGCGCGCCAGCGCGATCGACGCGCTCGAAGAACGTCGAGCTCGACGCACTGCGCCGTCGGGTTGCCGGGAAGCCGAGGATCAGCATCTTCGGCTTCGGGATAGCTGACTCGCGGATCGCGCGCTCGAGCTCGGCGAAGAAATCGACGCCCGGCGTCATCGGCACCGAGCGGATGTCGGCGCCGGCGATCACCGCGCCGTAGATGTGGATCGGGTAGCTCGGGTTCGGCACCAGCACGGTGTCGCCGCGATCGAGCGTCGCGAGCATCAGGTGCGCGATGCCTTCCTTCGAGCCGATCGTGACGATCGCTTCGCGTGTCCGGATCGAGCTCGACGTCGTAGCGGCGCTGGTACCAGTTGCAGATCGCGCGGCGCAGGCGCGGGATGCCCTTGCGACACCGAGTAGCCGTGCGTGTCGCTGCCGCTGCGACGGCCTCGACCAGCTTGTCGACGATGTGCCGCGGCGTGGGGCCGTCGGGGTTGCCCATGCTCGAAGTCGATGATGTCCTCGCCGCGGCGGCGCGCGGCCATCTTCAGCTCGGCGGTGATGTTGAAGACGTACGGCGGCAGGCGCTTGATGCGCGGAAATTCGGGCATGTTTAAAGATGAAAAATCTGACGCGTTTTACACGTCTGAGGCGCCGCAAGGCGTGCCTATAATGTACTCGAACACCTCCCCGATTTTCCTTTGAGGTTTCGCACGATTTGAAGCTGCACGCCGACACGCCCACCACCCAGAACACCGTGACTGCATACGGGCCGGGCTTCGTTGAAATCAATCGGGTGCGCCACACGACCCACGTCCTTGTGACTCCCGATCAGGTCGAACCCTGGCCGGTGGCAAGCTTCGATGCGCTCGACTCGATCGACTTTGAGCGTCTGCGCGATCTGCGCACCGAGGTCGTACTGCTGGGGACCGGTGCGCGGCAACGCTTTCCGCATCCGCGCGTGACGCGTCCACTGACGGATGCGCGGATCGGCCTCGAGGTGATGGACACACAGGCGGCCTGCCGCACCTACAACATCTTGGTGGCCGAGAGCCGCAAGGTCGCCGCCGCGTTGTTCGTAGAAGCCTGATCGCTCAACCTCCGATGCCGGTTTCACTCGACAGCAAGGTCCCTGATTTCACGGCGGCGTCCACCGGCGGCGACTTTACGTTGTCTGCGCAACGCGGCAAGACTGTGGTCCTGTATTTCTATCCGAAGGACAACACGCCAGGATGCACGACCGAGGGCTCGGACTTCGCCAACGCCAATACTAAGTTCACGACGGCCAACGCCGTGGTGGCCGGCGTCTCGCGCGACAGTCTGAAGTCGCACGAAGGCTTCAAGGCGAAAATGAAGTATCCGTTCGAGTTGATCTCGGACCCGGACGAAGAGCTGTGCGAACTGTTCGGGGTGATGAAGATGAAGAACATGTACGGCCGCCAGGTGCGCGGCGTCGAACGCAGCACGTTCGTGATCGACGGTTCCGGCAAGCTGCGCAGGGAATGGCGCGGCGTCAAGGTTCCAAACCACGTCGATCAGGTCCTCGCCTATGTTCAGTCACTCACGTGATGTTTGTCATTCGACGTTTGCTTTGATGGATCGACCGCACCGCTGATGCCACTTCCAAAAGCACCGACCAAGCCTGCCACCCTTCTGACGTCCATCCCCGCAGAACCTGCGCGCGAAATGCCCCTGGCGGAACGTCCGCATCACGCGGTCGTGCCGCTGACGCCGGCCATGCGCGCGCCACAGCCACCGCAACCGTTGCCGACCCGACCGAGCCCGGCGGCCCGGCTCGCCGTGGTCGAGTCCAAACCACAGCCCAAGTCGCCGAAGAGGCCGCGATCGACAGGCGCGCCGACATTGTTCGTGCTGGACACCAACGTGCTGATGCACGATCCCACGAGCCTGTTCCGTTTCGAAGAGCACGACGTCTTCTTGCCGATGGTGACGCTGGAAGAGCTCGACAACCACAAGAAAGGCATGTCCGAAGTCGCGCGCAACGCGCGCCAGGTGATCCGCACGCTGGACGCGCTGGTCGCCGCGCGCAAGACGACCATCGACGAGGGCATTCCGCTCGACCGCGCACGGCAACAAGGACGCCGCGGGCCGCTCTTCCTGCAGACCGAAGGCGATCGCCGGCACGCTGCCCGACAGCCTGCCCGCCGGCAAGGCCGACAACCAGATCATCGGTGTCGTATGCGCGCTGCAGGACGCAACCGAAGCGCGACGTCATCCTGGTGTCGCAAAGACATCAACATGCGCATCAAGGCGCGCGCGCTCGGCTTGCCGGCCGAGGATTACTTCAACGACAAGGTGCTCGAAGACACCGACCTGCTCTACACGGGCGTGCTGCAGCTGCCCGCCGGACTTCTGGGACAAGCACGGCAAGGGCATGGAGTCGTGGCAGCACGGCGGCTACACTTATTACCGCGTCAACGGGCCGCTCGTCGCGCGACCTGCTCGTCAACGAGTTCGTGTATCTGGAAGAACGGCGAAGCCGTTTCATGCGCAGGTGAAGGAAATCAGCGGCAAGACCGCGGTGCTGCAGACGCTCTGAGCGACTACACGCACCAGCGGAACAACGTCTGGGGCGTGATTGCGCGCAATCGCGAGCAGAACTTCGCGCTGAACCTGCTCATGAATCCCGAATCGACTTCGTCACGCTGCTCGGGCAGGCGGGCACCGGCAAGACGCTGCTCACGCTCGCGGCGGGGCTCGTGCAGACGCTCGAGAACAAGCGCTACTCCGAGATCATCATGACGCGCGTCACGGTGCCGGTGGGCGAGGACATCGGCTTTCTGCCCGGGACCGAAGAAGAGAAGATGAACCCGTGGATGGGTGCGCTCGAAGACAACCTCGACGTGCTCAACAAGACCGACGACGAAGCCGGCGAATGGGGCCGCGCAGCGACGCGCGATCTGATCCGCTCGCGCATCAAGGTCAAGTCGCTCAACTTCATGCGCGGGCGCACGTTCATCAACAAGTTCCTGATCATCGACGAAGCGCAGAACCTGACGCCGAAGCAGATGAAGACGCTGATCACGCGCGCGGGTCCGGGCACGAAGGTCGTTTGCCTCGGCAACATCGCGCAGATCGACACGCCTTACCTGACCGAAGGCAGCTTCCGGCCTCACGTATGTGGTCGATCGCATGAAGGGCTGGTCGCATAGCGGACACGTGACGCTGCATGCGCGGCGAACGTTCGCGGCTCGCCGACTACGCGGCAGAGATTCTCTAGCGCTTCAAACGCAGCCTTGCACGATCGCCCAGCATCGTTTGCGATCGAGCCGCCGATCGCGCCGATGCTGGCCAAGCTGGCGGATGCGCTGCCGGCCAGCGCGTCGTTTCTGTTCGAACCCAAATGGGACGGGTTTCGCGCGATCGTTTTTCGCAGTGAGTCCGACGTGTTCATTCAAAGCCGCGACCTGCGGCCGCTCGATCGCTACTTTCCCGAGTTGCACGAAACGTTGCTCGAGCTTCCAGCCGGCTGCGTCATAGACGGCGAGATCGTGATCGCGGCAGGACATGGATTGGATTTCGATGCGCTGCAACTGCGTCTGCATCCGGCGGCCACGCGCGTGGCCAAGCTGGCGAAGGAAACACCCGCGTCGTTCGTCGCATTCGACGTGCTCGCGATGGAGGGCCGCAACGTGATGTCCTCTGCGCAGACAGAACGGCGGGCGCTGCTGGAACGACACTTTGCACAAAGAAAAGCGCCGATCTATCTGACGCCGATGACGCGCGACAGGTCGATAGCATCGGAGTGGTTGAAGCACTTCGAAGGCGCGGGTCTGGACGGGGTGATCGCGAAACCTGCCGACATTCCATACGAGCCGGGCAAGCGCGTGCTGATCAAGGTCAAGCACGCTCGCACGGCCGACTGCGTCGTTGCCGGCTTTCGATGGCACAAGAGCGGCACCGACACGGTGGGCTCGTTGTTGCTCGGTCTCTATGACGAGCGTGGTGTCCTGCAGCACGTCGGCGTCACGTCGTCGTTCACGATGGCGATACGCAAGCAGCTTGCGATCGATCTTGCTCCGCTTCGTAGCAAAGCCATCGAAGATCACCCTTGGCGCGATTGGGCCCGTGCCGGCGACGACTCCGCCCGCATGCCCGGCGCACAGAGCCGCTGGAGTGCGGGAAAGAATCTCGCGTGGGAGCCGCTGCGCATAGAGCGCGTGTGCGAGGTCAAATACGACCATCTGCAGGGCGACCGCTTTCGCCACGCTGCAATTTTCTTGCG
>CAVVAI010000006.1:0-228199 GCA_963746085.1 uncultured beta proteobacterium
CTCGAAACGAGCCTGACTCGTGGGAGCAAGCAGGACGAACCGTACTTTCCGATACTTAAGGCCAACTTAAGGCTTCCGGACGGGCCGATTCCGGAAATGAGCCCGGGCGCAAGAACTAGGAAATCTGCGGCGGCAGCATGGGCGGGAAGGTGACCAGCGCCTGCAAGCCGCCGGCCTGATTGCGGGCTGACAGAGTAACCGTCGCGCCGTGCGCGTCGGCAATCTGCCGAACAATCGCGAGGCCCAGCCCGCTACCGCCGGCCGCCGCAGCGCGGCCCCGGTAGAAGCGGTCGAACACGCGCTCTCGCTCTTCGGGTGGGATCCCCGGGCCATTGTCTTGCACGATCAACTGCACGCTCGCGTCGCTCTGAACCACGTTGACGCCAACGCGGCCGCCTGGCTCGGTGTACCGAATCGCGTTGTCGATCAGATTGGTCAGCAGGATGCGAAGGGCGTCTTCCTGGCCGAGCACCTGTGCGTGCGCCCGGGCGTCGACCTCCAGCGCGATCGATTTCTGCGCGGCCAATGGCTGCAGCTCTTCAGCCACCGCAGTCGCCAATATCGCGAGGTCGGTCGGCAACGCGGATTGCTGCGCTGCCTCCGGGTCCAGGCGGGCCATCGTCAACAGTTGTTGCACCAGACGTGTCGCTCTCTTGACGCCTTGCTCCATTCGCTGCAGCGCAATTGCGCGCTCATCCTCCGATTGCGCGCGCGCCGCCAGTTGAATCTGCAACGTCAATGCCGTCAGCGGCGTGCGCAGCTCGTGGGCGGCGTCCGCGGCAAACCGGCGCTGTGTATCGAATGACAAATCAAGCCTTTGCAGCAGTGCATTCAACGATTCAACCAGCGGCCCAACTTCGATCGGCAACTCTTCGACTGTGACAGGCTGCAACGAAGTCGGATCGCGCCGCGACAGTGTTTGCGCCACTTCAGTGAGAGGCGCGAGCCCGCGCCCTACGATCCACCAGCCCAGCAGACCGAGAAACGGCAGCACCATAATGACCGGCAACAGCAGCCTGCCGGCGCTGCGGGCCGCCAGTTCGGCACGCAAGGCGGTTGGCTGCGCGACCTGGATTGCTTGCTTCCCCGACGGCGTCGCATAGATACGCCACGCGCGGCCGTCGTGATCCAGCGTCGCAAAGCCTTCTGTTTTCAATCTCGGCAGTGGATCCATCGCGCGCGAGCTGTAGGGCCGCGCGAATGCCGGATCCCAAATTTGCACCAGCACTCGCATCTCGGGGTCATCGCTCGCACGCTGCAAACGCGCCAGATCGAGCTGCGTGTGATCCCGCAGCGACAGCGCTATCTGGCGCAGTTCTTCGTCGAGCAGAGAATCAACCTCGCTGCGCGCCGACGCATAAGTGGCGATCGCCGCAATCAATCCCGAGCCGAGCAAAGCCCCGAGAAGGGCGACCAGCAGACGGCGACGTATCGAAGAAGTGCGCATTAGCCGAGCGTGTAGCCGAGCCCGCGCACGTTGCGGATGATTGACTCGCCGAGTTTGCGACGGAGGTTGTGAACATGCACCTCGATCGCGTTGCTGCCGACCGCTTCATTCCAGCCGTAGAGCTTCTCTTCCAGTTGCGAGCGCGAGACGACGCTGCCCGCGCGCTCGGCGAGCGCCAGCAGTAACGCGAACTCGCGCGCCGATACATCGATCGGCCCGCCATCCAGCCGCACCTCGTGTGTTGCCGGATTCAACGTTAACGCTCCACGCACGATCAAGGGCTCGGCGCGCCCCGCGGCGCGCCGTAGCAGCGCTCGCACGCGCGCCGACAACTCATCGAGATCGAACGGCTTGACCAGGTAATCGTCCGCACCGGCATCGAGGCCGGTGATGCGGTCGGCGACGGTGTCGCGCGCGGTAATGATCAGCACGGGAACGTCGTCTTTGCGTGCTCGAACGGCTTTCAGCACTTCGAGGCCATCGCGCGCCGGCAGGCCGATATCGAGCAGCACCAGCGAGTACCGGTGCGTGCCCATCGACAGCTCTGCCGAGCGTCCATCACGCACCCAGTCGACCGCGTAGCCGTCCGCAGCAAGGCCGGTTACGACTGCCTCGCCAATCATTGGATCGTCTTCGACGACAAGCACGCGCATCGCGAGGCAAAGCTATGGCAGGGCCGCAACGATAACGCGGCGGCGAGCCGGGGATTTCTGGAAGCCGGGGACACGGATTTTCGAACCTGTGGGCAATCCGTGGGTGCCCTCCCTTCAAAGTGCTTTCCATGCCGGCACGAGCCGGAAACAACCGGAGCCAACCATGACATCACCTACTTCCAGATTCCCAGCCGCTGTTGCCAAACGGCGCCAGCCCGCGCAACTCGGCTCGGCACCCGCGGCAATGATCTTCGCGTCCCTGCTGGCAGCAGCCGTGTTCTTCCAGCCAACCGCGCACGCAACGACGCCGAATGCAGGTGCCAAGGCCGCAGCCGCTGTCGCTCGCTCATCCGACAGTGCAACCAAGATCGCCGAGCTCGAAAAGGGGTTCTGGATCTGCGATTACATCGGTACGACGCGAGGCGTCGAAGGGCCGCACAGCGTTGCCTGCGGTGCGAATTTCGAGGAACTGAAACAAACGAAATTCGGCGGCGATTTTGACGCACTGGTCGAGTGGTGGCGCGTCAACAAGGCCGCGCAACACAAAGCGCTGGAGTCGGCCGGATCCGCGCAGTTCTGAGCACTCAAATCATCGGTGCATTCCGTTGATCTAAGCCTCCCAAATGGGAGTTCAACCAGCAGTCCAACCAGGAGATAGTCATGAAACGCAATAGCAAATCAGTAGTGTCCGTTATCGCCGCCGCCGTCGTCGCATTGTTGGCCGCGGGCTGTGTGACCGTTCCGGGCGAATACGCCGAAGACCACGTTGAGACCTTCATGCCGGTCGATCGTGGGACGGGTTCTTAAGCAGTGAGGAGAGTCGTGGCGTCCCCCCGGCGCCACGACTCTTTCAGGGCCGGCTCGTCCCGTGACGAGTCACGATTTGTCCGACCAGAGCAATGGCAGCGACTAGGTAACCACGCTAAGCGGTCGACTCAATATCGACCCAACCTATGTCGCCAAACTGCTCATAGAACAATTTCGACGTGATTGCGAAAACACCGTGTTGGTTCAACTCTACCGACTGTTCGCCGGCGTTCCAAGTTCCCTTCGCGTATCCCTCGCGTGCGTCCGGGTCGGTCGCCACACCGTGCGGATTGCGAAGCACGACATGCTCTAAATTGTCCGGGTCCCCGATGACGCCCAGCACGGCGTATGCGTGGCTTGGCCAAAGACCGGTCTTTTCCCAAATCTTCGAATCGGTGACGCCGATGTTCTTTTTTGTCCAGGCCATCACCGGCTTTGACATCACCCCAGCCTCCGACATGCCGCCTGATCGAATCCCCAGCCTTCCTGCTCGCGTAAAAATCCTTCTGCCTTCCTCAAACTCGAGAATTTCTTCATCGGGCTTGCCACCCACGAGGGATTGGCATGCGCTCTGCGGAGTGGCGTTGCGATCAATAAGTTGATATTCAGCCGGAGTAGGTTCTCCGCTGCCGGGTCTGGCCGGACGTACTTTTACGACAAACGCTTTTTCCATTAGTCCCGGCCAGGACTCACCAGAAACGGATTTCGCATAGCGAGGAATTTTCTTGCCCGCGATGGGGATACGTCCAGAAACCTTGACCTCGGTAGGTTCGGAACCGGCCTCGTTATGAAACTGCCATTTAAAGGTGCGTCCATTGGGCGGATTGAACCCGGTTGAAGCCATGCCCGATCTCAACAAAGCTGGACTGCACCAAGCCAAGGCAATCATCGCCGCGATCAGGTAGCAATCCCCCACCGCCCCCTGGATCGGATCAAGGTATGACGCATCATCGATGATCAGTTGCTTCGAGTCTGCAAACCAAGAGCGGGTACCCGCTCCGGACGGACCGACGCTTGCATTTGCGGCAAACTTGTCATCCGATAGCGGCACCAGGTAAGGAAGCAAAAGTCGAATCGTTTCGGCATTGAAAGCTTCGGCAGCCTGCTTTGCTTCCGCGAGATTCATGACCTCGGCGATGGGCATCGGCGCCTTCACCGCTTCGGCCAGCCGGTGAAACAGTCCGAGTAAATCCGCCAGCGTCCTTCCCTTTCCGTGCGCCTTGAACGCGTCGTTCAGGAATAAGTCAGCGGATTTCCCATCTTCGTCGTAAAGAGCTTCAAGGTCTAACTTGTCGGTGAGGACCTGCGCCAACGCGTACGGGTTCGGCAGCCAATTGCCGTCCATGACCATTGCACAGCTTCACTAACCGTTGCGGACCCGATCAGCGAAGGACCGGTGGCGGACCGACCCGGTCCAATTTCTGTTCTGCCTTCGTCAGCGCCGTTCTCAGGGCCTTGAACTCGTCAAGCTCCTTTGTAGCCGGGTCTGCAGATTCGATTACACGCAGCATGTCCATTAGCTTTTCCTGCAATTGTTCGTTACTTATCGCCATGGCTGATCTTCCTCAGGTTGAATTGCTACGTAGTGTTCCGGCAGCCGAACTCGTTGCCTTCTCCATTGCTTGATCTGCTGTAAACGCCAGGCTGCGAATATGTTCCGATTCCTTGGAGGGGGCAACTCCTAGCAGCAACGAGAGCATTTCGCGTAACCGACGGTAGACACGCAGTGCTTCGCTTTGGTGACCACCGCGCAGATGAGCTCGCATCAGCGCCCGCGCAAGATCTTCGGAAGTCGGGTCGGCAGCCAAAGCTTTTTCCATTGCCGGTATGAGCAATTCGTCAGCACTGCCGTCGAGAACTAAATCAGCTGTGACCAGTGCCTGTCTGACCGCGGCGGCAATGGCTTCTCTCCCTGCGAGTAGCCAGGGTGGACCTTCCTCGCCCGCCAGATAGGAGCCCGAGTAATGCTGGAACAGTCCCGTAATCGCTGTGGCTGCGTCGCTAGCCGACGATGGTTTGCCCGCCACATGCTGGTCGCGGCGAATGCGCGTTTGTGACAATGCGTTCAGCAAAGACTGGATATCAGTCCACACCAGGTCGGTGGACAATTCCAATCGCCCCTCAATGCTCAAGACCGTGTCGTCACTACGGAGGAGCCGGCGTAACCGGCCTACCGTCATGTCCAGTGACTTGCGCGCGTTCTCCGCTTCCGCATCAGGCCATAGCCTCTCCGCGAACCACATCTTTTCGGCAGAGCGTCGGCCCAACGCTTCACAGGTCACCAGCAGTTTCAAAAGTTCCAGCGGCTTGTCCTGCGCCTTATGAGTCGGACGATAGCGCTTACCCCCAATGTCGAGTCGAAAACCACCCAGCGTTCTAACGTGCACCTGCCAAGGCCAGTGAGGTCCGGCAAGCAACGGAGGCTTGAGTCGTTTAAGCGAGATCAGGCTCGAAACAAAGTCAGGTTCAATGTCATTGGCCAACGCGGCCTCGCATACGCGCGCTAGTGGTACGGGAGCCCGCTCCAACAAATTCGTGAAGCCGCTCTGTGCCGCGGCTTGCAGCCCGGTGCGAAGCAATTGGACATTGGTTGCACCTTCGTGCAAGAAACGCAAACAGTTTTCGACAGCAGTTCGAATTTCGCGCGGCTCGAATTCTTGACCGCGCACCAGATCGATCGCATCTTCCAGACGATCATTGGCAGCTAATGCATTCACGAGGTCAAAATCGAAGACACGTAAATTGGCGCCGCTGTATCCGGCCGGCACAGCCATCCGCCGTGCTTCTTCCGTCCATCTCAGTCCCTCGGCCAGTCGCTCCTGTAAGAGGAACAGGCGTGCACGCATGCGGGCATATTGAGCGCGCTGCGCCGGCGGGGCCTGTTCAGCCACCGGCTCGAGCAACTGCATTTCGTCGGCGGCGCGCTGCAGGTCGCGCGCTTTCATCCAGTAATCGGACAAAGCGAAACCAAGTTCGAAGGACAAACGGGCGGAATTGGATTTGTCGGCCAATGATCGCGCTTCTTCCAAATAGGCGAGGCACTCCGTCGTGTCGTCACGTTGGAAGTATGAATACGCGGCGGCTATCAGCCAGCGTCCGCGATGTAGCGCGCCTCCTTTGGACTCCTCCACCAGCGATCGTGTTGCCAAGACGGAACTTCGCGCAAGCTCGAAGCTGCTGAACACCATGCCGTGCTCGATCAATGTTCGGGCCGCCTGAACCCGTTGATCGTCCGAAAGCCAGGCTTGCTCTACGTCGAGCAAAAGCCTCATGCGCGCGACCAGGACGTCGGATTGGATCTGTGGTGGATAGCGACCGGCGACGAATGCGGCACACATGATTCCCATCAGCAGACTTGTTTCGAACTGTTGACTCGCCTCAACTGGGGTATCGCCGCCTGCGCGCGTATGCCGCTCGATCCACAGGTCAAGATCTCTAAAATCGCCGCACTCGAGGCCGAATGCGGTAACGACGTTGGCGGCGGCCAATCTCATTCCGGAAGAGTTGCCCACTGCCTCAAACGCGGTGTAGCTGTGTCCCAGCCAAACACGCGCCTGCTCTTCATTCACTCGCAGTAGCGCTTGCCCAGTCCAGAAGCACAGCCATGGGTCACGCTCAACTTCTCCGGCAGGCAGTTTTGCGATCGAGGCCAGCAGCAAATCGACCTGCCCTTGGGCCGCATAACCCTGGGCCAGGTGCACCAACTGTTCGATCGCACGCACTGTCGACTTGATCTCTGTCAACAGCGCGAAAGCCGCTTCCTGGGAGTTGTTGCTTACCAGAACCGTTGCCGTGTGCTCGGCCAACGCGCGCGCCTCGCCGTCTCCGTATCGAGCGCGGACCAATGCCTGCATGCCTTGACGTACTAGCCCGTGCGCCTCGAACACTTCGCTTTGGTCTGCACCAACCCGGCGCAGTAGTCCGCTTTCGACCAACGAATCGAGTTCCCGAGCGGCGTTCATTCCCGCGAGCTTTTCGGCAATAGGTCGCGTTAGCTGCGTTACAAAAGACGTCTGCAGAAGCAACTCCCGTCGCTGCTCGGGCATGCGCTCGATGAGTTTGCTGAGCAGGTGCGAGTGAATGCGCTCCGCTGTCGCCACTCCGAGAGCGCTTTTCGGGTCGGTGCCGCGAAAGAGTTCGCACGCGAGTACAAGTGCGCCCGCGTGCCCGCCGGTCAGTGCCGAGATGCTTTCGCTGTGTGCCTCCTCTATGCGTAGAGAGGCAGTCATCGCTTTGCATTCGTCGGTGTCGAAACGCAGATCAGCGTCGTTCAGCAATCCGAGCTGACGGGCGGAAATTGCGTCAAAAAACGCGACAGGCGCCGTCGACTGAGAAACAAAGAGGAATTCGCTTTTCCCGCCGGCTCCCACCGCTACGATCGCAGCAAGCGCCCGCTGCATTTCCTCGTTCGTAACTCGGTGCGCATCGTCCAGCACGATCAACGCTGGCTTCGCTAGCTGCTCGCTCAGCGCTGCAGCAAAACGTTGAGCAAACTCATGCTGACGCTCATGATCGTCGCTGGAAAACTCGGGTAATTGCCTCGTGAGTCGCAGTTGCGCGCGGACCGCTTGTGTGAACTCCGCGTAAAAAAATGCGGGGTCGTTATCTCGCTCGTCCAACCGATACCAAACGAGGGGGCTCTTGCGACTGCGCGCGTAGCTCGCCGCCAGCGTCGATTTGCCGGTTCCCGAAGGCGCCTGCAGCCATTTAGCCGCCGCCGGAAGTTTCGTTAGGGCATTGATCAGCCGTGCGCGCTCGATGACGCCGTCGAGCGAGGGCGCGCTCGTCTTGATCGTGACCGGATGGTGCGAGTCGCGCATGTGTCAGCTAAGGCTGACACACGCTACGACCTCCCACCAACGCGCGTCAAGTCGCAGAATCACTTCTGCGCTTGCGGTCTCCTGTGGTTTGCTCGAGTGCGATACCTACGAAAAATGCCGCTGCTGCTCGATCAATCGTATGCGTTGTTCAAGATCCGTCACATTGCTTGCCTGCGCAAGGTACTCATTGATCTCACCAATGTAGAGCGCATCGCGGCGGCTGCCGAACCAACTGGACAGCTTCGGAAATAGGCTTCGAAGGGCTTCCGCCCGCCGCGCCGCGAGGTGCGGGTTCGCTGCAAGCACGGAGCCTGGAACTTCCTCCGGCGTGTTGCGAACGGCAGTGGGTTTGGGCACCGACGGTGCTGCGGACCGTGAAGGCAGGCGCGGGAAGAGACCGGTCAGATGGTTGAATGTCCAACTAAGCATGACTAACTCCTTTTTTGGACCTAGGCAGCTAAATTGCTGCCTTGCACAATGAGATAATCGGCCCGAAGTAAGGGGAAATAAAATCGTCATTTCAGATGCTTACGATCAGTCTCGCCGATTACGCTAAGTCATATTTGCGGCGCTGCGCAATGGTGGGATAGGTGGGCGTGAAAGGGGTAGGAAATGGAGCTTTATCAGCTTCGAACGTTTGCGGCGGTAGCCGAGGAAAACCATTTGACCCGGGCAGCCGAGCGGCTTCATTTGAGCCAGCCCGCTGTCAGCGGCCAAATCAAGGCGCTCGAAGGCGAGCTTGGCGTGCGTCTGTTCGAGCGTGCATCGACTGGGATGGAGCTGACCGCGGCCGGCAGCGAGTTGCTTGACCGCGCGCATCGCGTGCTAAGTGCCGCCGAGGACGTGAAGCGCGCCGCGCAGCAGATGCAGGGCGATATCGCGGGAATGCTTCGTGTAGGAACGGTGGCCGACCCGGAATCGAATCGTCTGGGCGAGTTGCTGTCACTCGCGCGCGATACGCATCCGCGCTTGAAGCTCGAACTGCACCATGCGATGTCGGGGGCCGCGCTGGCGGAGGTCCAGAGCGGCGAGCTCGATGCCAGCTTCTTCTTTGGAGATGTCGCGGGCTCCGAGTTTCTTGCGCTGCCGTTGCGGCGCCTGATTTATCGGGTTGCCGCGCCCGCAGCGTGGGCCGATCGCGTCGATGGTGCGCAATGGGATGCGATCAGCCGCCTACCGTGGATCGGCACGCCCAACATCAGCACGCACACGCGGCTGGTCGGCGATCTGTTTGCCAAGCGGTCGTTGCCGCCGCCGAGCGCGTCGGTTCAGGCCGACGACGAAAGCGTGGTTACCAACCTGGTCGTGTCCGGGCTAGGCGTCGGGCTGATCAGAGACGACGTCGCACGCCGGCTCGAGCAGGTGGGCGACGTCGTGATCTGGACGCGTGCCGCGATCGACACTGCGCTGTGGTTTGTCTGCTCGGCCGGCCGCGCCGATGAGCCGATCATCGCCGCGTTGCTCGACATCGTGCGGAAGACGTGGAAGCTGGACGCTGCGCCCATCGATGAAGCGCTGACGGCTACCTCCGCGTAGCGATCAGCGCGGCGGCGCCGCCGAAGTCTGCTCCGCTGTTTGAGCAAACACTTCCGGCGACCAGCCGCCGCCCAGAGCTTTGTACAGATCGACCAGCGCCGTCTGCCGGTCGCGCAGCGCATTCACGCGCGCACGCTCCGCATCGAGGAGGTTGCGCTGATTGTCGAGCACGTCGATGAAGCTCGAATACCCGCTCTTGTATCGCAAGTCCGAGAGCCGCAGCGCATTAACCAGCTGTGTACGCCGATCATCCTGCGCGACGAAGACATCGCGCGCACTGCGATGCGCGACCAGCGCGTCGTGCGCGTCACGAAACGCCGCCTGCACCGATTGCACGTAACCGATCTCCGCCTGATTGCGCCGTGCCGTCGCAGCGTCGACCTGCGACCCGATGCGTGCGGCGCCGATGATCGGCTGCAACAAGGTGCCGGCGATCGACCACACTCGAGCCGGTGCAGAAAACAGATCCGACAGATCGGCACTTTCACCGCCGAAGCGGCCGGTCAAAACGAGCGACGGAAAGTACTGCGCGCGCGCTTCGTCGATGCGAGCGCTCGCCGCGACGAGGTTCGCTTCGGCCTGGCGAATGTCGGGGCGCCGCGCCAGCAAGTCGGCCGGCAACCCGGAGGGCACTTCGAGCCCCATCGCAGTCGTCGCAAGGTCATTGCCGCGCGCAACCTTCGGTGTGTAAACCTCGCGTGCGCTGCGCCCGGCGAGCACCGCCAGCGCAGCTTCGGTCTGTGCAATCGCGCGCTCGAGCGCGGGAATCACCGCCGCAACACTGGAACGCTCGGCATCGGACAGGCGCACCTCATACTCGCCGACCAGCCCCGCGTCGAAGCGTTGCTTCTGCAGCTTGACGTTTTCAGCGCGCGTGCCGAGCGAGTCGCGCGCGATCTGCAGTTCGGCGTCGAACGCACGCAGCGCGAAGTACGTCGAAGCGACTTGAGCCGCCAGTGCAGTGCGCACCGTCTCCGCGCTGTACCGCGTGGCCAGAAGCTCTGCCTGCGCAGCCTCGCGCCCGGAAGCGAGGCGGCCCCACAGGTCGATTTCGTAGGCAGCTTGCAAGCCCGCGGTGTAGCCCGTCGTAATGCTCGGTCCCGGAAACACAAACTCAGTAGATTGACTATTGCGCGCGCGTCGTGCACCGAAATCGGCGTCGAGTGACGGATACAGATTGGAACGCGCCAGCCGCAAACTGGCGCGCGCCTCGTCGATGCGCGCTATTGCCAACCTCAAGTCCAGGTTCGCCGCGAGCGCTTCCTCGATCAGCGTCGTCAGCTGCGGATCGTTGAACTGCGCCCACCAGCGCTCGATACCCGCTACCTGCGTCGTGGTCGGTGCCGGCAAATCGACCGCGGGCACACGGGTCGGGGTCGACGCGCACGCGGCGAGCGCCAGAGTGACAGCGACGACAGCAAATCGGTTAGCAACAGTCATCACTCGCCTCCCTCGTGCGCTTCCTTGAATTCAACTTTCTGCCCCTTCCGCACATGCACGGTCGACGCCGCCTGGGCTGCGAGCTTCGCGTGCATCGCGGCGCTGCGCTGCTCGCCTTCGGCTACTTCCGCCTGCAGCTGTTCGACGCTGCGCGTCTCGCGCAATTTGCGATCGGTGATCAGCTTGAAGAACAGAGGCACGAAGAAGATCGCGAGGAATGTGGCAGCGAGCATGCCGCCCATCACCCCGGTCCCCGCCGACACGCGAGCGCCGGCACCTGCGCCCGTCGAAAACGCGAGCGGCACGACGCCGAGAATGAACGCGAGCGACGTCATCACGATCGGTCTAAACCGCAGCCGGGCCGCTTCGATCGCAGCGGCGGCAGTCGAGTAGCCCTCGGACGCTTTTAGCGACGCGTACTCGACGATCAAGATGGCGTTTTTTGCGGCCAATCCGAGCAGCGTCACCAAACCGATCTGGAAGTACACGTCGTTCGTCATGTCGCGCAGCCACACGGCGGCCAGCGCGCCGAACGTGCCGAACGGCAGCGCCATCAGCACCGAGAACGGCAGCGACCACTTCTCGTACTGCGCGGCGAGAATCAAAAACACCATGACCGCCGCCAGCCCCAGCGCGAGACCGGACGTGCCCGACGAGCGCTGCTCCTGCAGCGAAGCACCGGTGAATTCGATGTCGAAATCCGCCGGCAGGGTCTCGCTGCGCCACCTGCTGCAGTTTCGCGATCACCTGGCCCGAGCTGATGCCCGGCGCTGCCTTGCAAAACTTTCACTGCCGGCACGTTGTTGTAGCGGTCGAGCGAATCGGGACCCGATGTGAACTGCACGTTGGCCACCGAGCGCAGCGGCACCATCTCATTGCGGTCCGAGCGCACCCACACTGCGCCGATATCGTCCGGACGATTCCGATAACGTCGGCTCGGCGCTCATCAGCACCTGCCAGGTACGGCCGTACTTGTTGAAGTCGTTCACGTAGTAGCTGCCGAGCGTGGCCGACAGCGTGTTGAAGATCTCGTCGACCGATACGCCGAGCGCCTTCGCTTTTTCGCGATCGACGTCGACGAACAGCTGCGGCACGTTCGGCTTCCACAGCGAGTTCACCTGCACGAACATCGGATCCTGCTGCAGACGCGCCGAGCAAGCTGCCCATCGCCTGGCCAGCGCCTGCGGCGCCGCCTTCGCCGCGGTTGCGGATGTAGAACTCCGCGCCGCCGGCAGCTGCCGAGCCCGAAGATCGCGCGGCGGCGCGAACGCGAGCGCAAGCCCTTCCTTGATGTGACCGGTCTTCATGAAGAAGTCGCCGACCAGCTTCGGCGTCGTCACGCCCTTGCGCTGATCCCACGGAATCTGCGTGACGAAGATCGTCGCGGCGTTATTGCGCATACCGCCGCCAAGAAAGTCGAGACCGGTAAACGCGACGACGTCCTGATTGTTCGATTGTTCGGCAGATCGCCTCGACGACTTCGCTGACGACCTTGTCGGTCCGCTGCAAGGACGCACCATCCGGCAGGATCACCGCAGCGATGTAAAAGCCCTGGTCTTCATCGGGCACCAGCGAGCCGGGCGTATGCCCGCCACAGGACGGCCGCCAGCGATCAACCATGCCGGCAAATAACACCAGCGCGAGCGCACCACGCCGGATCATCCAGACGACGCCCGCGCTGTAGTGGTTGGTCACGCTGCCGAACCAGTTGTTGAATGCTTGAAGACTCGGCTGGGCTCGCTGTGCTTTTCCTTTCAGCAGCAGCGAGCACAGCGCCGGCGTCAAGCGTCAGCGCGACGATGCCCGAGATGAATCACCGCGATCGAAATCGTGATCGCGAACTGCCGGTACAGCTCGCCGGTCAGGCCGCCAAGGAACGCGATCGGCACGAACACCGACACCAGCACCAGCACGATCGCGATGATCGGGCTGGTGACTTCCTGCATCGCGATGATCGACGCTTCGCGCGCGTTCAAATGCTCCTCGCGCATGATGCGCTCGACGTTCTCCAGCACGACGATCGCGTCGTCGACGACGATGCCGATCGCCAGCACCATGCCGAACAGCGTCAGCGTGTTGATCGAGTAACCGAGCATCAACAGCCCGGCGAACGTGCCGATCAGCGACACCGGCACCGCGATGATCGGAATCAGCGTCGCGCGCCAGCTCTGCAGGAACAGGAAGACGACGAGACAGCACCAGAACAATCGCAATCGCCGAGTGTCAGCACGACCTCGTGGATCGACACGTCGACGAAGCGCGTCGTGTCGTACGGAATCGAGTACGTCAGGCCCTGCGGGAAGCGCGCTGCGAGTCCGTCGACGGTGGTCTTGACGCTCTCCGCGACTTCGAGCGCGTTGGCGCCGGGCTGCAAAAAGATACCGACCAGCGTCGCCTCCTGGCCGTTGTAGCGGCCGATGAAGTCGTAGTCGCGCGAACCCAGTTCGACGCGCGCAACGTCGCGCACGCGAACCGTCGAGCCGTCCGGGCTGCTGCGCACGATGATGTTTTCGAACTGCTGCGGCGTCGGCCAGCCGGCCCTGCGTCGTGATCGTGTACGCCAGTTCCTGGTCGCCGCCGTACGGCGCCTGGCCGACTTTGCCCGCCGCAAACTGCGCGTTCTGCTCGTTGATCGCGCGGGCGACGTCGCCGGTGGTGAGCTTCAGCTGCGCCAGCCGGTCCGGCCGCAGCCAGATCCGCATCGCGTAGTCCTTGGCGCCGAAGATCTGAACGTTGGTCGTGCCGGGCAGACGTTTCAGCTGATCGAGGACGTTCAGCGTCACATAGTTGGATGTGTACAGATCGTCGAAGCGGCCCTCGGGCGAGTAGAACGCCAGCACCTGCAGAAACGCCGACGACCCCTTCTCGACCGTCACGCCCTGCCGCCGTACTTCCTGCGGCAATCGAGCCTCCGCCTGCTTGACTCGATTGTTGACGTTCAGCGCTGCCTTGTCGACGTCGGTACCGATGTTGAACGTCACCTGAATTTCGACGCTGCCGCTGCTCGACGACATCGGAGCTCATGTACAGCAGGTCTTCAACGCCGTTGATCGCATTTTCGAGCGGCGCAGCGACGGTCTGCTCGAGCAGTGGTCGCCGATGCGCCCGGATAAATCGCACGTACGGTGACCACGGGCGGCGCGATCTCCGGGTACTGCGCAATCGGCAACACGCGCATGGCTGCCAGTCCGGCGATGACGATAAAAATCGACAGCACCGCGGCAAAGATCGGGTCGATCGATAAAGAAGCGGGAGAACATCAGAAACCTCGTGATCGGTGATGGGTGTCAGTGACTCGCGTTAACTGCCACCGCGCGATTATTTTTTTGCGTCGGCTTTCTTGATGTCGCCCTGGTTCTTCTGCGCATCGCCTTTGCCCATTGCAGGCGGTCCGCCCTTGCCTTCCATGCCGGGCGGTGGTCCAAGCATGATCGGTGCGCCACCGGGAATCGGAAACAGCTTGGCAGTGCCCTCGACCACAAAGACGTCGCCCGGCTTCAACCCCGATTCGATAATCCACTGCTGTTGGCCATCGACTTCGACCCACTCGCCGACGGTGACCGGGCGCGGCAACGCGACGTCGGTCTTGCCGTCCTGGCCCTTGCCGGTGACGAATACAAACTTGCCTTGCGGGCCATCCATCACAGCACGCTGCGGCACGACGATCGTGTTGGGGCGCGTTGCGCCTTCGACGATCACGCGCACGAACTGTCCGGGGCGCAACGCGGCATCCGCGTTCGGCAGCTCCGCCCGGGCATCGAACGAGCCCGTGCCGGTGTTAATGGCGGGGTCAACGAAGGTTAGGCGGCCTTTGCGGTCGTAGATGCTGCCATCCGATAGTTTCAATGCAACGGAGTAGCCGGACAGCGGAGTCTTGTCGCCGGCCGACCTCCCGCCATCCTTTGCAGTTGTACCGTTGGCTGCGGGCGCCTTCAGCTCGCCGCTGCTCATCAGGCGGTTCAGTCGCAAGCGCTCGGCTTCCGAGACGCTGAAGTTCACGTACAAAGGATCGAGCTGCGAAATGGTGGCCAACAAACTGTCCGCCCCCGGAGATACCAGCGATCCTTCGGACTTCTGTGCGCGGCTGGCCCACCCGCTCACCGGCGCCGTGACGCGCGTGTACCCAAGGTTCAGGCGCGCTTCGGTCAGCCGGGCCTGCGCCTGCTTGATCGCGGCCGCGCCCGTTTCCTCGCCCGAAATGGCCTCATCGAATTCGCGCTGGCTGAGTGCATTGCTGCCGGCGAGTGGTTTGACGCGATCGATATTGCGCTTGGCCTGCGAGTACTGGGCCTGTGCGCGCGAGAGATCGGCTTCTGCCGCCTGCAGTTGCGCCGCGTACGGGCGCGAATCGAGGACGAACAGTGTTTGGCCGGCGTTGACCCGGCTGCCCTCTTGATAGGTTCGTTTCTCCAGAATTCCCTGCACGCGCGCCCGAACTTCCGCCTCCTTTGAGCCCGCGGTCTGCCCAACATACTCAAATCGAATCGGCACCGTGGTCGTCTTGACCTCTTGCACGCTGACGGGCGCCGGCGGGAAACCGCCCTTTCCGCCTTTGTCTTCACCGCCCGCATTCCCGCACGCCGTAAGAACAACCGCAGTGGCCGCAACGCTTATCACGAGGGTAAGTGCACGCATCCATGCATTCCAGCGCTCGGCGATATCGAGCGGAGACTTGGCTCTGGCAGTTTGTCGCTTCATGGATTGGCTCGCGAGTTGGAGGTTTTCGTGCGATGCCGCATAATACATACATACGTGTATGTTTGTATTTCAAATGAAACCTTTTGAATCTCGAATGACATCAGATGGCTAGGCGTACGAAGGAAGAGGCGCTCGAGACCCGCGAGCAATTGCTGGACGCGGCCGAGCGGGTGTTTCGCGAGCGGGGCGTCGGCCATGCGTCGATGGCGGAAGTCGCCGACGCGGCCGGCGTGACTCGCGGCGCGGTGTACCACCACTTCGAGAGCAAGGCCGAGCTGTTCCAGGCGCTGATGGCGCGTGCCGAGATGCCGATCGACACCGCGTTCGAGGACTTTCAGAACCAGGATATTGCCGATCCGCTCGCGCTATTTCGCGAACAAGGCCTGCAGGCGCTCCTGCATCTGACGAGCTCCACGCAAATCCAGAACATTTTCGAAGTGATTTACCTGCGTTGCGAGTACACGGACGAGCTCGCGGCTGTCGGCGCGCAGCATGTCCAGGCTCGCCTTCAATGTCTGGGAAAGTGCATGGCCGTCCTCGATCAAGCGGTGGCCAAGGGCCAGTTGCCGGCGGATACCGACACGCGCCTGGCCGCGCACGGAGCTTTCGCGTTTGTCGGCGGGCTGATGCGCGACTGGGTGGAAGCGCCTGACACGTTTGATCTGAAAGCGGCGGCGCCGCAATTGATCGACACTTACATTGCCGGCCTGCGCGTCAGTCCTCCACGGCGAGTCGGCGCCAACGAGCGTCAGCAATGATGGATTCACTCCTCAGCGATCAAAGCATTTACTGGATTCTGTGGCTCAACACCCTGCTGCATGAGCTGGGTGTGCCGGTGCCGATGACGCCGACCGCGATGGTCGCAGGGGCGCGCGCCGTTACCACGGACGTCAGTCCGATCCTGCTGGTCCTGTCGATTGTCGTTGGGATGACCCTTGGCAACGCAGCGTGGTTCGCGGCAGGCCGCCGTTATGGTTCCGCCGTCCTGAAGCTCTTGTGTCGCGTTTCGATCTCGCCGGACACATGCGTCGCGCGCACCGAAGGCACCTTCGGACGGTGGGGAGGGTCGGCGCTGGTGATCGGGCGGTTTTTACCCGGCGTGACACTCGTGGCGCCACCGCTCGCGGGCGCGCTCGGAATGCCGTGGGGCAAATTTTTACTGCTGACCAGCGCCGGTTCCGCGCTGTTTGGTGCCGTGGTCGTCGGCCTGGGAATGCTGCTGCACGCTCAGATCGAAGTAGTGCTGTATCAGGTCTCGATGTTCGGCTGGGAAGCGGCAGTGATATTGACCGTGTTGCTTGCGGTTTACATTGGGTGGCGCTGGTGGCGTCGCCGAACGGCGCTCGCGCTCGGCATACCGCGCATCGACGTGCCCGAGCTGCGCGCGTTGATCGAGGCCGGCGAACCGCTCGAGCTGATCGACGTCCGTGCCCGCGATGCAACCGAGCTCGATCAACGCCGGATTCCCGGCGCTTCGATCATGCATCTCGACGAGATCGAAGCGGGCAAGTTCACCGGCGCGCGTGATCGGCAGATCGTCGTTTACTGCTCGTGTCCGCACGAAGCTTCTGCCGCCAAGGCAGTCCGGTTGCTGCACCGGCACGGCTACTTGCGCGCGCGACCGCTGCGCGGTGGGCTCGACGCGTGGTTTGCCTCCGAACAGCCGCCGGCAAGCGCCGTGCAATCTTTGACCTCATAGGCATCAGACCGCTTCGATCGGCGTGCAGGCGTGCGGAGTTTGCTAACGCACGTTGGTACCGCGCCTACGTGTATGTCTCTTCGCAGGCGTAGCATTTGTCCACTAAAGTTGCTGGCCAAGAGCTAGTCGAGGAGATGCGATGAGACTACGTAACACCCGCGTATCAATTGCAGTAGCCGCCACCGCCTTTGTGATGCTGTCGGCAGCCCCCGTAGAAGCTCAACACGGTTCGCATTCACCCACGTTAGGCAAGGTGCAGTTCAAGGTTGAATGCAACGAAGCGGCCCAGCGCGAGTTCAATCTCGCGATGGCGTATTACCACTCGTTCGCGTGGAATGAACTGAATGCTCCTCTCGAACGCGCGCTGAAGGCCGATCCGACCTGCGGCATGGTTCATTGGGCGCGCGCGCTGGGCATGCTGGATAACCCCTTTGTCTGGCCCGGCATCATCCCCGCCAAGGCACTGGCCGACGGACCGGTTGCTCTCGAGGCGGCGCGCACCACAGGGCTGAAGTCTCAGCGCGAACGCGACTACGTCGACGCACTGGCGGTTTTCTTCAAGGATCAGGACAAGCTCAACCATCGCGCTCGCGCGAAGGCGCTCGAGGATGCAATGGCACAGGTCGCGCAGCGATATCCGGAAGACAAGGAAGCGTCGATCCTCTACGCACTGATCCTGTCGTCCAACTTTGATCCAACGGACAGGCAGTACACCAACCAGCTAAAGGCTGCTGGAATCCTCGAGCCGATTTCCAAGGCGCAACCCGATCATCCGGGCGTGGCGCATTACCTGATCCATACCTACGACTACCCGGCGCTCGCTTCCAAGGGACTTGATGCGGCTCACCGCTACGGCAAGCTCGCCGCCGATGCGCCGCATGCGCTGCACATGCCCTCGCACATCTTCACCCGCGTCGGTGCGTGGAAGGAGTCGATCGAATCCAACGCAGCCTCAGCGAAATCAGGCACCGACAAGACGTTCGACAAGTGGCACGCGTACGACTACATGGTCTATGCACATATGCAGCTCGGCCAGGAAGCGACCGCGCGCAAGATCATCTACGACGCGCAGACGATTCCTACCAAGGTCGACAACTTTCCGATCGCGTATGCCTACAGCGCGATGCCGGCGAGGGTTGCGCTCGAACGCGGTGCATGGGCCGAAGCCGCCAAGCTTGAACTGAGACCTGCGCCGAGCGCGTTCCCATGGAGCAAGCATCCGCCGGCCGAAGCAGTGAACGCATTTGCGCGTGGAGTCGGTGCCGCGTCGACCAAGGACGCGGCTCAGGCGCGCGCGGAAGTGGCGCGACTGCTGAAACTACGCGACGCTACGACCGGCTATTGGGCGGGGCAGATTGAAATTCAGTCCGAGGTCGTGCGCGGGCTGGCAACCATTGCCGAGGGAAAAGCCGACGAAGGAATCGAAATTCTGCGCAAAGCGGCGGCCCGCGAGGACGCGACCGAGAAGCATGTCGTGACGCCGGGACCTCTTCTGCCGGCGCGCGAAGTGCTGGCGAACGCGCTGCTCGATGCCGGCAAGCCGGCCGACGCGTTGCGTGAATATGAGGCCGTGCTGACGAAAGAACCAAACCGGTTGCGGGCGACCGGCGGCGCGGGACTTGCAGCAGAGCGCAGCGGCGATAAGAAAAAGGCCCGGTTGCACTATGCCAAGGTGCTGGAGTTGACTGCTAATGCAGACAGCCCTCGTCCGGAAGCGGTTAACGCAAAGAAATTTCTTGGGCGCGGTTAAAACGTTCAGACTTTCATGACCGACCTGTCCGAAATCAAGAAGCTCGCGAACTACCGCCCGACGCACAAGGTGCGCTTCGTCACCGCGGCGTCGCTGTTCGACGGCCACGACGCATCGATCAACATCATGCGGCGCATTCTGCAGAGCATGGGCGCCGAGGTGATCCATCTGGGCCACGACCGCTCGGTCGAGCAGGTCGTCACCGCGGCGCTGCAGGAAGACGTGCAGGGCATCGCGATCAGCTCGTACCAGGGCGGGCACGTCGAGTTCTTCAAATACATGATCGATCTGCTGCGCGAGCGCGGCGGCGAGAACATTCGCGTCTACGGCGGCGGCGGCGGCGTCATCGTCGGCCCCGAGATCAAGGAGCTGCACGACTACGGCGTCGCGCGCATCTTCTCGCCCGAGGACGGGCAGAAGCTCGGTTTGCAGGGAATGATCGGATCGATGGTCGCCGAGTGCGACGTCGATTTGTCGCCGCTCGCGCCGAAATCGCTCGACGCGTTGAAAGACAAGGATCAGACCAAGCGCTGGCGTGCATTGGCGCGCGCGATCACTGCGCTAGAGCTGGGCGAAGCCGACGCCAAGTTTCGCGAATCGCTGCACAAGGCCGCCGACACCGCGAAGGTGCCGACGCTCGGCATCACCGGCACCGGCGGCGCGGGCAAGTCGAGCCTGTGCGATGAGCTGGTGCGCCGCATCCGCCTCGATCAGGGCGACAAGCTGCAGATCGCCGTGATCTCGATCGATCCGTCGCGCCGCAAGAGCGGCGGCGCGCTGCTCGGCGATCGCATCCGCATGAACGCGATCAATCCGTGGGCCGACGGGCCGAAGGTCTACATGCGCTCGCTCGCGACGCGCGAAGCCGGCAAGGAAATCTCGCAGGCGCTGCCCGATGCGATCGCCGCGTGCAAGGTCGCCGGGTTCGATCTGGTGATCGTCGAAACGTCGGGCATCGGGCAGGGCGACGCCGCGATCGTGCAGCATGTCGACAGTCGCTGTATGTGATGACGCCGGAATACGGCGCCGCGAGCCAGCTCGAGAAGATCGACATGCTCGACTTCGCGGATTTCGTCGCGATCAACAAGTTCGATCGCAAGGGCGCAGCCGATGCGCTGCGCGACGTCAGCAAGCAGGTCCAGCGCAACAAGGGCGACTTCAGCAAGAAGCCGAACGAGATGCTGGTGTTCGGCACGATCGCGGCACGCTTCAACGACGACGGTGTCACGGCGCTGTATCAGGCGATCGCGCCGAAGCTGAAAGAGCTGGGTCTGGCGATCAGCGAAGGTGTGCTGCCGCGCGCCGAGACGCGCCATTCGACGCATCAAACGCCGATCGTTCCGCCGCAACGCACGCGCTACCTGGCGGAGATTGCCGACACGGTGCGCAATTACAAGCGCAACGCGCTCAAGCAGGCGCGCCTTGCACGCGAAGTGCAGCAGCTGCACGCGTCCAAGGAAATGCTGAAGATGGGCGACTCGCACGAGCACGGCGCCGTTCGGCAGCTCAACATGGAAACGGGCGGCAAGGGCATGAACTCGCTGATCGTTGCCGAAGCGCTTGACCGTCTGGCTGAACAGCGCACGGCGTCGCTCGACAAGCGCAGCAAGAAGCTGCTCGAGATGTGGCCGCAGATGCAGCAGGCGTACGCGGGCGACGAGTACGTCGTCAAGATCCGCAGCCGCGAAGTGCGCACCGCGTTGACGCACACGTCGCTCTCGGGCAGCAAGATCCGCAAGGTCGCACTGCCCAAATACGAAGATCACGTCGAGCTGCTGCGCTGGCTGCTGCTGGAAAACGTTCCGGGCAGTTTTCCGTACACCGCCGGCGTGTTCGCGTTCAAGCGCGAGAACGAAGACCCGACGCGCATGTTCGCCGGCGAAGGCGATCCGTTCAAGACCAACACGCGCTTCAAGCTGCTGAGCGAAGGCATGCCGGCCAAGCGGCTGTCGACCGCGTTCGACAGCGTCACGCTGTACGGCAACGACCCGGCGCTGCGGCCGGACATCTACGGCAAGGTCGGCAACAGCGGCGTCAGTCGATCGCGACGCTCGACGACATGAAGGTGCTGTACTCGGGCTTCGACCTGACCGCGCCGAACACGTCGGTCTCGATGACGATCAACGGCCCGGCGCCGACGATCCTCGCGATGTTCATGAACACCGCGATCGATCAGAACCTCGACAAGTTCAAGGAAGAAAACAAGCGCGAGCCGACCGACGACGAAGCCGCGAAGATCAGGGCGTGGGTGCTGGAGAACGTGCGCGGCACCGTGCAGGCCGACATCCTGAAGGAAGACCAGGGCCAGAACACCTGCATCTTCTCGACCGAGTTCTCGCTGAAGGTGATGGGCGACATTCAGCAGTACTTCGTGCACAACAGCGTGAAGAACTTCTACTCGGTCAGCATCAGCGGCTATCACATCGCCGAAGCCGGCGCGAACCCGATCAGCCAGCTCGCGTTCACGCTGTCGAACGGCTTCACGTTCGTCGAGGCGTACTGGCGCGCGGCATGCACATCGACGACTTCGCGCCGAACCTGAGCTTCTTCTTCAGCAACGGCATGGACCCCGAGTACACGGTGATGGGCCGCGTCGCGCGCCGCATCTGGGCGGTGGCGATGCGCGACAAGTACGGCGCCAACGAGCGATCACAGAAGCTGAAGTACCACTGCCAGACCAGCGGCCGCTCGCTGCACGCGCAGGAAATCCAGTTCAACGACATCCGCACCACGCTGCAGGCGCTGATCGCCACCTACGACAACGCCAACAGCCTGCACACCAACGCGTTCGACGAAGCGATCACGACGCCGACCGGCGAATCGGTGCGCCGCGCGGTCGCGATCCAGATGATCATCAACCGCGAATGGGGCCTGGCGAAGAACGAGAATCCGAACCAGGGCAGCTTCATCGTCGACGAGCTGACCGAGCTGGTCGAAGAAGCGGTGCTGAAGGAATTCGAATCGATCAGCGAGCGCGGCGGCGTGCTCGGCGCGATGGAGCTCGGCTACCAGCGCGGCAAGATCCAGGAAGAGTCACTGCACTACGAACACCTGAAGCACACCGGCGAGTACCCGATCATCGGCGTCAACACGTTCAGAAATCCGAACGGCGATCACGTGCCCGATCACGTCGAGCTGCAGCGCTCGACCGAAGAAGAAAAGCAGAGCCAGCTGAAGCGGCTGGAGGATTTTCAGAAGCGCAACGCGAAGCAAGCGCCGAAGATGCTGCAAAGGCTTCAGCGCGCGGTGATCGATAACAAGAACGTGTTCGAAGTGCTGATGGATGCGGTGCGCGTCTGCTCGCTCGGGCAGATTACGAATGCGCTGTTTGAGGTGGGTGGGCAGTATCGGCGGAATATGTAACATCATCCTACGACCGGCTTGATGTAGTTCCAGAACTAATCCAAGTGGCTACTCGGCGACGACTTTCCCGCCCGCCCCTAAAGGAAGCGGTCATTGATTTAAGGTTTGGCGAGGACTTGGATAGCGATGTGTTAGCTCGCATCGAAAAGGTAGAAGTCGAAGGGTTTGTTTCGCGGCGACCCATTCGTTTTGGTCAGTTCACTCTTGATCTCCCTGAAAATGCAAAAGCCTCCGCGGCCATCACCGATGCTCGGATCGGCATTCGGTCAAGAATTCAGATGTTTCGCGAATCATTCAATTTCGACTTAACGGGTTTACGTACAGCGCACTTCGTGGCTACAGTTCGTGGGAGGAATTTAGCGCTGAGGCGCGGATATGTTGGGAAATATTTAGAGCGGCAGTGCAGCCAGCTAATGTCAGCCGCATTGCGGTGCGTTACATTAACTTGATTGAGTTGCCACTTCCGGAGACTGCTTTTGAGCGACTTACTGTAGAGCGGGTTCCAGATACCCGCAGAGTTCGCAAGGTACTTAGCGGTTTTCTCCAGCGGTTTGTGATCCCTTTTCCTAAAGATCTTGCCATAGTCACACAAGCACTCGAGCAGCCCAATCCTTCTGGAATTCCGCTTGTCCTTGATATAGATGTCTTTTCTGAGAGGCCAATTTCGGCTGATTCATCAGAACTTTGGCCGGCTTTTGCCAGTCTCAGGTCAGTTAAAAATAGGATATTTTTTGCTTCTGTCACCGATCTAGCGCTAAAGAAATACGAATGAGCACTTACTCCCCGCCACTTCTTTCAGGCGCAACTTTTAGGCGACAAGGCCCTCCCGTAGAGAGCGAGGCCGCGCATCGCATCGCGGAAAAGTTCGACCTTGCGCTGGATAGACTCGCGTTCCTATCGGTAAGAGAAGATTTGCACGATTTGCTTTTGTCGGAGCAAATCGTAAGAGGTAATGAAGAGCCTACGGTTGATCTAGCAGCGGCCGACTCAGCCCTTGCACTTCTTCGTCTTTTGCCCAGAGGAGTTTGACCCCGCCCGAGCTTGCTGTAGATGCAGATGGGGAAATTGAAATGGATTGGTTTGGAGCTGGTGGAAGGGCTTTTTCGTTAAGTGTTCGCGGTGATGGTCGGATAGCCTATGCGGCGCGTCTGGGCACGAGAAGAGGACTCATGGCGTGGACTTCATTTCTGACGAAGTTGTTGCAGCGGTGGCGTCCATCATCCACAAAGTTGTCCGCTAGCGTTGAGCCGAAGAGGGCACTTAGCAACCTCACGCTTGGCCGCTTCATCGACGACAAACGAAACGTCAGCCCAACCGGTCGGGTTAAGCGCCGAGCTTTTGAACCTCCAAGCATCAATCTGAATCTCTCTGTCTACAAGTTGAACGATTTAGCCGAGAATCAGGTTTGGGATATCGGTGATCAGTTTGTTGCCTCCATTAAAGGCAGGCCGATCTTGGGTCGGGCGGACGTATTTGAGGCAGCACTCCGTCCTCTAGCATTACGCGCCGTCGCAGACCCCGTGCCTCATCCAAATCACATGAACATCGTGGGTTGGCCGGCCGACAAGGACAGACGCATTTCGGTTGCGCTTGATCTTGCGGAGCAGTCAACTTCACCAAAACCTCACTGAACGTGCAATTTGTCAGTCATGCGTTCGTAGGAATTCGACTGCTTCTCCCGCCTCCACTTCGAGTACCGGCAGTAGCCATCCCCTGACTACTTTTACTTGCGGAGGCGGACCCGTCGCGCAGTTAGTTGACGTAGCGTCGGGACACTTGCCGTCCTTCGGTCCCGACGCAGCAGGGGCTGGCCGCTCTGCAACTCGCGCTGGGGAGCATTATGTTTTGCTTGGCGGAACGTTAGAGCGTAGCGAGCACGTTGCTACTATTCAACGCGCCGCATAAAAGGTACGTCGCGCAGTCGACCGCCGCGCGCGCGCGCCGTTCCTCACCGGCAACACCACATCGCCATGTCCATTTCCGCCACTGCGGCAACGCCGCCTATTGCGCAGCCCAAAGCGGCCTACAAGGTGTTGGGCGCGCTAAGCGCCTCGCACATGATCAACGACATGATGCAGTCGCTGATCCTGGCGATGTATCCGATCCTGAAAGGCGATTTCCACCTGAGCTTCGCGCCAGATCGGGCTCATCACTCTGACCTACCAGCTAACCGCTTCGCTGCTCCAGCCGCTGATCGGCCTGTACACCGACCGTCGCCCGCAGCCTTATTCGCTGCCGTTCGGCATGGCGTCTACGTTATGCGGGCTGATCCTGCTGGCGTACGCGTCCAACTATCGGAAGCGTGCTGATGGCTGCGGCGCTGGTCGGCCTGGGCTCGGCGATCTTCCATCCCGAGTCGTCGCGCATCGCGCGGCTGGCGTCGGGCGGACGGCACGGACTCGCGCAGTCGGTGTTCCAGGTCGGCGGCAACACCGGCAGCGCGATCGGCCCGTTGCTGGCGGCCGCGGTGATCGTGCCGTTCGGCCAGAGCAGCGTCGCCTGGTTCGGACTGGTGGCGTTGGTCGGGATCGTCCTGCTGCTGCAGGTGAGCCGCTGGTACGCGCTGCACCATGTCGCCGCGCGGGCGGCCGCAAGCCGCGGCCGCAGCGGCGTCGCCGTATCCGCGCAAGGTGGTGCTGCGGCGCGATCGCGCGTGCTGCTGGTGCTGATCTTCTCGAAGTACTTCTACATCGCCGGCCTCAGCAGCTTCTACACCTTCTATTTGATCGAGCAAGTTCGGCCTGTCGGTGCAGAGCGCGCAGCTGCACCTGTTCGTCTTCCTGTTCGCGTCGGCCGTGGGCACGATCGTCGGCGGGCCGGTCGGCGACCGCATCGGCCGCAAGCCGGTGATCTGGGTCTCGATCCTGGGCGTGGCGCCGTTCGCGCTGCTGCTGCCGCACGCCGGCCTGTTCTGGACCACCACGCTCACGGTCGTGATCGGCCTGATCCTGTCGTCGGCGTTCTCGGCGATCCTGGTCTACGCGCAGGAGCTCATCCCCGGCAAGGTGGGCATGGTGTCGGGCCTGTTCTTCGGATTCGCGTTCGGCATGGGCGGCCTGGGCGCGGCCGTGCTGGGCGTGCTCGCGGACCGCACCAGCATCGAATACGTCTACCAGGCGATCGCGTATCTGCCGCTGCTGGGCATCGTGGCGGCGCTGCTGCCCAAGAGCCAGCGTTTTTAAAGATGTTTATTGCACCTCCCGAAGATTCGGACGACACGGCACGCATCTATCAGGCGAGCAAAGAGTCGCAGGGGTTTGCGGGGCCGCGTCCAAAGCGCTCGTGATCGGCGTGTTCGCTTGACGGCTGCCGCGCGAACGCCAACACTGCCGCGTCTGTTTACCCTTTACCTGTTGCCCGCCGCGAGGAGAACAGACGCGCTGCATGCAGGCAATTCGCATAAGACTCTTTGGCACACCCGCGCTGCGATGGTCGGCGGGTAACGAGCCCCTGTTGCCCGAGCGCATGACGCAGCTGGCGGTTGTGTTGGCCGCGCGCGGCGACTGGGTGACACGCGATCAGCTGATCGGCCTGCTGTGGCCGGAGCTGGATGACGAAGCTGCGCGCCGCAATCTGCGCAAGGTGCTGTTTCGCGCACGGCGACAGCCTTGGTTCGAAGGGCTGGAGACGCGTGTGAACGCGTTGCGCTGGTGCGTCGATTCCGATCTGCGCGACTTCGAGACGGCCGTCGCGCAGGCCGACTGGGAGCGCGCCGTCGCGGCGTACAGCGGCGCGTTCTGCGACGGCTTCGAACACAAGGCGACCGAGTCCTTCATCGAGTGGCTGCGGTTCGAGCGCAACCGCTTGGCCGCCGTCTATCGAGAGGCGGTGGCGCAGCGCCTGGGGCAATTGGGCGACGACGCACGAGCGCGTGAGTTACTCGCGCGACAGTGCCTCGCGTTCGACCCGCTCGACGAAGATGCACTCGCTGCGTTGACTGAAGCGCTGTACGCGCAGGGACGCATGGTCGACGCGCGGCGGGCGGTAAGCGGGTTTGCCCAACATCTGGAGGACGAGTTGGGTGTCGAGCCTTCCGCGCGCGTGCGTGCGCTCGCGACGAACGCGGCCGCGACGCTGGTGAGCGCGGATCAAACCGTCGCAGGGTTCATTGGGCGCCGTGCGGAGTTGGCGGAGGTCAACACGCTGCTGGCACGCGAACAATGTCGCTTGCTTACAGTCACCGGTCCGGGCGGAGTCGGCAAGAGTCGACTCGTCAAACAAGCGCTGCCTCGACTCGCGGCAGCTTTCGCTGACGGCGTTTACTGGATCGCACTCGACGACCTGACAAATACCGCCCAAGCGGTCGCACGCATCTGCACTGAACTTCGGGTGACGTCCGAACGCGATCCGTTGCACGCGCTTTGCATGCAATTGAAGCCGCGCACGATCTTGCTGGTGCTGGACAACTGTGAGCACTTGAGCGACTTGTCCCGCGTGGTCGAACGGCTGCTTTCCGAGGCCGGCAGGCTCAAGATCTGCGCCACTTCACGCACGCGTCTCGATGCGCGCGGGGAATGGCTGCTTCCGCTCGGCGGCTTGAGCGTGCCGCCCGCGGAGGCGGAGCCGGCCGAACTGCTGGCGTCCGACGCAGTGCAGTTGTTCGTCGCCAAAGCGACCGCAGTCAAACCCGGATTCGACGCCGCGGCGCAGGCAGGCGACATGGGTGTGATCGTGCGGTCGGTCGGCGGCATGCCCTTGGCGATCCTGCTGGCGGCCAACTGGTCGCGCCTGCTGCCGGCGGCGGAGATTGCGGCCGAGCTCGAGCGCTCGCTCGACGTGCTCGAGAGCGCCGAAGAGGGCGAAGAGCGGCTGGAACACCGTAGCGTGTGTGCCACGTTCGAGCAGTCTTGGCGCCTGCTGACGCCCATGGAGCAATCCGCACTGGCTTCGCTTTCAGTTTTTGCAGGCGCGTTTTCCCGAGAGGCTGCGCGCCATGTCGCAGATGCGAGTCTGCCGCTGCTTGGCGCGCTGGCTGACAAATCGTTGCTGCTGTTGGATGGCGACCGCTGCGCATTGCATCCGCTGATTCGTCGGTTTGCGGCCGAGCGCCTGGTCGAGCAGATAAGGGCCGCCGAACAACGACATGCCGAGTTCTACTGCAACGTCATGGCCGGGTACGCCGACAGCAGCGCGGTCGAGCAGCGCTCGGCGCTCGCCCGCATCGGGCCGGAATTCTCCGAGGCGTTGGCGGCGTTGCGTTGGGCGCGACGGCACGATCGCGCGGACCTGGCCGGACCAGCGGCACTGGTGCTTGCGCAGCTGTTTGATTTGACGGGCCGCGCGGACGAAGGCTTGACGGCGCTTTCCTCGTTGCCACTGCCGGTCTCACCCACGCGGGTCCAGTTGCGCGCTCATGCTCAGAGCGCGATGGGCCGCGCCACGCTGCTGGCGCGTCTGGCGCGCTTCGGCGAGGCAGCCGAAGAAGCAAAGCTCGCGCTGCGCAGCTACCGTGGCGCGGCAGACACAGAGGGCGTACGCATGGCCGTGTCGATCCTGTCAACGGCGGCCGTCAAGTGCGGCCGGTACGTGGAGTCGCGCCGCTATTGCGAACAAGGACTGCGCCTGGCAGAGCGCGCCAACGACCAGGTGCTGATAGCCACGTTTCTCAACAACCTCGGTCAGGTAGAGCGCGAACTCGGCCAATGGGACGCGGCGATTGAGCACTACGAACGCGCGCTTGGCGTTAATCGTGCAATCAACAATCAGGTCGGCATCATCGCGCAGCTCAACAACATCGGCGCGACGCATATCGGCGCCGGCCGCAGCGCGGAGGCACTGGGGCCATTGCACGCGGGGCTACGGATGGTCGAAGAGGCCGGATTCGCTCTGCGTGGCTACTTTCTGCTTCACCTCAGTCGTGCGCACCTTGCGCTCGGCGCGCTCGCTGACGCGCGTCGTCACGCGGAGGAAGGCGCGGTGGTGGCCCGCGCGCACGCCGATCATGTCAACCTGCCGCAGCTTCTGCTCGTCTCGGCGCAGATCGCCGAGCTCGAAGGACGTATCGACGACGCGTGGACTCTGCAACGTGAAGCAGCCGTCGCGACGTGTTCAACGCAGCATCACGGCGCAACGGTCCAATGTGTGCTCGACCGGGCGAGGCTTCTCTATGCCTGCGGCGATCTCGAAGGGGCCGCGCGTCTCGCCGCTTGTGTTGAAGCGTCTGCCCTGACCAGTCGGGTCGACCTCGCAAAGGCGGCCGCGCTGACTGCGCAAGTTGCCTCATTGCTGCCAGCGGACACGGTGCGGCTTGTGCATGAGCAGGCGGTCAGCACTGTCGACAACGAGCTCGCGCAAATCGCCGCGGATAAAGAGTTTTCCGGACTCGTGCATCGCTCGTACGCGTAGCCGGCCTGCGCCGAGCAACACCCGAGCAACGCCCTCTTCTCTAAGGTTCGCCGCCAGGGAGGCAGTGCATGGATGCGGGTGTCTTCTTCGTCGTGCAGGTGTGGCGCGACGCGCGCGGGTTTCACGCAGTGGCGCGCGACGTAAGCAGCGAAGACGTCGACGAATTCGACGACTCCGACGCGCTTGCCCATTTCCTCGCGGCAAGTGCTCTGGCATACGCATGCCGTGGACCCAGGGACTGAAGTTCCGAAGGAGTGCAGATGGAAACGGAATTCAACATCGATAGCCTCGTCGCCGAACTGCGCGCAGCGCGAGCGGCCGCGAGCGGCGAGCGCGACCTGCTTGCACGCGTGCGGGTGCTGGCGCGCCGCGCCGCCACGCGGCGCGACGACTGGTTGCGGCCGGAAATGTGCGTACCCGACGCCGAGCAGGGATTCGGCATCTGCGTGCTGCACGAGGAAGCGGATCATCAACTCGCGGTCTTCGTGGCGAGTTGGTTGCCGGGCCGCGGCACGCCGCCGCACGATCACGGTACGTGGGCCGTGGTCGCCGGCCTGGAGGGCACCGAGCGCAACTCGTTCTGGAAGCGGCTGGACGATCGCGGCCGGCCCGGCTATGCGGAGACTGTCATGGTCGGCGAGCGCACGTTTGGTCCCGGCGACATATTGGTCCTGCCGTCCGGCGCGATCCACAGCGTATGGAACGATGGTGACCGCATCGCAGTGTCGTTGCACATCTACGGGCGGCATGTGAACTACACGCAGCGCTCGCGCTTCGATCCGGTCAACCGCATCGAGGCGCCGTTTCGGCTCGCGACCGTCGACGCAGCGGCGGTCGCACTCGGGGCGGAGGTCTGTCGATGATCCTGCGTCAGCTCTTTCACGAACCTTCCAGCAGCTACACCTATTTGATTGCCGGTCGACGCGGCGGCGAGGCTCTCGTGATCGACCCTGTGCGCGAGGATGTCGATCGGTACTTGCGGTTGCTCGAGGAAATGGAACTGCGGCTCGCACAGGTGCTCGATACGCATCTGCATGCCGATCGCTTCTCCGGGCTCGCGGCGCTACGCGATCGGACCGGTTGCGTCGCGGCGATGAGCGAGCGAACGGCGTGCGAAGTCGTGTCGCTGCGGTTAACCGACGGCCAGACGATTGCGATTGACGGACTGCAGCTGCACGCGCTTGCGACGCCAGGACACACACCCGACTCGATGTGTTTTGTACTCGACGACCTGGCATTCACTGGCGACACGCTGCTGATTCGCGGCACCGGCCGCACCGATCTGCCCGGTGGCGACGCGGCCGCGCAATACGAATCGCTCTTCGGACGATTGCTTCGGTTGCCGGAGGCAACGCGCGTGTATCCCGCACACGACTACAACCGTGCGGCCTTCAGCACGATCGGCGAGGAGCGCCGGCACAACCCACGGCTGCAGGTGCGTTCGCGTGCCAGATACGTCGCGTTGATGGCGCAATTGAAGTTGCCGAAGCCGGCGCTGATGGAGGAGGCGGTGCCGGCGAACTTGGGCTTGTCCTTTCTTTCCATTGAAGACAGATGATGAAATTTTTCAGTAATCCCGGGCGAACCCGCTTCGGGAGCACAACCTCAACTCATTCACAAAGGAGATAGACCATGGCACTCAGAATTGGCGACGCAGCACCCGATTTCACGGCCGAAACAACGGTCGGCCCGATCCGCTTTCATGAATGGATCGGCGACTCCTGGGCGATTCTGTTCTCGCATCCGAAAGATTTCACACCCGTGTGCACGACCGAACTTGGCTACATGGCAGGGCTGAAGTCCGAATTCGAGCGCCGCAACGCGAAGATCATCGGCCTGAGCGTGGACAGTGTCGCGGACCATGCGCGCTGGATGCAGGACATCGCCGATGTGACAGGGCACCGGATCAACTATCCGCTGATCGGCGATCCGGAGCTCAACGTGGCGAAGCTATACGACATGATTCATCCGAACGCCAGCGGCGAGGCGAAGGACCGCAGCGCGCAGGACAACGCGACCGTACGTTCGGTCTTCATGATCGGCCCGGACAAGAAGATCAAGATGATGCTTACTTACCCGATGAGCACAGGCCGCAACTTTGACGAGGTGCTGCGCGTGCTCGACTCGTTGCAGTTGACCGCCAAGCATCGCGTCGCCACGCCGGTGAACTGGAAGCCCGGTGAAGATGTGATCATCCTGGCGTCAATTCCTGATGCCGAGGCGAAGTCACTCTTTCCGCGCGGCTGGCAGGCGGTGAAGAAGTACCTGCGTGTGGTGCCACAACCGGTGTGAAACGGCGGCCCTAGGCGCGTCGTTTCTCCCACGAATTTGGTTTGAGTTCAGGCAAATTGGATGTTCGTTCGCTTAGCTTAAGGGGTCTGAGGCGTGGGCCAGCTGACCTGAGACCGCGGCGCTTTTTCGTGTATCCGACTATTGGGTCTGCGCGAATCCGCGCAGTGCGCGCTGATAGCGGTGCGATACGAGGCGTGGCAGACACGAACGGTTTCCTTGTAACGAGCGAGCCGAGAAATCTAGGAGGGAATCCTGACAACTGACGGCCGCCACTTTCCTGCCGACTCCAAGTTGCGAACGTGATCACACACCTGATCCAGCCGAGCGAACCATACGTCGCCCCGGCTTCGCATGTATTCGATCAACTCAACGATCGCGTGAAACTTCGAGAGCCGGCCCGACAGGAACGGATGCCAGACGGAAATCCAAAGCGCGCCGTAGGTATGCGCCGCATCGAACTCAGCGCGAAACACTTCCATCGCGCGCGCCGGAGCGGAGATTGGCATCGTGTAGCCAAAGTCACGGTTGTGCATGTAGTACGGCCAGTCATCCAAGGTCCAGTCAGTCGGCAGCTCGACCAGCCGACCTGACGTGCCCTGGATCGAGTACGGGATATCGTCTCCCATCAGCGACGAGTCGTAGTCAAAGCCGGCATCGACCAGCAGATCCAGGGAGTGTTTGGAGAAGGCAAAACCTGGCGCCCGCCAGCCCCGTGGACGTCCCCCAATGCGCTTCGAGTAAGCGTCGAGCGAGCGGGCGAGAACACCGGCCTCTTCATCTCGGGTAAGTTGATTGGAACGTTCGTGCATGTACCCGTGAAGTCCCACCTCGTGGCCGTTACTGACGATCAAGTCGATAGCCGCTGGATAGGTTTCAATCACCCATCCCGGTATGAAGAAGGTCAGTCGCAGCTCGAGCCTGCGGAAAATCTCCATCAACCGCGGGACGGCGATCGACGGCCCGTACCTGACAAATGACTGCGTCGCAACGAGGTTGTCTGCCGAATCAGGATGGGCGTAGTTGAGGCCACTGTCGGCGTCCACGTCCCACGTCAGAGCAACAGCGCACCGATTTCCTTCGGGCCATGGAATAGGGTTCGCCAGCATTTGGACACTCCGGTTTCTGATGAGAAGTGATCTTTGATAGAGAAAGCGCTAGCTCTTTGGGTGCGTGAACGACAGTGTTATCCGGGTGTCCACTTCACCCTCACCAGATAGATACCCGCAATGATGATCAGGATGGCGCCGATGAGGACGATGTGATCGGGTACCTGGCCCCAGAGCACAAATCCGATTGCGAGACTCCAGACAAGTGCCGAGTAGCGAAACGGCGCGACGTAGGACGCGGGCGCAACACGAAATGCCTGAGCCATCAAAACATAGGCCAGCAGAAAGAACACGCTGGCGACCGCAACCACGATCAGGGCACCTTGATCGGGCCAGCGCCAGCCGAATGCAAAGGTGCACGCTCCGACAACGACCGTTCCCAACGCAGTCGACAGCGAAATCGATACGGACGTCTCATGAGTCGACATTCGACGCGTGAGCAGATCGGACAGTGCGATCGCCAGGCCTGCAAGAACGGGAAGCACGCTGGCCGGGCCATAGTGTTCCAGGCTTGGATTGAGTATCAGCAGTACCCCCAAAAAACCCACTCCTATAGCCAGCCATCGCTTGGCCTCTACCCGCTCGCCTAGCATGCGGCCGGAGAATGCGGCCACGGCAAGCGGGCTCGTAAAGGAAAGCGCGACTGCATTGGCGAGCGGCATGGCTGACAGGCCACTAAGGAATAGCAACGCGGAAAGGCCGATTAAGCCAGCGCGTAGCGCATGAGTTTTCTTGCTGCGGAAGGTCACTCCTCGGGCCACAGTGTTCGAAGCCAACGAAGCACCCAGGAACATCACCAAGATCACCGCTCCGCGAATGGCCATGATCTGACCTGCCGGATACTGTGGCATCAGCCATTTGCAAAGGGCATCGTTGACAACCAAACACGCTGCAGCTGCGACCATGAGGGCTCCGCCCTTGCCGTACTGCTGCATCGGACCGTGTCCATACACGCTCACCGTGGACGATCCTCAGTTGATCCGTCGCCCCCGCCGGGAGGCCACGGCTCAACTACCAACCAACTGAACGTCACCTGCGCCCTTGGTGCCACGGCGAAGCTGATCGAGGTTCGCGAGTCCTGGCTTTAGCTCGCCCCGCTCTACCGACCTAAAAATTGCCATCACCGAGTCGTTAACTGGCGTCGGAATTCCCAACTCGATGCCCTTGGACATAACAAGCCCGTTGAAGTAATCCAACTCTGTTCTGCGTCCTAACTCAACATCCAATGGTGTGGACGAACGACCTTTGTCTGTTGCGCGCTCGGCCATTCTGACCAAATCGAGGTCGAGCTGATTTACACCCTGCCCGTTGCCGGCGGCGACCCACCGATCGACCGGGATTCCGAATATCGGGACCAGCGAATACCCCGCCGCACGACCCACCTTTACCGCCTCAATCGCCAGCAGCATGCTCAGTCTTCGCACTTCGGAATTCATGCTCATCGCCCGGTCCCGGAGGCCCGTGATCGCCGCCAGCGGATTCACCATTGAGTTAGCAACCAGCTTGCTCCAGCGCTCACCGAACAAGTTGGAGGTCGCCTTTGTAGTGTCGACGCTGTTCAAGGCGTCTACCACCCACCGCACTCGGGCGGTCATCGTCCCATCGACCTCGCCGACGCGAAACACTTCATATCTATCTCCGCCGGGCTCGTAGGCGCGGCTGACTACTCCCGGGCCGATAATTTCCGCTCCTAAGGTGCTGGCTATGCAACCGATGACCGGCTGCCCATCCAGCACTCTGCTGATAGTTGCTTCGTTGAAACCATTCTGGAGAGATACGACAATGGCATCAGAAGCGAGGTAGTCCTTGATTAGTGCAGTAGCCCACTCGCTGTCGTAGGCCTTGACCGAAATGAATGCGACATCAAGCGGCGTCAAGGAAAGTTTGTGAAGTTCATGGATGTGAAGTGCTCTCAGCCCGACGGTGATTCGACCGTGCGTGCCAGTGATAAGAAGTCCTTGCTCCTTGATTGCCTTGATGTGCTCCGGCCACCCGTCAATCAGCGTGACGTCGTAGTCGTAGTGCGCGCGGGCGAGCATCCCTCCAACGAAACTACCCATGGCTCCGGCGCCGACGAACCCAAGTCGCTTATCCATTGCTCTTGCTCATCGACCCACGTTAAACACCGTGAGGATGTTCGCCAGCATCGAATAGAAGCCGATAGTCGCTGCGATCTCCGCAGTTCCCACGGCCCCGAACTCGGTTTGCACACTGCGAAAACACGTATCCGTGACGTTCTGATCGCGCAGCGTTTGATAGGCGAACTGAACGACGAGACGCTCCGGGTTGCTGCCGTGGACCGGTAGGTTGCCGTCCCTGATCGATTGAATGGTTTCTGCCGAAACGCCTGCCGCTCGAGCCTGCGGTTCATGATCGGCCCACTCAAACTCCGATCCCATGTGGCGCGCGGTAGCGAGAATGATGCACTCCCTGACTGCAGCAGTCAGGCCAGAACCAAAGCGCACGTATGAACCCAGGTGCGCGATTCGCCGGAGCAACTCCGGGGCCGGTAGTAGAACCTGAAACGCTTCATCAACCTTGCCGCGACTGCCCATGATCTCGTCGTAGACGGCCTGCCCCTCCGCGCTTAACGTTTCCCTCGCACTCATCACCACTCTGCTCACAGCCCCTCCGCTCGATCAATGACCAGACGCCTTTCAACGCGGCGGCGTGCAAGTTCTGCGACGAGAATGATCGACGTCACAAAAACAAGCACGACCGTCGAAACCGCCGTGACGACCGGACTCACGCGCAGCATCGAGTCGACCCACATTTGCTTCGGAAGCGTCGGCGACGCACCGCCACTGATGAAAAGCGCGATGCTTAGTTCATCGAGCGAAATCACGAATGCAAATAGAAAGGCGGCAAGGATTCCAGGGAAAATAACGGGGAATGTCACGCGCCTTAGTGCCTGAAACTTGTTTGCCCCAAGACTCGATGCCGCCTGATCTAATCGTTCATCGTAGGTCTTCAAGACAGCCATGACCGTAACAACGACAAATGGAACGGAAATACATGCATGGCCGAGGACCAGTCCCAGAATTGTTCCGACTAGGCCGAATTGACCGTACAGGAAGAACAGTGCTATCGCGATAATGATGTGCGGCAGGATCATCGGCGCGAGGATGGAAGCCAGGACGATGCGCTTGCATGGCACAGAACGCCGCGTCAAGACGAACGCGGCCGGAACCCCAAGCAACATGGCCAATGACGCCGATGCGAGCCCCACGACCAGCGAGCGGATCATTGCACCCACATAGGTCGGATCCGCGAGGAATATTCTGTAGTTTTCCAGGGTGAATCCGAGCGGCGGCCATTGAATGTAGGGTGCTTCGGAGAACGAGACGGGAATGACAAAGAAGGATGGAGCCGCCAAATACACAAGCGTGATCAGTGCCACGGTCCAAAGTACAAAGCGCGATACCGCGGCACGGCGGCGATCGGGTTGAATGGGGCGGATCCAGTCCAGCGCCTGGCCTGCACGATCGCAGACCCAACCCAACAGGACGATCAGACGTCCACCTGCCAGAGATGCCAGCTGCCCAATCAGTCCGATCGGCCGCGTCGAATGCCTCGCATTGGGGTCTTCGATCAGCATCGATCGGCCGAAGACCCTCTCGTACAGAAAGATGACAGCGAGGGTCGCAAAGAGGAAAAGGACCGACACTGCGCCGGCGAACCCCCAGTTGAGCAGCTGCTCAATCTGTTCAATGATGACTTGGGCAATCAAAACCTCCCGACCGCTGCCCAGCAGTGCGGGCGTGATGAAGAAGCCTAGCGAAAGCACGAACACCAGCAGCGCCCCGGCAGCCACCCCCGGCATCGACAGCGGCAAATAGACGCGCCAGAATGACTGGCCGCCCCGCGCACCAAGCGTGCTCGCTGCCCCGACTAGCGCAGGATCGATGGTGCGCATGACGGTCACCATCGTCAGCACAGCAATCGGCATCAACGCATGCACCATGCCGATCAGCACTCCTGCACGGTTGTAGATAAGGGGAAGAGGAGCATCGGTCAAACCGATCGCTGCCAACCACTCATTGATCGCACCTTTACGTCCCAGCAATATGAGCCAAGCAAATGTGCGGACCAGAAAGCTCGTCCAGAACGGCACGAGCACCCAGAGAATCAGGACGTTCCGCATGCGGCTGGAGACCGTCGCTATGAGGTAGGCGAGCGGATATCCGGCGAGCACTGAGATCAACGTTGTCCAGAACGCGATCTCGAACGTGATACCCAGAACCCTTACGTAGGTGTTCGTGGTGAACAGGCGAACGTAGTGCACTGCCGTCAGATTGCCTTGGCTGTCTATGACGCTAAGCCAGAGAAGCTGGCCCACCGGATAAACGAATAGCAAGAGGAGATACAAAACGACTGGCAGCAGCGGCAAAAGCCTCACCGCATCGCGACGACGCTGCGTGAGGTTCAATGTCATGGTGAGCGTCGCGCCCTGCATCCTCGCTGCTTCGCTAAGTTAGCTAAGTCAACGGCAGGCACACCGTGCCTTGCCGATCAAAGCCCAAGCGAACCTCTTCGCCAGGACGGAGGATGGGTTGTCCAGGCCGTGTCATTTGCGAAGCAGAGACTTCGCTGCCGTCGAGGAGTGTTGCGTAGTGCTTTGTCACATGTCCAAGCAGAATCCGGTCGCGGAGCTTGGCGGTGAGCTCGTTGTCCGCCTGCTCACCGGGTCCAAGAATGCGAAGATTCTCCGGGCGAACGAGGAACTTCACCCTCTGTCCAGGCGCGATTTCCTGACCCAGCGTCGCCTTGATTTTCGCCCCGGTCATCGCCTGCAGATCGGCGTTGCGGTTGTCCCTCGAAAGCAGAGTCGCATCGAGCAAGTTGGACTCGCCAAGAAAATCGGCAGCGAAGATAGTTCTTGGCTGGAAATAGAGGTCACTCGGCGTACCGATTTGCTCTATCCCGCCACTGTTCATGAGGCAAATCCTGTCTGACATCGCAAGCGCTTCTTCCTGATCGTGGGTCACGTACAGGACTGTGATGCCGAGCGTTTGGTGAAGCCTGGCGAATCTCGAGTTGAAGCTGCTGCCTGAGCTTCTTGTCCAGTGCCCCGAGCGGTTCATCCATCAGAATGATCGGCGGCTGGTAAACCATGCAGCGCGCCAAGGCGATGCGCTGCTGCTGCCCACCCGAGAGTTGGCTCGGAAGTCGATGCCCCAGACCGGAAAGCTGAACGGTTGCCAGCACACGATCAACTTCCTCCCGGATCCTCGATTCCGAATGACGACGCATTCGAAGGGGAAACGCGATGTTCTCGTAGACAGTCATGTGCGGGAACAGCGCGTAGTTCTGGAATACCACGCCGATGTCGCGCATATGGGCCGGCGTGTACGTGGACTGCTTCCCGTCGATCCACACTTCGCCAGCATCGGGCTGAATCAGGCCTGCGATGATGAGAAGGATCGTTGACTTCCCAGAACCGGATGCGCCAAGGAGAGTAACGAACTCCCCTTCCTTCATTTCCAAATCGACCCCGCCAAGCGCTCGGACGGGGCCGTAAGCCTTTCGCAGTCCGCGAATCTGGAGTTTGTAAGTCGCTTCAGTCACTGGAAACACACACGAACCGGGTCACCTGCGCAATACCTTCATGAGCGGCAATGCACAGCGTCCCGGTGCGCATGTGAGCACGAGCGACGCGCTAACCTCGCTGGACCCTCCGCTGGCAACTACCCAAGAATCCATTGATTGAATCGATCCGTCGCACGGTCCTTTTCCTTTCCCCAGAAGGTCGCGTCGAACTCGATTGACTTCGCCAAATTGGCGGGCGCGGTTCCGAGCACGGCAGCCCGGGCAGGAGGGATGTGCTTGAACGCATTTGGATTGGTTGGTCCGACCGCGATGAACTTGGCAAGCGTTGCTTGTCGCTCCGCATTCGCGCAGAACTTGATGAACTTGCGACAGGCCTCGATATTCGGGCCGCCCTTGATGATTGCCATGCCGCCGTACGTCCAGAGTGCCTCATTCCACGAGAGCGCGACCGGTGCACCGCCGTCGATCGCGTCCTGAGCGCGCCCATTGAAAGTCGGAACCATGTCCACCTCTCCAGTTGCCAATAGCTGTGAGGTCTGCGCAGCTCCCGTCCACCAGATATTGACGTTCTTGCGTATCTGGTCGAGCGATTTGAAGGCCGGCTCAAAGCCATTCTTTTGCAGATACTGGTAGACCTGATTACCGGGAATTCCCTGCGCCATCACCGCTTGCTCGATCGTATAGAACGGGTTCTTTCTCAACGAGCGGACTCCAGGAATGCGCTTCACGTCCCACAAGTCCTTCCATCCCGTTGGTACGGGTGCCTTCTTCGGGTACACGTCGGTCCGATAGGCAAGAACACACGTGAACACTTCATACCCCAGCAGGTAGGGCATCCGAAACTTTGTCGGAATTTCCTGCACCTCGGGGTCACTGTCTATCTCCAACTTCTCGAGATATCCCGGTCCCTCCAAGAGCGCGTTTGTCGACGCGATACTGAATCCGCCAGCGATGTCCCAGGTATACGTCTTTGATTCGACCATCGACTTGATCAAGGCGGTTGGCTCATGCTGACTAATTACGCCCGTCACAACAATGTCGCCCTTCATCGCATCATTAAAGGGCTTGTAGAACGCCTCTGTCATCGCCTTTACATACGGACCACCTGGATCACGAACGGTGAGCTTGATTGTTGCTGCCTTTGACTTGCGCGATGTAAACACCAGCGGGGCGCCAACTGCAGACACGGCCAATGTCTTGATAACTTTCCGGCGGCCAGTTGCATGCGTATCCGTCGAATCAAATTCTGGCTTCGTTTGCTCCATGACTATCTCCCCATCAAGAAAAATTGTCAGCCGAAGAAATCAATACTCGCGGTCGATTTCGACAACGTTGGTAAGAGGCTCGCTTGCAACGCACCGCCGAACGTTCTCGAAGAAAATGTCCAGCGTTCGTGGGACGTACTGCATCGAGATCATCCGACAAAACATGAGGCGTGATGATCAGATTGGGCGCATCCCACGAAGTTGAGTCCGACGGCAGGGGCTCCGGGAAGGTCACATCAATAATCGCGCAGCTGATGTGATCGGTACGAAGCGCCTCTTCCAATGCCTTGGGATCAACCAGGCCACCACGAGACATGTTTATGAAGGCGGCGCCTCGCTTCATCATGTGAAAACTCGTACGTCCCATCATGAAACGCGTGCTTGAGGTCAGAGCGGTGTTAACCATCACGATGTCAGCCCGGGGCAGCAGCGAATGAAGCGCGTCGGGGCCATGCATTTCATCGACCGTCGGATGGGGCACGTCACTGCGCCGTACGCCGAGCACTCGCATTCCAAGTTGTTTCGCCTGCTCCGCAATTCCGCCGCCGATATGCCCGACACCCACAATCAGCAGCGTCTTGCCTGATACGGTCGAGCGTAAATATGCGATTCCACTCGCGTCGTCTCTGGCTTGTGACCAGCTTCGGCACCTGTGCATTGGCCATCAGGATCGCCATCAGACCCGATTGGGCCGCCTTCGGCACATGAGCGCCACAGTTATTGGTCAGCGTCAGCCCCCGCGGAACCCAGTCAAACGGCAGCATGTAGTCGACCCCAGCGCCCAGCACCTGGACGAACTTCAGCTTCGGAGCACGCTCCGCAAGATGTGCCCGGGGAAAGCGATACCCAATCAAGGCGTCTGCGTCGGTGATCGCCCGCTCGAACACATCGCCGTCTATCCCCCACGTGGTGTCGACAAATTTAGATACCTCGGCGTGCCGACCCAGCGCCGCCTCGTACTGGTTGGGATAAACGGTGAAGACAGGCATAAGCTTGGTTTCGTTCTCGATGTGCACTCGGAACCGCGCCGTCATCGGAATCTCATCGTCTGATCGCGATTGCCCAACTTCACGGTGTCCTCGTGCGTTGGCTGCGTTCGTGGAAGACATACCCCAGGATGTCCAGGAGCACACGTGCCGCCAGGAAGGCCGTGATTCCTGAGTGGTCATAGTCCGGCGCCACTTCGACCAGATCCACTCCGACGATGTCACCTTGCTTCGCCAGCCCTTGCAGAATCTCTACAACCTCGTAGTAGAGAAATCCACCGGGACTTGGAGTGCCCGTGCCCGGTGCGATCGACGGGTCGAAGCCATCGATGTCAATGGTCACGTAATAGCGCGGCGACTTCGGTATTTCAGCGAGCGTCCGTTCTGGGCCCAGGCGTCGGATCTGTCTGACGGATAGGATCTTTGATCCGAACGCCCGCGTGGCGTCGTAGTCACTCTTGTTGGATGAAGAAACGCCTCGGATGCCGAGGTGAGTTATGCCAGTTACGTGCGGCATTTCGGACGCGCGCCTCAACGGGTTTCCGTGTCCGTATCGGACACCGTGTCGCTGATCGACGAAGTCGAGATGTGCGTCGAAGTGCACGATGTGAACGGGCTGCTGACCGTCAAACGCCTTGATGCAGGCAGCATGAATAGAGTGGTCGCCGCCAAGCGCTACGGGCAGCGCGCCGGCGTTCAGAATTGCGCGCACCGCGGTTTCGGCGTTGTGCAGACTTCCCATCGTGTCGGTATGCACCATGTCTGCATCGCCGATGTCGACGATCCGAACCACGTCGCGCGGCAGGTAAACGACGTCGTCCTCAACGTCGTAGGCACCGCTGTGGCCGAACGAAAAGAGAGTCGACGCTTCGCGAATTGCTCGGGGACCAAAACGCGCGCCGGCCCGGTACTGCGTCCCCATGTCGAAGGGGATGCCCACGATTGCCGCGTCCGCGTCAATCGCATTCCAGTCGAGACAGATCGGCTGCTTCCCGAACGTACAGTGCCCAACAAAAGGGAGGTTAAGTCTGCCGGACTCGTAATCGTGAGCGGAATGCTGGTCTTCCACCGTACTGCCTCTCCTGTGCTTCGGCGAAGACGGTATCCACTAAGGAATTACATCGCTATATTGATATGAGAGACGTTGTATGCGTTCTAGCCAATGTATTGATGAGCGTAGAAACCCTTACGACACCTGAATGTCTATCGCACTGCCGCAAATTTCAAATCTGGACTTGGGCCTGCTGAGAGTGTTCGTCGCAGTAACTCGCAGCGGCGGATTCTCGGCGGCTAGAACGGAGTTGAATGTCGGGCAACCAACAATCAGCAACAAGATCGCGGACCTTGAGCTACGCCTCGGAATGCGACTCTGCGATCGTGGAAGAGGCGGATTTCGGCTCACCGTCGAAGGTCAGCGGGTCTATCAAGCCTCTCTGAATCTCTTTGAATCCATCGAGGGGTTCCGCTCCGAGATCGGTACCCTTCGCGGCCGGCTAGTTGGAGACCTGCACATAGGAGTTGCGGACGCGACCATTACCAATGCGCAACTCAAGCTCAAAGAGATCATCGCGGGCTTCAAGAAAAGAGCTCCCGACGTTCATTTGCACCTTCACACAGCCTCCGCGATCGAGCTTGAGCTCGGACTCGTCGAGAATCAGTTGCATGTCGCGATTGGCCCGCTGCAACGTCGTCGGCGGGAACTCATTTACACGCCGGTGCTCGTCGAACAGCAAACCTTGTATTGCGGCCGCTCGCACACACTGTTCAATCGCGCACCAGACCTCATTGAGGTTGTCGAACTCGGGGGCGTGGAGTTTGTCGGTCGAGACTACCTCGCGAACTGGCAGGCCCCTCGAGGGATTCACTTCAAAACGACCGCGACGACCGGCCACATGGAGGCGACTACTCAGCTCATTCTTAGCGGTACGCACCTCGGTTACTTGCCAGAACACTATGCGAGCCCGTGGGTGGCGATGGATCAGCTGCGCCCCATCCTGCCGAATATCCTCTCATATGGGTCTGCATTTAGCATGGTCCGACGTCGTTCAGCCAATACCGCGGCATTGATCGAGTTCGTCAAGGAGTTCCGTTCGGTGCAGGCACATTAAACGAGTGCGTGAAGTCTGAACACACTTATTCGACTGTTTGTTGCCGGACAAGTCGACGTCGAATCGCAGCTACGGGCGGAGCTCACCAATGTCTCGAATAATCCAAGCAAAACGGCGCCGGATTACTGCAGTCAACGTTAGTGAACCAGGCCCAGGAATTTCGTCAAACTGCTTTGTCGTCGGCGAGATGGTTTTCCTTAGCGGAATGACTGCGCGAGATTCGCAAGGAAAGGCTGCGTCGATCGGTGACGCTTATCAGCAGTCCGTGTGTTTACTCACCCGCATGAAGGCGCTGTTAGAAGCAGCGGGTGGGAGCATGAGTGACATCGTCAAGCTGAACTGCTTCCTGACTGACGTTCGCTACAGAGAAGACTTTGTTAGGGCGAGGAAGGAATTCTTTACAGGGGACTACCCGCCCTGTACCTTGATCGGTGGAGTTTTGTTTACAGCGCCCGAGTTATTGATTGAGGTGGACGGCATCGCTGTTCTTGGCTCAAGCCAGTGACTGGCGCTATCAACTCATCAGTCGCTTATCTGGGGGTAAAAGGGTCGTCGAATGAGACTTCTCGGCGACCCAGATCTCCTAGCTTTCGATTCTCGGCGTGTCGCCTGCTGCCCAAGAGTCAGAGGTCCTAGGACCGGCGTTTCTCCCACGGATACGACGGATCGTTGTAGCCCGGTGTCGACGGATGCCCTGGGCTTACGAGTGAATCGACGAGCGCTTCATCTTCGGGCGTGATCTCGCAATCGAGGCCGGCAACGTATTCCTTCCATTGTTCGAAGGTGCGCGGACCGGCGATCACCGCGCTCACTGCGCGGTGCGCCAGCACCCAGGCGGTGGCGAAGTGCGACAGCGCGACACCTTTGCTGAGCGCAGTGCTCGCCGAGCTTTTGCGCGACTCGCAAGCGATTCTTCGCGAAACTCGGTTTCCATCATCCGCTTGTCGCCGCGGCCGGCGCGCGTGTCTTCCGCTGGCTTGCTGCCGGGCGCGTACTTGCCGCTGAGCACGCCGCGCGCGATCGGGCTGTACGGTACGACGCCGAGACCGAGGTGTTCGCAGGCGGGCAGAACCTCCACCTCAGGCTGCCGGTTGAGCAGGTTGTAGTACGGCTGGCAGACAATCGGGTGCGGGAATGTTGAGCGCGCGCGCTGTGTAAACAGCTTCCGCGATACGCCAGCCGCGAAAGTTGCTCAAGCCCCAGTAGCGGATCTTGCCGGCGCGCAAGAGCGCATCGATCGCGCGCAGCGGTTCCTCGAGAGCGATGCCGGTGAAGTCGCGGTGCATGTAGTAGATATCGATCCAGTCGGTGGCCAGCCGCTTCAGACTCGCGTCGCACTCACGCAAGACCCAGCGTGCGCGAATAGCTGCGACTCGTTAGGCCGCTCGGACATCTTGTTGCCCACCTTGGTGGCCAGCACCCAGTCGTCGCGCTGCTGACTTGATCAACGCGCCCACCATCGACTCGGACTTGCCCGTGGAATAAACGTCGGCGGTGTCGATGAAATTGACTCCGTGGTCGCGCGCATGCGCCAGGATCTCGCGCGCCACCGGCTCGTCGGTCTGGTCTCCAAACATCATGGCGCCGACGCACAGCGGTGACACTTTGAGTTGGCTGTTGCCGAGGCTGCGGTAAGAAAGTCGCTTGTGGTTTTCGGCGGGCATGGTGGAGCCTAAGGAAAATGGATGTGCGTCGCTTAGCTTACGTCGAGTCCGGCTCCTCCGTCAGCACGATCACCTTCTCGCCGTCTTTAGTGAGCCATATGTGAATGACGCGCAGAAGCTTCCCGGGTGGAGACAAGACCTTGCGGCACAATTAACAGCCAACCGGCCCGCGCTAGGAAACCCCATGCTGAAAGTCGCGCTGTATTTGACAAGAGTTGCCATCGCCAGCTGCTCTCTTGTCTTTCTCACACCCGCCAGTGGGCAGCAGAAGATAGACACGATCAAGATCATTGTCGGCTATCCGCCCGGCGGTGCATCGGACCGGGCGGCGCGGCTGGTGGGCGATGCTCTGCGTGAAAAACTCGGCGCGACGGTCATCGTGGAGAACAAGACCGGCGCCGGTGGCAGGGTGGCTGCGCAAGGCTTCCGCGCTACACCCGCCAACGAGACCGCGTTGATGATCGGCAACCCGGCGGTCAACGTCGTAGCCCCACTCGTGTTCAAGAACGTCGGCTACGACCCGTTGAAAGACTTCGTTCCGGTCGCGCAGGTGTCGCGCTATGAATTCGGCGTGGCAGTCGGTCCCGCGGTGCCTGTGAAGGAAACTACGCATCTGCTCGCGTGGCTGCGCGCCAACCCGGACAAAGCCAACTTCGGTGTGCCGGCCACCGGCAGCCTGCCGCACTTCTTTGCGCTGATGCTGGCCGATGCGGCCAAGGTGAAGCCGGAGGTTGTCGGTTATCGTGGCTCTGCGCCGCTCTTGACTGATCTGATCGGCGGTCAGTTGCCCGTCGCTATCGACACGCTCGACACATTGCTGCCGCAGCACGAAGGCGGCAAGATCCGCATCCTCGCGATCGGCGGCGCCAAGCGCGTGCCCGAATTGCCCAACGTGCCGACCTTGAAGGAAGCCGGACTCGACGTCGTCGCCGACGGCTGGAATGCGTTCTTCGCACCGGCCTCGATGCCTCCGGCGCGCGTGCGCGAGTTAGGCAGCGCGATCGAAGCGATCATGAAGTCAAAGGAAATGCAGAAGAAGTTTCGCGACGCGAACATGGAGCCGGTCGCAGCCGGACCCGAAGCCACCGCGAAGATGATCGCGGCCTATCGCGCGAAGTGGGAACCGGTGGTGAAGGCTGCAAATATCCAGCAGTGATCTACAGGCGTTGCCCAGCTAGAACGTCGCCGCGTATCTCGGCGTGAAGGCCAACGAGACGTTGGGTTGGGCCTATCGCGACATATCCGATGACGCGCTTAAGGAGCGAAAGTACTGTTGCGGCGGTTTGCTATTTCAACGTTTGTGCGTTCATCTGACCGCGTCGAAACCGGAATACGTAGGACTGCAATCGGCCCATTAGCGGACATTCGCGTTGTCATCCGAGTCAAGTTGTGCGTCGCGTTTCCCTGTGACCGCAGAGCGACAGCCCGTAGCATCCTTGACTGTCTGATAGGTGCCGCGTAGCGTCGTTTCCCGCCGCTTGCCCTGACTAATATCATCAGAAGTCCCGGAGCAATCATGTCGATATCTCCTTCGGAGGTCCTGCTCGCATTTCTACTCCCGGCCCAGGGCAAACCAAGAGGCGATGCGTGACCACATCGGCGACTACCGCTTTACCCGCGCGCACCAGCGATAAAGGTGACGCCGCTCGGTTCGCATCGGGTGCGGATGAAGACTTCGCGATCATGCTCGCCCGCTTCGCGTGCGGGCTCTCGCTGGACAACCTTACGCCGCCCGTGATCGCCGCCACAAAAGCTAACGTATTCGATACGCTCGCCTGCGCCGTCGCCGGATCGGGCGCGAGCGGCGTCGCCGAAGCGCGCGAGCTTGCTGTCGAATGGGCCGGCGCGCGTCAGGCAACGATACTCACGTTCGGCAACAAGGTTCCGGCTCACCATGCGGCCTGGGTCAACGGAGCAATGGCGCATGCGCGCGACTACGACGACACACACGACGCCGTAATCTTGCACGGGGGCGTGTCGGTTGTCCCCGCTGCGCTTGCTGCGGCAGAGTTGCGTTTGGGCGCGCGAGGTGGTGACTTCATCGCGGGCGTCGCCGCGGGACTCGAAACAATTTGTCGGCTCGGCATCGCGACGCGGATCGGCATCATCGAGAGCGGCTTCAGCTTCACGCCGCTATTCGGTCACTTTGCTGCAACCGTCGCCGCCGGGCGCGTGCTCGGACTCGCAGTCTCGGAGATGGTTAACGCGATTGGAATCGTATATTCGCAGGTCGCCGGTAATCACCAGGTTTCTCGCGATGGCGCGTTAACCAAGCGGATGCAACCAGGGTTTGCCGCGCAGGCCGCACTCGTCTCCGCGCAGCTCGCGCAACGCGGTGTGAGCGGCGCGCAAGCGACCTTTGAAGGCGTTGACGGGTTTGTGCGCGTGTACCTTCGAGACCGCTTTGACCGTGAAGCGCTGCGCAAGGGTCTGGGCGAGCGTTACGAATTCACCGAACTGAGCTACAAGCCATACCCCTGTTGCCGGTTCAATCACACGGCAATCGACGCGGCCCTCGCATTACGGGCATCCGCCGGTGTCAGTGCCAAGCGCGTTCGGCGCATTCGCGTCGGTGTCAACCGACACGCGTACGAAGTGGCAGCAACGCCCGTCGAGGTGCGAAAGGCGCCGGACACCATCGTCCAAGCTCAATTCAGCATACCGTTCACCGTTGCCACTGCGCTCATCGACGGACGGGTCGACTTGGGGCACTTTACCGAGGCGTCGATCCACCGCGAGGACATTCTGTCGCTTGCGCAACGGGTGGACGTGTCCGTGGACGATGACATCGAACGCGAATGGGGACGCAACGTCTCCCCGGCCGAACTGCACATCGAGCTGGATACAGGGTCGACGCACAGCCTTCGCGTGGACTGGCCCCTCGGTCATCCGCGGCGGCCGATGTCGGCCACAAATTTCGACGCTAAGGCCATCGATTGCTTTCGCGCATCAGCGGTACGTTTGAGCGAGGACGCGCCCCGCCAACTGCGCACCTTAGTCGATACGCTTGAGTCGATTGACGACGTTCGCACGCTTGTCGGCGTTCTTTCGCGCCCATCGTGACGCGTGCGGGTTCCTCTGTCTGAAATGGTACAGACGACAAGCGATCGAACGGAGCACAGGATATGACAACGGCTTCCATAACAAGCAATGGCCATCTTTGGGTCCGTAATCAACGCGCGGGCGAAGTCTTGCCGCGTATTCGGCGTGGAGAGGGTGCTTATTTGTTCGACGAAACCGGCAAGCGTTATCTGGACGGGTCTGGCGGACCGGTTCTCTCCTGCATCGGCCATGGCAACCGTGAAGTAATCGACGCCATCAGGCAACAGCTCGACCGCTTCGAATTCGCGTTCTGCGGGCATTTCACGACGGATGCGATCGACGCGCTCGCCGAAACGATTGTGGCGGAGGCCGGGCTGCCTTACCAACGCGTGTCGTTCGTGTCTGGGTGGATCAGAGGCGATAGAGACTTGCATGCGCATTGCGCTGGAATACCACGTAGCGCGCGGCGAACCGGGCCGAACGCAGTTCATCTCGCGTCGCCAATCCTGGCACGGGTACACCCTTGGCGCATTGTCCGTCTCGGGCCATTTCATGCGACGGCGCCATTACGCACAGGCGTTGATGCCGGCCACTTTTTTGTCTCCTGCGAACGTCTATAGACCTCCCAGCGGAGTCGCGCCGGAGGATTTGCCACAGTATTGTGCCGACGAGTTTGAGCGGGCCATTCTGACCCTTGGCCCGGAGCGCGTGGCGGCGTTCATTTTCGAACCCGTCACGGGCACCGCGGGTGGGGCGGTGCCGGCTCCTCCGGGTTACGCAAAGGCCATGCGACGCGTGTGCGAGCGTTATGGTGTCCTCATGATCTCGGACGAGGTCATGTGCGGCGTTGGGCGCTGCGGCACGTGGCGCGCCCTCGAACAAGATGGCGTTGCTTCTGACCTCATGGCGATCGCCAAGGGAATGGGCGGTGGCTACATGCCCATCGGCGCCGCTGTCTACACCGAGGCGATCTACCACACGATTATCGGCGCGCATGGCACCGTAGGAACGGCGCACACCTATGCCGGCCATCCAGTCGCTTGCGCTGCCGCGTTGGCGGTCCAGCGTGTGATGAAACGCGAGGGCCTTGTCGAAAAGGTTCGTCGCGACGGCACATACCTTCGGACTTGTTTGGAAAAGGCATTCGCGGACCACGATCACGTCGGCGACATCCGCGGGCGCGGTCTATTGCTCGCGGCAGAGTTCGTGATGGACAAGAGCACGAAGCAACCTTTCCCGCGCGCGCTGCAACTCCATGCGAAGCTGCGCGAGCAGAGTTTCGCGAACGGGCTCAATCTGCTTCCCGTCAGGGGGCACGATGGACGGACTCAACGGTGATCACATACTATTGGCACCGCCCTACACCGCTACGCGCGAGGAACTTGATGCCATGGTATCCATCCTTGCCAGTTCGGTTAATCAAGTTTTCGGCGCACTCGGACGGAATCAAACGTAAATCGAGATCGAACCCAATCACGGAGGATGTTATGACACGATGGATCTTAGGCGCTCAACTCCGCACGGCCGCGGCAGTGGTCGGGATGGTGCTGGCGACGGCATCATCGCTGGCCGATGCGCAGGGCTCGCTCACCATTACTTCATTCGGGGGCGCCTATCAGGAAGCACAGCGCAAAGCCCTGTTTACACCATTCGCCAAGGAACAGAAGGTCGAGGTGCTGGAAGACGAGTGGGCGGGCCAGATGGCCAAGCTTCGGTCGATGGTGCAATCTCGTAACGTAACCTGGGACGTGCTCCTGATCTCAGACGGTCAGTTGCCGCTCGCCTGCGACGAGGGGTTGGTCGAGCGCCTCGATCCCGCCATGTTCGGTGGTAAAGAGCGATTCGACAAAGGTTGGACTCACGATTGCGGCATTGGCGCGATCGTTGCGTCAATCGTGATCGGTTACAACGACACAAAGTTCCCAGGTGAAAAGCCGTCAACGTTGAAGGACTTCTGGGATGTGAAAAAATTTCCAGGCCCGCGCGCGATGAGGAAATGGCCGAAGCACAACCTCGAATTTGCGCTGCTTGCCGACGGCGTCCCACCTGAAAAGCTTTATGAGGTCCTCGGGACCGACGCGGGAGTTGCTCGTGCCTTCAAGAAACTCGACGAGATCAAGCCTCACGTCAAGGTTTGGACCGACAACTGGGCGCAAGCCGGCCAATTGCTGGCCGACGGCGAGGTTGTAATGTCGACCGGGACCAACGGTCGGCTTGACGTCGCTGCGGCGTCCGCTCCCCAGATTAAGTATTTCTGGGATCGCCAAGGTTACAGTGGCGACATGTATGCGATCGTCAAGGGGTCTAAAAACCGGGACAACGCAATCAAATTCATCCGCTATGCCGCGGAGCCGAAGAATGCCGCGCGAATCGTCGATTACATTCTTTACGCGCCACCTATTCCGAAGTCCTTGGAGTTAATCAAGCCGGAAGTCGTTGCGAAACTGCCCCTCGCGCCGCAGAACCTAAAGACAGCTTGGGTCGTCAATTCGGTTTTCTGGGGCGATCATCTCGATGACTACGAGATTCACTTCCAAGCTTGGCTCAACAAAAAGTAGCGCTGGCGCAATGGGGTGACGGCAAACCATTGTCTTAACTCGTCTCAGCGTCCGCATCGAGCGGCAGCCATGGAGGGTTCCTGAATGTTCCCCGATTTTCACTCTCGCTCAGGCCAGCTGTATCAGAGGGCTTGCGGTGTAATGCCGGGCGGGAATACACGAACCAGCCTGTTCTGGCCGCCCCATCAGATATATGCGGTGAGCGGCTCGGGGACACGCGTCGTCGACGTAGACGGTATCGAGCGCATCGATTTCCAAAACAACTTCACTACGTTGATCCATGGGCATTCGCATCCCGCGGTCGTCGAGCGTGTACGCGGCCAAATCGGTCGCTTGATGTCGGTGGGCCTTGCCACAGAACTGGAGATCGAACTCGCTGAGCTCATCTGCTCGCGGGTTGCCAGCATTGAACAGATCCGGTTGGCAAACTCAGGCACCGAAGCAGTCCTCGCAGCAATTAAGCCGGTGCCCGTACCTTCTTGGCCGTCCCAAGATCGCGAAGTGCGAGGGCGCGTATCACGGCAGCGCCGACCTTGTTGAAGTCAGCAACGCCTCAAAGCCGACGGAATGGGGTGAAGAGGCTGCACCTGAACGGATACCAATGTCGAAGGGCACGCCCGCTGGCGTGCTAAAGGACATGATCATCCTTCCCTTCAATAACGTCGAGGTATCGGAGCGACTGCTGCGACGCCACGCCGACGAACTCGCCGCCGTAATTATCGACCCGATGCCCGTGCGTATGGGATTGATTGAGGCGAGTCCGGAGTATCTTGCAATGTTGCGGACCTTCACGCGCCAAAACGGTTCGCTTCTCATTTCAGACGAAGTGCTGACATTTAGACCTGGGCCATGGCGGGGCGCAGGCGCGCTATGGTTACGCGCCCGACCTAACTGCTCTGGGTAAGATCATCGGAGGCGGCCTTCCTGTCGGCGCCATCGGCGGTCGCAAAGAGATCATGGCAGTGTTCGAATCCGAGACCCGGTTTCTCGGTTTGGCATGGCGGAACGTTCAACGGCAATCCGACAACAATGGCCGCAGGGCTGGCGACTATGGAGTTGCTGACACCCGAGGCATTCGAGCGGCTGGAGAGCCTGGGCGAGCGCGCCCAATTGCGGGTGCGCGAAGCGCTGAGCGGTGCCGGTGTTTCAGGACAGGTCACGGGCGCGGGCTCGCTGCTTCGCATTCATTCGTCGACCGCAGCTTCATGAACTATCGTCAGTTCTTCCCGTCTCCCCGAGAAACGCAGAGGGTCGAGTGGCTCATGGTCTATCTGCTTAATAACGGTTTTCTGCTGACTCGGATGGGAACTGCGGCTCTTTCCACGGTCACGACCGAAGCCGAGATCGATCGTTTCGGAGAAGTTCTTTTCGATGGGCTGCGGGTGATGCGGCGGCACGAGCGAGCTTGCGGCCTAATGATGATAGGTACGCCGTGGCGCTGGGCGAGCGCCATATTGCTATAGAAGTTAATCAGCATGCGCGCCAACGCGGCCGCTTGTCATCCCGGATTGCAGCTTTGCGACCATCACCCTCTGACGCTGAACGTTCGCAACGTAGCCAAAACGCGGCTGCGGAATGCGTCCGGTTCAATCATGTTGATAAGGCGTACGATCCCCGGACACTCGTCATTCGGGACCTCAACCTGGTAGTTCAACCTGGCGAGTTTCTCACCCTGCTAGGACCGTCCGGATCCGGCAAGACCACGACTCTGATGATGTTGGCTGGGTTCGAGCACCCGACCGGCGGCGAGATCCTGCTCGAGGGGCGCCCAATTTCGCGCGAGCCGTCCTATCGGCGGAACTTCGGCATGGTCTTCCAGGACTACGCGCTTTTCCCCCACATGACAGTGTTCGAAAACGTCTCGTTTCCACTCCAGGTTCGGCGGATGTTGGCAAGCGAGATCAACCGTCGCACGAAGGACATGCTAGCGGTCGTGAAACTCGAAGGCTTCGAAGATCGATTACCGGGGCATACTCTCCGGCGGTCAACAGCAGCGTGTTGCCCTCGCCCGCGCCCTTGTCTTCGGGCCACGGCTCGTGCTGATGGACGAGCCGCTCGGTGCATTGGACAAGCAACTGCGCGAGCAGCTTCCAACTCGAAATCAAGCATATCCAAAACATGCTCGGTGTCGCCGTCATCTACGTGACGCACGACCAAGCCGAAGCCCTCGTGATGTCCGACCGAATCGCCGTTTTCAACAACGGCATCGTCCATCAGGTCGATACCCCGGCAGAGCTATATGAAAATCCCACCAGTGCTTTCGTTGCTCAGTTTGTAGGCGAGAACAATCAACTGCACGGGACGATTTCCGGGTTTGACGGCCCGTTGTGCCGCGTCGATCTCGCTGGTGGCGGATCGCTGACCGCGCTGGCCATCAATGTCGAGAGCGTCGGCACTAGAACAGTAGTATCCGTTCGGCCAGAACGGATCGTGCTGGAACCCGACCCCGCAATCACCGAAAATGTCATAGTCGGCCACATCGAAGAGCTGATCTATCTCGGCAGTGAGGTTCGTGTGCGGATAAAAATCGTCGGCGACAAACAGATTTACGCAACAGTTTCCATCGCCCACGCGAGAATGGGACTGACGGTTGGCCGCACGATCCGGGTTTGCTGTCCAGCACAGCACTGCCGGGCTTTGAGCGAGTCATGATGGTCGCGACCCGTGGCTTAGAGGGACGCGATCGACACTCGAGATTTTGATAGGAAACTCCGGCATCTTCAGCGTAGCCGGAGTTTGCTCGCATTTGCGTTGGTCGCGCCTTTGCTGCTCTTCGTAACCATCAATTTCCTTGTTCCGGTTGGTCTCATCTTGTTCAAAAGCTTCGATGACCGAGAGGTCAGTGCCATCCTGCCGCGCGTTACGAGCGTCATCGGGTACTGGAAAAGCGAGGGGTTGCCGGACGAGTCCGTGTTCAAGGCTCTTGCGCAGGATGTCCGCGAGGCAGACGAGGCAAGAACGCTCGTGCGTGCGGGGAAGCGGCTTAACAGCGCGCGATCCGGGTTCAACGCATTGATCAACAAGACAGCCCGGCAACTACCCACGAGCGATCCACCATCATTTAAGGACGCGCTGGTGGCGATCGATCAACGATGGGGCGATCCCGACTATTGGGCTGTGATAAAGGAGACCGCCAGCCCAGTTACGCCGATTTACTTTCTCGGTGCCTTCGACCTGATGCGTGCCCCGGACGGACAGATCGTCCAGGTACCGGATCACCAGCGAGTCTTCGTTACGACATGGGTCAGGACGATCTGGATCGCGCTAGTGATCACAGTGATTTGCGTCTTGCTTGGCTATCCCTTGGCGTACCTCATAGCGAGTGCATCGCCCGGAGTAGCCAATCTCCTTATCATCTTGATCCTCATCCCGTTCTGGACATCGTTGCTTGTGCGCACGACCGCATGGTTGGTGCTGCTGCAAAATCAGGGTGTCGTGAACGAATTCGGTTTGTATCTTGGTCTTTGGAAAGACCGGATCCAGTTGATCCACAACCGCTTCGGTGTCTATGTGACGATGGTGCAGATCCTGCTGCCGTACATGGTTCTGCCGATTTATGGGGTCATGAAGCGCGTCCCAATCAGTTACCTCCGCGCGGCCAAGTCGCTCGGGGCCAATCCTTTTGTCGCTTTCGTGCGGATCTACCTGCCGCTCACCATGCACGGCATCGGCGCAGGTGCGCTGCTCGTTTTCATTCTGGCGATCGGGTTTTACGTCACGCCCGCCCTGGTCGGTGGGCCCACCGACCAGATGATCAGCTACTTCATCGCCTTCTATACCAACGAAGTGCTGAACTGGGGAGCAGCCGCGGCGCTGAGCGTTGTCCTGCTTCTTCTTACCAGCGCAGCCTACTACGCGTTCAAGGTCGTCTTCGGCCTAGACAACCTAAAGATAGGACGATGACCAAACTAACGGACTTGTTCCTGGAACGCGTATGGCCGGTCATTCTCTACGCAATCTGCACGCTGATCTTGCTCTATTTGATCATGCCGATGCTGACGATCGTACCGCTCTCATTCAACGCTGAACCCTTCTTCTCATATCCAATCAGAAAGTTTTCGCTTCGCTGGTACGAGGAGTTCTTCCATTCCGCTCAATGGATGTTGGCACTGAAGAACAGTCTAACGATCGCGAGCGCTGTTGTCGTTCTGGCTACGGTTCTCGGGACTCTCGCCGCCCTCGGCCTGACGCTCGCCGAGTTTCCAATGAAGGGCCTCGTCGTAGGGCTGCTCATCTCGCCGATGATGGTGCCTCACATCATCACCGGCGTCGGCCTATTTTTTTTCTTAGCTTCGTTGAACCTCGTCAACACGCGCGTCGGCCTGATCTTGGCGCATACGCTCGTCGCTACGCCGTTCGTGGTGATGACGGTTAGCGTAACCCTGGCAAACTTCAATGTGAATCTGATTCGCGCGGCGAACAACCTCGGCGCCGGTCCGCTAACAGTCTTCCGCCGGATCATTCTGCCGTTGATCGCGCCCGGGGTTTTAAGCGGCGCACTCTTTGCCTTCATTGCATCGTTCGACGAGCTCATCATCACGATCCTGCTGGCCGGATCGGAGACCCGTACGCTGCCGCGACAAATATGGAGTGGCGTTCGCGAAGAGGTGAGCCCGGTTATCACTGCGGTCGCGACGCTGCTCATGGCATTCGCAGTGTTTGCGATGCTGCTCTTGGAATGGTTGCGCCGCCGCGGTGAAAAGATGCGTACGACGCGGTTCGAGATGGCGCAATCGAAGAAGCGACGACGTCATCACTCGGCAGTGAGCGGCTCAAATACAGGAATGGAAACCTGCTCGGAGACCGCTTTGAATTTGACGATTACCGGCATCCCCACACGAATGCTTCGTGGATCCGGCTCCACACCGATCAAGTTAGTCGGCATCCTGACGCCTTCCTCCAGCTCCACGATCGCGACTATGTAGGGTGTCAAGTCGCGCCAAGCTTCGCTGGGCGGCCGGTGAACGATGGCGAAGCTATACACCGAGCCGCGTCCGCTCGACCTAATCCAGCTGGTGTCCCGCGAGAAGCAGGCCGGGCATATGTCGCGAGGGTAGAAATAGGCCCTTTTGCAAACGTCGCAGTGACGAAACCACAGCTCGCCGTCGCGTGCCTTGCTCCAATAGAACTCGGATTCGGGCTGCGGTACCGGAGCATTAGGCATGCTAGCCGCCCGCCAACACTATCGTCGCGGTCGACGAGAGAATGCCGCCGATCCCATTGACCAGCGCGATTCGGCAATCGCTGACATTCCGAGAGCCGCATTCACCGCGCAACTGCCGTACTGCTTCGACGATAAGGAATATTCCGTACATGCCGGTGTGCGTGTAAGAAAGCCCGCCGCCGTTCGTGTTCATTGCGAATGTTCCGCCTGGTGCGGTGCGCTGTTCCGCCACGAAGTCAGGCCCTTCCCCTTTCGCGCAAAACCCGAGATCCTCGATGCAAGTCAGTACGGAGTAGGTGAATGCGTCGTATTGCATCAGCAGATCGATGTCTGCATGCGTTATACCGGCCATGGACATCGCCTGGGGACCCGTACGGCGAGCGGTCGTCGAAGTGAGATCAGGCATCTGGCTGATGATCGCGTGATCGTGGCTCTCAGCGTGACCGAGCAGCAGCACCGGCTGCTTTTTCAGGCTGCGCGCCCGCTCGGCCGTAGTAACGACAACAGCAGCTCCCGCGTCCGTCACGACGCAGCAATCGAGCAGATGGAACGGCCACGCGATCCAGCGCGACGCGTGATATTCGTCAAACGTCATCCTCTTGCGCATCAGCGCCCTCGGGTTTAGGCATGCCCAGGCGCGTGTGGCAACGGCGATTTCGGCCAGCGCCTGACGCGTTCGCGCTTCTCCATATTCGTGCATGTATCGCGTGCATGCGATCGCGTAGTTGACGGGGGGCCCGACGAACCCCAGGGGCTCTTCGTACTGCAGGTACGGCTGGTTCGTCTCGGGCGAGTTGTTCACATGCGCGGTCGAGGGCAGCCGCGAGCTGCGGGCGGTTTGGCCATGGGTGATCAGGCAGACCTCGCACATTCCCGCGCGAATGGCGGCGGCGGCGTGGGCAACGTGCGCGACGAACGAGCCTCCACCCATCCAAGTCGAATCGCTGTATCGGGGCTCGATGCCCATGTACTCGCCGGTGGTTAGCGTCGAAATGCGCGCGGTAAAAAGGCCGTCGACGTCGCGCTTGTCCAGCCCGGCATCGGCGAGCGCGTTCCAGGCTGCTTCGGCGTGATGTTGCAGCGCCGACTTGTTCGGCACGACGCCGATCTCGTCGGATTCGGCCACGCCGACGATCGCGATGTCGCCTTTCATTCAAATGCCCGAAGCTCGCGCAAGTCTGTCGCGACCTCCACCGGAGCATCAGTGCGCGCCCTGATCTCCTCCACTGTCCAACCGTGTGCGATTTCGAGCAGTAGGAAGTGATCACCCTTCGGGACGAACAATCCCAGATTGGTCATCAACGCCGTCATCCGTCCTGCCGCGGTAATAGGGAGCGCGCAGCGCGTCCTCAGGCGTGACGTTCCCTGCTTGGTGGTGTGCTCCATAGCGATGTAGACGCGGCGGGCTCCGATTGCGAGATCCATCGCGCCGCCGATTGCTCCACCCTTGCGTCCCGCCATTTTCCAGTTGGCGAAATCACCGTTGCACGCGACCTCGAACGCACCCATCACCGTTGCGTCGAGCCGCCCTCCGCGAACCAACGCAAACGAATCGGTGTGATTCAGGATAGCGGCACCGGGGATGAGCGTAACGAACTCGTTGGCCGCGTTGATCAGGTGAACGTCTTGCTTACCGGGAGCCGCGCGAGGCCCTACGCCCAGGACGCCGTTCTCAGAATGCAGAAAGATCGTACGACCCCCGAAGGCGCAATTGGCGCAGAGCGTCGGCAAGCCAGCGCCCAGATTGACGACCCAACCATCCTCGAATTCGGCAGCAAGCCTGTCGCAGATCGCCTGCCGGGAGAGTGACGGCCTATCCACCGGGTTCGTCCCAGATGCCGAGCGGCGGTGGAGGAATTTTCATCATCCGATCGACGTACACGCTCGGCGTGTGCACGTGATCGGGATCGATTTGTCCCGGGTCGACAATATCGTCTTCAACCTCGACGATGCAGATTTTCGCTGCGCTCGCCATCAGAGGCGCGAAATTGCGCTGGGCCAATCGAAATTGCAGATTGCCAAAGCGATCCGCGCGCTTCGCGCGAAGGAGCGCAAAGTCGGCGACGAGCGGCAACTCGAACAAGTAGTCGCGTCCGTTGATTCGACGAACTTCGCGGCCTTTCGCAAGCTCAGTTCCAACGCCGGTGGGGGTGTAGAAACCACCCAGTCCCGCGCCGCCGGCGCGAATACGTTCCGCCAACGTGCCCTGCGGAACAAGCTCGGACTCGATTTCTCCTGCTTGAAACATCCGCTCAAATACCGATTCGTTCGACGGAATAACCGGTGCGTTGATCGTAGCGATTACCTTTCGCACACGCCGCGCCTCGACCAGCCTGCCGACATCCATCGCGTCGTGCGCTATGCCTCTGCCACCGCCGGCACGGTTAGAGATGGCGATAAGATCCTTCACCCCTTTCCGTAACAGCGCGGCAATCAGATTGCGCGGTGTTCCGGGTTGCCCGAATCCCCCAAACATAATAGTTGCGCCGTCCGGTATGTCCGCCACGGCATCGTCGAAGCTCAGTACTAGCTTTTCTCTCATCGAACAAATGCTCTGGCTAACCCGCGTTATTGCGATCCTAACCTTCGTACTGCTTCTTGGCTTGTTTGCCCAAATCTACCTCACCATCTATCCCCGGCGCGTGACTCAACTGTCGGTCCGCCGAAGGCGGCGACCCCTACCACGAGCGCTCCCGCTAGGACACCTACCGATCGAAATGCCGGCAAGTAGCCACTCGTGCAATGCGCTTGCGTCCTAAAAAAAATGAGTCGCTGGGAGTAGTCCTCCAAGCGTTGATGGTCGCTAGCTATGTCACTAATAACGCGCGTCCCGTTCATGCTGCCTGAATCGTTGGAAGTTTGTTTAATGGCGGCGACCAACGCCGGTGCCTTGTGACAACGGTTGCGATCCGTCGATCCGCTTAATGTCGGCTTGCGGGAGTAAAGTTATCGCTGCCTTCGGTAGACCGCCGAGGACCGGTTTGGGTCGGAAGCCAACGCTCGAAAGAATCACGGGAGGTCAACGTCGAGCAGTACCGAAGGGACATGTAGGGTACAGGGCTAGAACGTTGCCTGCGGAATCTGCTGCGGCGTGAACACCAACGACACCTTGGCGTCTTCGGGCATCGGTGGCATTTGTTCATTCCAGCGCATCCACGCCGCGCGCAGCTCGGCCAGACGCAGCGGCTCGCGCTCTGCGAGGTTTGCCCGCTCTCGCTCGTCGACCGCGAGGTTGAACAGATACTCGTTGCCATCCATCGCCAGATACTTCCAGTCGCCACGGATCAGCGCGCGTTGCTGGCGATGCTTCATGCGCCAGCAAAGATCGCGCGCGGGATTCCACGACGGATCGCCAAAGAGCGGCAACAGGCTTACGCCGTCGAGCGGATAGTCGGGATGAGGATCAACTCTCGCGGCCGGGAGCATGGTGGCCGTCCAATCCATCGTCAGATTCGGCACCGCGCTCACATTGCTCGCCGCGATCGCGCGCGGCCAGCGTGCGACTAACGGCACGCGAATCCCGCCCTCCAGCAGATCCATTTTCTGCCCCACGAACGGCCAGTTGTTGGAGAAGCGCTCGCCGCCGTTGTCGCTCGTAAACACCACCAGCGTGTTGTCGGCGAGGCCACGCGCATCGAGCGCTGCCAGCACCTGCCCGATGCCTTCGTCCATGTGATGGATCATGCGTTGATACGTCGCGATCGAGCCGCCGTCGAGATGCTTGGCGTTGCCGCCGATACGCTCCGATTCGGCTTTGTCGTCGCGTGTCTCCCACGGCCAGTGCGGCGCGCTGTAATGCAGGCTCAGCAGAAACGGCTGATCCGCGCTCTGGCGCAGCACGAACTCAGCCGCGCGCGCACTCAGCAGATCGGTGAGATAGCCATCGCGTTGTATCGGTGTTTCGTTCTCCCACAGATCCGGCGCGCCGCGCGTATCGGTGTGCGCGAAGTAATCGAGGCCGCCGGAATGAAAGCCAAAGAACTCCGCGTAGCCACTCATGCGTGGACCGAAGTACGGCGGATAACCAAGATGCCATTTGCCGATCAGCGCGGTTGCGTAGCCGGCGTCACGCAGCAGCGACGGCAAGGTCGGATGCTCGGGCGGAAGGCCGAGAACCTTGTCGCCCTTGGTGATCGCTGCAAGCGGCTCCTCCGCGGCGCCGCGCAGGCGATACTGCCAGCGACCGGTGATCAATGCGAAGCGCGTCGGCGAGCACACGCCGGAGTTCGCATAGCCGCGCGTGAATAGCAGGCCTTGCTTCGCGAGCCGATCGAGATTGGGCGTGATGTTCACAGGACGTCCCTGTGCATCGCGAGCGCCGAGGCAGCCAAGATCGGCGTAGCCGAGATCGTCGGCCAGGATGTAGATGAAGTTAGGCCGTTGAGGGTTCATTGTGCAAAACAGTTTGTTTGGTTTGCAGAAGTCTATTGTCCAGCGGCCGACACCGTACCGCAGCAGCGTTGAAATGCACATGCAACGACTTTGCGCGAGACTGTCGCGTCTCGTTTATGGGAAAGAACGCAAATGAGCCACCAAACTGCTGTAGTCGTGGGCGTCGGGCCTGGTCTGGGTCTCGCTCTTGTTAGGGCGTTTGCGAATGAGGGATACACGGTATTCGCTGCTGCGCGCAAAACGTCTGCGCTGAACGAGCTCGCCGATTTGCGCGGCCGACGCGTGATTCCGGTCGATACCGATGCGACCGATGCCGTCCAGGTCGATCAGCTTTTCACGCGCGCTGAGAAGGAGGCGCCGGTCGGTGTTGCCATCTTCAACGCAGGTGCTTTCGTTAAAAGTAACGTCGTCGATACAGACCCGGAAACATTTGAGCGCTGCTGGCGTGTCGGCGGCTTCGGCGGATTTTTGGTCGGACGCGCTGCCGCTCGCTTGATGACCCAGCGCGGCGCCGGGACCATTCTTTTCACTGGCGCAACGGCTTCGCTGCGTGGGGGCGCAGGGTTTGTGAATCTCGCTTCGCCCAAATTCGCGCTGCGCGCGGTAGCGCAGAGCATGGCGCGCGAGCTGGGTCCGCAAGGCATTCACGTGGCGCACGTGATTATCGATGGCCAGGTCGATGCACCGCGCTATGCGCGACTGGCCAGTGAGCGTGGACCGGATTCGTTACTCGCAGCCGATGCGATCGCGCAAAACTACGTCATGCTGCACGGGCAACCTCGCAGCGCGTGGACGCAAGAGCTCGATCTGCGACCGTGGAGTGAAAAGTTTTAGAGCGCAAGGCACGAACAGCAATCCGGGAGCAGTCGCGGCGACCATGCCGCAAAGACACCAGTCCCGATCGCGTTCTGAATGCCTTTTCAGAGCAAGCCCGACTCAGGGCACTAGCGCATTCCCGCTGACTTCAAGGCTGTGACAAGCCGCTCTCGTGCCTCGACCAACGGTGGATGGTCACCGGGCAAGCGCAGGATGATGTGGTCAGCTTCGAAGCGCGGATGCCGTGCCATGTGCTCGCCGAAGGCCTGTCGGGCTGCCTCTGTCTGCCCGAGGCACTGCATCGCCGCCGCATGGATCGGGGGCCACAATAGGTTCGGGTTGGTGTCCGCTGCGGTCTGGCTCCAGTCGCAGGCCAGATCGTAAGCAGCAGCGGTGAAGTGCGCCATCGCTAGTCGGTAGTGCCACTCGGCGCGGATCGGGTCGCGCGGGCTGAGGCGCAGCGCGTGGTGCAAGTCAGCGATGGCCTCGTCGGCGCTTCCGCTCAGGAGCAACGCATAGGCACGAGCACCGAACGCGTGGGGAAACTTGGAGCGTGCGATCCAGGCCGTCGTCACCCGAAGCATCGCGGGCCAGTCCTGCCTCAGAAAGCTCTGGATGGTTCGCACCTGGTAGGTGTAGTTGCTTTCGCCATCCAGCCGTTCGAGTTGCGCCGCAGCTTCGTCAATGCGGCGCAGCGCCGCGCCACGATCGGGCAGCCAGGCGTTGAACATGCCGTGCAGGTTCATGAAGCTCAGTCCTCCCAAGCGCGTACCGAGTCGGGGTCGAGCGCTACCGCGCGTTCGAGCAGCTTCAGCGCCTCAACGATGTTCTCGCTGTGTAGGCCGCGATACCAGCGTGTGAAGGCGCGCATCGCCAGATCGTCGGCCGTGACTTCCAAGGCAGACAACTCGGCGCGACGCGCTACCGCTGAGCGATAAAGCTCGGGCCGCAACACCAGCACGATCGTTACCGCCAACTCAGCCAGCGCTTGCGGCAAACGCGCCCGCTCGATGGCGAAGGATTCTGCCCAGAGCTGGACGCCGTTGCTGCCGTCCACCAGAGTTACGTTGAGCCGGATCACAGAGCCTTCGTAGCGCAGACTGCCCCGCACGATGTAGCGCACGCGGAGCTCGCGCGCTACATGGCGCGGGTCGATCGGCTTTCCCTTGTAGGTAGCGGCGGTCTCGCGCGCCATGACAACGACGTCATGCACTTGCGTGAATTCGCCGACGAGGTCGCCATGTAGGGCGTCGGCGAGCCAGTCGCTCTGCTCGGCATCGCCCTCGACGTCGAACGGCATCACGGCGATCGACAGTGCCGGGGCGTCGTCGAGCGCCGCATCCGGCACGAGCATGTAGCCGCGCCGCGCGACGTTGCGTACCAGCCGGTGTTCCGTGTCGCCCAGCGCGCGCCGGACGTCGGCGATCGCCTGTGTTAGTGACCCTTCTCCGACCACGACATCGGGCCATACGAGATCCATAAGCGCGTCTTTGCTAACGACTTGGCCGGCGTGGCGACCCAACACGAGCAATAACTCAAGCGCCTGTCTTCGCAAGCCGGCGGGTTGCCAGTCAGTGCTCAGTAGTTCGCCGGACGCTAAATCAAGGACAAAGCTCCCGAGCGGAAGTCGGCCAACTGCCGACTGCTCTGAAGTGCTGGGCTCGTTCTTCATTCCGATTTGAGAGTTTCATGAGGACTTGCGGAATGCGATTCACTAACTTTGCATCCTGCGAACCGCGTGAACCATTTAAACAAGGATAGCTCCATGACTCTTGCACTCGACAGCCGCGCTGCCACGCCCAATCTCGCCGCGCCTGATTTCACCGCGATCAAGCAGCGCCAGCAGGCCACCTGGGCCAGCGGCGACTTCGCTGTCATCGGTACCACGTTGCAGATCGTCGGCGAGTCGCTGGCCGAAGCTGCTGATGTGCGCGCCGGCGAGCGGGTGCTCGACGTGGCCGCCGGCAATGGCAACGCCACACTCGCAGCGGCACGTCGCTTCGCTAATGTGACCTCGACCGACTATGTGCCGGCGTTGCTGGACAAGGGACGCGAGCGCGCGCGTGCCGAACATTTGTCAGTGGAGTTTCAGGTGGCTGATGCCGAGGTACTGCCGTTTGACGACGGCAGCTTTGATGTTGTGCTCTCCACCTTCGGCGTGATGTTCGCGCCTGATCAAAGGCGCGCGGCGCGCGAGATGCTGCGTGTGCTGCGGCCGGGCGGCCGTGTGGGTTTGGCGAACTGGACACCTCAAGGATTCATCGGCCGCCTGTTCAAGGTGATCGGCGCGCATGTGCCGCCTCCAGCGGGGCTGAAGTCGCCGGCACTGTGGGGAACCGAATCGCATCTCGCAGAATTGTTCGACGGCGCGCAGACTCGCTGCGAACGGCGGTGCTTTAACTTCCGCTACCGCTCAGCGGCGCATTGGGTGCAGGTGTTCCGCGACTTCTACGGCCCCACCCACAAAGCCTTCGCGGCTCTTGACGCGCAGGGACAGCAGGCGCTCGAGGACGACATCACCGCGCTGCTGCGGCAAATGAACACTGCGGGTGCGGCCTCACTGGTCGTGCCCGCCGAGTACCTCGAAGTCGTCATCAACAAATAAGGAGACACATGATGAGAAATACGCTTGTCGCACTTTCCGCGACGCTTGCCTTCGGCACGCTCGCAGCGTCCGCCGCTTTGGCGCAATCAAGCGGTCACGCAGGAATGGCGAGCGACCACATGATGGTTACATCGGATGAGTTGAAGTGGGCCGACGTTGCGTCGCTGCCGCCGGGAGCGAAGCTCGCTGTCATCGAAGGGCCGCTCAACCAGGCAGTGCCGGTGACGTTCCGGGTGAAGTTGCCGGCCAACTACCTTCTACCGGCGCACTGGCATCCCGGGATCGAACACGTCACGGTGATCTCGGGTACGTTCAACATGGGAATGGGAGATAAGCTGGACCGAGCAAAGACGAAAGCTCTGACCGCGGGTGGCGTTGCGATCATGCAGCCAAAGACGAATCACTTCGCCTGGACCAAAGACGAAACGATCGTTCAAGTGCATGGAATGGGTCCATGGGGGGTGACTTACGTGAATCCGGCAGACGATCCGCGCAAGCAGTAGCGATTAGTGGTGGCACGCTCCTGTGTTGCGGGCGTGCCATTGCTAATTCGATTAGTGAATGACTGAGCGTTTCTAAACAGCACGGCTACGCGATTGCATTCGCCACGTTGAGCCATAGCGGCGCGATCAGCAGCGACATCGGCACTCCAATTCCCACCATCAGCGATGTAAGCCCTGAGTCGAGTTTGTAGTGGTTGGCCACGACCGCGGCGCCGATCATCGGGCCCATCGCGGCCTCGAAGATCACTACCGTTCGCGCCAACCCCGCTTCCGGATCGCTGCTGTCCAAAAGCGCCAGACACAGCGCCGCGATCAGCAGCGGGCCAAGCACCAGCTTGAAGCCCAGGCCCAGCGCCAGCGCATGCCGTTTCACCCAGAGTTCGCCCAGACGCAGCTGGCAACCGACAGCGAACAGCGCGACCGGCGCTACCGTTGCACCGATTCGCCCCAGCGCGTCTTCGAGCGCCGGATGAAACGGTATCGGACGCAGCACCAACGCGATCACGAGCGCGATCAGCGGCGGGAAGGTCAGGATACGGTGCCACATCACGCTCCATTGCATCGGCTGGCCGCTGTAGCGCGCCGCCACCATCAAACCGAAGGTCGACAATGCGAGGTACGAACCCAGCTGATCGATCACGATGCCGTACGGCAATCCGTCACGACCGATCCACGCTTCGATCATCGGCAGTCCCACGAACGACGTGTTCGCAAGCCCACCGGTCAGGATCAAAGCGCCGGTGGCTGCGGCACCGAGGTTCATCCGGCGCGCGACGAAGCCAATGAACAGCGCCGCTGATCCGAGCATCAACCAGGCTCCCGCAGCACTTGCAAGCAGCTCCACCGTCAGTGCGGCCGCATGCAGGTGCTTCAGTGCGAGCGCAGGCAGTGCGACGTTGATGACGTAGGTGTTGAGCGCAGCCGGCGCGTGGTCAGGCAGCTTTCCCGCTCGCTGCAGCAGGATGCCTGCCGCCAGGCAAGCCAGCAGCATCACCATTGCATTCATGGAAGCTCCTTCTTGGTTTCTAGGAAAGGGAGCTTCCGGTTGGCATACCCACGGATTGCCCACGGGTTCGCCTTTCAGATCGAGTTGTCGCGATGGGCAATCACTAGCCGGTTATCAAACCGCCAAGTGTCCGGCTGTGTCTCGCAACTAAACTGGTCACTTCTGTCATGTGGAGCACCAATGACCACACTTCACGAAGGCGGGTGCGTGTGCGGCCTTGTGCGATATCAAGTGCAAGGAAATCCTGCGATCTGCCAGATTTGCCACTGCACATTCTGTCAACGGCGCTCAGGGAGCGCGTTTGCAGCCGTCGCTTACTTCGACGAGCGCGACGTGACGTTTGTACAGGGCGAGCTAAAGCAGTATCAGCATCGCTCCGACGAAAGCGGAAGGTGGTTGCGCACGGAGTTCTGCCCAACGTGCGCGACGACAGTCACTCACACCGTCGAAGTTCGGCCCGGTCTGAGAGCCATCGCCATGGGAACGCTGGATGATCCCGATTGGCTCACCATCCAACGCCACATCTGGGTGCAGTCCAGGCGACCGTGGGCCCCGATTCCCGAAGGGATGGTCACCTTTCCCAAGGCGGCGACGGCCTAGCCGAGTTGACTACGCCGTCGTTCGCTGCAACTCCTTACATCGTTCTTCCGCGCATCGACGCCGGCTTACCCGGCAGTTTCAGCAGCGTGCCGGTGTTGGTGACCGTTTCGCCGTCCACACGCAGCACGGAGATGTCTTCATCCATGTAATTGCCGACATAGAGCCAGCGTCCGTCCGGACTGAACACGGCTCCTTCGGGCAGGCCTCGTACTTCGATCTCGCCGATTTTCGTGACCTTCTTGCCGTCGATTCTGAGCACGACGATGCTTCCGTTGCGGTTGTAGAACCACTCGGTCTTCGCGTTGTTCGAGCCGCGCAGCAACACTGCCACTGCCAGCTTGCCGGTCGGGCTGATCGCGAGGCCCTCGGGTGCGTCGCCTACGACCACCTTGTCGATCACGCGCGCAGGGTTGGCCTCCAGGTCGATGACGGAGACGGTGTCGACGTTGCCGTCGGAGCCGCCGTTGTTGCCGTTGTCTGCCGTCAGCGCCAGCTTGCCATCGGGTGTGATGTCGACGTTGTAGGGCCACAGGCCCACCGCGAGATCGCGCTTTCCGTAGGTAACTTTCTGGCCATCGACCTCGAGCAGCGCGACCTTGTGTCCGGGGAACTTGCCGGCGATCGCGCGCTTGCCGTCGGGTGTGAACACCACGTGCGCCACGTGCTCGCCGATGACCACCGTGTCGACCAACTTCACCTCTTTGCCCTGGATCGCGAGCACGCTGATCGAGTTGTCAGCTCGATTTGCGATCAGCGCCAGGGTGCCTGCCCGGTTGATCGACATGCCGGACGGTTGCTTGCCCACCAACACCGTATTGATCAATCGCGGCGGGCTTGTCGTGAGGTCGATGACGTAGAGCTTGTTGTCGGGGGCGGGCTTCCAACCCGCGCCTTCCTGCATCCAGTCCATCGAGTTGGCCACCAGCGCAAGCTGCCCGTTGGGCGTGATGCTCAAATTGGTCGGCGGGCCGAAGATCGAATTCATCAGCGGCAGACTGGCGACGATCTTTGGATTGGCCGGGTCGGTTCCGATATCGACGATCGTCACCGAGTCCTTGCCGGGCGCGCCGAACAGAACTTTGCCGTCGTCGCCCCAAGTCACTTTGCTGTCGATGCCGACCACCATGTACTCGCGCTTGCCCGGCGTCATCGGCTGAGTGCTGGCGCACGCGGCGAGCGTTGCTGCGGCGCAAAGCAGCGCTAACAAATGAAATCGATTCATAGGGGTCCCTTGTTGGAAGTTCTGACGCGTTCGTCGCGCGCGTTGGCATGACCGGACTGAGCAGGGCAACGTACCGGGCGCACCGGCACGTGTCAACATACCCATTGCATACCCAACCTGACGACTCTCACAATGGGCCTCGCCGATTGCCACAACTTCCATGACTTCCGCAGGCTCGCGCAGCGCCGGCTGCCGGGCCCGATCTTCAATTACATCGACGGGGCGGCCGACGACGAGGTGACGCTATCGACGGAACACGGCGAGCTTCGAGCGACTGCGACCTGGTGCCCAATGTCCTGCGCGGCGTCGCAGACGTCGATCTGTCGGTCACGGTCATGGGCCAGAAGCTCGCGATGCCGTTCTATTGCTCGCCGACCGCGCTGCAGCGCCTGTTCCACCACGACGGCGAGCGCGCGGTCGCTGCGGCGGCATCGAAATACGGCACGATGTTCGGCGTGTCGTCGCTCGGCACGGTCAGCGTCGAGGAGTTGCGCAAGAAGTACGCGACGCCGCAGGTCTATCAGTTCTACTTCCACAAGGATCGCGGGCTGAACCGCGCCATGATGCAGCGCGCCAAGGAGGCGGGCGTCAACGTGATGATGCTGACCGTGGACAGCATCACCGGCGGCAACCGCGAGCGCGATCTGCGCACCGGGTTCTCGATTCCGTTCCGGCTGACGCTCGGCGGCATGCTGCAGTTCGCCATCCAGCCGATGTGGGGCATCAACTACGTGACGCACGAACGCTTCAAGCTGCCGCAGCTGGATCGAGCACGTCGACATGAGCGGCGGCGCCATGTCGATCGGCCGCTACTTCACCGAGATGCTGGACCCTTCCATGAACTGGGACGACGTCGCCGAGATGGTGCGGCCTGTGGGACGGGCAGTTCTGCCTCAAGGGCGTGATGTCGGTGGAGGACGCAAAGCGCGCCGCCGAGATCGGCTGCACCGGCATCGTGCTGTCCAATCACGGCGGGCGGCAGCTCGATGGCTCGCGCGCGGCGTTCGATCAGCTGGCCGAGGTCGTCGATGCCGTCGGCGATCGGATCGATGTGATGATGGACGGCGGCGTGCAGCGCGGCACCCATGTGCTGAAGGCGCTGTCGCTCGGCGCCAAGGCCGTGGGCGTCGGGCGCTACTATCTGTTTCCTCTGGCGGCGGCCGGCCAGGCCGGCGTTGAGCGCGCGCTCGGCCTGATGCGGGCGGAGATCGAGCGCGGAATGAAGCTGATGGGGTGTAGATCGATCAGCGAGCTCTCGCGCGAGAATCTGCGGTTTAGGTAGTGAACATTGTGAGCTTATGCCGCGAAGTCAGTATGTCGCACAAAGCCATCGACTTGTTTCGTCAACTCGAGATGGATCGACGATCGAGCCGAGTCCGGGCTGATCTGTCAGTGTCGCCACGCCGTTCGAGATCTGAGCGAGCGAACCGCACAACGCGGTGCGGAGGGGATTCGAATTGGCATCGATCTCAATCAACCCATCTCCGCCGACGGCCGCTAGCAAATGCGCAGACGCGAGCAGTCCGATGCCGCCACCGAGAAAGTGCGGACAAAATCGCGCGCCCGATTCGATGATCTTCTTCGCGATTGTCAGGCAGCCCGAAAATCCCCCCCACTTGGCGATATCCGGCTGCACAACGGATAACGCCCGACTTTCCAGCGCCCGCTCAAACGCGTTCGCGTCACCGATGTTTTCACCGGCTGCAAGCGGAATGTCGCATGCACTTGCAAGCGTTCGCCACTCGCTCCACGGTGCATCGGCGCGCAATGGCTCTTCCAGCCACTGCAGACCAAATCGCTGCAGCGCTGCGGCCATTTCGATCGCTTGATCCAAGTTCCAAGCCTGGTTCGCATCGACCATTAACTCACAACGGTCGCCGATCGCTTTGCGTACCGATTCAACATTGGCGATGTCGCGGTCTGCGCCGAAGCCCACTTTCAGCTTGAAGGCGCGATGGCCATTGTCCCAGCACTGTGTCGCGAGTCGCTGCGGCTGATCCGGATTGAGGCCGCTCGCGTAGACGCGGATCGATGGCGAGCTGCCGCCCAGCAGTTTCCACAGTGGCTGCCGCGCACGGCGCGCCATTAGGTCGTGCAGCGCGACATCAATGCCTGCAATACATTGAGCTATCGGTCCCGGTTCGCCCGACTGCAGCGCCAGCACCGACGTGGCAGCCGTCAACTCGGCCCATGCAATCTGCGGCTCGTCGAAATGTTTGCCTTTCAGCAGCGGTGCAAGGGCGGTCGCCACCAGACGCGCTCGATGCTCCGCCCCGCACGCAGGGAAGTTGCACCAAATTTCACCCCAGCCGGTGAAACCGTCCTCGTCTTCGACTCGTACAAATACCGCAGGGCGATCGCGCATTGCGCCGAACGAAGTGGTAACCGGAACTTCGATCGGGCATCGATACACCTGCGCCTCGATCGTGCGAACGCGCAGCGGCTTCAGGGTTTCAGATCCATTTCGAGATGAATGAAATCGCCCCGATACGTGACTTCGCCGAGATAGATCACCGTTCGGTCAGCGGTCGTGAACACTCTGCGAACTTCGGCCACCGGAGAGTTCACCGGAATTCTCAGATGCTCGGCGACTTCGACGTCAGCGGTCGAGATCGTCAGCGTCTGCCGAGCGCGCGCGATCTTCAGGCCAGGCAGCGACGTCAGGATCGGAATGACGACCTGCTTGCGGAAGCGTTGCGGTGCGCGGCGAAACACCTGGTCATCGAGGTAGATCGAAATCACGCAATACGGGCGCTGCTGGTACGAATGCACGCGCCGCATGTAGAAGTATTTTGGTGCCGGCCTGCCGTCTTTCGCGCTCAATGCCGGCATCGCAGCCGATTCGCTGATGTTCAGCAACTGCGGCTTCGTGTCGCGGTACACCTCGATCAGGTCGCGCAGCGTCGACTCGACCTTCAGCCAGCGCTGCTCGCCACCACCGCCGGTAACGAACGTGCCGCGCCCCTGCTGCGGCGACAGCACGCCGTCGCGCGCCAGCAGATCGACTGCCTGCCGGACGGTGACGCGCGCAACGTCGAACTCGCGCACCAGCTGGTCGAGTGACGGCAGCTTATGCCCGGGCATCCACATGCCCCGCGCGACGCGCTGGCGGAACAGATCCGCCAGCTGAACGTAGCGCGGAATCGGACTGTCGCGCGAAGCGCGGGGTGCATTACTCAGATAAAGAGATGGTTTATAGTCAGATAGTACTTCCGTTTCAAGAGCAGGATGGCAGCAGCCACCGTAACTCCGCCGCACCGGCCTGATCCTTGCACCGTGGGTTGCCATCGTCCTGATCTGGTATGCGATCGCCTACAGCGGGCTGATCAATCCGGCGCTGGTACCGACGCCTCACGCGGTCGCGGCGCGCTTCTGGGAGCTGCTGACCGAGCGCGCCTGCCGCGCGACATGTGGATGTCGACGCAGCGCGTGTTCATCGGCGTCGCCTCGGCATCGCGCTGCGCGGTGCCGGTCGGATTCGTGCTGGGCTGGTATCGCGAGATCCGCACCTTCATCGATCCGCTGATCAACTTCTTCCGCGCGCTGCCGCCGATCGCGCTGATTCCGCTGGTGATCGTCTACTTCGGCATCGACGAGCTGGCGAAGATCGTCATCCTGTTCTACGCCTCGTTCTTCGCCGGCGTCATCGTGATGTACGAGGGCATCGCGCAGATCAGCCCGATCTACGTCCGCGTCGCGCGCACGCTCGGCGCGACCGACGCCGAGATCTTCCGCAAGGTGATCGTGCCGCTGGCCGTGCCGCACATGCTGACTGCGCTGCGCGTCGCGCTCGGCGTCGCGTGGGCGACGCTGGTCGCCTCGGAACTGATCGCCGCGCAGCAGGGGCTGGGCGCGCTCATCCAGAACGCGTCGGCGTACTTCCAGCTCGACATCATCTATGTCGGCATCATCTGCATCGGCTTCATCGCGCTGCTGATGGACTGGTGCTGCGCGCGGCTGGCGCGGCGGCTGGTCGCGTGGCAGGAGCGGATCGCGTGACGCACCGCGCCGCGTCCGCATCGCGTTCGATCAGCGTGTCAGTTCGAGTTTCCGACCGCGCGCGGGCCGCTGCAGGTCGTCGACGACGTCTCGTACGACATTCACGACGGCGAGTTCGTCTCGGTGATCGGCCCGTCGGGCTGCGGCAAGACGACGATGATGAACATCGTCGCCGGCTTCGTGCAGCCGAGCGCGCGGCGCGGTGCTGCTCGACGGCAAGCCGATCACCGGGCCCGGTCCCGATCGCGGCGTGATCTTCCAGGAGTACGGCGTGTTTCCGTGGCTCACGGTCAAGGACAACATCGCGTTCGGACTGCAGGCTCGCGCGCGAATCGCGCCAGCCGCGCCGAGCGCGAAGAGATCTGCGAGCGCTACATGGGGCTGATGGGGCTTGCGGACTTCGCCGACGCGTAGCCGAAGACGCTGTCGGGCGGCATGCGGCAGCGGCTCGCGCTGGCGCGCGCCTACGCGGTGAAGCCGGAGTTCCTGCTGATGGACGAGCCGTTCGGCGCGCTCGATGCGCAGACCCGCTCGAGCATGCAGGACCTGCTGCTCGAAGTGCTGCGCGCCGAAGGCAAGACCGTGATGCTGATCACGCATTCGGTCGAAGAGGCGATCTATCTCTCGTCGCGCATCATCGTGATGACGGCACGGCCGACTCGCATCCGCGAAATCATCGACGTGCCGTTTGCCTATCCGCGCACCGAATCGCTGCACGAGAGCTCCGAGTTCGGCGAATTGCGCTCGCACATCCGCGAGCATCGTGATGCATGAATACGCAGCACAGGCGCAGCAAGTCAGCCGAAGCACGTTACCGCACTGAAGAGGAGGACGAAGATGACAATGAATCGCAGAAAGTTTATCAGGCCACCGGCGGCGCAGCCCTCGGCGTTGCGCGCTCTGGCATGCGCCGGCGATCGCGCAGAGCCGCGCGAAGGTCCGCGTCGGCTACCTGCATACGCTGGCGGTCGACGGCCAGATCTGGCTGGCGGATCATCTGCGGCAGCTTCGGCAAGCATGGGCTCGAGCCCGAGTTCGAGCAGTTCACGACCGGGCTCGAGCTGTTCCAGGCGATGATCGGCGGCAGCCTCGACATGCTGCGACCGGCGCGGTGATCTCGAACTTTCCGGCGCGCGGGCAGGGCAAGGTGTTCTTGATCAACAACGTCGAGTTCGCGACCGCGCAGCTGTGGGTGCGCGAGGATCAGGGCATCAAGAGCTTCGCCGATCTCAAGGGCAAGCGGATCGCGACGACGACCGGCACGACCGCGCACGTGTTTCTCGACACCGCGCTTGCGCGCCAACAAGCATCGATCCGGCGAAGGACGTCGAGATCGTCAACCAGCGGATGGCCGAAGCGGTGACGTCGTTCATTTCCGGCGCCGTGCCGGCCGTCGCGCTGTGGGTGCCGTTCAACGTCACCGTGCAGCGAAAGGTGCCGGGTGCGAAGAAGCTGGTCGATGCGTCGGCCTACTACCCGCAGGCGGCGATCGTCGGCGGCTGGGCCGCGCGCAACGACTACTACGACAAGAACCGCGACATGCTGCAGCGCGTGATCTGCGGCTGGGCCGAAGGCAACGAGATACTGGTCGGCGAAGTCGGACCAGGCGCTCGAGATCGTTGCAGAAGAAGCACTACCAGCAGGTGCCGCTCGCCGGAATTCAAGGAGCAGTTCGGCGCCAGAAGGTGTTCCCGACCGGCCGAGTGGCGCAAGCTGTACGCCGACGGCACGGTGACCGAAGTGGCTGCAGCAGGTGACCGACTTCTTCGTGCGCTTTGGCGGAATCCAGAACCCGGTGCCGGCGTAGCAGTACTTCGATCCGAAGTTGTACCTGCGAAACGATGAAGGCTTGATGGTTGCTGTTCGATGAAGGCGGCCGCTGGCTACGACTACATCATCGTCGGCGCCGGGTCGGCGGGCTGCGTGCTCGCCAACCGGCTGTCGGCCGATCGCGGTCGTCGCGCGTGCTGCTGCTCGAAGCCGGCGGGCGCGGACCGCAACTTCTGGCTCCGGCTGCCGGTCGGCTACTTCCGGACGATCTACGACACGCGCTTCTCGCGGCTGTTCGATACCGAGCCGTGCGAAGGCACGGCCGGCCGCAACATCGTCTGGCCGCGCGGACGCATTGCTCGGCGGCTCGTCATCGATCAACGGGCTGATCTTCATCCGCGGCCAGCATGAGGACTTCGACGACTGGGCGCGCGCGGGCGCGGCTGGCTGGAGCTACCGCGACGTACTGCCGTACTTCAAGCGCTTCGAACGCTACGAGGGCGGCGCCAGCGCAATACCACGGCGCCGCGCGGCGAGCTTGGCGTCTCGAATCTGCGCAACGATCACCGGTGTGCCGACGCGTGGGTCGACGCTGCGCGTGCAGTTCGGCCTGCCGCGAAATCCGGACTTCAACGGCGCGACGACCTTCGGCGTCGGCGCGTATCAGCTGAGCATCAGGAGCGGCTGGCGTGTCAAGTGCGGCGACCGCATTTCTGCGGCCGGCGCTAGCGCGCCCGAACCTGCGCCGTTCGCACCGGCGCGCATGCCACGCCGCGTGCTGTTCGACGGCGACGCGCGGTCGGCGTCGAGTGGGCGCGAAGCGGGCGCGTGCTGCAGCGCAGCGCGCCGACGCGCGAAGTCATCGTTCCGCCGGCGCGCTTCAGTCGCCGCAGATCCTGCAACTGTCCGGCATTGGGCCGGCGCGGCTGCTCGAAGCGCACGGTATCGAGGTCGCTCGTCGACGCGCCCGAGGTCGGCGCGAATCTGCAGGATCATTACCAGGCGCGCACGATCGTGCGGATGAAGAGGGCGATGTCCTCAACGACGACGTGCGCAATCCGCTGCAGCTCGCGCAGATGGGCCTGCAGTGGATGTTTCGCAATTCGCGGTCCGTTGACGGTCGGCGCCGGGCAGGTCGGCGGCGCCGCGTGCACCGCATACGCGCGCGGCGGGCGCCCGGACGTGCAGTTCAACGTGATGCCGCTGTCGGTCGACAAGCCTGGCGATCCGCTGCACCGCTACTCCGGCTTCACCGCGTCGGTGTGGCAGTGCCACCCGGCGTCGCGCGGACGTGTCTCGATCCGTTCGGCGGATCCGCTCGCGGCGCCGCGGATCGAGACCAACTACTTGACCGAAGCGATCGACCGCAAGACGATCGTCGCGGGCATCAAGATGCTGCGCGAGATCTACCGCCAGCCGGCGTTCCGGGAGCTGTGGAGTCCGATGTGCTGCCCGGCCCCGAGGCGAACGCGATCAGGCGCTTCTGGACTTCGCGCGCGAGAACGGCGGCACAGTATTTCACGTCGCCATCGTTGCCGCACAGGCAGTGACCAAGCTGCCGTCGTCGATCCCTGCTTGCGCGTGAACGGTGCCCGGCGGCTGCGCGTGATCGATGCGTCGGTGATGCCGATGGTCACATCGGCCAACACCAATGCTGCGTCGATCATGATCGGTGAAAAGGGCGCTGATCTGGTGTTGAAGGGCCCGCTGGGCCAGACCGTTCCTGTAATCAACGACGAAGTTCAATCAAGTGCGACGTCAACATCAAGCGTTCATGATGGCGACCGCGCGCGTGTTCAGGTATGCCTCCACGGCCTCGGGGCCACCCTCGGAGCCATAGCCTGAGTCCTTGACACCACCGAAGGGCATCTCCGCTGATGGCATCGCGGGCATGTTGATCCACAGCATGCCGACTTCGACGCGACGGGACAGCAGGTCAGCATTCTTCAGCGACTTCGTAAATGCATAACCGGCCAGGCCATACGGTAGGCGGTTCGCCTCCGCAATGGCGTCGTCCAAAGACTCGAAGCTGCGAATGGCTGCCATGGGACCGAACGGCTCATCGTTGAACACTTTCGCTTCGAGCGGCACGTCTGCAAGAATCGTGGGTTGCCAGAAATTCCCAACGTCACCGATGCGCTCACCGCCGGCCAAAACGGTGGCACCGCGGTCCACAGCGTCCTTCGTGAACTCCGCCATGGCTGTGAGCCGACGCGGATTGGCCAGTGGTCCCATCTGCGTGCCGTCGGCCAGACCGTCGCCCACTTTCAAGGCTTGCGCATGCTTAGCCAATGCCGCGGCGAAGTCGTTCCGAATGCTCTTGTGAACCAGGAAACGCGTCGGCGATATGCAAACCTGACCGGCGTTGCGGAACTTGGCGGCACCGGTCGACTTGATGGCCAACGCGATGTCGGCATCCTCGGCCACTATTACAGGTGCGTGCCCGCCCAGTTCCATCGTGACGCGCTTCATGTGCTGGCCGGCCATGGCCGCGAGCTGTTTTCCAACTGCGGTTGATCCGGTGAACGTGATCTTGCGGATTACCGGGTGCTGAATCAGATAACTCGAGATCTCGGCGGGATTGCCATAGACAAGACCCAGTACGCCTGGCGGCATGCCAGCATCCGCAAAGGCGCGGATCAGCTCGGCTGGTCCAGCCGGCGTTTCCTCGGGCGCCTTGACCAGCATCGAGCAACCGGCGGATAGAGCCGCCCCAACCTTGCGTACCACTTGGTTGATCGGGAAATTCCAAGGCGTAAACGCAGCGACTGGGCCGACCGGATCCTTGAGCACCATCTGGCGGATCGCCAGGTTGCCTCGAGGCGGCACGATCCGGCCGTACACGCGAAATCCCTCTTCAGCAAACCACTCGATGATGTCGGCCGCGGCCAGCGCCTCGCCTTTGGCCTCCACCAGTGGCTTGCCCTGCTCCTGCGTAAGCAGACGACCGATGGCCTCGGCGCGCTCGCGCATAAAGCCGGCGGCCTTGCGCATGATCTTGCTGCGATCAGCTGCGGTCATGTCACGCCAGGTCTCGAAGCCTTCCAAAGCAGCGGCTAGCGCCTTGTCCAGGTCGACCTTCGCGGCATGCGCAACGCGGCCGATTTCTTTTCCGGTCGCCGGGTTGAAAACCGCGAGCGTCTTTCCATCAGCTGCGTCTTGCCACTGACCGTTAATGAAGAGTTTTGTTGAAGGATAGGTTGCAGGGGCCATAGGGTGAGATAGGTTGGAGGCCTGTGAATAGAGAGAGCCATTCTGCTCTGCTTCGGCAGCGGCGGGTTGTTGCGACCCGGCGATTGACCGCTGCGCGCTTATTGCCGTGCGCCCGCCATGGCGAGTATCGACGCAGCTGCATCCGCCAGCACCTGGCAACCGAGCACGATGTCGTCCTCGCGGCTGTCTTCCGCGAAGTCGTGGCTGATGCCGCCGAGTGACGGGATGAACAGCATCGCCGACGGGATCGATGCCGAGATAATCCCGGCATCGTGAAATGCGCCGCTTGGCATGCGCTGCCACTTGCCCGGTGCGTGACGCTCGGCAGCAGCTTCGATATGCGCCTGCAAAGTGGCATCCATACGCGTCGGCGCGATCGGTGCGCGCGTGGGGATTGCTTCGATCGTGACTCCGCCGCGCGCATTCATGTCCGATACGAGGCGCGCGACGATCGCTTCGAAAGCATCGAGCGGCGCTTCGGATTGATCTCGAAACTGCAGGTCGAGCTCAGCGTATCCAGGGACGATCGAAGTCGCGTTCGGCTCGACACGTAGGCGGCCCATTGTCCAGACGCTGCGCTCGGCGGCCACCTTCGGAAATTCCAGGTTGATGCGGTGTGCAAGCTCATACAGCGCCGTGGTTACATCGCGCCGGCGCGCCATCATCGTAGTTCCCGCATGATTTTGCTGACCGCGAAAGACAAAGCGAATGCTGCGCAGGCCGACGATGCCCGTGACCACACCGATTCTCAGCCCGACATCTTCCAGATGAGGACCCTGCTCGATGTGCGCCTCGATGAAGCCGGCATAGCGATCGCGCGCAAGGCGCAGGCGCGGCACGTTCGCCAGGCCCGCCTCGCGTAGTGCGTCCTCAAGTGTGACGCCGTGACTATCTGCCGCGCCCTGTTCCATTTCCGGCGCCAGCGTGCCGGTCAGCGAGCGGCTGCCGAGACAGCCGACAAAACGTGACTCTTCATCCTGAAACGACACCGCGTCCACGGGCAGTGCTCGCGTTGCGCTGTCGGCGGCGAGGGCGCGCACGACCTCCAGCGCATAGATCACGCCCAATGCGCCATCGAGCCAGCCGCCGGTGGGCTGCGTGTCCGAATGCGAGCCGATCAGTAGCGCTTTGCCCGAATTCCGTGAGCGGCCGAGAACATTGCCAACGCCGTCGATCTTTGCTTCGAGATTCGCGTCCGCGTAGCGGTGTTTGAGCCACAGCCGCGCTTCCATGTCGGCCGCGCTGAACGCCGGTCGCACCACGCCGCGGCCGTTCGCGCCGATCGCGCGCAGCCGTTGCAAATCGGAAAGCAGACGTTCTGCATCGATGTGAGGCATATGCCGCGTATTCTATGAGCCAAGAAATGTGTGCGACTTTGTGTGACGCCAGCGCTGGATCAGTTTGAATGGGATCCTGGTCCCCGGCTTCGATCCGGCCAGCCTGCTCAAGCCATCCCGATCCGCTGTGCACCTTTTCTAAACATTGACACTGCGTCCGGCGAAAACCGGAAGGCGGAAAAGAAGTCATCGAGCCGATAGCCCGGAATGGCCTTGTGGATTCGCGCAGTGAAAGTCAGCGCCTCATCGACTCGTCCAGCCAGTGCCAGACAGTGAGCGGCGATCGCCAGAATGTGTGCATGCGCGTTGGGGCGCGCGGCGGCTTTGACCGCCCAGTCTGCCGCTTCCTCGAACTGGCCGAGGCGAACGAGTGCCATGGCGCGCGTACCCAGCATGCCGAACAGCAGCGGATCGAACGGACTCAAATGGCGCGAATGGTCGGAAGATCCGATCGCGGCGCGGGGATCGCCTGACGTGGAGTTGACGAACGAGAGCATGTAGTGGCCGAGTGCGAAGTTCGGACTCAGATCTACAGCAGTCTCCAGTTCCGTCAGAGACTCGACCCGACGGCCACGGAGCCAGAGGGCTCGACCCATGGCCCAGTGCGCAGCGGGATCGCGATCGTCGGCGCTGAGGCTATGGGAGGCCGCTTCGAAAGCGTGCTCGCTTTCGGACTCGCGCTCCGCCCAATGCTGAAAAGCGTTCTGCCAGTGAGTGAACGACACGCCGGCATAAGCGCGCGCGAACGTGGGGTCCAACTTCACCGCCATTGCGAAGAAATGCCCGGCGCGGTCGTTGTCGGCTTTGTTGAATCGATACATGTGCCAGAGGCCGCGGTGATACGCCTCCCAGGCATCCAGTGAGTTGGGTGGCTTCAGGATCGCTCGGTTGCGTTCGACCATTTCGATCTCGCCTGCGATCGACGCGACGATGCGATTGCCGATCTCATCGAGCACCTGGAAGGCGTCGTCCAATTTTTCATCGAAAGTTTCGGTCCATACGATCCGCGCGGTACGCGCTTCTGACAGCTCGACGGTCACATGGACCCGGTCAACCTGGCGCATTACCGAGCCACTGGTGACGTAATCCACGTTCAGCGTGCGGCCCGCCGCTTCGGCACCGATGCTGCGCTCGCCGAGGGCGAACACCGTGCCCTGTGCGATGACGAACAGGCTGCGTAGCTTGGCGAGCCGCGTGATGACGTCGTGCGTCAGGCCGTCGGCGAACCCGCCTCGCGAGCCATTCAGGTCTTCATGATCGACGAACGGCATCACGGCAATCGATGCGCGGCGCGCAATGGCCGCGGTTCTGCCCGCCGCGTCGATCGCCGGCGTTGCCACGTTCGGAGCGGACGATGGCAGCGCTTTCGCGTGTCCCGCTCTGGCGTTTTGCCACAGCTGACGAATCGGTGTGCGGTCCAGTCCTTCGGCCTCGAAGAGCCGCTCGGTTGCAGCCAGGTGTTCTTCGCCCTCGCGGATTCGGCCGCGTCGGGTGAGCGCGAGCAGAAGGCTTCCATGCGCGGCCCGATCGAAAGGAGCCAGTTCTAGCCACGTCTCCAGATGGCTGAACACTTCTTCGGATTCCGGCGGCAGGGTTCGGACGAGATGCTCGAGCACGGCGGCGTGGCACACGCGAAAGCGGCGCCGCTGCGCGGTGAGCCAGCCATTGAACTGCGGACTGCGATCGATCTCGAGCCCATCCAGAAAATCGCCGGCGAACAAGGTTGAAAGCACTTGCAGCCGACTCGGCTCGAGGGTTGCGATTCCCTGCTGCGTCGCGCGCGCAATCTCAATCGCGTCGACGAAGCAATCGTTGAGGTCAAGCGTGATCCAGTCGCCGCTGGCTTCGACCCTGCGGCGGTCCGGCCCGTCGAGCACGCTTCTGATCTTGCTGAGGCACCAGCGCAGCTCTGCCCGGGGATCGTTCGGCACGTCCCACAACAGCTCGCACAGATGACTGCGGCCGACGGCGCGCGGAGCGAGTGCCAGATAGCCAAACAGAGCGCGCACCTTGCGCGATGGCGGCAGCGGTTGCGCGACGCCGTCGCGTTTGATAACTAGCGGCCCGAGCAACTGCACCTGGACGCCGCGCCAAGTATCACCACTCGGGCCTGCTTGCTGGCTGGCGGCCCGCGCTGTCGCAGCGGCCCGCATTTGCGTTTCCACGCCGGCTCCCACGCTCACCTCCACGCACGGCCCTTAAGGTCCCGCACTCACTACACACGAGGAGTTTGACATGAACGAAACAGCGGTCGCGGCTCGCCCGCAAGCGAATACGGCGCAGCCCGATCTCGGCGCCGATTTTGCTGCAATTAAGGCGCGCCAGCAGGGCGCCTGGTCGTCCGGTGACTACGCGGTTGTCGGCACGACCTTGCAAATTGTCGGCGAGCAGTTGTGCGAAGCCATCGACATCCGTGCCGGACAGAAGGTGCTCGATGTGGCGGCCGGCAATGGCAACGTCGCACTGGCGGCGGCGCGGCGCGGATGCGACGTAATCGCCACCGACTACGTGCCGGCGCTGTTAGACAGGGCGCGCGAACGGGCTGCGGCCGAGCGGCTGCAAATCGATTTCCGCGAAGCCGACGCGGAAGCGCTGCCCTTTAAGGACCGCAGCTTCGACGTCGTGGTTTCGACATTCGGAGTGATGTTCACTCCCGACCAGCAGAAGGCCGCGGACGAGCTGATGCGCGTTTGCAAAGCCGGCGGCAAGATTGGCCTGGCCAACTGGACGCCCGACGGCTTCATCGGCCAGTTGTTCAAGACGATCGGCAAGCACCTGCCGCCGCCCGCCGGCGTCAAGTCACCGGCTTTGTGGGGTACCCCCGCGCGCATCGACGAGCTGTTCGGATCGAGCGCCTCCGCGATCGAGGCCGAGCCGAGAAACTTTGTGTTCCGGTATCGCTCGCCGCAGCACTGGCTGGATGTCTTCAGGACCTACTACGGCCCACTGCTGAAGGCGTTTGCCGCTCTGCAGCCTCCGGCTCAGGCAGCGCTGCAGAACGATGTGATCGCGCTGATCGAGCGATTCAACCGGTCGGGCGATGGGTCGATGGTCGTTCCCAGCGAATACCTCGAGCTCGTCATTACGCGAAAGCTCTAACCCATCCACTCAGGAGAAGATCAATGAGAAACATGCTAGCGACACTTTCGGCAACGCTCGCGTTCTGCACAATCGCAGCGCCCGTCGCTCTGGCGCAATCAACAGGTCACGCGGGAATGGCGAACGACCACATGATGGCCACGCCGGATGAGTTCAAGTGGGTCGATATTCCTTCGCTGCCGCCCGGCGCCAAGCTCGCCGTCATCGAAGGTCCGCTCAATCAGGCGGGGCCGATCACTTTTCGATTGAAACTTCCCGCGAACTACCAGATCCCGGCGCATTGGCATCCGGCCATTGAACACGTCACGGTGATCTCGGGCACGTTCAATATGGGAGCCGGAGATAAGCTGGATCGAGCCAAGACGAAGCCTTTGACCGCGGGAGGCATTGCCATCATGCAGCCGAAAACCACTCACTTTGCTTGGAACAAGGAGGAGACGATAGTTCAAGTTCACGGAGTGGGGCCTTGGGGCGTCACCTACGTGAATTCGGCAGACGATCCGAGAAAGCAGTAATCGTCTGGGCCGGTACGATGTGATCTATGTCCCGAGCTTCGCGGGACTGCACAGCGCAGTCAACCTGAGAGAGAAATCACAATGTTTCACCAAACCCTGCTTAACCACTCATTGCGTTGTTCGTTGTTGTTCTTGTCGAGCCTGGTCGGTTCACTCGCCGATGCACAGGTACCTGCGAAAGAGCAGGCACTGACGCGGACTGCCGGTGATGCGGATCTCAAATGGGGCGCTTGCCCGCCGTTCCTGCCTAAAGGATGCGGCATCGCCGTTCTTCATGGTGACCCCGCAAAAGACAACGTCGACGTGTTCTTCAAAGTGCCCGCCAAATCGAACATCCCTCTGCACTGGCATACCTCGGCAGAGCGCATGGTGCTGGTTGCTGGTGAGCTTCATGTCACCTATGACGGTCAGAAGATGGCGGTTCTCAAACCCGGGACTTATGCGTACGGTCCTCCCAAACAGCCACACAAGGCCTTCTGCGCAAGCACCGTCCCGTGCGTCCTCTTTATCGCCTTTGAGTCGCCGCTGGATGCAATGCCGGTCGAGAGTGCCAAAAAATAGGTCGCCTTTGCCTGAAGTCAAAGCCCATCGCATCACGATGAACCATGACCGGCCAAGCCTGAACGGTCGTCGGCAGACTTTGCGTCAATCGGCGCCTGATGCGAAAGAAACCGCTTTGGACTTTACTGTGGTTGAAAGCCACTCCTCCGGATGATCTGCGCCCAAGTCTGCGCGTACGCGCGCTCGCGCGCGGCGAGTTGCGCCTGCGGCATGAACTGCACCGTGAGTCCCCAGCGCGTTAGCCTGTCTCGTACATCGGGCTGCGCAATGACCTTCGATAGCGCTGCAGAGAACTGATCGATCGCCGCGTGCGGCGTGCCGGCGGGCGCGAAGAACGCGTAGTACGGAACGTCTTCGAAACCTGCGAGGCCGAGTTCCGCGAACGTCGGCACGTCGGGCAGTGCCGCTTGTCTGGCACCGCCGAGCACGGCGACCACGCGCAGTTTGCCCGCCGTGTGGTTCTCGATGAAGTCCGGCACCGATCCGACACCGGCCGGAATTTGATTGCTGAGCATGTCGCCGATCATCGGCGCGCTGCCGCGGTACGGTGCAGACACGAGATCGAGGTCGTACTTGTCGCCGATGACCTTGACCAGAAATTCCGGCACGGAAGCCGGCGCCGGAATCCCGATCGCGCTCTTGCCACCCTTGCTTTTGACCCATGCAACGTAGTCCTTGAAATTCTTCGCGGAGGTGCCCGCCGAGAGCGCCAGCGCGTTGACGAATGTTGCGAAGCCCGCGACGGGCACGAAATCCTTCGCCGGATCGAACCCCGGGTTCTTCATTACCAGCGGCAGAATGGAAATCGTATGGTCGTGCGAGATGAAGAATGTCGTGCCATCGGGGGCCGCGCTTTTCAGCGCGTGCGCGGCGATCTGCCCGCCCGCGCCGGGCCGGTTCTCGACGATGACCGAAGTGCCGAGCTCATCTTTCAGCTTCTCTGCCAAAGCGCGCGCGATGGCGTCGGTGCCTCCACCGGGTGGGAAGCCGACCAAAATGCGGATCGTCTTGCTCGGTTGCGCGAACGCTGCGCCGCTGAGCGCGGCGAGCAAAACGCCTGCACAAACCAGGCGAACGGTGTGGGCAAAGATAGAAACGTGCATGCGTCCTCCAAGCAAATCGGTTGTCACGAGGACGCAAAGCGCATCAGCGTTTGCGCATACGCCGGCGCGGTCGGCTCGTGCATGAAGTAGACGTAAATCTGCGCGCCAAGCCGGTCGCTGCCAGCCGCGGCGCCCATTGCTCGAGGTCGGCGTCGGAATAGGTTTCGAGCCGAAGCCGCACATAGCCCCACGCTGCGGTCTCCACCAGCGGCGGCGGCGCATTGTCTTCCCGCTCGGAAAGAGCACAAGCTGAGCGCCGGCTGACTGCAACGCATCGTAAACGTCGTCGGCGAACCAGCTGTCGTTGCGGAACTCGAACGCCGCGCAGTGTCCTTCCGGCAGCAGCTCAAGGAATTCGCTCGAGCCGCGGCAGATCCTTCTTCAGGAACGGCGGCAGCTGAAACAGCACCGGGCCGCGCTTCGCGCCCGAGCGCAGCGAGCGTGCGTGTAAAGGAAAGTCACCGAGTCGCCGCCGCTGTCGGCCTTGAGCCGCGACATGTGGGTGATGCGGCGCGACGCCTTGATCGCGAAACGGAAAGCTTCCGGCGTCGTCCTGCGCCCAGTTCTCAAGCACCGCCGTCTTGGGCATCTGGTAGAAAGTGTTGTTGATCTCCACGGTCGGCAGGCGTTCGGCGTAGCACGCCAGCATCTCGTCCGGCTTCATCTTCTCCGGATAGAAGTGTCCCTTCCATTCCTTGAACGAATAGCCGCTCGCGCCGGCGACGATTCTCAGAGCCGTCATGCGTTGATCCTAGAATTCCAGCATGGCGAAAGGCAAGCTCACCGAATATTCCGCCAAGCGCAGCTTTTCAGCGCCACGCCCGAGCCCGCCGCCGCGTTACGCGAGGCGCGCCGCGGGCCGCTGCTGTTCGTGGTCCAGCAGCATTCGCGGCGCGGCAATGCATTACGACTTGCGCCTCGAGTGCGACGGCGTACTGAAGTCGTGGGCCGTGCCGAAAGGCCCGTCGCTCGATCCCGGCGAAAAGCGCCTCGCGGTGCAGACCGAGGACCATCCGTACGACTATGCCTCGTTCGAAGGCGTGATCCCGCCGGGACAGTACGGCGCCGGCGAAATGATCGTGTGGGACTGCGGCGTGTACTCGCCCGACGAAGGCCAGCAGTCTTCGTTCCATGACCGCGCGGCGGCCGAGGAACGGTGCTCGACGGCCTGGAGAACGGCAAGCTCGAGCATCTTCTGCTGCGCGGCGAAAAGGTCAAAGGCTCGTTCGCGCTGGTGCGCACGGCGGACGCGAAGACCTGGCTGCTGATCAAGCACAAGGACCGATTCGTCGCGAAGACCGACGTGACCGCGCAGAACCGCTCGGTGCTTTCGGCGCATCGGTCGAGGAGATGAAGATGTGCCCGCGCATCGCATCGCGGCTGAGCGGCTGGTGCCGGCCGGTGCCGTCCGAGCCGATGCCGGACAAGCTCGCGCCGATGCAGGCGGAGCTCGCCGACGCGCCGTTCAACGCGCGGGCTGGATGTGGGAGCCCAAGCTCGACGGCTATCGCGTGCTCGCGTTCGTCGACCAGGCGGACCGTCAGACTGCGCTCACGGCGCGGGCTGGAGCTGGCCGCGCGATTTCCCAAGGCTGTGCCGCCGAACTCGCGCAAGCAGGCGGTCGAGACATGATCCTCGACGGCGAGATCGTCGCGTTCGACGCCGACGGCGAGCCGTCGTTCAACGCGATGCAGAACCGCAGTCGCGCAAGCCGAGCGCGCGTGTTCTACTGCTTCGACCTGCTGCACTTCGCCGGCGTCGACTTGCGCAAGGCGCCCTACGCCGACCGCCGCCGCTATCTCGCGCAATGCCTTGCTGCCATCGCCGCTGGTGCAGCTGGTCCACGCCGCCGGACGACGGCGTGGCGCTGCACGCGGCGGCGGTCGCCAAGCGGCTTCGAAGGCGTGATCGGCAAGCGCAAGGACAGCCGCTACGAAGCCGGCAAGCGCTCGGCTGCGTGGCTCAAGGTCAAGTCGACGCAACAGCGCCGACTTCGTGATCGGCGGCTACACGAAGGGCAAGGGCGCGCGCGCGCCGCTGGGCGCGTTGCTGGTCGGCTACTGGGAGGGCGGCAAGCTGCGGTACGCCTCGCATGTCGGCTCCGGCTTCGACGACGCTCGCTGTGCGCAGGTGCGCGCAGCAGCTCGAGCCGCTGCGGCGCAAGACCAATCCGTTCTCGACCAAACCGCCGAGCTGAATGCGCCCGACGACCTGGGTCGAGCCCGAAGCTGGTCGCCGAGGTGAAGTTCCAGGGCTGGACCGACGACGGGCATCGCTGCGCGCGCCGGTGTTCCTGCGGCTGCGCGACGACATCGAGGCCGAAGGAAGTGCGCCGAACCGCCCCTGCGGGAGAAGCGCAGGGCACGGCAGATTCCGAGATCGACGAGGTGCTGCGCCAGCTCGACAACGAGCAAGGCGACATGCACGCATCTGCCGTCGGCGCGCATACGCTCAAGCTCACGCATCTCGACCGCGTCTACTGGCCGGCCGATCCGGCACTGCAAGCAGCCGGCGCTGACCAAGCGCGACCTGCTGCGCTACTTCGCGCAGGTGTCGCCGTTCATGCTGCCGCACCTCGCTGATCGTCCGCTGACCATGATCCGCATGCCCGACGGCATCGACGGCCAGCGGTTCTTCCAGAAGCACTGGGAGCAGGAGCGGCCCGACGTTCGTCGAGACCATCACGTGTTTTCTCGGGCAGCAAGGACGAGAGCCACGAATACCTGCTCTGCAACAACCTGCCGACGCTGCTGTGGCTCGCGCAGTCCGGCACGCTCGAGTTCCACGTCTGGCATTCGCGCGCGCAGCTCGGGCCCGATGCGGCGAGCAAGAGCACCGACTACGCGAGCTCGCTCGAGTCGCTCGAAGGCTCGGTGCTCAACTATCCCGACTACGTGGTGTTCGACATCGACCCGTACATCTACTCGGGCAAGGAGAAGCCGCGGCGACGAGCCCGAGCTCAACACGGTGGCGTTCGAGAAGGGCAAGGAGGTCGCGTTCTGGCTGCGCGAGCTGCTGCACAGCATGTCGCTCGAGCCGATCGTGAAGACCTCGGGCAAGACCGGCCTGCATGTGTTCGTGCCGATCAAGCGCACGATCGATTTCGACGCGGCGCGCGAAGTGTCGGAGCTGGTCGGCCGGCACCTGATGCGGCTGCATCCCAAGGACATCACGCTGGAGTGGAGCGTGCCGAAGCGCACCGGCAAGATCTTCATGGACTACAACATGAACGTGCGCGGCAAGACACTGAACGTCGCGTATTCGCCGCGCGGCGCGCGCCGGCGCGCCGGTCTCGATGCCGCTGACCTGGGACGAGCTGGCCGGCGCGCATCCACTCGACTTCAGCATCACCAACGTCGGCGAGCGCCTGGCCGAGACGGGCGATCGCTGGCGCGATGCGCTGAAAGCGCAAGCAGAGCCTCGAGCAGGCTCTGCAACGCGCGAAGGCATATGGAGTCCCGACTTTCGCTGAAGTACGGTCGTAAGACATCGATTCAGGAGGAAGGCATGGCTGCACGATCGATCGGATCTCTGACCATCTCGTTCGGGCTGGTCTCCATCCCGGTGAAGCTGTACTCGGCGACCGAGGCGAGCCAGGCGATCTCCTTCAACCTGCTGCACAAGGACTGCGGCTCGCGCCTGAAGCAGCAGTACTTCTGCGTGAAGGAAGAGGTGCCGGTCGCGCGCGAAGAGATGGTCAAGGGCTACGAGTTCGCCAAGGACCAGTACGTGATGTTCACGCCCGAGGAGCTGAAGGCGCTCGAGGAGGCGGGCACGCAGACGGCCGACATCACCGAGTTCGTGCCGCTCGAGTCGATCGACCCGGTGTACTTCGACAAGGCGTATTACCTCGCGCCCGACAAGGGCGGCGCGAAGCCGTACGCGCTGCTCGCGCGCGCGCTGCGCGAGTCCGGGCGCTGCGCGCTCGGCCGCTGGGCTGCGCGCGGCAAGCAGTACATCGTGATGATCCGCCCGGTCGAACGGACGGGTCTGGTGATGCAGCAGCTGCTGTACGCCGGCGAAGTGCGCTCGATCAAGGACATCGAAATCCCGAAGACCGAGGTGCAAGGACGCCGAGCTGAAGCTCGCGCAGCAGCTGATCGAGCAGCAGGCGTCGGAGACGTTCGATCCGACCGCGTACAAGGACGAGGTGCGCGCGCGCATCGAGGCGGCGGTGCAGAAGAAGGTCGAGGGCCAGGAGATCACGATGGCCGAGGCGCCGAGAGCGGCGGCGCGCAGGTCATCGACCTGATGGAAGCGCTGCGCGCGAGCCTGGACAAGAAAACCACGGCGCCTGCCAAGTCAAGTGCGCCTGAAGCGCCGGCTCGCGAAGCTCGCAAGCCGGCGAAGCGCGCGACCAGGCGACGCAGGTCGAGCCCGTGGCACGCAAGCAGGCACGAAAATAGCCGCCCAAGCTGCACGCAATGCATGAGTACGGCGTGCGCGATGTCGAGAAGCTGCTGCGCCTGCCGCGCAGCACGATCCGCTCGCTGGTCGAAGCCGGGTTCGTATCGCCGGCGCGCGGGCCGCGCAACGCTTGGCTGTTTTCATTCCAGGACCTGATCGTGCTGCGCACCGCGCAGGCGCTGGCCGCGGCCAACGTGCCGCCCAAGCGCATTACCCGATCGATCCAGCGAGCTGCGCCGCCATCTGCCCGAATCGATGCCGCTGTCCGGCTTTCGATCTGCGCGGTAGCCGATCACGTCGTCGTCAAGGAAGGCGGCAGCCGCTGGCAGGCGGAATCGGGACAGTATCTGCTTGCGTTCGAAACCGACGCCGACGGCTCCATCAGCGTGATCGAAGAAGTAAACCCCGACGTAAGCGCGGAGTCGCACTTCACCGACGGTGCTGCGCTCGAAATCGAAGATGCCGCGGCCGCCGTGCGGGCCTACGAGGATGCAGTCGCGGCGGACCCGATGCTGCTCGACGCGCATATCAATTTGGGACGGCTGCTGCACGAAAGCGGCCGCCACGCGCACGCCGAGCGCGTCTATCGCAGGGCGATCAAGGCGTGTGGCAACGAGCCGCTGCTGCTCTACAACCTCGGCGTGCTTCTCGATGACATGAGTCGAAAAGCCGAGGCGATGCAAGCCTACGAAGCGGCACTAAATGTGGACCCGACAATGGCAGATTGTCACTACAACCTGGCGCTGCTATTCGAAGACCTGCAGAAACCGAAGGACGCCATTCGTCATATGGCGCAGTATCGCCGGCTGATGGGCGGCAAGCGCGGGTAAGAAGCTCGCACGTATGATTATCGTGTCTTGAACCTGTGCCCAATGCGTAAAGTCATCACTCGCACGACACTGAAGTCCGCCCCCAAAGATCGTGTCTACTGGTTGACCTGTTCGGTCGAGGAAAGATTCGCTGCGGTCGAGTTTCTGCGGCAGCAGGTTCACGCGTCCGACGCTTATGCTCAACAAAGACTTCAAAGAGTTTGTCGAGTTACTCAACTCAAACGGAGTTGAGTATTTGGTGATGGGCGGATACGCGCTAGCCGCGCATGGTCATCCCAGATACACAGGTGACAGTTGAAAGTCCGTCCGGGCCGAGTACCGCGTGCTGCTTTCAACTCATGTACCACCCGCCGTTCACGTTGATTGTTTGGCCGGTGATGTAGCCATTCCGTGCGAGCAAGACGACAACTTCAGCCACTTCATCTGCTGTTCCGAGGCGTCCTACAGGAATCAATTTGGGGCGTGCGAGCAGGTTGCCGCGGATCATGTCGGTTTCGATCAACGCAGGCGCGATCGCATTTACGGTTATGCCTTCATTAGCGAGCAGACTTGCGTAGGAATGCGTCAGTCCAATCATTCCCGCTTTCGACGCGGCGTAGTGCGGTCCAATGACTCCGCCCAGTTGCGCGGCCACCGACGAGATGTTGATGATGCGTCCCCATTTCTTTTTCCTCATTTCGGGTAACGCGGCCTGCGTCACTAAGAATGCCGAAGTCAGGTTGTTCGCTATGACCTCGTTCCAACTTTGCTCTGTCAGCTGATCGATCGGCTGTGCGCTTGCAGTCCCCGCATTGTTGACGAGAATGCTGACAGGTCCGAGTTCGTGGGTAGCCGTCGTAAAGAGCAGCACAACGTCAGTGGCGACGGAAACATCTGCCCTTACTCGGAGGGCGCGCCTACCCATCTGTTGGATCTCGATGCACAGATCGTCGGCCTCCTGCACTGTCGTTCGGCAATTGACTACAACGTCGGCTCCGGCGCGTGCCAACGCCAGAGCGATGCCGCGTCCGATGCCGCGACTACCGCCGGTGACCAAGGCCACTCTGGCGGTCAGATCATCGATCACGGGGTACCGTTTTGACCGCGGCGCCGGCACGCACCCGGTGACTAATACCCTTCCCGCTTAGTTTTCGCTTCAAAGCCGGCGCTGTGCTGAAAGATATTGAGTTTGCGATAAATCGCGAGCACGACGGCGCCTTCTGCCGACTCGTTTTCATGGTAGGAGCCGCCCGTGCGCCAGACGTACTCGCCCGCGCGGCACACACCGTCATGGTCGGACATCGAGCCTTCTAGGACATACGCTTGTTCAAGTTCCGGGTGCACGTGCATCGGCAGTTTCGCGCCCGGCTCGAGCTTGACGAGGCAAGTCAGCTCGCCTTTCTCCTTGTCTTGATAAAGCGCTTTCATGTACACCTTCGGGAACTGGGTAGGAGCCCATTCCATGTCCTGCGGCCGTACGTAGGTCGATGCCCCGATCGTGGCCTGGACCTTTGGTCGTTTGGTGGTCGTTTGTGTCATTGGCAACTCCTCCATGAAGAGGTTGGTTAAGTTTCGCCGGACTTACTGCTCGCGGAACTCCGGCGACCAGCGCAGCAAGCGCTGTTCGAGCATGCGGAATAACATCACCAGTGTGACCCCGACCACGCTCAGGACCGTAAGCGCAGCGAACATTTCGGCCGAGTTAAGAGTCGATAGCGCGACGATGATCAGATAGCCCATGCCAGTGGTCGAGCCTACGAACTCGGACAATACGACGCCGATCAGCGAGAAGCTAACCGCGTTGGGTAGGGCAGCAAAGGTCCACGAAAGCGCATTCGGAATACGCACCGTCCACGTGATCTGCCGCTCATTGGCGCCAAGCGTCCGACAGAATTCCAACAGTTCGCGCTCGATGCTCAGCGCGCCCTTGAAGGTGTTAAAGAATACGAGGAAGAAAACGATGAACCAAGCGGTGGCGACCTTGGACGCCATTCCCAGCCCAAAAATCATTGTAATCAGCGGCACGAACGCGATGCGAGGAAGCGAGTTCAGCGCAACGATGAAAGGTGACAGGACGTCAGCTAGCCGGCGGTGTTGGCTGAAGAGCATGCCGACCGCGAAACCGGTGGCAACGGCAACGATCAGGCCAACGAACGTGGATCCCAGCGTTGAAAAAAGGTGCGGCCAAAGCATCCCGGCCTTGGCGCCAAATATCCAGTCGTAAAGCTTGACCGCCACCCGTGACGGCTGGCTGACAAAAAACGGATCGAAGACGTTGACGTTCTTCGCCAGCCATGGAATGCGTGTGCCGAACTCCCAAATGGCAAGCAGCACCACCAGCAACGACACCTGCCAGACGAGCACTCGAATGCGCTCGTTGCGTGCGGTTCGGGCAACGTCGCGAATGCGCGCGGTCCAATCCTCCCTCGACAAGGGTGTCGCAGTCATTGAACTTGCGCCGGCGTCAGGAACTCTTCGACTTTGCCCTGCTTGAACTGCTCCCCGAGGACTCGCCAGATCGTTTGGAAGTGGTGGGCAAACGCTGCTGTCTCGCGCACCGAGAAGACATCGCGGGGATGCGGAATATCGACTCGATGATCGAGAATGACGCGACTCGGCGGCGAGGACAGCACTATTACTCGATCAGAAAGTGTGACGGCTTCATCCAGGTTATGCGTCACCAGCACGATGGTCTGGCCCATTTTTCGCCAGATGTCGATCAGTTCCCGGTGCAACAGTGTCTTGGTATGAGTATCGAGCGCTCCAAAGGGCTCGTCGAGCAGCAAAATGCTTGGGTCGCAGGCAAGAGTCATCAAGAGCGCGACCCGTCGGCGCATGCCGCCGGAAAGCTGATAGGGGTAAACGTCGCCGAAACCCTGCAGGTTGCCCAGCGCAAGCAGAGACTCAACCTTGGCGTTGATATCTTGTGCAGGGGCACCGCGGTATCGAAGGCCGAGCGCGATGTTGTCGCGTACGCGGTACCAGGGCAGCACCGTGTCTTTTTGAAAGATGTAGCCGAGTCCCGCAGGTATCTTGCGTTCGACTTTCACACCGTCGACGCGTACCTCGCCTGTCGTTGGCGCGATGAAGCCTGCGATGATATGAAGCAGCGTGCTCTTGCCGCACCCACTTGGGCCGACGATAGAAACGAACTCTCCTTTTTCAATCGTCGCGCTGACCTCGCCGATCGCCCAGATCTCTCGCGTCTTGGTGAGATACACCTGTCCAACACGATCAACTTCGATCATTGCGCTTTGCTGGAGTTCATGAACGAATGCCCAGCCCGCGGCCGGTTGCGCCGCGGACAAGGGCTATAGCATTGACAATGCTGGCCGATTACCCGCGCGCCTTGCGGACGTAGCTCATGTCCACCGCCTTTTCGTAGGGCACGCTCTTCAGTTCTTCGTTACTGAACTGGCGACCGTCACCCATGATGCGCACCAACCGTTCGTAAGTTGCCTTTTCAAGGACATTCGTATAGTTCCACAAGCTACCCTTGTAGATGCGGACTGCGCGCAGCGCCGCTTCTTTCGGAAAGCCGCTCAAGAAGTCCTGGTAGATCAGATCGACGATAGCTTCGGGCGTGTTGGCCTTCACCCAATCGGAACCCTTGACCATCGCGTTGACGAACGCCTGGATTGCGGGCCCACGTTTCTCGATCGACTCCGTAAGCACATAGCAGCCGACGCCGGGCACATCGCCACCGAATGTGTCGTTCCACGTCTTTCCGTCGGTGACGTCAAACAAAGTGGCGCCCCAGCCTTCCTGCTTGGCTGCATCGATCATCGATATCGTGGCGATCGTCGCGTCGACCTGCTTTGATTTGACCGCGCCGAGCATGGTCACGAAGTCGCCGAGTCCACGGACGGTAACCTTGTCCTTGACGCCCGCTCGATCGGCAATGTAGATCGCCATCAGCCATGTCGCGGCCTGCGGCTGCGTGACTGCAATCGATTTGCCGGCGAGATCTGCGACTGTCTGTAGCTTGCCCGGTCCTAAGTTGTCCTTGTGTACGAGGATGTTGGCGAATGGCACTCGGCGATCGAGGCTAAACACCACCGTCGAGGGTTTCCCCGCCAGGCTCAGTGCGACGGAGTCATTGACGCCCGTTGTCGTGATGAACAACTGGCCCGCTGCCAGCATTTGCTTCGAACGCGGCCCGCTCTGAGAGTTAATGTAATTGACGTCGAGACCTTCTGCCGCGAAGTGACCTTGTTTCAACGTTACATAAATTGCCGAATAGAGCGCATCAATGCTGGCGACACCGTAGTCGATCTTTCCGTGACGCGCCTGTGCCCAAACCGAAGCGCTTGGGAGCGTGGCGAGCAAAGTGCCGCCTGCACTGATACTGAGAAATGAGCGACGATCGTAGTTGTGAGCGTTATGCATCTGTTCTCCCTGTGTCTTATAGGTAAAGCGTCGTGCGGCCAGTTTTGAAACTGAACGCAAGAGAGGAGTGTCGTCGCACTCTATCCGATAGGAATGGCAACTTCAATGACGCCATGAACACGGACATCAGCCGATCCGCCTCGCCGCCCATTCAGTAAGTGCTTCGCTCGGATCTTGATTGACGTTCGATTCGACTCGACTCGCTAGAGCCACGCGTCCAGCATCCGGTCGATAGCGGTTCGACGCTTTGGTCTTGTACGCTTTTGCACCAGTTGAGTGAAGAAGGCTATGAACTGTTGGAAGGGCCGACTGCCCGAGTTTGGGATCATGAGTACCGAGAGCTATTTCGGTCAATGGGTGTTGCGACCGTCGACAGCTAGCGGATGTATACCAGCGTGCACTGCGTGGTTGCGCCAAATATCAAAAGAAAGATCCGGCTGCCCGCGCTTGGTGGACTCAATCTTTCTCTCGAAGAACGCCACGCGAGACAGGCCCACATGACTGGCGCTATTCTCAATTGACCGACGCCCTGCTATTGAAATTCGATTGCTACCGCGCCTTGAACGTCACGACCAGCACGTCTCGATAGGCTGCGCGGCTCGAATCGATCGGCTCGACCGCGGTCACGCCGTGCTTGACTCTCGCATCGTCGACGATGGCGGTATCCAGCGGCGCCGTCAACGTAAAGCTGCCGAGCGTGTGACCATCGAGGTCGTGCACGGTGGTCGTGCCGCTCTTGATGTTGGTGCGATTGATAAGCAGCACCAATGCGTAGTCGACACCGTCGCGATGCACGCCCTCGGGCGTCGGCCGTCCGGGCGTATCCGAGCGCGCCTCAATGCGAAACTGATGGCACTCGATCTTCCAGTCCGTGTTCGGGCGCAACGCACCGAACAGGCGGGAGCAGAACGCCAGGATGCATTGCATCGTTGGGCCTGCGACAACTTCCGCGCGCATCGGCTCGAACCAGCGCTCGATACCGCCGACCAATGGGTTGTAATCGACGCTCTGATAGTGCGGTTGGTGCGGCTCGAGTGTTACTTTGACTTCGCTGGCCCGCGCCGACATCGTCGCATGCCGGCGACGCCGATAGCGATGGCCATCGGGCAGATACGTGTCGAGCTGAAGATCGTTCCAGCTTTCGGCAAAGCGCGCCCAGTCGGATAACACGCCGCAGTCGTCGAGCAGCGGACGCATGGCGCCGGCGGCGACGAAGGCAAATCCGTCTCGATCGACGCGCTCGCGCGGCGAAATCATGCGGGTACCTGGCGCGGCTGCCGCGGAGGGCGTACAAGGATCGCGAGCAGCGCAATTGCGCCAAACGCTGCGCCGGCGAGAAAAGTTTGCGGCGCGCCGAATTGGTCCCATAACAGGCCAGCGACTGCGCTGGCAACCAGCAGCGCGACTCCGCTAACGAGGTTAAAAAATCCGAAAGCGGTTCCGCGCAAGTCGACCGGTGCTGCGCCGGCGACCATGGTCGCGAGGAGCCCTTGCGTGATGCCCATGTGCAAACCCCAAAGAGAGGCGCCGAGCCATACCCACGTCCATTGGTTGCTGTACGCGAGCACGACGTCGGCGCCGATCAGCACGGCGAGGCCAAGCGCCAGCAGCCACGCATGACTGATGCGGTCCGAAAGACGGCCGAACGGATACGCGGAAAGCGCATAGACAACGCTCATTGCGATCAAGACGAGTGGCACCAGCGCAAGTGGCAGACCCCCCTCTGCCGCGCGTAACACCAGGAATGCTTCGCTGAAACGCGCCAACGTGAAGACGGCGCCGATCGCAACGACCCACCAATAGGCGCGCGACAGCTTGCGCAAGCTCGCTCGCCGAATCGGATTGATCGGGCGCGCAGCGGCTTCGCGCTCCGGCTCTCGGACGCCAAACACAAGCAACGCGACCGCAAGGATGCCCGGAATGACGGCGACCCAGAAGATCGCGCGAAAATCGTTGGCCCATAGCAGCATCAATCCAATCGCAAGCAACGGACCGACGAATGCGCCGACGGTATCGAGCGATTGCCGCAAGCCGAACGCGGCACCGCGCATCTCGCGCGGCGCGATGTCGGCCACCAGCGCATCGCGCGGCGCACCGCGAATGCCCTTGCCGATGCGATCCATAAAGCGCGCGGTGAATACCATGCCGCTGGTCGACGCGATCGCGAACAGCGGCTTCGACAATGCGCCCAGGGAATATCCGAAAACCGCCAGCGACTTGCGCTTGCCCCAGTAGTCGGACAACACACCCGAGAACACCTTGGCGATCAAAGCCGTCGCTTCAGCCGCCCCTTCAATCAATCCGACCACGAGCGCGCTGGCACCGAGCGTCGTGATCAGGAACACCGGGAGCAGGCTATGAATCATCTCGGAGGAGATGTCCATCAGCAAGCTAACGAAGCCAAGCGTCCAGATCGCCGCCGGCAAGCGGGCCTTTTGCGTCACGTGCGTCGATCAGTCGCCATCATCGATAGCGAAATTTAGCCGCAAATAAAAAAGCGCCGAAGATCGGCGCTTTAGTTGGGGAACTGCGACTATCTGCGCCGTGCCCGGCTCACTCCAAGCAGCGCAAGCAGTCCCAGCAGATTCAGCCAGCCGAGTGCGCCAGCGCCGGCGTTCAAAGGCGCGTTTGCTGACGAAGTCGGTGCTGTAGAACCGCCGGCCCCGGTGGCCGTGCCCTGCAGTGTTATGTCGCGTGCCGGCACGTTGCCGACAAAGGTGACGCGGTAGGTGGCGGTGCTAGCGCCGGCGGTGGTGGGAACGAACTCAAAGCCTATCGAGCAGCTCGCGCCCGGTTGCATGACTCCGCCATTCACGCACGCGGTCTGGCCTGCGGCAACGGTAGCGCTTCTGAAATTGGCGACCTGTCCGGTGCTGGGATTCACCGCCGGATTTCCAAGCGTGATGGCTGTGCCCGCACTGTTCGTTAGAAGAACCGCGATCTGCGCACTGGTGGCACCCACGGCCGTGCTGGGAAACGTGACGGGACTTGGGGCTGCACTTGGTGTGGGCAACGGAGCAAACGGAGGCGGCGGCGGCGGCGTAACCGCGACCACAAGGTGAGCCGCGACATCGGAGGTTTTCTGCGCCGTCCAGGGGGCGTTCTGAAACACGCCCATCACTTGGCCGGCGTTGCCGTTGATAGCGGCTTGGATGGCTGCGCGGATCGTCGCTTCGTTTGCGCCTGCAAAGCGAAGGTCACGAAAAGTGCCGGCAAAGCCGTGGCAATCCTGGCAGCTCGCGCCCGCGACTTTCTCTGCGTAGGCAGTCGCGCCGTTCGCCGGATTTCCCGCTTGCGCAAAGGCGCTCGTTGCACTAAAGGCAGCAATGGCTAACACGGCGCGTAGCGACATGCGCAAGCAAAACAACTTTTGGCGAGTCAGCATAGGAGGGCGGAAACCGGCGTTCTGATAGAAGGCCAGTCTATCGGCGCGGAACGGCGCTTACCGTCGTGCGAACGGCTTAGCGCCTCCCACGCAAACGCACTAATTCGGCGGCTACACCACCGCTTCTCGCTCGATAAGTGCGCGCTTGCGCTCGACACCCCAACGGTACCCGCACAGCGAGCCGTCGTTGCGAATCACGCGATGGCAGGGGATGGCCACGGCCAGCGGATTGGCACCGACGGCGGCGCCTACGGCTCGTACCGCCTTCGGTGCGCCGATGCGATGCGCGATCTGCGAGTAGCTCACGGTCCGGCCCGGGGGAATTTCGCGCAGTGCCTGCCACACGCGCTGCTGGAACGCGGTGCCGCGTACGTCGAGCGGCAGGTCGAGCCCGATGGCGGGGGCCTCGACGAATCCGACCACCTTGGCGACCAATTGCTCGAACTGCGCATCGCCACCGATCAGATGCGCGCGCGGGAAGCGATCCTGCAGGTCGCGCGCCAGTGCATCCGGGTCGTCACCGATCAGGATCGCGCACACGCCACGCTCGCTGGCCGCGACCAGGATCGATCCGAGCGAGCACTCGCCGATCGCAAATCGGATTTCGGTGTTCGCGCCTCCGGCGCGATACGCGGTGGGCGTCATGCCAAGCACGTCGTTCGCTTGCTCGTAAAAACGCCCGTTGGAGTTGTAGCCGGCGTCGTAGATCGCTTCGGTCACCGTGCTGCTGCGGCCCAGTTCGGATTGGACTCGCTTCGCACGATGCGCCGCCGCGTACTGCTTCGGAGTGATACCCGTGATTGCCTTGAACAACCGATGCAGATGAAACGTGCTTATTCCGGTGTGCTGCGCAAGCTGTGCGAGAGTCGGAGCGTATTCGGCGTTCTCGATCAATCGGCACACCTCTGCGATCATGCGCGCATGCTGCTCGGCCAGCGAAAGCTGGTCAGGCTTGCAGCGCTTGCAAGCGCGAAAGCCGGCGCGCTCGGCGTCCGCCGCAGTCGCGTGGAATTCGACGTTCTCAGGCCGTGCGCCACGAGCTCCACACGAGGGACGGCAATACACGCCGGTGGTCCGCACCGCATAGAAAAATTTGCCGTCGGCCCGGTCGTCATGCGCAACCACCACGGCCCAGCGCGGGTCGCTAACGGTTGCCGCCGCGAGCATTTCGGATTTGGTCATCATGTTCACTGCATTCTCCAGTCATCTTAGCGATGACGGGAATGTAGGTCCTGCCTGCCAGCTCGCAACTCCGGGTCTTGCGAATGAATTCGCAAATCCCAAACGGCTATTTGCTCTTGCTTTTGCCTTGACCCTTGCCGTGCGACGAGCCGCGGTGTGCGCTCTGATAGTGGGGAACGTAGACGTTGTTGTACCAGTCATCCTTCACGAAATAGACCGGACGGCCGCAGGCGTCGTACTTCTGGCAATGCTTGCTCCACTTTTTCGCATGGCCCGGCGGTACGCGCAAGTAGATGGGCTGCGGTGCGGCGTGAACTCGCTGAATGATGACCGGTTGCGGGTAGAGGAGGACCGGGGGCGGCGCATTGCCGATGTCGATCCGGCCATAAAACCCCGGCTGCCCAACACTCACCGAAACTCCAACATCGGCCGCGAGCGCCGTGGTGGAGGCCCCGGCGACTAGCAACGCAGACAGATAGCGCTTCATGGAAGCTCCTTTTCAGGCGTGTTGCCTAACGTGCGGTGGCGTCAATGGGACGACACGTTAATCGGCCCCTAGCACCCTAGCGCGGTGCGGCGTCATCCCAACCGTCGAAAAGAACGCCGAATATTCGCGTTGACCTCTCGCCGGCAAGAAGCGACGCTTGAGCCTGCGCTTTTCGCGGGAGTATCTCTATCAACGGAGGCATGACTTATGGCTGATAGACCGAAAGTGTGTATCGATCGCCTTCTGCCGCGCGAACTGATGCGGCTGCAGCGCACAACACGCGGCGCGCAGGGCCGCACGCGCGCCGTATCCCCAATCGGCAAGACGTGGATGAATGGTTCGACTTTGCGCGTGCGTTTCATCGACGGCACCGCGGCCCAGCAGAAGATTGCGCGCGACCAGGCGGGTTGGTGGTCGCAGGTGGCGAACCTGAAGTTCGACTTCAACGACGCGCCCAACGCGGAAATCCGGATCAAGTTCGACGATAACGACGGCGCCTGGTCGTATGTCGGTACCGATTCGCGCAGCATTCCGGCCAACGAGCCGACCATGAATCTTGGCTTTCTCGATGGCGGCACCGCGGCGCATGAGTTCGGCCACGCGATTGGTCTGGCGCACGAGCACCAGAACCCGGCTGGCGGTATTCAGTGGAACGAACCGGTCGTGATTCGCGAGATGGCGAAGTCACCGAACTTCTGGGACGAGGCGACGACCCGCCACAACATTCTGCGCAAATACCAGGCCGATCAGGTCAATGGCACGGGGTTCGATCCCGACTCGATCATGCTGTACTTCTTTCCTTCGTCGTGGACCTTGAATGGCATTGGAACCAAGGCAAACGAAACACTATCGCGCCTGGATCGGGAGTTCATTGCCGGCGCCAAGATGTATCCGAAAACGGGCGGCATCGCTTCCAGTGCGATCCAGTTGAAAGTGAACGCTCGGCGCCGCACGCCGGCCGCGATCGGCAAGATGGGCGAGGAGGACCTGTTCTCGTTTACTGCCGCTTCGGACGGCCGCTATCTCGTTGACACACGAGGCCCGACCGATGTGGTGATGAAGCTGTTCGGTCCGAACAGCGAAACGGCGCTGATTGCTGAAGACGATGACTCGGGCGTGGACACGAACGCGCGCATCGTCTCGGACCTGGTCGCCGGCAATTACTGGGTGCAAGTGCGGCACTACAACCGCCAGACGGGAATGGGCAACTACACCGTCAAGGTACGAAGGACGTGACTGGCCGCGCTCGTCGCTAGGCCGATTCGGCCGGGTCGAAGTCCAGTTCAACCTTGGCGCCGCTTGGGTCGTGGCAGAACAGTTGCCATGTGCCGGCGCCGCGCTGGCGGCGCAGCTCGTAGCTGATTTTCTTTGCGTCAAGCTTCGCCTTGACATCCGCTAGGCCACTGGCGGAGAACGCCATGTGATCGAGCACGCCCGCACGTTGTACCGGCAGCGCCCGGCCGGCGATGATGTGCAGCACGGCACTGTCGCCCGCATACAGCCACGCGCCGGGGAAGCCGAGGTCGGGACGCGGACCCGGCTTGAGCCCGAGCAAATCCACGTAGAAGCCGAGTGTTTTGTCGAGGTCGTCGGTCAGGACGGTGAAGTGGTTCATTCCCTGAATCATGTCGGCCTCTTCAACGCAGCGCTGTGTAATTCGCTGGAATCCAGTCGTAACCCTTGCCGTCGGCGCGCAGATGGCCGATGCCAGGAAACGGCAGATGCGACGCGGCGACCCAATGGCCGCGCTTGGCAGCATCGGCAAACTGCGCCTTGCGTTGCGCCGCTGCTGCCTTGGAGTCAATGTCGAATTTGATCGTCACCGAGGGCTCGGGAAACTGCACCGCCGCAACATGCATCAGATCGCCCCACAGCACCAGACGCTGGCCCTGGCTTTCGACGACGTAAACGCTGTGTCCGGGCGTGTGCCCGCGCGCGGCTACCGACTTGATGCCAGGTATCAGATCGGTATTGCCGTTGAACGGTTTGAATCGGCCCGCGGTGACGTACGGGTTCATCGATGCCATCGCGCCCTCGAAAAACGGCCTCGCATCCTTCGGAGCAGCGTCCATGGTGGTTTTGCTCAGCCAGAAGTCGGCGTCGAGCTGATCGGCGCGCACGATCGCGTTCGGAAACGCGATCTGGTTACCGGCGACCAGTCCGCCGATGTGGTCGACGTGCAGATGCGTGATGTAGATCTCATCGACCTGCTCCGGCTGATAGCCCGCCGCTTTCAGGTTGGCGGTCAACTTGCCGAGCGTCGGGCCGAATAGCGCGCCCGCGCCCGCATCGATCAGCACCAGCTTGCTGCCGGTGTTGATCAGGTAGGCATTGACCGACGCTTCGACCGGGTCCTTCAAGTACGCCTTCGCGAGCGCGCTACGGATCTTTGCGGGCGTTGTGTTCGTCAGCAGATCGCCGGCGGCCAAATCAAAGGTGCCGTCCGACAGTGCGGTGACTTCAAAGTCGCCCAGCATCATCCGGTAGTAGCCCGGCGCCGAAGTCTTCAGTTGTGGTGCGGCGGCGACCGCCATCGAAACGGGTGCCAGCAGTAGGAAAAAGCTAGCGAGAGCGCCACGGGCGCTCCGTCGTAGTTGCTCGCTGTTCATCGCGATTTCCTTCGAATGATGTGACCTAGAGAATAGCTGTCGAATCCGTGCGAAGCTACCGCACCGCTGGCGAATCGACTGCTTCAAAACCATGCAATTGCGCAACATTCTGTCGCTGGCCGACTTCGAGCTTGCAGCACGCAGGCATCTGCCGCGACCGATTCTCGGCTACGTGGCGGGTGGCTCCGAAGACAATATCGCCCTGCAATCGGCTGCCGCGGCGTATCGACACTGGGCGTTCCTGCCACGCGTACTGGTCGATGTCTCGCAACGCTCGCAGCAGGTCGAGCTTTTCGGCGCGACCTACGCATCGCCGTTCGGTATTGCACCGATGGGTATCAGCGCATTGATCGCCTATGAAGGCGACCTCGCACTCGCGCGTGCGGCCGAGGCAGCGAACATTCCGATGATCGTCAGCTCGACTGCGCTGACGCGGCTCGAAGATGTCCGCGCCGCGGCGCCGCGCTCGACCTGGTTCCAGGCGTACCTGCCGGGCGATGCTGCGAAGATCGACGCGATGGTGCAGCGTGTGCACAGCGCGGGCTACCGCACGCTGGTGCTTACCGTCGATGTCGCGACGCTGCCCAGCCGCGAGAACAACGTCCGCGTCGGTTTCACGATGCCGTTACGGCCGAGCGTGCGGCTGGCGTGGGATGGCATCACGCGTCCCCGGTGGACGATCGGAACGTTGCTGCGCACGCTGTTGAGCCGCGGCATGCCGCACTTCGAGAATTCGAGTGCGACTCGCGGCGTGCCGATTTTCTCGCGCGCTGCAGTCCGCGAGTTCGGGTCGCGCGATACGTTGTCGTGGGGGCACGTCGATCAGATACGGCGTCTGTGGCCGGGCTCGCTGGTGTTGAAAGGAATCTTGTCGGCCGAGGACGCGCGCATTGCCGCCGAGCGCGGCGTTGACGGCGTGATTGTTTCGAACCATGGTGGCCGTCAGCTCGACTCATCGACGGCGCCGCTGCATGCGCTGCCCGCCATCCTGGGAGTCAAGGGCAACATGAAGGTCATGATCGACAGCGGTATTCGCCGTGGCACCGATGTACTGAAGGCGATGGCGCTGGGTGCCGATTTCGTCTTTCTCGGACGGCCGTTCATCTATGCCGCGGCGATCGGCGGCCAAGCCGGCGTTGCGCACGCGATCCGCCTGCTGGCGCACGAAATTCAGCAGGACATGGCGTTGCTGGGTGTGAATTCGCTGCATGACCTCGGGCCTGGCGCATTGTCAGAGTGCCGCGACGGGCAGGGCACGACCAACCTCTAGAGTCCGATTTCCTCCAACGACTTGATCAGCCGCTCCTTTTGTCCGGCATGGGTCATGGGGTAGGACGCGAGCCAGGTGCGCACGTTGAAGGCACGCTCGAGCGTGCGGATCTCGCTGACTTGCCACTCGGCAGCGTCGCGCGCACCAACGAGCTGGTGCGCGGCGACCAAGTAGATCCTTGCCTCCAGGTTCTCAGAGTTGCGCAGCAACGCGTGATCGAGATTGACACGCGCCTGCTCGCCGTCGCCGAGAAAGTAGTAGGCGCGGCCGAGCAGCAGGAAATACAGCGAGCCGGCATCGGGGTTCAGTCGAAGAGCCGTGCGCAGCAGCGGGATGCCTTCCGCTGGCCGCCCGATGTAGGTATAGATGCCGCCCTTCAGCGCGTAAGCGTCGGCATAGGACGGATTCAGGCGCAAGGCGCTGTCAAGATGCCGCAGGGCCTCCTCATGCTGGCGGCGCTGCGTGTGAACAAACCCAAGCACCCAGTGCGCCTCCGGCATGTCCGGACTCATTTGCTCTGCAGTCCTGGCAAACTCGAGCGCGCGCGTCAGCGCCGCGCCTCCATCCGCGGCCCAACCTTGCTGGTAGTCGAGGGCGTAGGCCATTGCCAGTCCGGCATACGCCCGTGAGAAGGTCGGGTCGGAGTGAATCGCCTTCCAATACATTTCGCGCGCAGTGTCATTCTGCGTCCGACGGCGCACCAGGAGTGCAGCCTGGCCCCGCAGAAAGTTTTCGTAGGCTTCCAGATTGCGCGTGTAACGCTGCGCAAGCCGCTGCGTTTCCGCTTCACTCACCTTGACCGGGAGCACGGCAAGGACGCTTTTCACCAGGTCGTCCTGGACCGCAAAGAGATCCTTCGCGTCGCGATCGAAGCGCTGCGACCAGATCTGCCGGCCGGCCAGGACGTCGGAGAGGTAGACATGCAGGCGTAGTTGTTCGCCGTCACCTTGGACTGTGCCCGACAGAACGTAGCGTGCGCGTGTATTCTCCGCGCCCTGCGATGCTTGATCCTGCTGTTCCAGGCCGCTCGCGATCCACAAACCGGATACCTTCGACAGGTCGGTCACCAGGTCCGCGGTAAGGGCGCGTGCGATTAGAGACCGCGGGTCTTCGCCAACGGCTTCGAGCGGCTTGACGATTACGATCGGCAGCGCAGCAATTTGGGGCAACTCACTTCGCGAGTCGATACTGCGCGGCGCAGTGACTTTTCCCTCTTCCCGATTGAAGTACCAGCCCGCTCCGGCAACGATCACCGCGATAGCGAGCGCGGCGCTCGGCCATCGCGCCGCGCGCTGACGCGGCGTGCTCTGGTGAACTTGTCGGAGGTCGGAGGTCGCGTCAGTCGACGGATCCACGATGGCGATCAGCCGGTAGCCCTTCTTGGAGATCGCCTGAATATAGGCGGGCTCGCGGGCGGTGTCCCCCAGCGCCTTGCGCAACTTGATGACAACCTGCGTCAGGGCATTGTCGCCAACGATCACACCGGGCCATACGGCGGCCAGGAGTTCGTCGCGGCTTGCCACCTCGCCGGGTTGGCGCGCGAGGTGAAGTAGCACCGCCATCGCTTTCGGCTCGAGCTGCACGGTCTCTTGACCCCGACTGATCTGGTTCAGGTCAGGGGCGACACGCCACTCACCGATCTGCACTGCCGCGCGCGACCGAGCTTCGATGCGTTCGCCAACGTCTTCCATCACTAACGCTTTCGTTTCGTCATCGAAAACTCATCATTTGGTGGGGACTTTTCCCTCTCCATGCATCACTCTTGATCGTTCGATGCAAGCGAAGTTTGAACCAAGGAGGTTGTCCGATGAAAAGATTGATCAGAAAGGCCGCGCTACTAGCCGCCGCGATGTGCTGGCTGCCTCTTGCAGCCACAGCTCAGCCCGCGCTTGTAATCAAACCGTTGGCAGAGAAGAAGCTGCAATCGCTACCCGCTGGGCCTTTGTACTGGCAGGTTGAAACGCTTCCCACGTTGACCCAGGCACAGGCGGCCGCAGGGCCCACCGGGCTGGCGGTTGAGTCGGCGGGCAAGGTCTGGCTCTTTCGTCTCGGCACCAAGGGCATGGGTCTCTCGGCGGAAGGTAAGCACATGGCGGAAGTTGGGCCAGTGCCAACGGTGGCTGCAACCGAGTTTCTGCTCCGCATAAACCAGGCAACCGGCCCCGCCGGAAGTATTACGCCGGTGCACACGCACCCAGGATCGGAAGCGTTCTTTGTGCTCGCCGGCGAACAAAGCATTCGCACGCCGCACGGTGTGATGCGAGTCAAAGCGGGGCAGACCGAGACCGGTCACGGAGCCGACGTGCCGATGCAAGTATCTAGCAGCGGAGCGACCGATCTGCATGCTCTGGTGATGTTCGTGGTCGACGCTGCCAAGCCGTTTTCGTCGCCGGCGAAGTTTCCATAGAAGCGAAGCGGGGCTGAATCGGACGGGTGCCGCACTGGCGAAAAAATCGTCAGCGCCGCTGCCCCGTCGTCGCATCGAACACGTGCAATGCCTCCTGCGCAGCGCTCAGGTGAACAATATCGCCCTCGCGCACGCCGGGCACGCCATCGACGCGCCATTTGACCGGCGTACTGTCGACGGTGCAATCGACGACGGCGGTGTCGCCCATGTTCTCGACTAATTCGACGCGCGCGGCAATACCGTTGGGCCCAATTTTCCAGGCACCCGGGCGTACGCCGAGCACGACCTTGCCGTCAGCGCCGGCAGCCGGCGGCGCATCGAACTGGGTACCGGCAACGTGCAACCGGCCGGCTTCGATACGCGCCGGCAGCAGGTTCATCGGCGGACTGCCGATGAACGCGGCGACCGCGGTCGTCGCGGGACGGGCGAACACTTCGGCCGGTGTGCCGGCCTGCGCGATGCGGCCTTCCATGAACACCGCCATCCGGTCGGCGATGGTCATTGCCTCTTCCTGATCGTGCGTCACGTAGATGGTGGTAACGCCGAGTGAGCGCTGCAACTTCCGCAGCTCGACACGCGTTTCGAGCCTCAGCTTGGCGTCCAGATTCGAAAGCGGTTCATCGAGCAAGAACAAGCGCGGCTGGCGCACGATCGCGCGCGCCAAAGCGCAGCGCTGCTGTTGACCGCCGGATAGCTGGCCGGGCCGGCGTTCGAGCAGATGATCGATGCGCACGGTGGCGGCTGCCTCGCGTACGGCGCTTGCAATATCGGTGTGCGGCATGCCGATCATGCGCAGCGGAAACGCAATGTTCTCGGCCACGGTCATGTGCGGATACAGCGCATAGCTTTGGAACACCATGGCGATGTCCCGCTCACCGGGCTCGCGCGCGGTGACATCTTCATCATCGAGCCACACCTTGCCAGCGTTGGCGGGCTCGAGTCCGGCGAGGATCCGCAAGGTCGTGGTTTTTCCCGAACCTGACGGCCCGAGCAGGGCGAAAAATTCTCCAGGCTTGATGTCGAGGTCGATACCGTGCAGCACGGTCAGCGCGCCGTGCCGCTTGACGATGCCACTCATCCGGACACGACCGCCGCCATGCCTCCGCGCCACAGTCATCGACGACCTCCGCCCTTGACCGCGCCGACCGTCAGACCCTTGACGATGTGACGCTGCGCCAGCAGCCCGAGCACGATCACCGGCGCCATCGCCAGCATCGCACCGGCTGCCAGCCGTGCCCACTGCGTTTGCTCGACCGAAATAAAATTGAACATCGCCACCGTGACCGGCCGCACCCGATTGCCGGCAAGCACGACCGCAAATAGAAACTCATTCCAGGCGTTCAGGAAAACGAAGATCGTCGTCACCGCAATTCCGCCGCGCACTTGCGGCAGGATTACGTGCCAGAGCGCGCGTAGGCGCCCCGCGCGATCGAGCAAAGCGGCTTCTTCCATTTCGGGCGGCACGTCTTCGAAGTAAGACACCATCAGCCACACCGCAAACGGCAGCGAGAACGTCAGATAGATAGCGGTCATGCCGCCATAAGTGTCGAGCGCCCCGACTCTCTGCAGGATCAGGTAGTACGGAATGATCAAACCCACCGGCGGCAGCATCTGCGTGGCGAGCACGTAGAAACCGGTGGCCCGTTTGGCAGGGAGCGCCAGGCGCGCCAGCGCATACGCGGCGGGAACTGCGAACAGCATCGTCAGCACCGTCGCGCTTCCGGCGACGATGATGCTCGATAAGAGATTCGGAAGAATGCTGCTCGCCCCGAACAGCACCTCACGATAATTGGCGAGCGTCGGTTCGAAGACGACGAGCGGCGGATACGCAAGCACATCGCGCTCGGTCTTGAACGAAGTCAGCAGTGCCCACAACACCGGAATCACCCAGATCGACAGCAGCAGCGCCGCTACCAGGGTGAGTCCAACAGTGCGCCAGCGCCTTTGGGTCATCGCGCGCGCCGCAGCCGGAACAGCATGAAAGAGATGGTCAAGGTCAATGCCAGCAGCACCATCGCGAGCGCAGCGCCATACCCGAGGTTCAATTCGGTAAATGAGGTTCGATACGCGTACAGATTAAGGATTTCGGTCGCGGTGCCGGGGCCGCCGCCGGTGGCGGCAAAGATCGCAGCGAACGCCGATAGCGCCGTCATCAAACGGAGGATGACTACGATCACGATCGCAGGCCGTATCAATGGCAACGTGATGTAGATGAAACGCTTCCACGCGCCGGCGCGATCGATGCGAGCCGCTTCGAATACGTCGGGCGGCAGCGACGCGATGCTGGCGAGGATGACCAGGAATGCAAACGGCGTCCATTGCCACGTGTGCATCGCGATCACAGAGATCAGCGCCAGTTGCGGATCGCCCAGCCAGTTGTGGCTGCCTAAACCGAGCGTCCGCGTCGCGACGTCGACGAGCCCGACGTCGGGAGACAACACCAGCGTGCGCCAGAACAGTCCCACGACCACCGGTGCCAAAACGATCGGCAGGATCGCGGCGACGCGCAGTGCGGCGTGTCCGCGCGGGATCCGCATCACCAGCAGCGCAAGGGCAAGGCCGATCGCGACCTGCAACACGACCGTCGACGCGGTGTAGATGACTGTCAGTGTTAGCGAACTCCAGAACCGGGGGTCGCTCGCCATCTTGGTGTAGTTGTCGATGCCGGCGAAACCGGAAATCCACGGCATTGAGAGATCGAGTCGCTGAACGCTGGTCCACGCCAGGTATACCAGCGGCGTCGTGGTCGTCAGAATCAGCAGCAGCAGCGCAGGCAGGAACAGCGCCAGCGCAAAGCGTCGCTCCTGCTGCGCCAGCGTGCGAACCGAGGATGACATCGACGCTACGACGGCGCGCGGCGCAGCGCCCGGCGTCGGAGGCAACACCGGGCGCGGTTCATCAGGTCTTCAATATCTGATCGATGCGCGCCTGCGCTTCGTCGAGTGCTTCCTTCGATTTCTTCTGTCCGACCAGCGCGGACTGAATCGCGGTGGCCATCGTGTCGCCGACCGCGGGCCACTGCGGAATGCGCGGCCGCCAGTTCACGTCGGTGTCTTGCTCGAGCGACAAGAGCGCTGCGTCAACGAAGTTCGGACCGATGTCCTTCGTCATTGCGACGAACTCCGGTGAGCGCCACAGCGACGTGCGATTCAGGCCCGAGCGCTTCGCCGGGCCGGCGAATTTCCACGACGTGCGCGCCTGGGTCTCCGCTGCGGCCGCCCACTGAATGAACAGCCATGTTGCGCGCTTCTGTTTTTCATCGAGCGCCGCGTTGATTGGAAAGCCCCAATTCCAGATCGATGTGCAGCGCTTGCCGGTCGGTCCCTTCGGCCAGCGCGCAAAACCCATCTTGCCGATGACCTTCGACTTCTCCGGGTTCATCAGCACTGCAGCAGACGAGTGCGCGTCAATGTATGCGCCGAGCGTGCCCTGCGAGAACGCGTCAGCAATGTCCGGCCAGTTCCAGTTGCGTACCGCAGGCGGCGCATACTTCGATTCGGCATCGACATACCAGTCAAGCGCGCGGACCGCTTCGGGAGAGTTGACGACGATGCGGTTGCCCTTGAACCATTCGCCGCCGAATTCCTTGAACAGCGACGGATAGATGTACATGTTCTGCCCGGCGCCGGCAAAGCCGCGCAATGCCATGCCATACATGCGATTAGCCGGATCGTGCAAGGCTGCCGCATTCGTGACGAATTCGTCGAGTGTCTCGGCGGCCTTCAGTCCCTTCGCGTCGTACAGGTCCTTGCGGTAGACCTGCACCGTCACTTCTCCGTCGTAGGGAATCCCAAACGGTTTGCCGTCGATCGAGTCGGCGTCACGCCACGCCTTGAAAATGTCGTCGTAGCGGAACCAAGCGGCGTCGGTGAGCTTGGCGTCGTTCAAGTAGCGATCGAGCGGATCGATCCACTTGTTTGCAACGTACAGCGGGTAATACATCGGATCGGTGGCCGACGTTGCGTACGTTGCGGTCTTCGACGACAGATCGAGCATTGCCTTTTGCCTGATCTGACCTGGCGGGACTTTCTCGAAGCGGACCTTCGCACCCGTCAAAGCCTCGAACTGTGGCGCGAGCGCGATGAGGTTGTCGAAATAGCTCGCAGGTATTACTGCGACCGTGATCTCCGCGCCTTCGGCCTGCCGCCAGTTGGTCTTCGAGTTCTGGTACGGCCCGAGATCGGCCGCCTGCGCATGTGCGAAGCGCGCTACCCACGGGCCACCCAAGGCAGCGGCCGTCAGCGCACCGCCCGCGGCGACCGCACGTCGCCGCGCGGGTTGCATCAAAGTTTTCGTGGAATGTTTTTTCATGGTGTCTCCTCTGTTGCTCATCACTTGCTCATTGCTTCGCGATCGATCGGATCGTGCGGCTCCTGCGTCGCCCCGCGCTCGCGTATCGCGGCAAACGGACTGCATCCTGGCGCATCGCCTGCGCCCTCCGCCTGCTGCAGTAGATAGTCCGGAAACGATCCACCAGCGTCGGCGCGGCCAAGATCGAACAGGCGCTTGACGACATCCGGATGCTGTTGCGCGAGATTCGGTGCGTCGGGCGCAGGGCGCGGTGAGTCGTGCAGAAAAGCGCCGCGCCCGTTGATCTTGGCGTTGAACCACCAATGGTCATCAATTACGGTCATCGCGCTGCCCCAGCCTACGGTGACATGATCGCGCGCTGCTGCGCCGCCGGCGAACGCGCTATCCCAAAACGAAATACCGTCGATTGGCTCCGGCGGTGTGATGCCGGCTGCGTCGAGCATGGTCGCCGTGATGTCGTGGTGCTGCACGAAAGCGTTGCATGCGGTGCCGGCACCGACTCTTCGCGGATGGCGCACCAGCAGCGGCAGCTCGTAGCTTTCGGGATCGGACGGATAGCCGCGCTTGCCGATGTAACCACGGCGCTCCCACAGGCTGTGGCCATGATCGGACGTGACGATCACCAGCGATTGGTCGAGCACACCGCACGCTCGCAGTTGCGCAATCAAATGACCGAACCAGCGGTCGCACATCTGCACCAGCCCCGCATAGTTGGCACGCGTGCGCGTCACCAGATCCGCCGGCAGCCACGGCATCTCCGCGTACGGCGAAATGACCTGCTCGCGGCCATCGCCGTCGTCGTAGTGGCGCCGATAGTGTTCCGGCACGAACCATGGCTCGTGCGGATCAAACGATTCGACCGTCAGGAACATTCGCTTCGCATCGGTGTTCTGCTCGACCCAGCGCGCCGCCTCCTGCATTACCTGTGCGTTGAACCACTGCTCTTCGCGCACTCGCTCGCGCATGTTCAGCAATATGCGGCTCGAGAACCAGGCCGCGCCGAAGCCCGGCTGCTCCAGGCCCGTGGCCTTGCCGCGCAGCTCCTGCAATTCGCGCGGCACCCAGTAGTCGATCTCATCCTGCGTCGGCCACGGACCGCTACGCGCAGCGTCCGCCTCCTGGCCACGAATGAAAGACCACTGATGAAAGCCGCGCCAGAAATTTTTCGACGGCTTGAACTGGTGATACAAGTCGGAGATCAGCCCGGTGCGAAAACCGTTGATCTCGCAGATCTCGGCCATCGTATGTTGGTTCTCGGGAATCGGACCCCAGCCGGGTGCGATGCCGACGAAGTCGCCCTTGATATGGCGGAAATCTCCGTTGTGAAACGGATAGGTGCGCAGGCCCGTGTAAAGCGTGCGGCGTGCGCATAACGTCGGCAATGCCTCCGGGTACGCACGATCAAAGCGCACCGACTCAGCGGCGAATGCATCGAGATTCGGCGTTTCGATCGAGCCCCATGGTGCCGGCGTTCGATAACAGCCCAGCGCATCCCGTCGCAGCGTGTCGAAAACAACCAGGATGATGTGACGAACTTCGCGGTTTGTCGCGGCCATCGCGGGTTATAGAAATCGCCGATGTATTCGATTACATATCGTCGCTGAAGTTGGATGCCGCTGTCAATCTCGCAGAGCGAAAAACTCAAATATCGTGATCTTGCAATCGATACCGCGGCGCGTATGCTTGTGCAGCATGGACGACCCTCGCCGCCGGCGTGCGAACGGCGCACTTGCATCTCGTTCAAGCGCGAAAGATGTCGCGCGTCTGGCCGGTGTGTCGACTGCCACCGTTTCGCGCGCGCTGAATCTGCCCGACCAGGTCGAGCCTGAAACGCTCGAGCGCGTGCGTGCGGCGATCGAAAAATTGCGTTACCTGCCGCACGGAGCAGCGCGCGCGTTGCGCAGCCGGCGCAGCGACATGATCGGCGCGGTCGTGCCGTCGTTCGACTACGCGCTGTATGCGCGCACCACCAGCGCGCTGCAGCGCGCGCTCGACCAGCGCGGCTACTCCCTGGTGCTGGCCGCGCACCACTACGATCTGGCCAACGAGGTACGCCTGACCGAACAGTTGGTGCGCCATGCCGTTGACGCATTCGTCTATGTCGGCTCCGACCATGATCCGGCGCTTTACAGACTGCTCAACGACTATGGGCGGCCGTACGTGCTGACCTGGGGCGTAGATGCCAGCGGCCGCCATCCTTCAATCGGCTTCGATAATCGGGCGGCGACGTTTGCGGCGACGCGACATCTGATCGAGCTTGGCCACCAACGGTTTGCGCTAATCAGTGCGCCGGTCGAAGGTAACGATCGCGCGCGCGAGCGCGGTGCGGGCGTACGGGCTGCGCTTGCCGCGCACGGTCTTCGGTTCGCCGAGGAATCGACACGCTACGGACCGATTTCGCTTGCAGCCGGTGCGGCAGCGATGCATGAGTTGCTGCGCTTGCGCGAGCGGCCGACCGCAGTCGTTGCCACCAATGATGTGTTCGCAGTAGGCGCGATGATTGCGTGCCGCGACGCCGGTATTGGCATTCCAGACCAGCTATCGATCACCGGTGTTGACAACACTGACCTCGGAGCCACGCAGACGCCCGCGCTGACATCGGTGGCCACGCCGATCGTCGAAATCGGAGCCGCTGCCGCTGAGCAGTTGATTGCGCGCCTTGAAGGCGGAGCCGCGCAACTGCAGCAGGTGCTGCCATTCGAACTAATGCAGCGCGGAACTACGGCGCCGCCGCCGCGCGTCGTGCGCCGCGTTTGACCGCGCCTTACCCCCTCCTGAGCGACCGCATTGCGGCGCGTCTTTGTGGCCATTGCGATGCTGTCGCACTTCCGGACCGGGCACGCGATGTGCGAGCCCGGTCCGACGCAACCAAAGGAGCGATCATGACCATCAAGAAAGCATCGGCGGTCTGGAAAGGCGGCATCAAGGACGGCAGCGGCACCATTTCTACCGAAACCGGAGTTTTAAGCGACGCACCGTACGGTTTCAATTCCCGGTTCGAGAACGGCGAGGGCACCAATCCGGAAGAATTGATCGGCGCTGCACACGCGGGTTGTTTTTCGATGGCGCTCTCGTTGATGCTGGGAAACGAAGGCCTGACGGCTGAAAAAATCGAAACACACGCCGAAGTCACGCTCGACAAGGTCGGCGAAGGCTTCGAGATCACTGCGAGTCACTTGAACGTCGTGGCTAAGATACCCGGCGCGGATCAGGCGAAGTTCGAGCGGATCGCGAACAAGGCGAAAGTAGGCTGCCCGGTATCGAAGCTGCTGAAGGCGAAAATCACGATGAATGCGCGGCTCGAGAACTAATGCCGACTAAACAGGCACGACATCGAACGCAACCGATAGCCGAGGCTCGTCGCTTTCGAACGGCTCGACGCCGTGCCACATGTAAGCCGGAAACAAGACCAGCAACCCCGGCTGCGGTTTAACGAAATGGTCGGCATCTAGCGGAGGAAGGGTTTTGACGCCCGGCCGGCCGAAGCGCAGCCAACCGGCTTTTCCAGTTGCGCCATCACCGATCGAGGGCGGCAGCGCGATGTAGCAGGCGGAAGACAGCCATCCTTGCGGGTGCACGTGATCGGCATGATGTCCGCCGGATCTCAAACGCACGCTCCATGCACCGGTCAGCGAGGCGCGGCCGGTGTTGCGGGCGCGGAGTGGATCACTGCCGGCGCTCAAGTTGGCGGCGTAGTGCCGGATCGCGGCTTCGATAGCGCCGAACAACATTGCGATCAGCGGCCGTGCCAATTCCGCTGACTGCAGCGGTAACTGACTGCCACCGCGTACCGATTGAAAAAGCGGATGTGTGTAAAAGCTGTGCAAGCCCTGCAGCTCGTTCGATAGTTCGCTCAAGAAAGTGCCGAGATTCGCAAAGCCTGCAGGCGTACGGAGTTCTTGCTTCGCCACCAGTGATTGATAGTCGTACAAGGGGGAGTACCGCGCGTCGCCCATCATCCTCCACGCAGTCGCCCGCAACGCCAACGCGTACTGGTTTGTAGGCAAGGCATTAACCAACGCCGCTGCTATCGCCTCGGCTTCAGCCGGCCGTCCCGCGGCCAAAAACGATTCGCACAGACTGATCTGAGAGCTGGTATCGGCAGGTGCCAGCTGCACTGCGCGCATGGAAAGCGAGAGTGCTTTGTCCGCATCGCCCACCTCCGTACAAAGATGAGCGGCCTGCCGCAGCAGAGGGAGGTTCTTAGGTGCGTGTGCCAGCCCGCGCTCGGTGGCGTTCAGAGCACCCTGTGCATCGCCTGCGAATTCGAGCAGGCTTGAATGCACTAGATGCAGCGCGGCTTCTGCGGGAGATTCGCGCAACGCACGCGATAGTGCTTTTAGCGCATCCCCGATGCGCCCGGTCCGCATCCATATCAGTTGCGCGAGGTCGCGATGTGCATCGGCGTAAGCGGGCCGCAGTGCGATCGCCTTCCTGAACATGCTTTCGGCTTCGTCGAGCTTGCGCAACGACTGCAGCGCACGCGCCAGCACCAGGCGAGTTTCCGGCGCGGTGATGCCGAGCTCTATCGACCGCCGTGCGGCTGCCTCGGCTTCGGCGGCGTGTCCGAGATCGCCCTCGGCCGCAGCGAGGTTGTGCCAAGACACGCGATCATTCGGCTGAAGCGCCAGGATCGCCCGCAAGCGTGCAGCGTCGGCCGCACGATGGCTTGCACCCGCAGCGGGCAGGTGGGCCAACATCGGTGGTTGAAGAACCAGCCGCTACTGAAGCTCGACACCCGCTTTTTTGACGAGCTTCGCGTACTTCGCCATTTCATCGCGGAAAAATTTCGCGGCGAACTCCGGTGTGCTGACGTTGATCGTATTGCCCTGCTTGGCCATCGTCTCGCGCACCTCGGACGTCGCGAAAGCGGTGGCGAACGCGGCGTTGATTCGCTTCACGTCTGCCGGTGACATCTTTGCCGGACCGATGACGGCAAACCATCCTTCGACCAGGTAGCCGGGCATGCCTTGCTCGGTCATCGTCGGGATGTCGGGCGCGGCTGGAAGACGAGTCGCGGTGCCCGTGCCGATGGCGCGCAATGCACCGCTTTTCAGGTGCGGCTGGATCGACGGCAGCGACAGCGTGCCCATTTCAACCTGTCCTCCGATCAGGTCGGTCAGCATCGGGCCGACGCCCTTGTACGGCACGTGCGTGGCCGTCACACCGGCCTCATCGAAGAACATCGCCGCGGCCAGGTGCAGGATCGTGCCGTTGCCCGACGATGCGTAGTTGTAGCCGCCGGGTTTGGCCTTCAGCAGTGCAACCAGCTCCTTCGCGTCTTTGGCGGGCACTTTCGGATTGACGACGAACACGATCGGCGTCGAGCCGATCACTGCGATCGGCGTGATGTCGTTGATTGGATCGAACGGCACCGACTTGTACACGCTCGGATAGATCACATGATTGTTCGAAACGATGCTCAACGTGTAACCGTCCGGCGGTGATTTGGTCATCGCCGACGTGCCGACGATACCTCCGGCGCCGGGCTGGTTTTCGATCACGAGCGGAGCGCCCAGAGCTGCAGATAACGCCTGTGATGAGGCGCGCGTGATCGTGTCGACGCCCGACGCTGTGGCCACGGGCAAGATGATTCGGACAACCTTGGTCTGGCTCAATGCGATGGTCGGCCAGGTCGTCGACGATGCTCCGAGTGCAAGCCCCGCAAGACCCATCAGGGCACGACGCTTCGAGGCCAAATGTGCGTATGTTTTCATTGCTGTCTCCTTGTTTCAGCTAGGCAACCGCTGCCTGCGCCAGCAGCGTGTCGATGTTTTCCTGCGAGTAACCGATGCCTTCGAGCAGTTCGCGCGTGTGTTCACCCAGCTTCGGAGGACCCATGCGCACGCCGAGGCGCTTGCCCTGAAGTGTGATCGGAAACAGGGTTGTCTTGACCGTCTGCCCGGCGCGCTCGCCATCCGGTAGCGTGATATCAGCCAAACCGCCGGTCGCTTTCAGGTGCGGATCGTCATACAAATCTTCGGGCTTGCGGATCGGAGCGAAGGGCAGCCCGACCTTCTCGAACAACGTCGCCAATTCATCGGCGGTTCGCGCCTCAAGCCGCTCACTGATCGTCTTCAGCAGCGTTGGTCGCTGATGCACGCGCTGATTGTTTGTGAGCAGCATCGGGTCGGCCTTTAGATCGGTGTAGCCAAGCGCGTCGCAAAACGTTGCCCACTGCGCATCGCTGACCGCAGCCAGAAAAATCTGCTCGCCGTTCTTGACGGTGAACACATCGTAAATCGCCCATGGGCTGACGCGCGCCGGCATCGGCGCGGGATGCTTGCCGGTCACGGCGTACTGCAGCATGTGCTGGCCCATCAGGAACACGTTGTTCTCGAATAAAGCCGACTGAACCTCCATTCCCTTGCCGGTAATGCCGCGCTGAATCAACGCGCCGAGCGTGCCGATCGCACCGAACATCCCGCCCATGATGTCGTTGACGCTCGTGCCTGCTCGCAAGGGGTCACCGGGGCGGCCGGTCATGTATGCGAGGCCTCCCATCATTTGCACGACTTCGTCGAGTGCAGTTCGATGTTCGTACGGGCCGGGCAGAAATCCTTTGTGGCCAACGTAGATCAGCCGCGGATTGGTCTTCGACAGCGTCGCGTAGTCGAGCCCGTACTTGTGCATCGTATTTGGTTTGAAATTTTCCAGCACGACGTCGGCGCTGGCGGCGAGCTCCCGGGCCGTTTGCGCTCCGACCTTGTTGCGCAAGTCGATCGCGATGCTTTTCTTGTTGCGATTGAACATCGGAAAGAAGCCGGCGCCCGCACCGAGCAGGAAGCGCGTGCGGTCGCCGTCGATCGGCTCCACCTTGATCACCTCGGCACCCATGTCGGCGAGCACCATCCCACACGTCGGCCCCATCACCATGTGTGTGAACTCGACGACGCGCAGGCCGTTCAATGGCTGTGGCGCCTGATCACTACTCATGCGGTCTCGAGCATCGTTTTCGGCAGGCCGGCGCGCCACAGCGAGCCGTGCAGTGTTTCGCCCTCGAGCCATTGAGCGACCCTGGCGCGTAACGCAATCAGCTGATCGAAGTCCTGTCCGGTCGAAACGCCCATGCTGGCAAACAGGTAGACGACGTCTTCGGTCGATACATTGCCGCTCGCCCCCGGCGCATGCGGACAGCCGCCGATTCCGGCCAGGCAGGCATCGAAGCGTGTGATGCCCGTTTGCCACGCGGCGAATACATTCGCCAGGCCGAGCCCGCGCGTGTCATGGAAATGTCCGCAGTTCAGGCGCTCGCCAGCAATCGGCAGCGCTTGCTCAAACAAGCTCTTGACCATCCGGGGATCGGCGTAACCGACGGTGTCGGCCAGTCCAACGCGATCGACGCCGGCATCGAGTACCGCGCGCAACAAGCGCAGCACTTCGGCCGACTCGACCTTGCCCTGCAACGTGCAGCCGAAGGCGGTGCTGATCCCGACTTCGATCAGGCATTTCGATCCTTTCGCATCGCGCATGTCACGGATGCGCGCGATCTCGGCGACCACGTCGTCCGGTGTCTTGCGCAGATTCGCCAGACTGTGCGCATGGCTCGCCGAAAGCGGCACCAGCATCGCATCCGCACCCGATTCGATCGCGCGCTCAGCGCCCTTTAGATTGGGCACCAGCACCGATACGCAAAGTCCGGGCAGCGTCTTGGCAAACGCGACCAGGTGATCGGTGTCAGCCAGTTGCGGCAGCAAGCGCGCCGGAACAAACGAGCCGACCTCGATCTCGTGCTGCCCAGCCGCGTATGCGTCGCGGATCCATTCGATTTTTTGCGCGGTCGGCAACACGCGCGAAATGCTCTGCAGCCCGTCGCGCAGGCCGACTTCACGAACGATTGCGGATTGAGTTTCGGGCTTCATGGCGATCAGCCCCGATGTTAGCCGCGCGGCTTGCCTGCCGCCTGCATGTGTCGTCGTAGTTGTTCGACTTCCTCGAGCAGGTCGGCGACCAGCGCCGCGAGTTCCTGGTTGGCGTCGAAACAGCGCTCAACCGTTACCATCCGGCGCGCCCGCACCAGGTGGGCGCTGGCGAATCGCATTTCGCTGCCGGATGAATTGCACGCAAGCAAGCCTGCTTCGACGCGTTCTACGATCCAGGTCGGCGGCACCGCGCAGGCGGATGCCAGTTCCTGCAGATTCAGTGTTTCTTCATCGATCAGCACTGCATCCACTTCATGGTGCGTCATCGCTGTGCTCCTGTTTGCTCGCGCGGATTGAATGACGAGAACTCGCGCGCCATCGTCTGATACAACTCGCGTGCCTTTGCGTCGTTCGCCGGAGGCAACGCGAGCTCGAGTTCGAGATACAGATCACCCGCTGGATTTCCCGGAATTCCGCGTCCCTTGAGTCTTAACTTGCGGCCGTTGCCCGAGCCGGCCGGCACATTGACTTCGACGCGTCCCGACGGTGTCGACACTTCGATGCTTGCACCCAGCGCCGCCTCCCACGGTGCGACGGGCACCGTTTGCGTCACGTCGCGGTCTTCAATGCGATAGCGCGCGTCGGCTTCGAACTCGACTTCCAGATACAGATCTCCTGCCGGCCCGCCATTGAATCCCGGGTTGCCCTGGCCACGCAGACGAATGCTCTGACCTGCCTTGACGCCCTTCGGTATCCGCACTTCAAGGAGGCGCTCGGCGTTGACGACGTTACCGGACTCATCGAGGCGGGCTTCGCGCAAGCCAAGCGAGCGCGTCGCACCGTGATACGCATCGGCCAGAGCGATCGAGACCCTGGCGTGCTGATCTGCGCCGCGCATTTGCGCGCGTGCTCCTCCACCCTCTCCGCCAGCGCGCCGCGCTCGCGCGGCGCGGCTGAACAGTGTGTTGAAGAATTCGCTGAATTCGCCATCGTCCCCGACAGGCGAACCGGCGTCCGAGAAATCGAAACCGGCGTCCCAGCCCGGTGGCGGCTGAAACTCCTGACCTGCTGCGCGACGCTGGGCGAGCTTGTCGAACGCGGCACGCTTTTCCGGATCCGACAGCACCGCATAGGCTTCATTGACCTCCGCCATGCGCGCAGACGCATTGGCTTCCTTGCTGACGTCGGGGTGATATTTGCGCGCGAGCGCGCGGTACGCCTTCTTGATCTCGTCGGCGCTTGCGGTCTGCGTCACACCGAGCATCTGGTAGTACTCCTTGAACTCCATCGACGATCCCGTCCTGTCAGGCGAAAAGCGTTCAGACTTTTAGGTTAATTAGGCGGTCGCTGTGACTCTGGCCCCAGCGGCTTCGGGTTTGCGCTTCATTGTGAGTCGGAAGTGGCGTGGCTATGATGCCCCCAGCGCTAAGACGCTTCACAAAGGAGACATCATGAAACGGTACCTACCGGCCGCGCTCGCGGCCATTCTTGCGTGCACTGCCCCGCTGGCGGCAGCACAGAACCTTTCGATCGGCACCGGTGGCACCGGCGGCGTTTATTACCCCATGGGCGGCGGCATCGCCGACGTGCTTTCCAAGCACGTTCCGGGTATGCAGGCCACCGCCGAAGTCACCGGCGGTTCGGTCGACAACCTGAAGCTGATCGGCAGCGGCAAGCCGTATATCGGGCTTTCGATGACTGACGCCGCGCTGGATGCGTACAAGGGCGAGCAAAAGTTTCAGGGCAACAAGGTGCCGCTCAGAACGCTGATGATCCTGTACCCGAACCGCATGCACGTGGTCACGGTCGAGGGCACGGGCATCAACAAGATGAGCGACTTCAAGGGCAAGCGCATCTCGACCGGCTCGCCGGGTAGCGCGACCGAAGTGATGGCATTCCGCGTGATCGAGGCGGCAGGGCTGGATCGCGACAAGGACATGACGCGCGAGCGGCTCGGTGTTTCCGAGTCGGTGAACGCGCTCAAAGACAAGAAGATCGACGCGTTTTTCTGGGTCGGAGGCCTGCCGACCGCAGCGGTCACCGACATCGCCAACACGCCCGGCACTACGGTCAAGTTGATCGATCATGCCGAGCTGGTACCGGCAATGAACAAGAAGTGGGGCGATCTGTACGTGCAGGACACGATTCCGAAGGACACGTACCGCGGCATGGCGGCCGACAATAAACAAGCGACCGTGATGAACATCCTGGTCGCGCACGAGAAGATGGATGACAAAACGGCCTACAACATCGTCAAGACCATTTTCGACAAGCGCCAGGATTTGATCAATGTGCACAAGGAGGCGGCCAACTTCAAGCTCGAAAATCAGAAGGCCGCGGCCAGCCCGGTTCCGTTTCACCCCGGTGCCGTGAAGTACTTCAGCGAGAAGGGCGTCAAGCTCAACTAACCGGTAATTTCACTTGAGCAACGTGCAGCGCCCGCCTGCCCCTAGCGAGGAAGCGAGCGCGCAGGCTGGCGACGTCGTCGATGAAGCGGCGCTGCACCGCGCCGAGGAATACATCGAGGAAGAAGAAGGACACGCCAACCGGCTCGCCGGCTGGCTTGGCGTGTTCGTCACTCTGGTCGCGGTCGGAATTTCGCTCTTTCATCTGTATGCCGCCTACGCGATCGTGCCGGCATACCGGTTGCGCGCGCTGCACGTGGCGATGATTCTCTCGCTGTGTTTCCTGGCTTTTCCGGTCGCCAAGCGCTTTCGTCATCGCATCATGGTGTGGGACTGGCTCGCGATACTGGCGTCGATCGGCGTCGTCGTCTATCTGCTGCAGGGGGGCGATGACTTCTTCGACCGGAATACGTCGCCCAACACGTGGGACATCGTGTGGGGCGTCACGCTGATCTTGCTGGTGATGGAAGCGATGCGTCGTACCACCGGCTGGATCATGCCGGCGGTATGCACGGCCTTCATTCTGTATGCACTGTTCGGTCCGGAGCTGCCGCCGCCGTGGACGCATCGCGGCTACGGGATCGGGCGCTTTATCGGCCACATGTACATGACGCTCGAAGGCATCTACGGCGTTGCGATCGATGTCTCGTCGTCGCTGATCATCCTGTTCACCATTTTCGGCGCGTTCCTGCAGTACTCGGGCGCCGGCAAGTTCTTTATCGATTTCTCGTTTACCGCGATGGGCGGTAAACCGACCGGCGCGGGACGCACCGTCGTGCTGTCGTCGTTCCTGCTCGGCGGCCCGTCGGGCTCGGGCGTCGCAACCACGGTGACCATCGGCTCTGCGGCGTATCCGATGCTGGCCAAGGCCGGCTACGAAAAAAATGCTGCCGGGGGATTGCTCGCCGCCGGAGGCCTGGGCGCGATCATCTCGCCGCCGGTGCTCGGCGCCGCTGCCTTCCTGATCGCAGAGTTCCTGAAGATCTCGTATCTCGATGTGCTGCTGATGGCGGTCATCCCCACGCTGCTGTTCTACGTGGCGCTGTTATTCATGGTCGAGATCGACGTGCGCAAGTTCGGCATCAACGCCGCCACGTTCGCCAAGGTCGATACGGTGTGGAATCTCACCCGGAAATACTGGTTTCATTTTCTGTCGCTGATTTCGATCGTCGTCTTCATGCTGATGGGCTACTCGCCGGTGCTGTCGGTGTTCTGGGCGACGGCGGTGGCATTGGCCACCAGTCTGCTGCGGCGTGATACCGCGCTGATTCCGTACGATCTGCTGCTCGGTCGTACGCCGTTCTGGCGCGGCATCTACGAATCGGGATTGACCAGGGCGCTGGCGGGCGGCTCAACGGGCGTCGTCAACGTTGCGGCGACCTGTGCCGGTGCGGGAATCATCGTCGGGGTCGTGACGCTGACCGGCCTGGGGCTGAAGTTCAGCAGCATCGTGATCTCGTATGCCGGCGGCTCGTTGCTGCTGACCACCGTTTTCACCGGGCTGGTGGTGTGGGTGGTCGGGCTGGCGGTGCCGGTGACTGCGTCCTACATCATCTGTGCAGTGATTGCCGCGCCGGCATTGATAAAACTCGGAGTACCCGATTTCGCGGCGCACATGTTCATCTTCTATTACGCGGTGCTCTCGGAAGTTTCACCGCCGACCGCGCTTTCACCGTTTGCCGCGGCGGCGATTACCGGCGGTGATCCCTACAAGACCACGTTGCACTGCTGGAAGTACTGCGTGCCGGCGTTTTTGCTGCCATTCATGTTCGTGCTCGAACCCGCGGGACAGGGGCTGCTGTTAACGGGCTCAGTAAAGGGTCTGGCAACCGCCGACTGGACGTCGATTGCGTGGGTGACGCTGCAGGCAGCGGTGGGCATTGGCGCGATCGCCGCCGGCTTCCAGGGCTGGATGATCAAGCGTGCCAATATCATCGAGCGTATTTTGCTGATCGCTGCCGGCGTGGCGTTGGTGCTGCCGGGAACCGTTTCGGATGTGATCGGGTTCAGTGCCGTGACCGCGGTGCTTGCGCTGCAGCTGTTGCGGCGTGAGCGACAGCCGGCTCCGGCGTCGTCAGGATAGGGGACCCACGCACGACCTGCGACCCGCTTCACGCGGTGCCGTGCGTAACGGGCCTTGCCTCTGCCCACCATCGCTCGAACTCGTCACGCTTCGGGATGCCGGCGCGTCCGCCGAAGCGCGAGCACTTCAATGCGGCGACCGCGCTGGCAAATTCAATAGCCAACGGAAGCGCGCTGCCCTCGGCCAGCGCGAGGGCGAACGCGCCGTGCCACGTATCCCCCGCGGCCAGCGTATCGACCGCGTTGACGCGCGGCGACGGTGCGTTGTGCACGCGCCCGCCGTCGAACCACATCACACCGGCCGCGCCGAGCGTGGCGCCGCACGCGATATTGCGGCCGCCAAACAACTGCGGTAACGCGCGCTGTGGCTCGCCGAGTGCGAAGCTCGCCAGCATCGTCTGCGAAAAGAACGGATACGTTGCCAGTCGCGCAGTGGCGCGGACCTGCAGCGGATCGCCGCCGTCGCCGTCGAATACGCTCGGCTTGCCTGCCGCGGCAGCCGCATCGAACAGCCGCTGTGCGCCTGCCGGCCAACGTGTGTCGGCAAGCGCTGCATCGCATTCGGCAACGCGTTCGATCGGAAGCCACGTCGCGTCGGATGGGTAACCTTGCGGCTGTGACGATACGACGAGCCGTTCGCCGCGAGAGTCGATCAGGATCGTCGCGATCTTGGTCCGATATCCGCTGAGCCGGCGCAACGCCGACACATCGATGCCTTCGTGTTCGAGCAGCGCGGTTACCTGCGCGCCAGTTTCGTCGTCCCCGACGCGGCCCCAGTAGATGGCGCGGCCGCCCAATCGTTGCACCGCTACTGCGGCGTTGGCACCCATGCCACCGCCGGTCTCGACGAAATCGTTGGCGGCAACCTTCGCCGACGGCGGCGTGACCTCGTCAATCAGAAAAATATGATCGATCGTTGCCGAGCCGCCGACACAGATGACGCAGGGTGCGCTAGGTTTGAGCAAGAGGTAGCAGAGTGCTTTGTTTCGTCATTTGGTTAGCGTATACGATGCGTTTGAAACGCCATGACCAGTGCCACACCACTCCTTTCGATCGACATCGTTTCTGACGTCGTTTGCCCTTGGTGCTTTATCGGCAAGCGTCGACTCGAAGCTGCGCTCGCGCGGCGTGAAGCGAACGCCCAGCCGATGCCGCGCTGGCTGGCATTTCAGCTGAATCCGGACATTCCGGCCGGCGGCATCGATCGCCGTAGCTACCTCGAACAAAAGTTTGGTGGGCCCGAGCGCGCGAAGCAGATCTATGCGCGTATCAAAGCGGCGGGCGAGGAAGTTGGAATCGCATTCGACTTCGACCGCATCGTGCGCCAGCCGAACACGGTCGATGCGCACCGGTTGCTCGCGTGGGCGCAGGACGCCAATCCGGTCGCCGCCGATGCGCTGGTCGAGCGCCTGTTTCGTGCGTACTTCATCGAAGGCGTCAACATCGGCGACATTGACGCGCTTGCAACTCTGGCGGGAGATGCAGGCTTCGATGCGGTTGCTGCTCGCGCCTGGCTCGTGTCCGACGCGGGTCGAGCGGCGATTGCAGCCGAAGAGCAGCGTGCGCGCGAACTCGGCGTCACCGGGGTTCCATTTTTCGTGTTCAATCAGCGGCTAGCCGTATCAGGTGCGCAGCCGCCAGAGGTGTTGTTGGACGCGATGGAGCAGGCCGAACTGGCGGTGAGTTAGGGGCCTCGCGCAGGATACGGACTCGGTAAGCTTCGACCGGGTCAGACACAACAACAGCTTGCAATGAGTTCCAGCTTCGCAGCATCAACGCTGCGGCGTTACGTTGCGCGCGCGGGTTCCCAGTTGCGGCTCGCGCCCGACGATCTGCTGCGCGACGCCACGTATCGCCGCCTATGGACGTCGATCCTGATCAGCTCGTTCGGTGGTCAGGTGACGATGCTCGCATTGCCGCTGACGGCGGCGGTGTTGTTACATGCGACGCCGACCCAGATGGGCGTGCTGACGGCGATGGAAGTCGTGCCGTTCGTTCTGTTTTCGCTGCCTTCGGGCGTGTGGCTCGACCGTGTTCGAAAGCTGCCCGTGTACGTGATCGGCGAATCGTTGCTCGCGGTGATCGTCGCCAGCGTGCCGCTCGCGTGGTGGCTTGGTTGGCTGTCGATGGGTTGGCTCTATATCGTGGGCTTTGCGATTGGCACCGTGTACACGATTGCCGGCAGCGCCGCGCAGATCGTATTGACGCAGGTGGTTGAACGCGAGCGGCTGGTCGAAGCTCACGCGAAGAATGCGTTGGCGTCGTCGTCGGCGGAGGTTGCGGGTCCGGGTGCGGCCGGCGTGTTGATCAAACTCGTCGGCGCGCCGATCGCGCTGCTAGCCGATGCGGTGCTGCTCGCTGTTTCCGCAGCCATTCTGCGAGGTATTCAAGTTCAGGAAGGTGCGCAGCTAGCCGCGGCGCGGTTCTGGCCGGCGATGCGGGCCGGGCTCGTGTTCGTCGTGCAGCACCGGCTGTTGCTAACCATGGCTTGCATCGTCGGCGGATGGCAGATGTGCCATCACGCTGCGTTGGTCGTGCAGATCTTGTTCGCGACGCGCACGCTCGGATTGTCGGAAGGCGCCGTCGGATTGTGTTTTGCGGGGCTCGGCGTCGGCACGATTGTCGCGAGCATCGTCGGCAGCCGAATCTCGCGCCGCCTGGGTCCCGGGCCTACGCTGGTGCTCGGTGTTGCAACGTGCGGCGTCGGTTGGTTGCTCGGCGCGATTGCGCCGGCGTCAATGTTCGGTGTCGCGTTATTTGCGGCGATGTTGATGATGTTTGGCGTCGGCGCGGTGCTGATTTTCATCACCTTTCTGGCGCTGCGGCAAGCGGTGACACCGGCACCTTTGCTGGGCCGGATGACCAGCACGATGCGCTGGTTGATTCTGCTGCCGGCCGGGCCCGGGGCGTTGCTCGGTGGATGGCTCGGCGAACATTACGGCCTGCGCTCCGCGCTGGTGTTTGCGGGCGGCTCGGCACTGGTCCTGGCGGCGCTCGGGTGGCGTCAGCCGGTGATCCGCACTACGCGTGTGTTGCCGAGCCTCGAAACGTTGGAGAGCGCGCTCCCGGGCGCGGCGTAATCCGCGCTGGGATGTGCGCGTTCTAGGCGTGCGCGGCGGCCCGGTCACGCACGCTTTGGCGCTCGCGTGCGATCCTCTCGCCGCGGCGCTTGCGCAGCCACACCCAGAGTCCGGTAAACACCAGCAGCAGCGGCACCATGCCGGTGACACACATCGCGATCTGGCCCGCCGTGCCGAACGCAGTCCCGCTGTGCAGCGGAAACAGCCAGTGCATAAAGCCTTCGCCGGCAGTGCGCGTGCGCGGGCTGCGCTCGACCATCATTTCGCCGCTGAGTGGATTGATCCACGCGATCGTGTCGCCGAGCCGATGCACGTCACCTGCTTGCTTCAGGTAATACAGATGGCCGGCCATCTGCCGCGGTGAGCCGTGCACTTCGAGCAGCGCGTGCTCGGGGAAGCGGCGTCTGACGTCGTCTATCACGCGGTCCAGCTGCATCGGTTCGTAAGTGTTTTGCGGGTGCCATGGCACGGTCGGAAACGGGGCGACTTTCGAAAATACGCTGACCAGATCGCGCACGTAGTTGACGTAGACCAGCGTGGCACCGGTCAGCGTCGCCAACAGCAGCGTGACGGCAAACACGATCCCGGTAGAACGATGAAAGTCGTACGCAATGCGCGTCGCGGAAGTGCGCGGATTGAGCCAGATGATTCGTTTGAATGCGGCGCGCGTGCGCGGCGCTGCCAACACGAAGCCGGTAATCGCCGAGGTCAGCAACAGCAGTCCGGCGATGCCCACGATGTTCGATCCGGCGTTGCCGAGCAGAACGTTGCGGTGAAACTCGTACAGTGTGCGCAGCAGGTCAGGCGGACGAAGGCCGAGCGCTTCCAGCGAGCGTGCGCCGAGCTGCGCCCCGCTGACGGGATCGAACATGGCCTCGATACGCTCGGCGCCGACCCGGCGCGGCTTAGTGCGAAGCGTGAGCCGATAAACAGTGCCGACGGCCTCGGGAAAGCGGATCTTTTCAACTAGGCCGAGAGGGTAGGCGGCTTCGGCGCGCTCCACAATCGCCTGCGCACTGAGGTGCGGGCCGCGGGCGGACGTGGTCAACAACCCGGGGTTGAGCCAAGCATCCAGCGGGTCTTCGAACACAAGCAGGGCGCCGCTCAACCCGACCAGCGCGAACCACAGCCCGAGGCCAATGCCCAGCCAGCGGTGGACGGTAAACCAGACTGAACGCGATCGCACGCATCGCTCCTAACGCCGCGCTCGGCACCTCACCGTGCCGACGGCCGATCAAACTTGGCGGCGCGACTCAAGCGATGGTGGCGCGCCCCGGGAAGAGAATAACGCCGCTCCGGCGCGATACGACATCGTTCGAGTCGAGATGACGATGCGCCGTCGCGGCGCAGGGGCGAGGTGTCAGTGCGCCGCCGAACAGAAGGCGACTTTGATCGCTTGTAACTTTGAAGTACATACCCTGCGGCGGACGGATCACGCTTTTTGCGCAAGGCGAGCGAGCGCAGCGAAGTCCAGTTCGAGTACGAGACACCGGCGTCGGCATTCCGATCGCCGAGCTTGATCGCATCTTCGACAGGTTCGTGCGCGTCGATGATGGGCATGCAGAGCGGTGCTCCGGGCTGGGGATTGGACTCGCGATGTCGCGCGAACTGGCGACGCTCCATGGCCGCGCAATCAGTGTGCACAGCGATGGGCCGGGACTCGGCTCTGAGCTTTGTGCTTACGCTGCCGGTCGATGGGGCCGGCAAAGCGTCGATGATCAATGAGCGCACCGTGCCGGTTTTCGAGGCGCTCGAAGCCTGAACGGCGCTATTCGTCGATCACCCGCTTCTTGCGCCACACGTCCAGCAGCGCGATGAGTTTGTCGCGCGCCGAAACTTCTTCGTTCGACAGCACATCCAGGAAATCCGACAGCCGGCGCGATTTGACGATCGTATAGAACGTCAGAAAAGCGGTAGGCGCAAACACGATCAGGAAGAAAATGACTTTCTCGATCAGCGGAATCTCGGTCAGGCCGATCAGGTTCATGCCGATAAAGCCCGTCGTGATGGTGCCGATCAATCCGAAGGTCGTGACCACCGTCAAGCGCAACACCGTGTTCGTGTGGCGCCGTGTGCTGTCGGTGTCAAGATACTGATCCATGCTCTGAATGCGGTCTCTGACTTCATCGAAAAGCGCGTCGAGCTTCAGGTGCTGGATGGTGAGATCGAACAGCGAGCGTGCCTGCGACTGTTCGGACACCTCATGAAACCAGTAACGGTGCGTAAAGCGCAGGAAGATTTCGAAGTTTTGCCGCACGCTGCGCTTAAACCGGCGCACCGAATCGGCCACGCCGATATCGAGTCCCTTGAGGGCTTCGGCCAACCGGTCGGCGAACATCAGCAATGCGGCGCGCTGAAAATGCGCGATCAGGAACAACAGAAAGTGTTGATGCCGGAACTGCGCAAGCACGCCACGCTCGTTGTCCAGGAAATATCCGGATTGCGCGTCGCCGACGACAATCAGCGTGCGGCCGCTGGCCAGATAACGCGTGTTCGGTGACGGTCCAACATCGCACCAGAAGCGATCGTCGCAGTAACGTTGCTCGAAATCTGCGATGTAGCGTTTCCGAATACGGCATTGCATTTTCATCGCCTGCACCGATGCCGAGCCCAAGTCGAATGAAGTCGTTGCGTGCCACCTTGCGCGGTTCGTCGACTGCGACCAACCCCATCACTGGCATCCGGTAGTACTCGATCTGCCGGTAGCGAATCGCGCCCTGCTCTTCGACGTGATCGAGCACCAGCGGCCTCATCAGGAAGAACCAGTGCGAGCTGATGCGGGGCGCGCGATGCTTGGAGACGAAAGACAAGAACTTGTCGCGCTCGCCCGAGTCCGAGCGCGCGAGTACCGCGCCGTCCTTGTCGAGCCACTGCAGAGATTGCAGGCAATGCAGCCCGTCACCGTGCTCGTCCCATCCGGCCGGGTAGGCACGGCCGAACCGGTACAGCAATTCCTGCGTTTGTGGCAGCGTCAGGTTGTCGCCGTGCACCTCGACGTTCAGAACGACGACGTCGATGTCGTAGAAGAAATACAGGTCAATGTGAGCGATCGACAGGTTAATCGGCTCAGCCCCCGCGCGCGTGACCATCCGCACCGACGCGATGTCGTGTCGCCGGTAAACGCGCATCGGAGAGCTGCCTGGCTCCTCATCCTTGTTCCCGGTTTCCTTCTTGACGCGGCTCTCGCCGTACAGAAATCGCTGCACGTAAGGCAGGAACGTGACGAACTCGCTGTAGTGACGTAACTGAAATTCCTTGCCGTCCGGCGTGAACTCATCAAGCAACTCGCGCCACGGGTTCTCCGCGGTTTCCTGGTCGAGCAGCTCCCAGTGTTCCTGAATTTGCGTGCCGCGTCGGATCGGCATCAACTGCAGCGGCCACAGCAGGATCTGCCTGAAGTGGCGTACCACTGTCGTCGAACTCGTTGATTGCTCGGACACGATTGCCTCCACGCAGAGCGGGCGGAGTGTAATTCGCGGCAGTGAAGCGCGGATGTTTCGCCCTACACTTTCAGCGGTTCCGATGACCGATTCCGCGCAACTGCAAAAGGATCTTGCCCGCGTCGCCCTGGGCGACCGCGCCGCATTCGCGCGCGTTTATCAGGCCACCAGTGCGCATCTGTTTGGCGTCGCGCTTCGTATATTGAACCGGCGCGATGTAGCCGAGGATGTTCTGCAGGAGGCATTCGTGAATGTCTGGCATCACGCAGGCAGCTATAAGGCCGCGAGCGGCCAGCCGATGACGTGGATGATTTCGATCGTGCGCAACAAGGCGCTCGACGTCGTGCGCCGCGCGGCCGCGCGGCATGAAACCCAGATGCCCGTGACCGCTGAAGGGGAGGTGATCGACATCGAAGACCAGCGGCCGAGTCCGCTGCAGTTGCTGACTCAGGCCACTGAGGCGCTGGCGATTCGCGGCTGCATGGAAGCGCTCGATGCATCGCATCGGCAATGTCTCGCGCTCGCGTATTACCAAGGCATGTCGCACTCGGAAGTCGCGGCACATATGCGGGCTCCGCTGGGCAGCGTCAAGGCGTGGGTGCGGCGCGGGCTTGAGCGATTGAAGAAGTGCCTGGAGAACGGTCAGTGAATTACAACCGCGCCGATCTGCTCGATCGTCTGGCGTCCGAGTACGTGCTCGGCACGCTGCACGGCGCTGCGCGGCGGCGCTTCGACAGATTGCTGATCGAGTCACCGGCGGCGCGCGCCGGGGTACAAGCTTGGGAGCAGCGGCTGGCACTGCTGGCGGCGCCGGTGCCGCCGGTCGCGCCACCGGCGCGCGTCTGGACCACGACCGAAGCGCGGATCGCATCCACGGCGGCATCGACCGCCGCGCGCCGCGGATCCCAGCGTTCGTGGTGGTCCAGCCTATGGAAGCCCGCGCTCGGCTTTGCGTTTGGCGCGGCGCTGACGCTTGCGCTCGTGCAGTTGATGCCGGGGGCCTTCGTATCGCTCGACGGGCTCGCACAGCGCGAGCAGGCGCTGCCGCAAAGCTACGTCGGCCTGTTGGTTGACCGCGAAGGCCTGCCGGCGTTGTTGATCAGCTCGACACGTCACGGTACGCGCGTCACGGTCAAGTCACTGCGTCCGGTGACGGTTCCGCCGGGCAAGGTTGCGCAGGTGTGGGCGCTGCCGAAGGAGGGCGCGCCATTTCCAATCGGAGTTGCTGTTACGACCAAGCCGCCGGGCAGTACGTCGTTTGAGATGAGCGCAACGTCGGAGAAACTTCTCGCCAATGTGACGCGGCTTGCGGTGTCGTTCGAAGCTGCGCCAGCGCCCGCGGGCGCCACGCCCGGCGAGTTCATTCTTATCGGCCCCTGCGTCAAGCTGTGGTAAGAATTCCGGCGCGAGCTGCATCCGGTGTGCGATCCGCTGCATAGGTGTGGCAGGTGCTCGACGAGCACCACCCAACGCAGAGGAACGAATGAAACGCACAATGCCGCTGTACTTCTGCTACAGCGCGGGCTACAACTACAACTAGTCCGACGCTCGGTAAGATGGTCGCGAACTCTGGGAGCTTCGCATGACCGCCACTGCCATTAAGCCGCTGCTCAAGGTCGCTACCGTCATTGCGCTGGCGGTAGCAGCCAATCCCGTGCTCGCTCAGGCGTATCCGTCCAAGCCAATCAGGCTGATCGTGCCGCTGGCTCCCGGTAGCACGGCCGACATTGCGTCGCGATTTACAGCGAACGAGCTAAGCAAGGTGCTAGGACAAAGCGTCGTCGTCGAAAACAAAACCGGCGCAGGCGGCACGATCGCGATGGCCGAGCTCGCACGGTCCGCGCCCGATGGCTACACGGTTGGCTTCGCGTCGCAGGGAACGCTCGTCTTCAATCAGGGCATCTATGCGAAGCCGGGCTATGACTCGACCAAGGACTTCGCGCCGATCGCGCTGCTCGGCGGCGTGTCGAACGTGATGATCGTTCATCCGACCAACAAGGCAGGTGCGCCGGCCGACGTGATTGCCGTTGCCAAGGCGAAGCCGGGCGAATCGACGTTCTCGTCGGGAGGCGCCGGCACCAGCCACCACCTGTCGGGCGTTTTGTTCGGGCGCGTGACGGGTACCGAGCTTGTGCACGTGCCCTACAAAGGCGCTCCGCAAGGCGTGCTGGCGGTGATGGCGAATGAAGTGACGATGGGATTTTTCAACACGCCGACGGTCATCAGCCAGATCAAGGACGGCAAGGTCAAAGCGCTTGGCGTCACCAGCCTCGCGCGCTCGCCGCTGTTGCCGAACGTGCCGACGCTCGACGAACAGGGCGTCAAGGGTTACGAAGTCAACACGTGGTTCGGGTTCGTGGCGCCGGCTGGAACTCCGCCGGACGTCGTCAACCGTCTCAATGTGGAACTGAACAAGATTTTCTCTAGCGCGGACGCGAAAGAACGACTGGGGCCGCAGGGGTTCGACCTGTCGCCGCCTATCACGCCCGCCGCTTTCAGCAAACTCATCGCCGATGATCTGACGCGCTGGGTGCCGATCGTCAAAGCGTCCGGGGCGAAGGCGGACTAAAGGTTGGCTAGGCATAGAGGCTTAGTCGCCAACCTTCGCGCAAGGGTCAAGGCAGGCCTTGCGCTCACGAGTTTCGTCCTTTGCGTCCTCGCACCTTGGCCCAGCCAAGCGGAGAACTTGCATTCGTTAATCAGCATTGGCGTTCGGGCGCGCGTCGGAGGCGAACGAGTACTGGGCGAGGAGCAGCCGGAAGCGTTTCGCGAGTACGACGTCGTGGCGAGCTTTCGGTTGCCCTGGGAGCGCTATCACGCGTCAGGCTGGGGCGTCGGAACGAGACTGTTGGCAAGCGCAGGAGTTCTTCAAGGAGCGGAGAACAAAGCGTTCGCACTTTCGCTGATCCCTGTTCTTGCCGTTGGAAGCCAAGATGGGCGCTTTGTGCTCGATCTAGGGGCCGGAGGAGCCTGGCTAAGCCGGCATACTTTCGAGAAGCAAGACTACGGCGGCCATTTCCAGTTTGCGTTGACTGTCGGTGTCGGTGTTCCGCTCTACGGAAGACTCGGGGTGGGTTACCGATTTCTGCATTACTCCGACGCAGGAGTCCACGGGAAGAACACCATCGGCGCCGATTTCCACGTGGTCGAGTTCATCTATCGATTCTGATGCCTGGTTGTCTCCGCTATCGACAGAAGCTAGCGGCAGCAGTGGGTGGATTGCGTTCGTCGCATGTCGGCCAATAGCGGACGCTGCTGTTGTGTTGACGAAGGCACGCACGGCGGACATTTCGGCGGAAGGGACGCACAGCGCGGATCGCGTGTGGCATCGAAACTGGTGCTCGCCCGGATCCCCAGAGCGGCTCGCGATCTGCTTAGAGATCTGTTTTCTGGTCACCTGCACAAACCGCTGAGAGCGCCGAGGACGTTGCGATATCGGAAGAAGATTCGTCCGAGCCTCGCCATATACTGCGAAAGCCGCTTCGTAACGAACAACATGTGTGAGGAGCGATCCGCGCTTGTTACGTGCGCAACGATGCCTGACGACCTGTCGAATCTTCGTCAAGTCGACGTTAAGAAAGCGTGTCAATGGTCGGTGGCGCAATGCCGGCGGATTCAGCCAAGTGTCGTGCATTGATCGTCGAGGACGATGCGACGATTGCGCTGAATTGCGTCACGTTTCTGGAACGGCACGGCTATTCGGTGGACATTGCCCACGATGGACCGGCAGCCATCGCGCGGCTTTCAAGCACAACCTTTGACGTCGTCGTGCTGGACCTCGGCCTGCCCCGTCTCGACGGCACACAGGTCCTTGATCACCTACGTCGCCAGCTCGGAGTCGCTACACCGGTCTTGATCCTGACCGCACGCGATGAACTCGGCTCCAAACTCAATTGCTTTGAACTGGGAGCGGACGATTATTTGGTGAAGCCCTTTGCTCTGGCTGAACTGGAGGCGCGTGTTGGCGCTCTATACCGGCGTGCGCGAGGCGCCATTGTTGTGGACGTCGTCACCGCCGGCGCCCTGCGATTCGACCGGCGTACGCACACGGTGTGGGTGAGCGACACTCCGGTTCGCCTTCCTCCGCGTCCGACGCGCATCCTCGACTGCTTGCTGCGCGATCCGGGCCGGGTTGTGACTCGCGCTGAGCTTGAGTCCCTGCTATGGCCGGATGGTGAGCGCGAAAGTGACGTGCTGCGCAGCCAGATCCATCTGTTGCGGCGCGCCTTGGCCGACGCCGGTTACGACGGTTTGGAAACTGTGCACGGCGTCGGTTACCGGTTGCGTACCGAAAGCGTGGCTCAATGACTTTGCAGCGCCGGATCAGCTGGGCGCTCAGTGCTTTGGTGACGGTGTTCATCATCGCCCAAGGCGTTCTGGCCTACTTGTCGCTTGAAGAGCAGGAAGACACGCTGGTGGACGAGATTGTGTTGTCGGAAACCAAGCGACTCGTCGCCCGTCTGGAAAATGGAGAGCTGAAAACTGCGCCGGGCGTTGCCGAGATTGCACTCGGTGGCAATCTGGCAGCTTGGCTCCTGCCAGACAATCAGGCCAGTCCAGCGTTGCTGCCCGCCCGGCTGCATGCATTGTCTGCCGGACCGCACCGCATCTACGAAGCAGACAGGGTTTTTCACGTTGTGGTCGCACTCACTTCGGTCGGTCGCTTGGTCGTGCAGTACGACGCTACGCTGAACGAAGAGCTCGTCCATGAGTTCGGCACCGAACTGCTGATCATCGGCGCCTTGTGCATTGCGTTGGGGATCGCACTGGCGAACATGCTGGCGCGGTTGGTAGTGGCGCCGCTTAAGCGCCTGACCAAGCGTCTTGAGCGCTGGGCCCCGGGCAGCCCCGAGTCGGAGTTAAACACAACCGCGGACGAAGAAGCAGCGTTGCTCGCGGCATTCGATCGCGTGCGCACCGGCCTTGAGGAAGGCGCGGCACAGCAGCGCGAGTTTGCGGCCAACATTGCGCACGAGTTGCGTACGCCGTTGACGGCCGTCAGGACTGATATCGAACTGGCCACGCTGTCGCCGCACTTGTCCATCGAAGAGAAGGTACGTTTGGGTCGCGCGATGGCAACCATCGATGCGGCCGCCAGCACGCTCGAATCGCTGCAGGCGCTGGCTGCCCGGCGGCCGGGGAAGCAAGAGCGTATCGATTTACACGCGTTGGTCGACGACGCATGGAGCAGCCTCACGCACCAAGGCAACACTCCATCGCTGCGCCTGGTCAATGAAGTGCCGCCGGGGGACATGATCGTGAGCGACCGGCATGCGCTGTTAACGATCCTGCGTAATCTGCTGCGCAACTCGGCCGAGCACGCAGGACGTGCTACCTGTGTCGTGCGGCGTTTCGGCGAAGGCCTAACGATCGCCGACGACGGGCCGGGTATCGCGGCCGCCGACCTCCCGTTCGTGTTCGAGCGCTACTACCACGGCCGCTTGGCCGACACGCCGGGGCAGGAGACATCGGAACGTGGCCTCGGGCTCGCGATCGCGAAGCAATCGGCCGAGGTCAACGGCTGGCGCCTCTCGGTGCAGTCGACACCGGACTCAGGTACTTGTTTTTCGCTGAGCCTCACGCCGGGCGCAGCGACTTAACGAAAACTCAACGAGGTAACGACGATAGTTTGACGGATGCGTAGCTAGCCTCCGGGGCTGTGCTGCGCTCCCTCACCCGTGTATCTCTAGTGCACGTCGCATTCGGCGTGCCCTTTGCATTGGCGCTGCTTGCCTGGTTGGCTTCGCACAGCGGCCTCGACGTGGCCGTCACCGATCTTTTTTACGACGCCGAGTCGGCGCGCTTTCCAGCACACGACAGTTACTGGCTGGAGTTGGTCGGTCACCGCGTTGCCAAACTCCTGATCTGGGCGGTCGCGCTCGCCCTGCTTGCCTCAGCATTTGCCACCGAGCGCAGCCGGCGCAGCCCGAATGAGCAGCGTGCCATCTTGCTTGCGCTGCTCGCCATGGCACTCGGGCCGATGCTGGTCTCGGCACTGAAACACTCCACCGGCCACCACTGCCCGTGGGATTTGCGAACGTATGGCGGCTTCGCTGATGTGAGCCACGCGTGGTTTGTTTCATCGGCCGAGGCTGGGCGCTGCTTCCCGAGCGGCCATGCTTCCGCCGGATTTGCGCTGATCTCACTTTACTTTCTTGGCCACGCAATTGACCGACCGCGCGTTGCGCACATCGGATTGCTCGTGGCACTGCTTGCCGGTACGGCCTTCAGCGCGGTGCGCGTCGTTCAGGGTGCCCACTTTTTGAGCCACAACTTGTGGGCGGCGGCGATCGACTGGTTCACCGCGGCGCTTGTGTTCACGCCATTGCTGGCGGCAAAGCGCGCATGAACGCGCCGCCGTCGGCAGCACAAGCGCAACGAGCGCCGGCGAGTTGGCAACCGGTCGTCTCCGGCGAGGCAGCTATTTTGTCGGTCGCCGCATTCATCGCGGTCGCGGACAACTTTCCGTTCTGGCGAGCCGTGCTGCGGGAACGCGACCTCAGCGATGCGCTGACCTGGGGCTCGGTGCTGTTGATCCTGGCGTTGTTGACAGCGGTTCACTACATCGTGCTGGCCCTGATCCCCGGCCGCAAGACACTCAAGTGGGTGCTGTGCGCCGCCCTTTTGGTCGGCGCCATGGTGACGCACTACATGTCTCGCTACGGCATCGTGATCGACACATCGATGATGCGCAACGTCCTGCACACGGACGGGCACGAGGCGGTGGAGCTGATCGGCTTCGACCTGTTGGCGACGCTGCTGCCGCTGGCTTTGATCCCCATTGCTCTAGTGATGTTTACGCGTATCACGGCTCGAACGCATGCTGCCGTCGGCTGGCGCTGCGCGACGATCGCCATCGCAGTGGCCGTCGCCGTCACTGCCGCCGCTGTCGAATTCAAGGAGCTTGCGCCGACGCTGCGCAATCGTCCTGAAATTCGAAACATGGTGACGCCGGCCAATCTGGTGGTGTCGACCAGTCGAGCGCTCCGTCAGCGTGCGGCCCAAGCAACGGCGACGCGTGAAGGTCCGGCCACCGTTTCGCGCGGCGCTGCTGCAGCGGCCGTGCGCCCCATGCTCTTCGTCTTTGTCGTCGGAGAAACCGCGCGCGCCGCCAACTTCTCCTTGAATGGTTACGCGCGCGATACCAATCCGGAGCTTGCCAAGCTCGACATCATTAATTTTCCCCTTGCCCGCGCCTGCGGAACATCGACCGAGGTATCGCTGCCATGCATGTTCTCGCCGTTCGGGCGGCGTGCCTACGACGAAGCTCGCATCCTCAGGCACGAGTCATTGCCGCAGCAGCTCGCCCGTGCCGGCATTCGTGTCGTCTGGCGCGACAACCAGTCGGGCTGCAAGGGCGTGTGTGCGGGACTCGAAGTGCACACCTTCGATGACATGAGTGTGCCGGACGTGTGCACATCGGGTCATTGCTTGGATGAAATTTTGCTGCATGGCATGGACGTGCTGGTCCGCGAACCTCGCTCCGATCTGTTCGTCGTTCTTCATCAGCTCGGTAATCACGGTCCTGCCTACCACCGCCGCTACCCGCCGGCGTTCCGTCACTTCGAGCCTGCGTGCGAAACGGACGCGCTGCATCAGTGCACTCAACAGCAGATCGTCAATGCGTACGACAACGCCTTGCGTTACACGGACCATGTACTGGCACGCGTGATCGGGTTTCTCGAGCAGCAACGTGATCGGTACGACGTTGCAATGATCTATGTGTCGGACCATGGCGAATCTTTGGGCGAGCGCGGGCTGTACCTGCACGGCATGCCGTACGCGATCGCGCCGAAGGAGCAGCTGGAGGTGCCGATGCTGTGGTGGTCGTCGCCGGAGTTCGCGCGCAACCGCCAGATCGACAACGCCTGCCTTCGAAATCGCGCGCGCACCGCGGTCAGTCACGACAACTTGTTTCATTCGATCGCCGGCGTGCTCGATGTGGAGACGCCTGATCGAGAAGGAGCACTGGATCTGTTCGCAGCCTGTCGCGGCGATGTCGTGCGCGCAGCGGCCGTATCCCGTTAGTGGACATCCTTGTCGCACCGGCTACTGGGTGTCGTTCTCTTGGCCGTGTCGTTGGGTACGCAAGCCGCAGACGGACCGCTCGGCATCGATCATCGTTGGAACAAGGATGACGAAGGCGGTGTCTGGTCGCGTAATACGCAACAGGCAATTTTCTATGGCTTAATCGGTACGGCGGTCGGCGGTGCTTTGATCGAAGGTAGCGAAACGCGATTAGGTCGAACTTTCTGGAGGGCTGCAGAGTCGGGAGGCTTCGCCCTAATTAGTGCGGATGTGCTGAAGGCCGTCTTTACGCGACCTCGACCGTCGCAAGGAAACAATCCCAATGCGTGGTTCGAAAGAAACAACTATCAAAGCCTCCCGAGCGGAGAAACCGCGCTTGCGACCGCAGTACTCACGCCTTTCATTATTGAATACGAGCGCGACAGCCCTGGAATCTGGGCACTCGCCGTCATCCCTGCGTACGTTGGCGTGGCGAGACTGAAAAGCCAGGCGCACTGGCAGACTGATGTGCTCGCTTCGGTCGCTCTCGGCGTGGCCAGCGGGTACATCACTTCGCAGTCGGATCAGCCTTTTACTCTGAGACTGATAGGAGATGGTGCCTTCATCGGACTTCGATACCAATGGTAATGGGCAGTTATAGCTGATGGCGGACTGGATCACGGAGCTGATCGCCAGCCATGGCTACCTCGCGCTGTTTGCGTTGATGTTTGTTGAAAACGTGTTTCCGCCGATTCCGTCGGAGTTGATCATGCCGTTTGCCGGTTACGCCGCGGCGCGAGGAGATATCGATCCGGTCGGTGCGGTCATTGCGGGCAGCGGCGGCTCCCTGTTGGGCGGACTTGCCTGGTATGGAGTCGGCTTTTGGCTCGGCGGAGAACGATTCAAGCGTATTGCCAAACGCCACGGTCGTTGGCTGACGATTTCGGAGTCCGATGTCGAGCGCGCGCAGCGATGGTTTAGTCGCTATGGCGGGGTTACGGTGTGCGTGGGCCGTTTGATTCCTGCTGTGCGCAGTGTGATTTCAGTGCCCGCGGGCATCGCCCACATGCCATTGCCGTCCTTTTTATTGTGGTCAAGTGTCGGGACGGTGGCTTGGACCAGTTTGCTTGCAGCTCTCGGCTATCTGCTTGGGTCCCGTTTCACTGAAGTAGATAGGTGGTTGCAGCCGGTCTCATGGGCCATTGTTGCGTTTGCAGTTGGCGGTTATGTTTATCGCCTATATCGCACTAGAACCGGATAAGAGAGGAGGTATACCCGCAACACCTGTTCGCAGTTTGATAAACAAGTGGGTTCGCCGAGGCGCTCGCGCGCAACCCGCAAAGCGTTGAAGCGCGAGGGCCACGCGGCGCCCTCGAAGAAATCGCGGGCGAAACAGGCGCGCACATCGGCGTCGAAGCGCAGTGCGGCAGACCGCTCAGCGTCGGCGCGTAAAGCCGCGCGGACGCGGGCCGTGCGGCGAAATAACTGCCGCAACGGACGGCCTCGTGTGTCACCGAGGCGCCGCCGCGTTTACTCCGGGAACGGCAGTTTGATCACCGCGCGGTACGTCCAGTCGTACGCGTTCGCTTCCGGCTGCGCGCGAACTGCGCCGCTGACTTCGGCCTCGTACGGCCCGACCCTGAACAGTTGCGCGACCGTAAGGCCCAGCGGCGTCGTCAGCCGCTCGCTCTTCCAGTCGTACGTCACATCGGCGTTGAGCCGCACGCGCGTTGCGTCCAGGGGCGTGCAAGCGAAGGTCGGCTGCCAGATCGCAGCGCTGACCTCGGCGCGCGCGCTCGCATCGATCAGGCACAGGTCCTTAGGCGCGGCCAAGCGGAGCGGCCTGCCCGGCGCGATCCGAACGTCGACCGGCGCGGGGATCGGATTGCGATAGCGCAGGCTCGTGAAGCCGGTCAATCGCAGCGGCGGGGGTTGCACGCCCCAGTCGACGCCGCCGCGCGGAGCGCGCAGGCGAAAGAACTCGATGTCCCAGGATGGTCCAGTGGTGACACCGCCTTCATCGGGTTCAAGCTCCGGTATGGCGTCGCGGGTGGCTGAACGCCAGATTCTGCCGAGAATTGCGGCTCGATCCGACTCGGCAGCTGCAGCGTCGAGGGCGATGCCGTCCGCCGACGCGTCCGGTATCGACAGGCCGGCGAAGGCAATGAAAAGTGTGGCGGCGAGCTGCGTCGCGCGAGTACGTAGCATCGAATGAACAAATATCGTTGAGCGACTGATCGCGGGCAATCGCGATGGATGCGAGAAATTCTACAAGCGGTGTGCTGCAATCCCATGAATCGAATTCAGGGCGGTTAGCTGCCCGATTCGCCGCCCGATCCCATGCATCCGCTCGAATCCCAGCTCACGTACCCGGTGGGTCGGGCGTCGGTTCAATGGAGACGGTTCTACGCTGAAAACCTGTCCGTCGGCGACGGGTACATCACCGTGCTAGAGGCGATGGCGCGAGTCAGGGTCGCAAGCGGCAACTTGATGAAGGGTAGAAGCGCCGCACTGCCATGCGATCTACAACCCGACCGCCTCGGCCACAAGGCGTTTTAGATCGCGTCGCAGCTTATCGCGCACTGGCTGAAGCTTGCGGCTGCGATTCAGATTCTCGATCTCAAACGGGTCGCGCTCGAGATCGTAGAGCTCATCGAGCTCGCCCGCCTTGCCGCGGTTGACCCAGTGGATGTATTTGTGGCGGTCGGTGCGCACCGCCTTGTACGTCATGCCGACCAGCCACGGCATCGCTTGCTCGGCCCAGTACTCGATCAGAATCGACTTGCGCCAAGCCGCGCGCCGAGCGGCAAACAACGGCAGCAACGATCGCCCCTGAATCTGAGAACCCGGTTTACCTCCCGCCAGTTCGATCAGCGTCGGCGCGAGGTCCTGGCAGATGACGAGCTCGCGCCGGCGTGAACCCGCCTTCACCTTGCGCGGATAGCGAACGACGAATGGCGAGCGAATGCCTTCTTCATAGGCGAAGCGCCGCTCGGGCCCAAGCGCGTGCTCGCCAAAGAAGAAACCGTTGTCGCTGAAGAAAACAATGAATGTGTTGTCGAGCTCGCCGCTTTTCTCGAGCACATCGAGGATCGCGCCGACGCCTTCATCGACCGCAGCCATCATCCGCGCGCGCAAGCGGATTTCCTCCTGCTCACCGGACTGCAATGCGCGACAGAATCGCCTGTGATGTGGCGTCCGACTTCAGCGCGAAGCTGTCGGCCCACGCCGGCTTGCTCTTGATCACCTCGGCGGGCGGGAGCATGTTCGGTGTGCGCGGGAAAACGGCGTCTCTATATAAGTCCTTATGCCGGTCGGCGACGACATAGCCTCCCTGCGCAGAGATGCGCAGCGTGCCGTCGGCGGCCTGCTCCGCGTCGGGGTGCACTGCCTTGTGCGCGAAGAAAAGCGAAAAAGGTTTCTTGCCGCTTTCGATTCAAAAAATCAACCGCGAGTCCGTTCATGATGTCGGTGATGTAGCCCTCGTGCTGCACGTACTTGCCGTCGTGATTCAGCCGCGGGTCGTTCAGCTTCCCATGCCCGTCGTAGCTGACCCAGTGTCGTACCCAGGCCGCGGCATGCCGTCATTGCCCATGTGCCACTTGCCGATGTGCGCGGTCTCGTACCCCAGCCGCTGCAGTTCGAGGTGGTAGTTCGGCAAGCGATGGCTCATCGCGTCGCGCGCGACGTTGTCGATGATGCCGTGGCGGCTCGCGTACTGGCCGCTGACGATCGAAGCACGGTTCGGCGAGCAGATCGGCGTCGTGTGAAAGGCGCGTTCGAAGATCGCTCCTTCGCGCGCGAGCCGATCGATGTGCGGCGTCTGCATGTACGGATGACCGCCGGCGCCGAACTCGTCGTAGCGCAGGTCGTCGATCAGGATCACGAGAAAATTGGGCTTCATGCGAGGGTCGCGAAGTGGTTTGACGTGTGGCGCATCGTACGTCAGCGCTCGCCGTGTAGATTGCAAAACGACTCGTTCATTTGCACAAATGCTCCAGGCTCATACCAGTTTGCAAGTACCAACGCCCGGCCGCGGGTTCGTCGAGATCACGCGCGACATTGAAAGCTGGGTGCGTGGCCGCAAAATCGACAGTGGATTGTTGACTGTCTTTATCCGACATACCTCAGCGAGTCTCTTGATTCAGGAAAACGCCGACCCGGACGTCGTGCAAGATCTGGAGCGGTTCTTCGCGCGTCTGGTGCCTGACGGCGATGCGTTGTTCGAGCATCGCGCCGAAGGCGACGACGACATGCCGGCGCACGTTCGTGCTGCGCTGACTCAGACTCATCTCTCGATTCCAGTTGTCGGCGGCGAGCCGGCGCTCGGAACCTGGCAGGGCATTTATCTCGTTGAACACCGGCTTCGTCCTCATCGACGCGACGTCGTGCTGCATCTGATTGGACGATAGCGGGATTATTGAATTCGGCAGGAGGCAGGATGAAACGACGCGACCTATTGCTGGCGACACCCTTGCTATGCGCCTCACCGCGGCTGTTTGCGCAGGGCTACCCGAACAAGCCCATCCGCTACATCGTGCCGGTCGCGCGCCGGCGGCGGCAGCGACATCGTCGGCCGCACCGTCACCGAGCGCTGGGGCAAGGCGCTCAACCAGACCTTCGTGGTCGACAACCAGGGCGGCGGCGGCGGCATGATCGCCTCCCAGACCACGGCGCGCGCCGCGCCCGACGGCTACACGCTGATGCAGGGCTACGTCGCCACGCACGGCACCAGCCCGGCGACGCGCAAGGTGCCCTACGACCCGATCAAGGACTTCACGCCGATCGGCATGATCGGCGGCACGCCCAACGTGCTGGTGGTCAACGCCGACGCTGCCGGTCAAGGACCTCGAAGCGAGTTCGTCGCCTACCTGAAGAAGAATCCCGGCAAGATCAGCTACGGCTCGGCCGGCGCGGGCTCGCTGACGCACCTGACGATGGAGCTGTTCAAGCAGCAGATCGGCACCTTCATGGTCCACATCCCGTACCGCGGCATCGCCCCGGCCTTCACCGACCTGATCGGCGGCCAGACGCAGGCGATGTTCCCCGGCCTGGCGGCCGCGATGCCGCACATCCGCTCGGGGCGCGTGCGGCCGCTCGCGGTGACCGGCACGACGCGCCATCCGCTGCTCAAGGACGTGCCGACGCTCGACGAGTCGGGCTACAAGGGCTTCGACGCGCATGCAGTGGTACGGCGTGGTCGGCCCGGCCGGCATGCCCGCCGCCGTGGTGCAAGCAGCTCAACGACATCGCTGAACGCGCGTGCTGGCGGCGCCCGACCTGAGCGAGAAGCTGTCGGTCGAGGCGGTCGAGCCGATCGCCGATGACGGCCGAGCAGTTCGGCGAGTACATCCGCGCCGACGTCGCGCGCTGGACCGCAGCTCGCGCGCGACCGCAACATCCAGCTCGACTGCGTGACGTAACGACTCGGACTACCGATGGCCCGCAACACCCAGGTCGCCGCCGACCACAACGCACCGCCCGATCACGCAGAATCCTGGCGCGAGTACGTCGCCGTCATCCGTCGCGCGGCTGGAGCGACGCGGTGGACCACGAGGCCCACCGCACCTTCCTGAACTGGGTCGGCTGCGCCGTCGGCGCCGCGCACCACGAAGCCGCCGAGGCCGCGCTGGCCGCCGTGCAGGCGCTGCAGCCGGCGCGCGCAGGCGACCGTGCTCGGCCGCGCGCGAGCGCGTCGACATGGCGAGCGCCGCGCTGCTCAACGGCATCAGGCTCGCACACCTTCGACTTCGACGACACGCACCTGAAGACCATCATCCATCCGGCCGGCCCGGTGGCGTCGGCGGCGCTGGCGCTGGCCGAGCAGCATCGGCGCGCGCGGGCCGCGCGCTGATCGACGCGCTGGTGCTCGGCATCGACGTCACCTGCCGCGTGGGCAACGCGATGTACCCCGAACACTACGACCGCGGCTGGCACATCACCGGCACCACCGGCATGCTCGGCGCGGCGGCGGGCTGCGCGCGGCTGCTGGAGCTGGACGTGGACCGGACCGCGATGGCGCTGGGCATCGCCGCTTCGCAGCCGGTCGGCCTGCGCGAGCAGTTCGGCACCATGACCAAGCCCTTCCATCCCGGCGGCGCCGCGCGCGCGGGCCTGATGGCGGCGCTGATGGCGCAGCACGGCTACACCGCGAGCCCGCGCGCGCTCGAGGCGCCGCGCGGCTTGGCGCAGGTGGTGTCGGACCAAGCCGGCGTGGAACAGGCGACCGACGAGCTCGGCGAGCGCTTCGAGATCTCGTTCAACACCTACAAGCCGTTCGCCTGCGGCATCGTCATCCATCCCGAGCATCGACGCCTGCGTGCAGCTGCGCGAGCGCGGCGTGCAGCCCGAGCAGGTCGAGCGCATCGAGCTCAAGGTGCATTCGCTGGTGCTCGAGCTGACCGGCAAGAAGGAGCCGGCCGACGGCCTGCAGGGCAAGTTCAGCGTCTATCACGGTGTGCGGCCGGGCTGATCTTCGGGCGCGCCGGCGAAGACGAGTTCGCCGACGACATCGTCGAACCGCGCCGGACGTGGTGGCGCTGCGGCGCAAGGTCGTGGCGACGGTCGATGAAGACATCGACGAGGCAGCGGCCGACGTCACCGCGGTGCTGAGCGACGGCCGGCGCGAGCACGTCTTTGTCGAGCATGCGATCGGCTCGCTTGCAGCGGCCGATGACCGACGCCCAGCTGGAAGCCAAGTTCACCGGACTGAGCGCACCCTGTCATCGGTGCTGACAAGACGAAAGCACTGATCGCTGCGGCATGGAAAATCGCCGATGCCGCCGATGTACGCGCGTTGACTGCGCTCGCGCGGCCATGATGTCGCGGCTGCAGTGAGCGTGACGCGACCGTGCATCGTGGTGCTCGATGACTACGAGCGGGCGCTGCGACGTCTGGCGGACTGGTCCGAGATCGATCGCCTCGCAGACGTGCAGGTGCATCACGATCCGTTGCGCGGCGACGCGCTTTACACCGCGCTGGCCGACGCCGACGCGATCGTGTTGGTACGCGACCGCACACCGTTGGCGCTGATTTGATCAAGAGCTTGCTCGAAGCTGCGTTACGTGATCTTTACCGGCGCGCGCAACACTGTGCTGGACGCGACAGCCTTGGCCGCCCGCGGCATTCCGGTGAGCCACAAGGAATGGGGTCCGTCGAAGGAAAGTACCTGCGAGCTGACATGGACGTTGATTCTCGCTGCCAGCAAGCGACTCGAAGCAAATTTCGAGGTGATGCGCGCCGGCGGTTGGCGCGATGATCAACCGCTGCCGAGCGTGCTGGCGGGTGAACAACTGGGCTTGATCGGACTGGGTGAGATCGGTGGCCGCGTGGCGCGCGTTGCCGGTGCTTTCGGGATGCAGGTCGTCGCGTGGAGCCCGCGCATGACCGCCGAGCGCGCCACTGAGAAGGGTGCGACGGCGGTGTCGCTCGAAGAGTTGCTTTCAATGTCGAGAGTCATCGGCCTGCATCTGGTACCCACCGATCAGACGCGCGGGCTGATCAACGCCGAGCGGCTGGCGCGCATGCGCGACGATTCGATCTTGGTTAACACGTCACGCTCCGCCTTGATCGACATGTCATCGTTGCTCGCAGCGTTGCGCGAGGGTCGGCCCGCGATGGCGGCGCTCGACGTTTACGACGAGGAGCCACTTGCACCCGAGCACCCTTTGCGCTCGATAAAAGAACGTCGTGCTGACTCCGCACATCGGCTTCGTATCGCAGCCGGTCTTCGAAGCGTTTGCGCGCGGCGTCACGGAATGCCTGCAGGCGTGGCTTCGCGGTGCGCCGCTGGTACGACCGTCGACGATCCGCTAGCGGATGCGCGTTTTTGTGCTCGGCGGCGCGGGCTTCATCGGGCGCCACGCCGTTGCAGCGCTGCTCCGCAGGAAGCATGAAGTAATTGTCGGCAGTCGGTACCCGGAACGGTCCGAGCGTCGTCTGCCGGTGCAGGCGCATAGATGCGAGCGTCGCGCGGTGCGATTCGAACAGCTGTTGACCGCCAAAGCATGGCAGCCGCATCTCGCGAGGATCGATGTGGTCATGAACTGCGTCGGCATCCTGCGCCAGCGTGCGGCTGAAACATACGAGAAGGTGCGCCAGCACTCGCGCCCGCAGCGCTCGCGGATGCATGCAGCGCGGCCGGCGTTCGGCGCCTGGTGCATGTCTCGGCCCTCGGTCTCGATCAACCGGTGACGAGCGGCTTTCTGATATCGAAGCGCCACGGCGAAGCGGCGCTGCGGGCGCGATCGTTCGACTCCGTCATCGTGCGGCCTTCGTTGCTCGAAGGTGTCGATGGCTACGGTGCGCACTGGTTTCGCAGAGTGGCGCGCTGGCGGTTTCACTTCATTCCCGCGAGTGCGCGCGGACATGTCGCTCCCATTGATGTCGATGATCTCGGCGTCGCGCTGGCGGTGCTATGCGAGATCGGCCAACCGCCGTCGCGCGAGATCGAACTCGGCGGTGCGGAACAAGTGACGATTCGCGAATACCTGGCGCGCTTACGAGTCCAGGCAGTGCGAATACCCGGCCCGCGACCGTCATCGAAGTTCCACACTGGTTCGCGCGTATCGGGAGTCACGTCTGCGACCTGCTGCACGTGACGCCGTTTTCGTTCGGCCATCTGCAACTGATGCAGCATGACAACGTGCCGCGCTTCAATCATCTCGCGAACGCCGGACTTGCCGATTGCGGCCACACATCGAGGCCGGCCAATCCGAAGCATTAGCGCCACCGAGACCTGCACCGATGTGTTCGCTCGCTGCAACCGTTGTCAGCCAAACCCCATCATCTGGTTCGGCAGCCACAGCGCGATGTCCGGAAACACCGCGATCAGCACCATCGCGAGAAACATCAGCAGCACGAACGGCAGTGAGCCGCGCAACACGGTCGTGAGCGGGACGTCCGCGGTCGCCGGGCTCGAACCGCAGATCGACGAGAACACGCCGCAGGCGAGAATGTTGGCGATCACGAGCCCGCCGGGCACGCGGTCCAGCCAGCGATGCAGCGACTCGTAGATACTTCTAGGAGCGCAAGTTCAACTATGCAAGCGGGTCGTACCCATCCTCCACTTTCACGCCTTCACGGCGCAATCGGGAAAAGATTCGCGCGCTGAATCCGTCATCAGGCACATTGACGCCCCGCATCGCGTCACCGACCAGCGCATAAACCGTGAAGCGGTCGCGAAGCGCATCGTCTGCGCCGAGGTCGTTTAGCACCTGCGCGAAATCGTCGGTACTTAGTTGGCTATCGAGCAGCAGCGAAACTTTCTGCGACATCTCACCATCTCCTATCACGTTGCGGTGCAAGCACCGGCTCGAGGCGTTTTGCAAGGGCTTCGCGTGCGCGAAAGATCCGCGAACGCACCGTTCCGACCGGGACATCAAGCATCTGCGCAATGTTCGAATACGATTTGCCCTCGACCTCGAATAAAGTTAGCGCATCCACCAACTCCGGTTGCATTCGAGCCAGGCCTTGCCGCACAGCATCAGCGATCTGACGTGCCATTAAAGTGCGCTCGGGCGTCTCGCCGTCGGATAGTCCAGGCTCGAAAGCGTTTGGCCGCTCGTTATCCGAGTCATTCAGTTGCTCTTCAACGGGAGCGCGTCTGAGAAACGTGAGAGCGGCATTGGTCGCAATTCGGTACAACCATGTGTAAAACGCACTGTCGCCTCGGAATGAATGCAAACCGCGGTAAGCGCGGATGAAAACCTCCTGCACCACGTCTTCGACGTCACTCGCAATGGGCACATAACGCGCCACGTGACGCGCGATTCGCCGCTGATACTTCACCACCAGCGCCTCGAACGCCAACTGATTGCCTGACTGAGCGAGACGGACTAATTCCGAGTCTGCATGCACCATGACGTCAGCATAAAGCCTGGCGTATGCCGACTGCTCCTTAGCTCGACTCGCTGAACAGCGTGCGGTTCAATGTTTTTTCGCATCGCCGATGAAAGAAATCCGCAACACGGCCTGCTGGTGCGCGTCACACCTTGCAGCGGTGGTAACCGCGTCTCCAACCATTCTCGAAAAGGATTTGCCATGAAGAATATAAGTCGAGCACTCGCGGGCCTTGCTCTCGCAACTGCTGCTTCCACGGCGATGTCGGCCGATATCGTTGACACGGCGGTATCCGCCGGGCAGTTCAACACCCTGGCCACCGCACTGAAGGCAGCCGGACTGGTAGACACCCTGAAAAGTCCCGGTCCATTCACCGTCTTTGCACCGTCGGACGCAGCTTTTGCAAAGATTCCACAAGCGGACCTTGAAGCGCTGCTGAAGGACAAAGCCAAACTTACCGCCGTTCTGACATATCACGTTGTGCCAGGAAAACTGATGGCGAGCGATGTCAAACCCGGCGCGATCAAGACGGTACAAGGCAGTGCGGTTACCGTGCGGACGCAGAGCGGGAAGGTTATGGTCGATAACGCGAACGTAATCAAGACTGACATCAGCGCCGACAACGGCGTGATCCATGTGATTGACTCGGTGATTTTGCCAAAGTAATAACGGGAGTTTGAGGCGCGATGATGTCGTTCCATTCGCCGTGCCTCATTACACGCGGTGCCGCTCATGAACACACCACGTTCTCCTGGAACCCATCAGCTCTTAGGTTTGACTCACCGTGGCGAATTTGTAGGGCATATCTCCTGCTGATCCGTACGGCTCAATTTTGAATAGGACTAGACATGAAAACTGCTACTTGGATTGCATTGATTCTTCTGATCGTCGGCGGGGTCAATTGGTTGTTGGTTGGCGCTTTTAATTTCGATCTTGTCGCTACGCTGTTCGGTGCAATGTCGCCGCTATCGAGAGTCGTTTACATCTTGGTGGGCTTCTCGGCGCTTTACATTCTGTTCATGTCAGCCAGGTTGACGCGTTCGATTGACGGCAGATCTGCCATTGCGTCATCCCATTAGGCTTACCAGGCCTCGCAAGCCGCTTTCCGCGGCCACTTTGCCAAGAGTCAGAGCCGTGCCCAGAGGTGCGGTCTCTGCTCTTCGGATGCTCAGCGGAAAAACGGTTGTAATTGCAGGTTTATGCAAAGTCCGGCAGAAACTCCAGCACCATTTTTAACCGCTTCCCATCATCCGATTGGGTAACCACAGCGCGATATCCGGAAACACCGCGATCAGCACCATCGCGAGAAACATCAGCAGCACGAACGGCATCGAGCCGCGTAACACGGTCGTGAGCGGGACGTCCGGCGCTACGCCCTTCAGCACGTACAGATTCAGGCCCACCGGAGGCGTGATCAGTCCGACTTCCATGTTGATCGTCAGGATCACCGCGAACCAGATCAGATCGAAACCGTTCGTTTCAAGCACGGGAGTCAGGATCGGCATCACCATCAGGATGATTGCCACCGGCGGTAGAAAGCAGCCGGCGACGAGCAGGAACACGTTGAGCGCGGCCAGCAGCACCCAGCGGTTGAGGTTCAGATCGACCAGCGCCTGCGCTGCGGTCTGCGTCACGTACAGCAGCGACATCATGTATGAAAACACCGCCGCGGCGCCAATGATCATCAAAATCATCGTCGACTCGCGCACCGTCTCGCGAAAGATGCGCCACTGGTCCTCCAGGCGCCATGCGCGGTAAATCACGATCACGAGTACGAGCGCCAGCACAGCAGAGATGGCCGCCACTTCGGACGGCGTCGCGAGACCACCGTACATGGCGTACCCGATCGCGATGACGATGCCGATGAACGGTGAAACCCGCCCAAGCCCCTCGACCTTTTGCTTGAACGTGTAATGCGGAACGTCGTCGACTTTGAGAGAGCGCCGCGCAAACAGCGTCGCGCCCCACGCGTAGATCGAAAACAGCACCACCAGCAGAATCCCGGGAACGACGCCGGCGAGGAACAGACGCCCGATCGAGGTCTCGGTGGCGATCCCGTACAGAATCATCGTGATCGACGGCGGAATCAGGATCCCAAGGGTGCCGCCGGCGCAGATCGAGCCGGTGGCAAGCCCCGGCGGCACGCCGCGCTTCATCATCTCCGGCACGCCGGACTTGCCGATTGCGGCCGCGGTCGCCGGGCTCGAACCGCAGATCGACGAGAACACGCCGCAGGCGAGAATGTTGGCGATCACGAGCCCGCCGGGCACGCGGTCCAGCCAGCGATGCAGCGACTCGTAGATATCACGGCCGGCGGCCGAGGCGCCGATCGCCGAACCGAGCAACACGAACAGCGGAATCGTCAGCAGCGCGAACGACGACAGTTCGTCCATCATCAGCACCGGCACATTCGCCAGCGTCGCCGGGCCCTGGAAAACGAGCAGGAAGCCGACCGTGACAATGATCAGCCCCCACGCGATCGGGATGCCCGAAAACAGAACCACCAGCGTGACGACCAGGATCAGCAGACCGATCTGCAGTTCGTTCATCACGTCGCTGTCTGTGGTGGCCGCAACAACTCGGCCAGGTATTGCAGCGCCGTCAGCGCGAGCCCGACCGGCATCGTCAGGAACAACGGCCATTTGAGTGGCGCCCACGAACTCTCGGTACGGTCGCCGCGCTCGAACGCTTCAAAGGTGAGAATGCCGCCCATGATTGCGAGGTAAGCGCAGACGGCAAGGCCGATCAGCATCACCGCGATGGCCAACCCGCGCGAAGCCCTGGCAGGCAAGTAGTGCGACAGCAGGTCGACTGCGACGTGGCCGTTGGTCATCAGGCAATAAGGCGACGCAAGGAACAGCGACGCCACCATCATGTAGACCGAGAACTCGATCTCCCAATAAGTGGAAGCGCCGGCAGCGCGGTAGATCACGTTCCAGCAAATGACCAGCGCCGCCAACGCGAGCATCACGGCGGCGGCAACGGCGCACGCAATGCTCAGCCGGTCAATGGCGGCAACGAAGCGTCTAATTTTTTGTCTCCAGACGCGAAGCGGGCCGGTTGCCCGGCCCGTGTGTGCCTACGTGCGGCGCGCTATTTCACCTGCAGCAGTGAATCGAGCAGCTCTTTGGAACGCGGTGACTTCGAGGCGAATTCCTTCCATGCGGTGTCCTTGGCGAGGACGATCCACTGGTCATATTCGGCCTTTGTCATCTCATGGACTTTGGCGCCCGCCTTCTTGTACGACTGCACCATGTCGTTGACCGCATCGCGCTGCAGGCCCAGAAAGAACTGATCGGACTTGTCGGCTGCAGCCTCGAAGATTTTCTTCTGCTGCGGCGTCAGCTTGTCCCAGTGCTGCTTCGACATCACCAGCGGCTGCAGCAGCATCCACAGCGAGTACTGCCCCGGCACGGTCGCGAACTTGGTTTGTTCGTAAAGACGCATGCTGACGAACGTCTCCGCGGACGTCAGCGTGCCGTTCAATACGCCTGATTGCAGCGACGGATAAATTTCAGTCGACGGCATGCTGACCACCGAGGCGCCGGCGGCTTTCAGCATCGTCTCGAAGGTGGGATCGGCGGCGCGCATCTTCAGCCCGTCGACGCTCTTCGGTCCGGTGATCTCGCGGTCCTTGGTGGCAAACCCGCCCGGCGTCCACCACCAGGTCACGATGTGAACGCCGTTGTCCTCGGCAAGCTTTTGCAGCTTGTCATGGAAAGGCGTGCCCTTGAGCTTCATCGCGTAGTCGAGAGTGGGTACCGTGCCGGGCATGATGATGATCGAAAACTCCGATGCCTTGCCCACCGCGTACGACATCGGGAACACCGCCATCTCGAGCGTTCCGTTTTGCAGTGCGTCGAGCTGCGCCACCGGCTTGATGCCGAGCGAGCTGGCCGGATAGATGCGGAAGTTCAGGCTCTTGTCCGCCTTGTTGACCTCCTGCACAAAAACGCGCGTGGCCTGGTCGCGGCCGTCTGCATTTGCCTTGAACTGATGCGAGATCTTGATTTCCTGCGCGACTGCAGTGCCCGCGGCGAACGCTGTGGCGCACAGAGCAGCGAAGAACTTCGTCTTCCATGCTTTCATCAGATGTCTCCGATATTGTTGATGGCAGGGGTCTGGTGCCCCGGTCATGATGAGTCGTGGCTGACCATACGGGTGCGTCGTAGGGGCTGTCAAGCCGAGGGTTTCCAGCGTAGAGCGCTACTTGCAGAGCGCGGCGCCGAGCTGCATTTGGTCAATTCGGTGTGGCCACCGTGCGTGCTCAGGGCACGACGGCCAAGAACAGGAACGCTGTAATAGCACCAGATGAACCGCTCCCTGCATCACGGTCGCGCGGCCACTGCCCAGGATACGGTCGCTTCGCGGCGGAACAACCGCAGCTCCAACTAGTTCGGTCGATCGCTGCGAGCGCGGTCGTCGAAAGCCAGTGCTATGGCCTGCTCCTCGGTCAGCACGGCACCGGCTGCCATTTGACGGTCCAACTCTACCGGACCTAGCGCAGCCCGTGCACGAGCCATGATCTCGTCACGAATCATGACCATCATTGGAAAAAGGATGCGACCCGATCTCGCGAACGCTTGATCGATGTGGCCGAGCAGGCCGGCCGCCCGGTCTTCAGTGCGATGTCGTGCGTGCACCAGAGCGACAGCCATCAGCGTCGGAGCAACGTCCTGCATTCGCTGCATGTGTGGCAGGGCAGCCTGCGCGCTAGCGAGTGCTTCGTCGCGATCGCCGCGCAAGGCGTGCGCAAAGGCAAGATGCTGCAGGGCATTGCCGACTCCATGCGGCGCGTTAATCCTTCGCAGTGTGTTAACGACACTACCCAGCAGCTCGATCGCCGCATCGAAACGGCCTCGGCCGCACTCGTATAGCCCTACATTGCACAGCGCCAACTGTTCGCCCCATTCGTTGCCGCTTCCGCGATAGAGCTGCGCCTGGCGCAGCGCACTTTCGATGGCTCTGTCGTGCTCGCCCAAACTCAGGTAGTTGCCGGCCTTCGCCACTGCCAGTGCCGCGGCTTGCCGAGCTGGCGCATCGGGTGTGATCAGTGCCTCGGCCTCGGCAATGGCGGCAGCAACCAGTTGCGGGTCGCCGAGTCGCGCGCCGCTTAGCGCTGCGAAAATCAGCGCATCGACTAGCTTCGGCGTATTGCGCAACGAGCGATACAGTTCCGCCGCGCGCAACGAAGCCTGCAAACACTCGTGCCGCGGGCCTATATAGCCCACCGTTCCTAGGAAGAGATTGAAACGAGCCGCGATTTCGGGTGGCACGCTTTCAGGCAGCGGCAGCATCGCCAGTGCGCGCTCGATTCCTTCGTTAAGCTGCGCATGGGCCATCCAGACAATGCTGCTGCAGCCGATTAACGCACAGGCGAAAGTGCGATCGCCCGCTGCCGACTCGGCCCAGGCGAGCGCGGCCCGCAGGTTATCCAGCTCCGCACCGACACGTATCTGTTCAGCGGGGCTCGCTTTCCAGCGCTGCTCGTCGAGCGGCGTCAGAAGCGCGAGCAGCGCTTCAGCGTGACGTCTCAGCAGGTTCGGCGTCTCGCCGACGGCAGCGAGCTTCTCCAGCGCAAAAGCGCGCATGGTTTCGAGCAGCCGGTAGCGCGGCGTGTCGTCGCCATCCGCGACCACGAGCGATCTGTCTACCAAGTGACCGAGCACATCCAGCACAGCCCAGCCGTCGATGGCTTCGTCGGCCGCAACGTCTTGCGCCAGCTCGAGTGTGAATCCGCTAACGAACACGCCAAGCCGGCGAAACACAATCTGCTCGTGGGGCGCCAGCAGCTCATAACTCCAGTCAATCGCGGCGCGCAGCGTCTGGTGGCGCCGCAGCGTCGCGCGCGTACCGCCCGTCAAGATCTGAAAACGCTCGTGGAGCCGCGCTCGGAGACCCTCGATGCCTAGAAGCCGCACGCGAGCCGCGGCCAGCTCGATTGCGAGCGGCATGCCATCCAGTCGGCGGCAGATATCCGCGATCGCGTTTAGGTTGGCGGCGCTCAATTGCATGCGCGGATTAGCGGCCCGAACCCGCGCAATGAACAGCTCGACTGCTGGGGCGGGTGCGTCCGCTATTGCATCAACCGACAGGCCGCCCAGGCGGTACACCTGTTCCTCGGCTACGTGCAAGGCTTCTTGACTCGTGACCAGCACGCGCAACGCGGGTGCACTCAGGACCAGTGTGCGAACACAGTCGGCGACCGCGTCCTGCAGGTGTTCGCAGTTGTCCAGGACTAGCAGCGTGCTTTGCTTCCTGAGCAGCGCAATCACTGTTTCGAGCACGGGCCGGTCATCACCGGCACGTACGCCAAGTGCCCGTGCAATGGCGCCGGCGACGAGCGCGCCGTCGTTCAGCGCAGCTAACTCGACCCACCAGATACCATCTGGAAAGCTTTCATGCAGCGCGTTTGCGACGGCCAGCGCAAGCCGGGTCTTGCCGATGCCGCTGGCGCCAACGATCGATACCTGGGTGTGGCTCCCCAGCAGCTCGCCGACGGCGCGCGTGTCGTCATCGCGCCCGTACAACAGCTCAAGCCGCAGCGGCAGATTGGAAAGCGGCGCGAGCGCCGGTGTGGCGGCTGTGGCAGCAGGTTGCGCGTCAGCCGCTGAGTCCTGCGCTAAGACATCCAATTCGGCGGTGAAACGATAGCCACGCCCGGGGATCGTCGCGATCGTCTGCGGCCCGAGCAGCTTGCGCAGCGCCGAGATATGCACCTGCAAATTGTTCTCTTCGACCACCACATTGGGCCAAACGAGATCGAATAGCTCGTTCTTGCTCACGGGGCGATCGCGCCGCTCGACCAGCGCGAGCAGCACCTCGAAAGCACGCGCACCAAGCCTGGCGGGCTGCCCGTCGATTAGCAACTGGCGCTGCTCGACGTCCAACAGCACTGTGCCGAAGCGCAGCGTGGTGGAGGTCATCGTGTCCATGCAGGCGTCAGCTTAATGGGCGTGGCGGCGGTAACGCGATGGATCCATCACGAATTAAGGCGGATTAAGGCGCGACCCAAAGACCTGAATGGGGTCCCGGGCGGACGATGCATTCCTCGACAACGATCACCTGGAGATCTCAATGAAACACTCATCTTCTTCCCGCGTTGTGCTGGCTTGTTTCGGCGTCCTGTCAGTCGCCGTTTCACCCGCGGCGCACGCGCAGTTAAAGTGCGATCAACCACCGCTCACGCGCGTCGATGCCACCGCATGCGCCCTCGGAGCCAAGGACGTTGCATCACTGCGGCGCTACGTCACGCGCACCCAGGCGATCTACGGCTTGCAGATGAAGGATTACGTGCGCTTTGAGGGTGATGAGCCGCAAGCGGCGCCCGCGCGAGCCGCGCAAGCTTCCCCGCTGAAGTCGTTAGCTGGAGTTGCGCCCGCCCCGCGCTGAGCAATGGACGGCGCATAGCGGCACGGTCGGCCTGACCGCGCGGCGGTGCGCCGTCGATTTACTGGAACTCTTGAGCGGCTGGGCACGTGCCGCTCGGCGCGAGGCTGTTTACGATATCGGCAATGCCGCAACCTGCGCACTCGAGTGAAACTTGACGTTCGTCCGCTGACGCCGCAGCGCTGGGACGATCTGGTGTCTCTGTTCGAGCGTCCCGGCTGTTCGATCGCGCGCGGTTGCTGGTGCATGTTCTATCGCGAAAGCGGCAAGACGGTCGTAGCGAAGAATCTCAGCATGCGCGAAGCGCGCAAGCGCTCGCTGAAGAAGCTCATTAAGTGCGGCGTGGTCCCGGGACTGCTTGGCTACTGCGATGGACAGCCCGTCGGCTGGGTCTCCCTCGGGCCGCGCGATCAGTACGCGCGACTCGCGCGCTCACCGGTGATGAAGCCGGTCGACGACAGGTCGGTATGGTCGATCGTGTGTTTCGTCGTTGACCCGAAAGCGCGGCATCAAGGGGTGGCGGCGGCGCTGCTGAAGGGCGCGCTGGCTTGGGCGCGCGATAACGAGGTCAAGCTCGTCGAGGCATATCCCGTCGACAAGGCCACTAAAGGAGTCGACGACGGGATGTGGTTCGGGGCGAAATCGATGTATGACCAGGCCGGGTTCGTCGAAGTGGCGCGGCGCAAGCCGACTCGGCCTGTGGTGCGTAAGAAACTACGCGCAGTGTCGTCGTCGACGCGCCAGCAGGCGGCGGTGCGGTGACTGGATCTCGAGTGAGGCGAACACAGCGCAGCCCATGCAAATCGTCCGGCCCGCCGCGCAACCTGCCGAGCTATATCGCGACGCTTGAGCAAGGTTGGTCCGCGGACACCGTGCGTGGCGAGATCGCCGCGCGGGAGGAATTGCGGGAGATCTTCCGATGATCGAAGAAACCTCTGCCTGGCCCGAGCTGCCGCTTGCCGCGTGGAAAGACACGTACCAGACGCTGCATCTGTGGCTGCAGATCGTCGGCAAAGTGCGGCTGGCGGCGAGCCCATGGGTCAATCATTCATGGCACGTCACGCTGTACGTGACCGCAAGAGGATTGACGACTTCTCCGATCTCCGCGGGTACGCGCACCTTTCAGATCGAGTTCGATTTCATCGATCATCGGCTGTTGATCCAGACCAGCGACGGGCGCAGCGGTGGCTTTGCGCTCGAGCCGCAAACTGTCGCAGCGTTTTATTCGCGGCTGATGAACGAGCTGGAAAGGCTGGACGTGAAGCTGCGCATTCATCCGCTTCCGAACGAAATTGAGAATCCGATCCGCTTCGACCGGGATGACGTGCATCGCGCTTACGATGCCGAGTACGCGCAGCGGTTCTGCCACGCTTTGGCGCAAGCCGACCGCGTGTTCAAGAAATTTCGCGCTCGATTCATCGGCAAAGTCAGCCCGGTGCATTTTTTCTGGGGCGCGCCTGACCTGGCAGTCACGCGTTTCTCCGGGCGGCGTGCTCCGCTTCATCCTGGCGGCGTTCCCAATCTGCCCAACTGGGTAGCTCAAGAAGCGTATTCGCACGAAGTCAGCAGCTGCGGCTTCTGGCCCGGCGGCGGGGCGATCGCGTATCCGGCGTTTTATTCGTACGCGTATCCGGAGCCTGCCGGCTTCACACAGGCGCTCGTAAAGCCTGAAGCAGCGTTTTACAGCGACGATCTGCACGAATTTGTTCTGCCTTACGACGCCGTTCGCGAGTCGAAATCGCCCGACGACACACTGCTCGACTTCTTGCAGACCACGTACGAAGCGGCGGCTAATCTGGCCCAGTGGGATCGCGCTTCACTTGAACGCGACGATGCTGCAATCGCGGCTAACGCTAGGCGAGAAACTTGAGCGTTGCCGGCACCTGGCGGCGCAACAGTGCATTGCGCGCCGCCCATTCGGCCTCGGGTTCGAGCTGCTCAAGAAAGCGCGCTTCACCCGCGATCAGCAACGCAATGGCCACGCCGTCGCGATAGAGCACACGGTTCCCGGTCAACGCAGGCAACCTCGAACCAGGACTCAGAATGCCGACCAGGTTCAGCGGATCGGCCCCGCTCAAGCTGATCAATGCACCGGACGGCTCGCGCCGCCGCATGTCGCGCAACAGCCCGATCGCTTCGGGCGCCGCGAACTGCTCGCCCGAATGTCCCGCGACGAAGCGCCCGCCGCGAATTTCGCCGCGCGCCTCAAGGCGCCGATAGCAGCGCAGCAGATCGCGCCACGGCGGCAGCCACTGCGCTTCGCGGGCAATCAGGCGCCAGAACACGACACCATAACGGCGCAGCAACGTGCGTGCGACGTGCTCGACGATGTCGGCGCCTTCCGGTGCTGCGGTGTTTTCGCGCCAGCGCCCAGCGGCCGGCGTCTTCGATGCCGAACAGCGCGGTGCGGCGCAGCCGCTTCTGGCCGTCGAACGTGCGGCGGCGATCGGACGGCACCAGCAAGGCACGCAGACCGCCGAAGCTGTCTGCGTTGATCAGCCCCTGCGCGACCAGCTCGGCCAGCGCCTGCTCGACTTGCGTGCGCAGCAGGGTCGTACCTTCGACGATCTCGTCGAAGAACGACGCGCCATGCGTCGTGATGAGCTCGACCACCTGTCTGCGCGTTCGATGTCAGCGTCAGGTCGGTAGCGTCCGGCGCGAGTGCAGCCCAGATGGCGAGGTTGCGGCGCGACGCAAGTGCAATCGGCGTGGTGCGCACGGGGCTGGGCGCGCGCTCGCCGTTTGAAGTGAGCGGCGCGATGCGCGTCCACACGACCCGACCGGCGCGGCTCAGCTCGTCGAGCCATGCGGGATCGTATTCGTTGACGCGTGCGGGAAGAATCTCGGTCTCCCACGCGGCAGCGGGCGCCTCGAATCCTTCGAGCTGCGACACGATGTTGGCCACCGCGTCCGGCGCCTTCGACTGCGGGCTTCCGGAGCGACGTGCTGCCATTCGAACAGGAAGCGCATGAAATCGCGCGCTTCGACCGGCTCGATCTCCGCGCGCAGGCGCTTGACGGTGTAGCGGTGGATGCGCGCCAGCAGGCGGCGCTCGCACCACTCGGCTTCCGCCGGCATCCGGGCTGAACTGGCCGCGCATCGCCGAGCCTTCGGCCTTCGAGCCGCGCCAGTGCGATTTCGACTGTCGCTCGACGGCAAGCCCGAGCGGGGCAGCCAGCGCAGTGACGGTGACGGGCCCCAGGCCTTCGAGCCGGCCGCGCACGATCTCGACCAGCGCATCGTCGCGCGTCCACGACTTCGCGATATCGAGTCGGGCGCTTCGATCGCCGGCGTGCGCTCAGCCGATGGAAACAGCGCGCTCGAATTGCGGCAGGCGCTCGGCGGCAACCACAGCAGCCGCGTCCGCCGTGCGCAATGCGAACGTCGCACGCTTCGCGGCCGACGAGCTCGCTCGAGCAGCGCCGCGCCAATCGGGCTGCGCGTCGACTTCGGCCGCGCTGAGGAAGCCGAAGCCACATCAGCGCGTCGTGCAGCTCGTCGGCGTTGCGCGGCTCGGGCCACGCTTCCTCGCGCACGCGCGCGATCGCCTCGGCGTCGAGCTTGCCGAGGTCGCTGCCGTCTCGGGTCGAGCCAGCGGCGCGCTCATCACCGCCTGCGTGCGGCGCTCCTCGAGCGGCGCGTCGTCGAGATAGGCGTACGGCCGCGCGGTCAGGATTTCGAGCGCGAGCGGCGAGGGCTCGGTCAGGTCGCGCGCGACGCACGTCGATCTCGCCCGCTCTCGATGTCGCGCAGCACGCTGCTCCAAGCCCTCGATGTCCATCGCCTCGTGCAGGCAATCGTCGATCGTCTGGTCGCACCAGCGGATGGTCCGGAATCTTCGCGATCGCCGACGATGTTCTCGCCGCACGCCACCTGATCGGGAAACACCGCGGCCAGCAGATCTTCGGCGCCATGCGCTGCAATTGCGGCGGCGACCTTCTTGCCGCCGCGGAAGCGCGGCAGCGCCAGCGCGATGCCGGCGTTCCAGCGCCAGCGCGTGCCGAACATCGGCGCATCGAGCAGCGCCTGCATCAGCACGTCGCGCACCGTGTTGGCCGAATGCAGATAGCGCGCGACATCCGCGAGCGGGAAGCTGTGGCTGCGTCGCGAGCGACAGCACGATCGCATCTTCGGTCGCCGCCGCCTGCAGCTCGAAGTTGAACTTGCGGCAGAAGCGCTTGCGCAGCGCCAGACCCCAGGCGCGGTTGATGCGGCTGCCGAGCGGCGAGTGGATGACGAGCTGCATGCCGCCCGCTTCGTCGAAGAAGCGCTCGAGCACGAGCGTTGTCGCTGCGTGGGCAGCGACGCCGAGCGCGGCCTTGGCGGCCGCGAGGTAGTCGACGAGCTGCCGCCGCCGCACTCGGATCGATCCTCACCGACTCGGTGAGCCATGCAGCGCCGCTGCATCGTCGCCCGCCTTCGTCGAGCTGCGCTGCAATCGTCGTCGCGCAGGCGCGACACCGACTGCGACAGCTTCGTCGTGCGTGCCGGCGCTTCGCCGAGCCAGAACGGAATGGTGGGCGGCGGGCCCTGCGCGTCCTCGACGCGCACCGTGCCCGCTCGACGCGGATGATGCGATACGACGTGTTGCCGAGCTGGAACACGTCGCCCGCCAGGCTCTCGACCGCGAAGTCTTCGTTGACCGTGCCGACGCACTTGCGCCTGCGGGCTCGAGCACGACTGTGTAGTCGGCGGTGTCGGGAATCGCGCCGCCGGACGTGAGGGCGGTCGAGCGCTGCACCGCGTCGCCCGCGCAGCACGCCATTGACCGCGTCGTGATGCAGATAGCGCGCCGCGCCGGCCGCGCTGCGTGTGTGAAACCATCGGCCAGCATCAGCACGACGCTCGTCGAACTCCTCGCGCGCGAGCGCTGCGGATACGGGTCAGGCGCGGCTGATAGAGCGCGAACAGCTCGTCCTCGTTCCATTCCTGCGACGCGACTTCGGCGACGATCTGCTGCGCCAGCACGTCGAGCGGCTTGTCGGGCACGTGGAGGCGGTCGAGCTCGCCGCGCCGCACCGCATCGAGCAGCGCCGCACATTCGACCAGCTCGTCGCGCGACAGCGGGAACAGGCGTGCTTTCGGCGTGCCGCCGACCGAGTGGCCCGAGCGCCCGACGCGCTGCAGGAACGCGGCGATCGAGCGCGGCGAGCCGAGCTGGCACACGAGATCGACGTCGCCGATATCGATGCCGAGCTCGAGCGATGCCGTGGCGACCAGCGCCTTCAGCTCGCCGCGCTTCAGCCGCTGCTCGGCGTTGAGCCGCTGCTCGCTGCGCCAGGCTGCCGTGATGCGCCGTGACATGTTCTTGCCGAGCCGCTCGGACAGGTGACGCGCCGCGCGCTCGGCAAGCCGCCGCGTGTTGACGAAGACGAGCGTGGTGCGATGCTCGCGCACCAGCTGCGGCCAGGCGGTCGTAGACCTGCGTCCAGACCTCGTTCGACATCACCGCTTCGAGCGGCGAAGGCGGCAGCTCGATGGCGAGATCGCGCTCGCGCACGTGGCCGGTGTCGACGATCGTGCATAGCGCCGCTTCGTCCTTACCGGCGCCCGACCAGGAACTTCGCGATCTCGCTCGATCGGCTTCTGCGTAGCGGACAGACCGATGCGCACCAGCTCGCGGCCCGCGAGTGCCTGCAGCCGCTCGAGCGACAGCGCGAGGTGCGCGCCGCGCTTGTTGGGCGCGATCGCGTGGATCTCGTCGACGATCACGGTGCGCGTGGTCGCCAGCATCTTGCGGCCCGACTCGCTGGTCGAGCAGGATGTAAAGCGACTCCGGCGTCGTGACGACGATGTGCGGCGGGCGCCGGCGCATCTTCTCGCGCTCGCCTGTGGCGTATCGCCGGTGCGAACGAAGGTGCGGATGTCGACGTCGGGCAGGCCCAGCCGTTCGAGCTCGGCGCGAATGCCGGCAATCGGCGCCTCGAGATTTTTGTGGATGTCGTTGGAAAGCGCCTTCAGCGGCGAGACGTAGACGATGTGCGTCTCGTCGGTCAGGCCCATGCTCGATGCCTTCGCGCACCAGCGTATCGATCGCTGCCAGGAATGCCGCCAGCGTCTTGCCCGATCCGGTCGGCGCGGCGATCAGCACGTGCTTGCCAGCCTTGATAGCCGGCCACGCTTCGACCTGCGCGCCGGTCGGGGCGGCAAACGCAGAGTCAAACCAAGCCTTGACGGCGGGATGAAATCGCTCAAGAACGCGGTTCGCAATCACTGTTTGATTTTAACCGCCGGCCGGCGTTAAGCCTGCGCCTCACCACGCCCAGCAGTCCTAGGGCAGGTGCGCGGTAAACCGACCGTTCACGACAAACCGGCCGTCGCTTTGCGGCGTAACCACCAGCATCTCGGCGGTGCCGAGCGAAACGCCGGTTAGCGCCAGAATCGTCGCTCCATGCGACACGAGCACTCGGTTATGCGGTCCCCGCGCGCTGATCAGTTTGCGCATTTCGCGTATCTGCTGTTCGCGGTTCTCCGGATGAGTAAATAGATTGCTAAGCGCGGTCGAAATCTCGGATTTGCCGAACGCCAGATTCGCCGTTTCTACACAGCGGCACCATGGGCTCGAATACACGTTTTCAATCTCGATGCCGCGCGCGCGAAATGCGGCGCCTACCCGCTGCGCGTCCCGCCGGCCTTCATCGGTCAGATTTCGCTGCGTGCTGCAGTCATCCAGGCGAAAGCCGGGCGGATCGCCGACTCCGGGTGTCGTCACTGCGTGCCGCATCAACACCACCTGCCCGCCTATTTTCAGCAGCGACCAGAGCGCCTCGTCGGCGAGCGCAGGCAATGGCAGCGATAGCAGCGCCAACATGAGGCTGCAAACCGCACTGGTTAGGCAGTTGCCATTGCCGCTGCGCTTGATCACTGCATTCGAATCTGGGTACGGTGGTTGCCGGCGCATTGTCATTCGACAAAGGAGGATTGCGATGACCGACAAGCGTACGCAACAAATGGCCGATCAAAGTAACACCGAGAAGCCGCCGGAAGACTGGACGACCGGCGACGAGCCGATGACGGGCGCGCAGCGCTCGTACCTGAAGACGCTGTCCGAGGAAGCCAAAGCGCCGTTCGACGACAGCTTGACCAAGGCGCAGGCGTCGCTTCGAATCGATGAATTGCAACAGGTGACCGGACGTGGTCAGCCGCGCAAGGACGAAAGGCCGCGCCTGGTTGAGGCGGGTGGCGCCGAAGCGGATGCGCACGGCGGCGATGTGCGGGGAGTGTCGGATCGCGAGTAAGTATATTTTGGTTCGTTTGCCGGAGAACTCGATGACTGATCAGAAATCGCACATCACTCGCCGCCGCGTGCTGGCGTCGGCTGCCGCCGTCACGCTGGCTCCGTCGAGCGCCCTCTTTGCGCAGGCGTATCCGGCCAAGCCGGTGCGGTGGATCGTCCCCTATCCAGCGGGCGGTGGTTCGGACTTCCTGGCGCGCACGGTCGGCGCGCAGATGGAGAAGCAGCTGGGCCAGCCGCTGGTGATCGAGAACCGGCCGGGAGCCGCGACGATGATCGGCGCCGAAGCCGTGGCGCGCGGCATCGCCGACGGCTACACGCTGCTGAGTGGTGACAACGGAACGTTCGTGTTCAATACCGCGCTTTACAAAAAAGTGCCGTATGACCCGGTGAAAGACTTTGCGCCGATCGGATTGATGGCGCGCTTCCCGTTGATCGTCGTGGTGAACCCGTCGACCGGCTTCAAGTCGATGCGCGATCTGGTTGACGCTGCGAAGAAAGAGCCCGGCAGGCTCTCGTACGCATCGGTCGGTGCGGGCAGTCCGCACCATCTGGCGATGGAGTTGATCAAGGACCGCACCGGCGCCTTCATCGTGCACATTCCATACCGCGGCGCTGCGCCGGCGGTTCAGGACGTGCTGGGCAATCAATTGCCGGTGATGGTGATCGACACCGCGGTCGGCTTGCAGCACATTCGCTCCGGCAAGCTGGTGCCGCTCGGTGTACTGAGTCGCCAGCGTCTAGCCGCGTTGCCGAACGTCCCAACGCTTGAAGAGCAGGGGATTCGCGATACCGAGGTCTACGCGTGGCAGGGCATGGTGGTGCCGGCCGCCACGCCGCGGGACGTGTCGGCGAAGCTGACGGCAGAGTTGAGTCGCGCGATTGCAACTCCGGAGGTGACGCGCAAGCTGCAGGAGTTCGGGCTCGAGCCGATTCCCGGCAATGCGGACCAAATGGCGGGCTACATTAAGAGCGAGACCGCGCGCTGGCATGCACTGATCAAGCAGCGCGGGCTGACACTCGAGTAATTGCGGCACGATTGCACGTGCCGCACGACATTTCGCTGATCACCACCCTGGCCGCGGCGCTCGGGCTGGCGCTGCTGTTCGGCTTTATCGCTGCGCGCCTGCGGTTGCCGACGATCATCGGATATCTGCTGGCGGGAGTTGCGATTGGTCCGGCCACGCCCGGCTTCGTGGCCGATCTCGAAATCGCGAGTCAGTTGGCCGAGATCGGCGTGATGCTGCTGATGTTCGGCGTCGGGCTTGCATTTTTCGCTCGACGATCTGCTGCGAAGTCGCAAGGATCGCATTGCCCGGCGCGATCGTGCAGATGGCTGTCGCCACGTCGCTCGGGATGGCACTGCACACTCTGTGGGGGTGGAGCCTCGGCGCCGGCCTGGTCTTTGGACTTGCCTGTCGGTCGCAAGTACTGTCGTGCTGCTGCGAGCGCTGGAAGCGCGGCGTGCTCGAAACGGCTGAACGGGCGAATCGCCGTCGGCTGGCTGATGGTCGAAGACCTGGCCATGGTGCTGGTACTGGTACTGCTGCCGCCGCTGGCCGGCTGGTTCTGGGCGGCACGGCAGCGGAGCTGGCAGACGAACGGCGGATCTGCTTGGCTGACGATCGGCAATCACGCTTCTGCAGGTGGGCGCTTTCATTGTCTTGATGCTGATAGTCGGACGGCGCGTATTTCCCTGGCTGCTATGGCAGATCGCGCGCACCGGCTCGCGCGAATTGTTCACGCTGTGGGTGATAGCGGTCGCAGTCGGCGATCGCGTACGGCTCGGCCGGCTGTTTAGTGTGTCGTTTGCACTCGGTGCATTTTTCGCCGGCATGGTGATGCGCGAGTCGGAATTCAGCCACCGGGCGGCTGACGGAATCACTGCCGCTGCGTGACGCGTTCTGCTGTATTGTTCTTCGTGTCGGTAGGCATGCTGTTCGATCCGACCATCCTGCTTGAATGAGCCGCTGCAGGTGCTGGGCGTGGTGGCGATAATCATGCTGGGCAAATCCTCGGCTGCCGCTACCCTGGTGCTGGTACTGCGTTACCCGCTGAACACGGCATTGACCGTGTCGGCGAGTCTGGCGCAGATCGGCGAGTTCTCGTTCATTCTGGCGGCGCTCGGCGTTTCACTGGCCTGTTGCCGGCGGAGGGGCAGAGCCTGATGCTTGCCGGCGCATTGATTTCGATAGCGCTCAATCCATTTGTCTTTGCCGCCATTGGCCCGATTGCAGAAATGGTTGCGATCGCGCTCCGAGTTCGCGCGCTCGCTTGACCGGATCGACGATCCGCTGGCAGCGCTGCCTCAGGCCACTGATCCGAAGTACTTGTCGCAGCAGGTGGTCGTCGTGGGCTACGGCAGAGTCGGCCGGCGCATCTGCGAAGCGATGGAATCCGCATCACATCCCTTATGTCGTGGCGGAGCAGAAGCCGTGAGCTGATTGAGAGCCTGCGTGCACTCCGGATTCCGGCCGTGCTGGGCGATGCCGCCGAGCCGGCGGTGCTGGTTCAAGCGCACATCGCGCGCGCCAGCGTGCTCGTCATCGCGACACCCGATACGATCGGCGTGCGCCAGATGATCATCAATGCGCGCACGCTCAATCCGAAGATCGAGGTGCTCGTTCGCAGTCACAACGAGGAGGAGGCGCGCCTGATTGAAAGCGAATGCCAATGCCGTGTCTTTCTCGGCGAGAGCGAGCTTGCGAACGCGATGACGGAGAGCGTGTTGGCGCGTGCAAACGTCGGCGGCGCCTAACCGACGCTTCGGATCGTTTACGTCGTCGCGAGTCTCCGCTTGCGCTTCGGTGGCGGGAACTGTGCGTCGATTTGGGCCAGATCGTCCGCGGTGAGCTCGATGTCGGCCGCCAGGTAGTTTTCGCGCAGGTGCGGCGCGCTCGCAGACATCGGGATGGCGATCAGGCTGGGTTGTCGCAGCACCCACGCGAGCGCGGCAGCCGGATGCGCTAACACGATGCCGGCGCCCGATCTTTGCGAACGTCGTATCGTTCGCCAGCGCGCCCTGATCGATCGGCGAGTACGCCATCGTCACCACGCCGTGCTCGCGCTGCCACGGCACCAGATCGAACTCCGCACCCCGTTCGCTTGCCGAGTAGTAAATCTGATTGGCCACGCAATTGACGCCTGTCGGCAGTGACCACAACTGCTGCATGTCTGAAGTGTCGAAGTTGCTGACACCCCAGTGGCGGATACGACCTTCGGTACGCAGTTGCTCGAATGCGGCGACGGTGTCCTCTAGCGGCACTGAGCCGCGCCAGTGCAGCAGATACAAATCGACGGCATCGAGCTGTAAACGGTTCAAGCTGCGCTCGCAGGCACGCATCACACCGCCATGGCTGGCATTGCCCGGCAAAACCTTCGAAACGATCGTCAAGTCTGCGCGCGCGATAATCCCAGCCTGGAGCGCCTCTCGGACAGCGGCGCCGACCACGTCTTCAGCGCCGCCGTTTCCGTACATTTCGGCGGTGTCGATCAGCCGGTAGCCGATTTCGAGCGCGATCCTGACTGCGCGGACCTCGGCTGCGCGCGAGCGCCTCGCCTCTCCCATGCGCCAGGTGCCCAGTCCTAGCGCCGGCACCTCGGTACCGCTTGCTAGCTGGACGAACCGCATCGGTCAGCCTTGGAAACCATTCTCTTTAACCCATCCAGGCATCTGCCTTGCTTTCTGCTTAGCCGCGCCTTTCGACGCGCCATTATTCCCATGATTCAAGCCATTCGGTTTGCAGCAATTGCGTTCCTACTCGCTGCGACTGCGGCGCCGCCGGCTGCCTACGCGTTCGGCTTTGTAGACGTCGATCGGCGTGCGCGCGAGCTGGCCAATCGACCTTATTCCAAGCCTGCATTCGTATTGCCGAAGGGGTTGAAGGATCTCGCTTACGACCAGACGCGCGACATTCGCTTCGACACCGCCCAGTCGCTGTGGCGCGCGCAAAAGCTGCCGTTCGAAATTCAGTTCTTCCATCTGGGCGGGATTTTCGATCAGCCGGTGCGGATCTACGAGGTCGTGGGTAAAGAGGTGAGCGAGATTACTTTCGACCCGGCCGCGTTCAACTACGGTCGCAACAAGCTCGACCGGGCGCAACTTGGCAAGCTCGGTTTTGCAGGGTTTCGCGTTCACTTTCCTCTTAATGCGGTGTCGAGCGCGCCCGGATACAAGGACGAGCTGGTTTCGTTTCTAGGCGCCAGCTATTTTCGTGCCCTTGGCCAGGGCCAGCGCTATGGCGCCTCGGCGCGCGGCCTCGCGATCGACACGGCGGAGCGCAGCGGAGAAGAGTTTCCGCGTTTCGAACAGTTCTGGATCGAGCGGCCGGCGAGCGGTGCGCGCCAGCTCGTTATCTACGCGTTGCTCGATTCGCGGCGCGCGACCGGCGCGTATCGCTTCACGATCCGTCCGGGCGAGGAGACGGTAACCGAGGTGCAATCGCGGCTGTACTTGCGCGAGCCGGTGGCCAAGCTTGCGATGGCACCCTTGACGTCGATGTTTTTCTTCGGCGAGAACCAGCGGGCACCGAGCGAAGACTTTCGTCCTGAAGTGCATGACTCGGATGGGCTTGCGATCAACACTGCCAGTGGCGAGTGGATCTGGCGCCCGCTGATCAATCCGCGCCGACTGCTAGTGACGTCGTTCGCGCAGACCGATCCGCGCGGCTTCGGGCTGATGCAGCGCGATCGCAACTTCAGCAGCTACGAAGACCTGGAAGCGCGTTATGAGCTGCGGCCCAGCATATGGGTCGAGCCCGCTTCAAAGTGGGGCGCCGGCCGCGTCGAACTGGTGCAGATTCCGACGCCCAATGAGGCAAACGACAACATCGTCGCCTATTGGGTGCCCGAACGCGATACCGCCCCCGGGCACGCCAATTGACTTCTCGTATCGCATGTTCTGGCTCAAAAACACCGATCGCCGCCCACCCAATGGCTGGGTTGTACAGACGCGGCGCGGACACGGATTTCAGAATTCGGGCAACGGCACCGTGAAGTTCACGGTGGACTTTGACGGCCCGACGCTGCGCAAGCTGCCGGTCAACGCGCCGCTGTTGGCGGACGTTGCCATCGGCAACGGTCAAAGCACCGATCTCGTCATTCACCGCAACGATGCCACCGGCGGCTGGCGCATGGTGGTGGAGGTGCGAACCCAAGACAAGGAAAAACCCGTTGAAGTCCGTGCGCTTTTGCGCAACGGTAAAGACGTCGTTGGTGAGACATGGAACTATGTTCTTCCGTTGATGCAGTAAGGCGCGCCGTCGTCGCCGCAGACGTGGCCGGCGCGTTGCCGCCCGCAGCACCGTCGATCCTGCGCACGCCGATGGCGCCGCGGCGCTGGGGACGGGTCGGTCCCGTGTCGTGGATGTTGCGGCGCTTGTTCGGGCTCGACCCCCGTCTACCGGACATTCCAGGTCCCGCGCGCGGAGCCGGCCGGCGCCGCCGGTTCGTGCTGCTTACGCTGGCGTTGGTCCCTTCGCTGTATGCCACGTATGTCTTGCACGGATTGCTGCCTACCGTTGTCACGGCCAACGCAACGGTCGACACCGCGATCGCCTGGGGTGAAGCCGCTTTGCTCGTCGTGTTTGCGCTGCTTTCTTGTTGGCTCGCAGCCGGCTTCTGGACGGCGATGATGGGATTTTTTGTGCTGGCTGTCGGCGGCGACCGGCACTTGATTTCACGCTCGGCGGCGCCCGCGACGCGGCTTTCGCGTGAAGCTCGCACGGCGATCGTGATGCCGATCTGCAATGAAGACGTGCGCCGCGTGTTTGCGGGCCTGCGGGCAACGTACGAATCGGTTGAACGCAGTGACGCGCTCGATTGCTTCGATTTCTTCGTGCTGTCGGATACCGCAGACCCGGACGCGTGCGTGGCAGAGCTCGACGCGTGGAATGCTCTGCGCGAAGAACTCGGCGCTGAGTCCCGGTTGTTTTACCGCCATCGCCGCCGCCGCGTGAAACGCAAGAGCGGCAACATCGACGATTTTTGCCGGCGCTGGGGCGCCAGGTATCGCTACATGGTGGTGCTCGATGCCGATAGCATCATGACGGGCGAATGCCTGACGACGCTCGTGCGCCTAATGGAAGCGCGGCCGGACGCGGGCATCATTCAAACGGCGCCGCGCGCGGTCGGACGTGACACGTTGTATGCGCGGCTGCAGCAGTTCGCCAACCAGGTGTACGGCCCGGTGTTCACCGCGGGTTTGCACTACTGGCAACTCGGGGAATCGCACTATTGGGGGCACAACGCGATCATTCGGCTCGAGCCGTTCATGAAGCATTGCACGCTGGCACCGCTGCCCGGCCGCGGATCGCTGGCGGGCGAGATTCTGTCGCACGATTTTGTCGAGGCCGCGTTGATGCGACGTGCTGGCTATGGCGTCTGGATCGCGTACGACCTCGATGGCAGCTACGAAGAAACGCCTCCCGAATCTGATCGACGAGGTCAAGCGCGACCGCCGCTGGTGTCACGGCAATCTGATGAACGCTCGTCTGATGTTCGCGCAAGGCATGCATCCGGTGCACCGCTGGGTGTTCCTGACCGGCGCGCTGGCTTACCTGTCGGCCCCTTTGTGGCTCGGCTTTCTCGTGTTATCGACTTGGCTCCTGCTCGCCCATACGAATGCCGAGCCGCAGTATTTCGTGATGCCGCACCAGTTGTTTCCGCTCTGGCCGTCATGGCAGCCCGAGCACGCCATCGCGCTCTTTGCAGCCGTCGCCACCGTGCTGTTTCTGCCGAAAATCCTGGCAGCGCTGCTGGCTGCACGTAACGCTTCGTCGTATGGCGGAGTCATCCGGCTGACGTTCAGCGTGCTGGCTGAAACTCTGGTCAGTGCGCTGCTGGCACCGGTGCGCATGCTTTTTCACACGCAATTTGTTGTCGGGGCTTTGCTCGGCTGGTCGATCGAGTGGAAGTCGCCTGCGCGCGCCGATAAGTCGACGTCGATCTCGCAGGGGCTGCGGCGGCATGGTTTGCAATCTGCGATCGGGATCGCATGGGTCAGTCTCGTTGCGTGGAAGGCGCCCGAAGTGTTGCCATGGGTCGCATTGGTCGCGGCGGGCTTAGTACTGTCAGTACCGATTTCGGTGTTAACGAGCTATTCAGCGCTCGGCTCGATCGCGCGCAGGGCGAAGCTCTTCATGACGCCCGATGAAAGCCGCCCGCCGCGGGAAGTGCTCGCCACCGCGCAATATGCACGTAATGCGAGAACGTTGCCGCGGTTCGGTGACGCGGTGATCGACCCCGAGGTCTACGCCGTGGCCCGCAGCGCGGCGCATTCTTCGCGTTCGGCGCTCGCCGCTGCACAACGCGCGCAAAGAGTCGAGCGTGCGTTGCAATCGGGGCCTGATGATCTGAGCCGTTCAGAGCGCTTGGCTTTGCTGCATGACGGTGCGGCGCTGGACGAGATGCAGCGCGCAGCAAGGGCGGCTCCGATTCATCCGTCCTGGTATGCCAGTTCGGCAGCGGCACGGCGAGCCACGATCAAAGTGTTTGGCCGCCCGCGGGATGTGCGCAACGCAACCGTTGCCACGCTGGTGCGGGCGCGGTAGCACTACGCCGTGAGGATCTCCCAGACCCATATCGCTGCCATCAGCCAGACGCTGGCCGCAACGCCGGTGGCGGCGAAACCGATCCATTGAAGGCGGCGCTGGGAATCCTTCGGCAGCTCTGTTTCTGCCGCCGACCGATCGCCGTTAGGAGGACTCAACAGCTCGCACGCCGATCTCGAGCGTGAACTCGCGTGCATGCGCGAGACCTCCATTGGCCATGGACATGCCCAGCGCGGAACACCCGTCAACGCCTTATCGCCTTTCGATTCCATTTCCCTCTCCGTTATTCGCGCGGCTCAGCCATGATGAACGACCCCCTCAAGACTCTGCAGCGGGGCTTCGAGCAAGGCTGGCTGCGATTGATGGGAGTCCGTAGACGAAGTCGCCGGTGAATTCTCCGAGGCATTGGCGAATCCATAGTGCTCCGCAGAAAACGGAGTCGAAAGGAACAAGGAAATGCCTGAAACCAGCAAAACCGCCACCGTGCCTACCAGATAAACCTCTGACTTCTGAAGCGTTGAATCCGTTCGCATGGATGTTCTCCTTTTGAGATGAAGAAGGCGTGTCATCGCGACTCATTAGGACATGCGGCAGATCCCGCCGAAACCGGCCAATCCGTACGCGGCGCGTAGAAAATTCACATCTCGGTGTCACGTGACGCAGCGGTGCCATCGCGCGCGTCTCCGTCATCTTTGCGGCCGTTTTGCTGCGGAATATTCATCTGGCGGCTTCCTCGCTGCGGCCTCCTAATGCGCAGCAAGAGACCATTGCACGGCAAGGACTCTTCCGCGATCAGGCGCAGCGGAAACTGCGACGCCTACTTTTTTAAGAGGATTGAATATGAATCGCTTCAAAGCAATTGGCTGCTCGCTTCTTCTGCTTCCATCTCTGGCACTGGTTTCTGCGCAAGCCCACGCCGAATTCAAATGCAATGAGCCGGGCGCGCGGATCGATCGCGTGGCGTGCGAAAAGGCCAAAGAAAGCCCGAGCGCGCTGCGTCAGTACATCCAGCGCATACGGGCGATCGAGAGCCTGCAGTTCTCGGACTATGTGGACGACGCGCAAGAAAGCGCCTGGGCGCAAAACTCTTCGAAGCGTGGTCCGGTCAAGAAAGCACCCGTTCAAGCAGCCAGCCTGCCGGAACACCACGGTGCCTGATGATGGCTTTAGCGCGGCAGCTCAGTGCCGCGCACTTCATGCGCGAGACGCTGAAAATACGCAGCGAACTCCGGGTCTTCACCCTTGAGAAGATGGGGCAGCCGATAGAAGAAAGCGTCGCGCTGTAGCCACTCGCGCATGAAGTCCTCCCACGAATTCCAGCGGCGCCGCTGAGCCGGCGTCATATTGTCGCTGTGCGCTGTCAAGTAAGCCCGCTCGAGCAGCGAGATCAGCATGTCAAAGATCAACAGCATTCGCTCCTGCTGCTCGGGCGATAGATCGGGTGTGACCGCATTGCTGCGCAGGTGTAGGTCGGGATTGTCAATCGCGACGCGCAGAAAGTCGTTGTACGCGTCGGAGAGCAGTTGATAAACCTCGTCTTCCTCGTTACGCCGCTCGCGGCGCTGCTCAAGTAAGAACACACCGATCGCCAGCGGCAGGCCGATCACGGTCACGACATAGCTGGCGATCTCCCACCCCTCGACACTCATCGCTCAGCTTCCATAGCGGCGCAGCGCCGCCAGATCGACGATGCGGACGCTGCCGTATTCGACTTCAACCAGCTTTGCGCGCGACAGCACCTGCAGTGCCTGATTGACCCGCTGGCGCGATACGCCCGACAGATACCCAATCTCCTCCTGCGAAATTTCTAGCTCGCTGCGATGCCCGGGATACAGACGCGGGTTGAACATCTCCGCCAGGCAGCGCGCGACGCGGGCATCGGGCTCGAGCATCCGCTCGTATTCAACCAGACCGATGAACTGGCCGAGCCGCTCGTTCAATTGCAGCAACAGAAACCGGTTGAAAGCAATGCTGCTGGCGAGCAGCCAGTCGAATGTCGAGCGCGGCATCCATGCGATGCGGGTATCACGCAAGGCGACGATGTCGTACTTACGTGCCTCGCTCTTCAGCAGCGAGCCTTCCCCGAACCAGCCGCCGGCACCGATGCCGGTGAACGTCACGCTCTTTCCCGCCGCTGAGACCGAGCTCATCTTGACCAGCCCTTCAATAACGCCGGTCCAGGCGTCGACGGTTTCGCCTCTGCGCATCACCACGGTCCCGCCCTGAAACCGCCGGTCTTCGACTTCCGCACTGACACGCCGGCGTTGGCCCGGGTCGAGGCCGGTCCACCAGGCGCTGGCAGCCAGCATGTCGACCAAAATGGGCGGCTGCGGATCGAGTTCAGACATCGTCCCGCCATTCTCGCGCAGACTGTCGCCGAAACGACAGTTCGCAGAACGGCCGCGTTCTACCGTTCGGGCTTGTCCGTGACCGGCACGCCGAACCCGTGCAGTAAGCTAACTCGCCTTGCCTCGCGACGCGATACGAAATCGCGCACTCAGGAGACGACCCGTGAATCCGGCGCTCAGCGCTGACACCTTTCCGCGGCTGCTCGCGCATCACGCGAGCACGCGTCCGCGCGCCACCGCAATCCGCGAGAAGGATCTCGGTATCTGGCAGAGCTGGACATGGCAACAGATGCACCAAGAGGTAAGAGAGATCGCGGCCGGTCTTCTGCAGGCTGGCTTAAAACGCGGCCAACACCTGGCGATCATCGGCGAGAACCGCCCGCGGCTGTATTTCACGATGACGGCGGTGCAGTGCCTCGGCGCCATACCGGTACCCATGTACGAAGACGCTGCCGCCGCCGAGATGGCGTTCGTATTCGACAACGCAGAGATCCATTTTGCGCTGGTCGAGGACCAGGAGCAGGTCGACAAGGTGCTCGAGATCCGTGAAAAGGTCCCGCACCTGCAGCAGATTTTTTACGACGACGCCCGCGGTTTGCGACATTACGAGCAGCCGGGACTGCAATCTTATGAGGCACTCCGCGCGAGCGGACAGCAACTGTTGAAGCAGCAGCCCGCCGCGATTGAAGAAGAAGTAAAGAAGGGCCGTGCGACCGATGTGGGCGCGATGTTCTACACGTCGGGGACGACCGGAAACGCCAAAGGTGTCGTGCTCGGATACGACAACCTGATTGCGGCCGGCCGCGCCGGCGCCGAAATGGAGGCACTGAGCGCAAACGAAGAAGTCCTCGCGTATTTGCCGATGGCGTGGATCGGCCAGAACATTTTCTCGTACACGCAGTGGCTGGTGTGCGGCTTTACGGTGAACTGCCCCGAGTCGGCCGCGACCGTGACCGCGGACATGCGCGAGATCGGGCCCACCTATTATTTCGCTCCGCCGCGCGTGCTCGAAGCATTGCTGACGCAGGTGATGATCCGGATGGAAGACGCCTCTGCGATCAAGCGGCGCATGTTTCACTACTTCATGGGCGTCGCGCGCAACGTCGGCGGGAGGTTGTTGGATGGGGAGCCGGTCGGTTCTGCGGACCGCCTCCTTTATTCGCTCGGCAACTGGTTCATTTATGGGCCATTACGAAATTCGTTGGGCATGAGCCGGGTCAGGGTGGCCTACACCGCCGGCGAAGCGATCGGACCGGATCTGTTTACTTTCTACCGCTCGCTTGGCATCAACTTGAAGCAGCTGTATGGCTCAACCGAAACCTCGGTGTTCGTCTGCGTGCAGGAAAACGGCGGCGTCAAGGCTGACACTGTGGGCCCGCCGGTCAAAGGAGTCGAGATCAAGCTGACCGACGCCGGCGAAATCCTGATTCGCTCGCCCGGGTTGTTTCGCGAGTATTACAAGGCGCCCGAGGCGACCCAGCAGGCGAAGGATGCCGAGGGTTGGTTTCACACCGGCGACGCCGGCTATTTCGATCAGGGCGGGCATCTAAAGATCATCGATCGCGCGAAGGATGTCGGCAAACTATCGGACGGCACACTGTTCGCGCCGAAGTACATCGAAAACAAGCTGAAGTTTTTCCCGACGATCAAGGAGGCCGTCGCGTTCGGCGACCGGCGCTCAATGGTGACGGCGTTCATCAATATCGACATGGAAGCCGTCGGCAACTGGGCCGAGCGTCATAACCTGCCCTACGCCGGCTATACGGATCTGGCGGCAAAGCCAGAAGTCCTCACGCTGGTGCGTGAGGCCGTCGGCAAAGTCAACGCCGATCTCGCCAGTGATCCCGCACTCGCCAATGCGCAGATTCATCGCTTCATCGTGCTGCACAAGGAGCTTGATGCGGATGACGACGAACTGACGCGCACGCGCAAGGTTCGCCGCGGCTTCATTCAGCAGAAGTTCGATCAACTCGTCGATGCCATGTACGGCGGCTTGAATCAGCAGTACGTTGAAACCGCGGTCAAGTTCGAGGACGGGCGCGTCGGAAAAATCAGCGCGACGCTGAAAGTCATCGATGCCGAAGTATTTCCCGCGCTTAAAAAGGCGGCATGAGGCAATGAGCGCTTCCGCCCGGCCGCTCCGAAGGAAGCGCTCCGTCCCTCGCGGAGGGACCGCGCGCAGCGCGAGGGTGCGTCAACTTTGCGCTCTTGCCCGGTCGCTCCGAAAGGAGCGCTCCGTCCTTCTTGGAGGGACCGTGCGCAGCGCGCGGGTGCATCAATGACGGCGCGCACGGTAGCGGCGATCGCATGCCTGGCAGTTGGAGTCGGTCTCGGCGCGTGGTCATTGGCAAACGGTCAGTTGCTGCTCGCCGTCATCGGCTTCGCGTTGATCTTCACGTTTTTGTACCTCGTAATGGAGGCGGCAAACCAGGCGGGCAAGCCAAAACATGAGATCAAGCGCGCCGCCAACTCGGCGTGGAGCATGAAAGACGAGCCGGCGGGAACGAATGAAGAGGGCAAGCGGTGAGCCGCGTTCGAGCCGGCAACGCGGGTAACGTGCTACTGAACGTCGAGGACGTTTCCCTCGCGTTCGGCGGTGTCAAAGCGTTGCAGCAAGTGTCGTTCGACGTTTTTGAGCACGAGATCCGCGCGATCATCGGCCCCAATGGCGCTGGCAAGAGCTCCATGCTCAACGTGATCAACGGCGTTTACACGCCGCAGCACGGCCGCATCACGTATCGCGGCAAAGTGCGCGACAACATGGACACGCACGAGGCTGCCGCCGCCGGTATTTCGCGCACTTTTCAAAGCCTGGCGCTTTTCAAGGGGATGAGCGTGCTCGACAACATCATGACGGGCCGCAACCTGCGCATGAACACTGGGGTCCTGCTGCAGGCGCTGCACCTCGGGCCCGGCAGGCGCGAAGAGTTGCGGCATCGCGAGTTCGTCGAACACATCATCGATTTTCTCGAGATTCAGGCGTATCGAAAAACCGCTGTGGGCCGACTGCCGTACGGGCTGCAAAAGCGCGTCGACCTGGGGCGTGCGCTGGCGATGGAGCCGCAATTGCTGCTGCTCGACGAGCCGATGGCGGGCATGAATCTGGAGGAGAAAGAAGACATGTGCCGGTTCGTGCTCGATGTCAACGAGGAGTTTGGCACGACGATCGTGCTGATCGAGCACGACATGGGTGTGGTGATGGACATTTCCGATCGCGTCGTCGTGCTCGACTACGGCAAAAAGATCGGCGACGGTATGCCGGATCAGGTTCGCAATAGTCGGAATGTGATCGACGCCTATCTGGGCGTGGCGCATTGATGGGCACGTATCTGCTGAAAAATTGGGCGGTCGTTGCGCTGATCGTTGCGCTCGTGATCGGCATGGTATTGCCGCTCGCCACCGGCATCACTGCCCCTGGCTTCTACTTCGAAGTCATGCTGGGCGGCTTGATGTCGGGTGTGCTGTATTCGCTAGTGGCGTTGGGCTTGGTGCTGATCTTCAAGGCGTCGGGCGTATTCAATTTCGCGCAGGGCGCGATGGTGTTGTTCGGAGCGCTGGCAGTGGCGCGGATGAGCGAGGTGATGCCGCTGCCGGTCGCATTCATTCTGGCGATCGGCGTGATGGCCATCTTGGCTTGGCTGATCGAACGGCTCGTGCTGCGGCACCTGGTCAACCAGGACGCGGTGGTGCTGCTGATGGCGACCCTGGGCGTTTCGTTTTTCCTCGACGGCTTCGGGCAGACCGTTTGGGGCAGCGACATCTATCAGATCGATACTGGGTTACCGAAGACACCGGTGCTGGTCGCCGAAGGTATTTTTCAAGGCGGAATTCTGATCAACACCGAAGATCTGGTGGCCGCCGCAGCGGCAGCGCTGTTGGTGATCGCGCTGGCGGTGTTCTTTCAGAAAACGCCGACCGGACGCGCGCTGCGCGCGGTCGCCGATGATCATCAAGCCGCGCAATCGATCGGTATTCCGTTGAATCGCATCTGGGTGATCGTCTGGACGGTTGCTGGCTTTGTGGCACTGGTGGCCGGTGTCGTATGGGGCTCAAAGCTTGGAGTTCAGTTCTCGGTATCGCTGGTCGCGCTAAAGGCGCTGCCGGTCGTGATTCTCGGTGGCTTTACGTCGGTGCCGGGTGCGATTCTCGGCGGGCTGATCATCGGAGTCGGTGAGAAATTCGCCGAAGTATTCCTAGGCCCGATTTTGGTCAAGCAGTTCGATCTGGCCGGCGGCGGCATCGAAAACTGGTTCGCTTACGTGCTGGCGTTGCTGTTCCTGCTTGTCCGGCCGGAAGGCTTGTTTGGTGAAAAACATATTGACCGCGTTTAGCGGTCGAGCCAGGAACCATGCTCTACAGAGAAAACGGCCAATTCAAGTCCACCTACGCCGCCGACCAGCAACTGCTGCCGATCGCGCAGGACCGCTGGTTTGTGGTCGGGCTGATCGCATTTGCGTATCTTGCGGTACCGGCGCTCGCGAGCGACTACATGTTTCGAGCGCTGATCGTTCCGTTCGTGATTCTGGCGATCGCAGCAATCGGCTTGAACCTGTTGGTGGGTTACTGCGGCCAGATATCGCTCGGAACCGCGGCGTTCATGTCGGTCGGCGCCTACGCTGCGTACAACCTGATGATTCGCATCGACGGCATGCCGTTTTTGATTGCGCTGCTACTGGGGGGCGGGATCGCGGCGCTGGTCGGAACGTTGTTCGGGATACCGAGCCTGCGCATTAAGGGCTTGTACCTCGCAGTCGCAACACTGGCCGCACAGTTCTTCATCGACTGGCTGTTCGCGAGAGTCAAATGGTTCACCAACTACGCGCCGTCGGGCTCGGTGTCGACGTCGCCGGTCGAGATCTTCGGCTGGACGGTGGCGTCGCCGGTTGACAAATACCTGTTGGTCTTATCGGTCGCGATCGTGCTTACCCTGGCTGCGAAAAATCTGGTGCGCGGTCACATCGGCCGCTCGTGGATGGCAACGCGTGACATGGACGTCGCCGCCGAAGTGATAGGCATCAAGCCACTGACCGCCAAGCTTTCGGCGTTCGCGGTCAGCTCGTTTTACGCCGGCGTCGCGGGCGCTTTGTGGGGGTTTATCCACCTAGGCGCGTGGGAGCCGTTGGCGTTCAATATCAATCTTTCATTGAATCTGTTGTTCATGATCATCATCGGCGGCATGGGCTCGTTGCTCGGCGCATACTTCGGCGCTGCGTTTATCGTCCTGTTGCCGATCTTGTTGAACCAGGTTCCCGGCTGGTTCGGTGTGCCGATCTCGACCGCGCTGGCGTCGCATCTGGAAGCGATGATCTTCGGCAGCTTGATCGTCTTTTTCTTGATCGTCTGAGCCGCATGGGCTGGCACGTCTTTGGGCAATTGGCAAAGAGAAATTGCGGCTTTGGCCGTTTCCGCACTGAAGAGGTCCAAGGCGGGGATGGCCTTCATCTAATCGAACCGGACCAAAAGGAGACCACGATGGCAGTTTTGAACCGAACGAAGGCAGGCGCAATTTCCGCTTTGGCGGCAATCGCCGCCGCCGTCACGTTAAGCGTGTCGGCGCCGGCTGGTGCGCAAACCAAGGCACCTGCGGCCGGCAAGGGCGAGCAGTTCTTTCCGGTGCTGGTGTATCGAACCGGCGCCTATGCACCAAACGGCACCCCTTGGGCAAACGGGTACGTCGACTACCTGAAGCTCGTTAACGCGCAGGGTGGTATCAACGGCGTCACGATTACGTTCGAGGAATGCGAGAACAGGCTATGCAACCGATCGCGGGGTCGAGTGCTACGAGCGGCTGAAAGGCAAGGGCCCGACCGGCGCGACGCTGTTCCATCCACTGTCCACCGGCATCACATTTCGCGGTGACCGACAAGACGTTCGCCGACAAGATTCCGATCATCACCGCCGGCTATGGTCGTGCTGATTCAGTCGAAGGCGAGGTCTTCCCGTACAACTTTCCTCTGCTGGGGACGTACTGGAGCGCGGCCGACATCCTGGTTCAGCACGTCGCCAAAATCAACGGTGGGTTCGACAAGCTGAAGGGCAAGAAGATCACGCTCGTGTATCACGATTCACCATATGGCAAGGAGCCGATTGCCACTGCTGACCGAACGGTCGAAGCTGCACGGCTTCGAGCTGACGCTGATTCCGGTCACCCATCCCGGTGTTGAGCAGAAGGCGGCTTGGTTGCAGATTCGTCAAAACCGTCCCGACTATGTGTTTCTATGGGGCTGGGGTGTGATGAATTCGACCGCCGTGCGCGAGGCGGTAGCGACCGGGTTCCCGCGTGATCGCATGTACGGCGTGTGGTGGGCCGCTGCGGAGCCCGATGTCGTGCCGGTTGGCGCCGACGCCAAGGGATATAACGGCTTGGCGCTGCAGCACAGTGACGATCGCGCGAAGATGCATCAGGACATTCTTAAGATGGTCCATGACAAAGGTCAGGGCACCGGACCCAAAGAGGAGGTGGGCACCGTGCTCTATACCCGCGGCATGCTCAGCGCGATGCTGGGTGTGGAAGGTGTTCGGCAAGCTCAGCTGCGCTATGGCGTGAAGCCGCTTAACCGGCGAGCAGGTGCGCTACGGCCTCGAGAACCTCAACATCGATGCCAAGCGGATCGAGGCACTCGGCCTGACCGGCGTGATGCGCCCCCTTGCTACCAATTGCCGTGATCATGAAGGCGCGCGAGTAGCCCGTATTCATCAGTGGGATGGCAAGCAGTGGAATTACACATCCGATTGGTACGAGGCCGACATGCAGATCATCCGCCCGTTGATTCGCGACACTTCTACGCGATATGCGACGGAAAAGAAAATCACCCGCCGTAGCTGCGAAGCGGAGATGAAGGCCGCGGAGGCACCAGCGAAGGCGGCGCCGACGGCAGCCAAGAAGTAGTAGCGGCTACTCATAGAAGCGGGTGCGCTCGAGCGCGCCCGCCACTTGCGCTTCTGAAATATTCGCGTTCGACATGTCTAGCCTGCTCGTCGTCAATGGCATCGAGGTCATTTATAACCATGTGATCCTGGTGCTTAAGGGCGTGTCGCTGACCGTTCCGGAAGGCGGCATCGTCGCTCTGCTCGGTGCCAACGGTGCCGGCAAAACGACCACATTGCGCGCAGTATCAAACCTGCTGCAGGGCGAACGTGGCGATGTCACCAAAGGCTCGATCGAATTTCGCGGCGAGCGTATCCAGGGCCTAACGGCTTACGACCTCGTCAAGCGCGGGGTGGTGCAGGTGATGGAAGGCCGCCGCTGCTTCGCCCACCTGACCGTGGAAGATAATTTGTTGACCGGAGCGTATTCACGGGGCTCATCGGGTCGCGGAAAGTCGCGCGCCGACGTGGCGTCCGATCTAGACAAGGTCTACTCGTATTTTCCACGGCTCAAGGAGCGGCGCGCCAGCCAGTCCGGTTACACCTCGGGTGGCGAGCAGCAGATGACGGCGATCGGACGCGCGCTAATGGCGCGTCCGTCGATGATCCTGCTGGACGAGCCGTCGATGGGATTGGCGCCGCAGCTGGTGGAGGAAATTTTCGACATCGTTCACAACTTGAATGCGAGGGAAGGGGTCTCGTTCCTATTGGCAGAACAGAACACCAACCTGGCGTTGAAATATGCCAAGTACGGATACATCCTCGAGAATGGGCGCGTGGTGCTGGACGGCGAGGCGCGCTCGCTGCGCGAAAACGACGACGTGAAGGAGTTCTATCTGGGCGTCTCGACGTCCGGCCGCAGAAATTTCAGAGATGCGAAGTTCTATAAGCGCCGCAAGCGCTGGCTTGCCTGAGGCGGCTTTGTCCTAGTCAGTACGGCAAAAAAGCCGGCAGAGGCTGCTGCCCAGGCCGGCTCCCGCACGTGATATGCGCAATTAGGGTTGCTTACGTTACGGCTTGGCTTTTGTGCGTGGTTGGCCAGGAATAGCGCTCGAAACCGTGCCAGGCCCATACATCGCGTCCACGTCCGACATCATGGCCAGCCCGGCGGCGTTTCTCTTCGTCTTTTCCCACATCGACTCGTGGTACTTCGAGAACTCTTCTTTGGAAATCATGCCGTCGTTATTGGTATCCATCGCTTTCATACGCATTTCTTTTTTCGCCGTCATTGGCTTCGTCGCCATTTTGTCCTCCTTCATCGTGCTTGGAGTCGTGGTTTGGGCGACGGTTTGGCCGGCAAGGCCGAACACGGCTGTTCCACACAGAATTGCCACTAATTTGCGCATAATGCCTCCTTGTGAGTTGCGCTACTTATCGAGTGTTGCCGATGATGCGCAGAGAGCGCTATAGCTAGTTGTAAGCAAGTACAGTGCCTGCTAAGAGTCCGCTACAGCTCCGCATAAATCCGAAGAACCACGCCCGTATCATGAAACGCCGTGCTCCCCGCCTCGACGACCTTCCATGAACGTCTGGATTCCCACTTTGTTGACAACGGTGGTGCTCCTCGCCTGCACGAACCGCACAAGCGACGATAGCGACAAGGCCGCGCGGACACCGTTACCAACCCGTCAGACGACCATCGACCCGGTAAATAAGAAGCTCGAGACGGCGCGTGAAGACGCAGAGCGTCGCCGGCGAGAGCTCGACGACGCGGCGAAATGATGCGGACGGGCAATGACTGAGCATTTGGATAACCGCGAGGCGCGCGACCCGCAGCGCCGCGAACTGGACTTAATGGGCCATTTGCCGGGCCTGATAGCGAAAGCACTGAAGTCACCGGGCTGGCAGCGTCATCTTGGCGATATCGATACCGCCCAGTTCAACAGCCGCGCCGCGCTTGCGCGCCTTCCGCTGCTGCGCAAATCCGAATTACCCGCACTGCAAAAAGCGAAGCCACCGTTCGGCGATTTCGTGTCGAGCGATCTCGAGCGATTCGGCCGATTGTTCACGTCGCCCGGGCCGATCTACGAGCCCGAGAGCAAGCATGACGATGCTTGGCGCGCGTCGCGCTCGCTGCACGCGGCCGGATTTGCGCGCGGCGACATTGTGCTCAACACTTTTTCCTATCACCTGGTGCCGGGCGGCTTCATCATGGACGGCGGCGCGTGCTGTCTGGGATGTACGGTGATCCCGGCCGGGCCCGGCAACACCGAGCAGCAGCTCGACGTAATCGAGCATCTGAAGCCGGTTGCCTACACGGGAACCGCCGACTTTCTCAAGATTCTTCTTGACACGGCGGAGGCGGGCCGCCGGGATGTGTCTTCGCTCAAGAAGGCGGTCGTCTCGGGCGCCGCTTTCCCGCCTTCGTTGCAGGCGAATATCAAGGCTCGCGGTATCGACGCTTATCAGGCGTATGCGATCGCTGACGTTGGCGTGATCGCCTATGAGAGCCGGGCGCGCGAGGGGTTAATCGTCAACGAAGACGTGTTGATCGAAATCGTGCGTCCGGGCACCGGCATTCCGGTGTCCGATGGCGAAGTCGGCGAAGTCGTCGTGACATCATTCGATCAGGATCGCCCCTGGATTCGATTGGCGCTGGGTGATCTGTCGGCGATCTTGCCCGGCATATCGCCGTGCGGCCGCACCAACGCGCGCATCAAGGGCTGGATGGGCCGCGCCGATCAAACGACGAAGGTCAAAGGCATGTTCGTTCGGCCCGAGCAGATGGCCGAGGTGGCGCGCCGCCACGCGGAGCTGAAGCGTTTGCGCCTGGTAGTGACGCGTGCCGGCGAGGTGGATGCGATGACGCTGCGCGCAGAGTCCGAATCGAACGACCCATCGCTGCAGCGGGCAGTCGGCGAAACGCTGCGCTCGATCACCAAGCTGGGCGGCGCGGTCGAGTTGCTCGCACCGGGTTCGCTTCCAAATGACGGAAAAGTGATCGAGGACGCGCGCAGCTTCTAACGCGCTATCAGCTAGTGCTGTGCGCCGCGATCACCGACGGCGCGCGGTCACTGCCGCTTTTCTGGCCGGTTTTTTCGGCGGCGGTGGACGCTTACCGCTCTTCTTTCCTGCCGCACGCGGTACTGCTTTCTTGGCCGGCGTTTTTTTCTTCGCAGCACGTGACTTGACGGGTGCCTTGCCATTGCCGGAGGCAATGCTTCCGGTAGCGATGTCGATCGCCGCGACCATCGCATCGCGCATTGAATGCGCCATCGCATTGATGGCGTCCGTCATTCCGACTGCCGACTTGCCGATCGCCAGCTTGACGGTCTTTGCGGGCGGCGCAGCGGCCTCTTCGTTGATGTCCCAAAGCTTCAGCAATTCTGCCTGCGTGGGCACCGCCCCCTGAGCGACACGCTGCCTGCGTGCAGCCACGGAATCGCGAACGATTCGTTCCACCACGTCGAGCGGCAACCGATTCAAGTCCGAAAATTTGATAAAACTCTTCGCGGCGTTCACGCCGGTGAGCGCATCTTTGTGCTTCAGAACGACTTCTCTTTCGGCGACGTACAGTGACATATGCCGGCGGCCGGATTCGAGGGCGAACAGCGGCCCATCCAGTTCATAAAACGCCAGGCCATAGCGCATGCTTTCGCGCACGCCGCGTGCCGAACGCCGGATCATGCTGCACAAACGCGCCATTGCCACGCGACGATCCGGCGGCAGATCGCGCAGGTAGGCGCCTACCGTCGAAGCAGTCGAAACCATGTTTTTTCCTCCGGCAACTACACGCAAACGGGCGATTTTACCGCGTTCGCACAGTTCCGAGGCAAATCACTCCGGGCGTGGCCGGTAGAAGACGAAGTCGGAAGTGAAATCGACCCGCAGCAGCTGGTTAAGCTGGGAAGGCTCGCAACGCGCCGGCGGCATGCCGCCCGAGGTGTTGACTCGTTGCACGTGACTGACGCTTTCGAGGGCGCCTTTGCCGAAGCTGCGCGTGGTCAGCAATAGCCAGCGCAGATCGGTCGGTTTTGGAGCTTCGTCATAAGCGGCGATGGTTGACACCAGTCGGCTGCCATCATCGTGTTCGAACGAAAAATTCGCGCCGTGCCGACCCACCGCCCTGCCGCTCGAATCGAGCAATTCAGCTTGCGGCTGGCGAAACACCCAAGCCGTTCCCGAGTCGCGCTTTTCGCAACGGAATATCTGTACGCCGCGTGATGCGAGCTGAAGCGCTGGCTCGTGCGTCGAGGGCGCCTTTATCTTCGAAAAGAAGCCCAGACTCGGCGTCGATACGGGGGGTGACGACGAGGCCGGCCCTCTGCCAGCACCGGGTGGGAACGTTGTGGGCTGCGTCGCGCAAGCTACCAACAGCACGGCACCGATGGATCCGATAACAGAGACACGATTCATGGAGTAACTTTCGCGCAACTGGAGATTACACAAAACGAGCGTTCGGTTATTGCATCGCAATATCGCGCTTAAGTTGAAGGCAACGCGTAGCCGGCATATAGTGCACGCGGCACTAAGTTTTTGCGCAAGCACAAATAATTAAAGCGCGACCGCATCAATACCACCGGGAGATTCAATGAATGCACCTCTGAGTCGACGCCAGTTCTTTCGAATTTGCGCGACGGGACTCGGCACCTCTTCGGCGGTCGGGCTCGGCTTTTCGCCGCAGCTCGCACTGGCGGAAGTGCGCACGTTCAAGCTCGCACAAACTACGGAGACACGCGGCACGTGTCCCTACTGTTCAGTTAGTTGCGGGGTCATCATGTACACCCGCGGCAATAAGGAGAAGAACACCAAGACCAGCATCATGCATATCGAGGGCGATCCCGATCATCCGGTGAATCGAGGCACGTTGTGCCCGAAGGGCGCGGCGCTGCTCGACCTGGTGCACTCGCCGCATCGCCTTCAGTATCCGCAGGTGCGCGAACCGGGCACGAACGAGTGGAAGCGCATTTCGTGGGACGACGCACTGACCCGCGTAGCCAAGCACATGAAGACCGACCGAGATGCCAACTTCGTCGAGAAGAACGACAAGGGCGTCACGGTCAACCGCTGGAACACGACCGGCATTTTGATCTCGAGCGCGATCTCGAACGAGCCGGGTTATCTTGCAGTGAAAATGGCGCGCGCGCTGGGGATGGTCGCGCTCGATACCCAAGCGAGGGTTTGACACGCGCCAACGGTGTCCAGTCTGGGCCCGACATTTGGCAGAGGTGCGATGACCAACCACTGGGTGGACATCAAGAACACTGACCTCGCAATCATCATGGGCGGCAACGCCGCCGAAGCACACCCATGCGGCTTCAAGTGGGTGACCGAAGCGCTCGAGCACCGCAAGGCCAAGCTGATCGTGGTCGATCCGCGGTTTACCCGCTCGGCCGCGATCGCGGATGTATATGCGCCGATTCGAGTCGGAACCGACATCGCGTTCCTGGGTGGTGTCATCAACTACCTGGTGTCCAACAACAAGATTCACCAGGAGTACGTGAAGGCGTACACGAACGCCCCGTTCCTGATCAAGGACGAGTTTGCGTTCAACGACGGGTACTTCTCCGGCTACGACGCCGAGAAGCGCACCTACGACAAGTCAAGCTGGGGTTATCAGATTGGCGCCGACGGCTTCGCGATGATCGACGAGTCGATGGAGAATCCGCGCTGCGTATATCAGCTGATGAAGACGCATTATTCGCGTTACACGCCGGATATGGTCAATCAGATCTGCGGCACGCCGAAGGACAAGTTCCTGCAAGTGTGTGACTTGATCGGATCGACCGCAACACCGGCCCGTGTAATGACGATTCTGTACGCGCTCGGCTGGACGCAGCACTCGGTCGGCTCGCAGAACATCCGCACGATGGCGATGATCCAGCTGTTGCTCGGCAACATGGGCCGCTCGGGCGGCGGCGTCAACGCGCTGCGCGGCCATGCGAACGTGCAGGGCATTACCGACATGTGCGCATACTCCGAGGTGCTGCCTGGCTATCTATCTGCTCCGACCGACGCCGACGATACGCGCGAGAAATACAACGCCGCGCGCACGCCGAAGCCGCTACGTCCGAACCAGATGAACTTCCCGCAGAACTTCGCAAAGTGGCATGTCAGTTTGCAAAAGGCGTGGTTCGGCGATCATGCATCCAAGGAGAACGATTACGCCTACGACCTGACGCCGAAGCGGGACGGTGCTTATGACGTGCTAGCAATTTTCGAGCGCATGTATCAAGGCCGTGTGAATGGATTCATTTCGCAGGGCATGAATCCGCTGGCGGCGTTGCCAAACAAGAACAAGCTCACCGCTGCGTTATCGAAGCTGAAGTATCTGGTCATCATCGACCCGCTGCGCACCGAGACCGGAGAGTTTTGGAAGAACTACGGCAACTCCAACAACGTCAAGCCGGAAGACATCAAGACCGAAGTGATCATGCTGCCGGCCAACGTCATCCACGAGGAAGCCGGATCGTTTACGAGCTCGGGTCGCGTGGCGCAGTGGCATTGGGCCGCCTCCGAGCCCCCGGGCGAAGCCAAGATCGATCGCGAAATCATCGGCAGCTTGTTCATGAAGCTGCGCGAGATGTACGCAAAAGATGGCGGCAAGTTCCCCGACGCGATCATGAAGCTCACGTGGAATTACGCCAACCCGAACCTGCCGAGCGCCGAGGAATTGCTGCGCGAAATCAGCGGCCGTGCGTTGACCGACGTAGTCGATCCGAAGGACAAGACCAAGACGCTGGTCAAAGCTGGGGAGCAGCTTGCAGGTTTTGGTTTGCTGCAAGACGACGGTTCGACGGCGTGCGGCAACTGGCTGTATTGCGGCTCTTGGTCGCAGGCAGGCAATCTGACGGCGCGACGCGATTCGAACGATCCGGGCAACCTCGGCAACAACCTGACCTGGGGTTACTCGTGGCCGGCCAACCGGCGCGTTCTTTACAACCGTGCGGGTGCTGATCCAAGCGGCAAGCCGTGGGACGCAAAGCGTGGCGGCATTCGCTGGGACGGCACACGCTGGGTCGGAATCGACGTGCCGGATATCGCTCCGACGCTCGGGCCAGACAGCGGCGCCGGGCCGTTCATCATGACCAACGAAGGTGTCGCGCGCCTGTTCGCGCCGGCTCTGAACGAAGGTCCATTTCCCGAGCACTACGAGCCGTTTGAAACGCCGATCGGCACCAACCCGCTACATGCGAAAGTGCGTCAGCAATCCGGTCTGCGCGGGTGTTCAAGGGCGACATGGAATCGTTCGGCAAGGCCGAGCAGTTTCCTTACGCGGCAACGACGTACCGCTTGACCGAGCACATGCATTTCTGGACCAAGAACGTCGAATCCAACGCGATCGTTCAGCCGGAGCAGTTCGTCGAAATCGGCGAAAAGCTGGCGAAGGCGAAGGGCATCGGCAACGGGGATGAGGTCAAGGTGAGCAGTAACCGCGGCGAGATCAGAGCGAAGGCGGTCGTGACCAGGCGCATCGCCGATCTGACATGCAACGGCAAGGAGGTGATGACGGTGGGGATCCCGATTCACTGGGGCTTCATCGGGGTCGCGAAGAGCGGTTACCTGGCGAACACGCTGACGCCGTATCGTCGCCGATGCCAATTCGCAGACGCCGGAATACAAGGCGTTCTTGGTCAACATCGAGAAAGCGTAGGAGGAAACCATGCCATCTATGCAATCACTCGACATACAAAAGCGCTCGGCAACTACCACCGAGTCGCCACAGGTGCGCATCGCCGGCGAGCGCCGTTGCCAAGCTGATCGACATCTCCAAGTGCATCGGCTGCAAGGCGTGCCAGGTTGCGTGCATGCAGTGGAACGATCTGCGCGACGACATCGGCACAACCGTCGGCGTCTACGACAATCCGCATCGATCTGACGCGATCAATCGTGGACGCGTGATGCGCTTCGCCGAAGTCACGCCGATGGCCCGATGGCCGGGCAGACCTGGAGTGGCTGATCCGCAAGGACGGCTGCATGCACTGCGAGGATCCGGGCTGCCTGAAGGCCTGCCCGGCGCCGGGCGCGATCGTCAAGTACGCCAACGGCATCGTCGACTTCATCTCCGAGAACTGCATCGGCTGCGGCTATTGCATCGCCGGTTGCCCGTTCAACATTCCGCGCATCAGCAAGAAGGACAACAAGGCGTACAAGTGCACGTTGTGCTCGGATCGCGTGGCCGTGGGCCTCGCGCCCGCGTGCGTCAAGACCTGCCCGACCGGTGCGCTCCAGTTCGGCACCAAGGAAGACATGGTCGCACGCGGCGAGAAACGAGTCGTCGATCTGAAGGAGCGCGGCTTCCAACAGGCGGGTCTCTATGACCCGCAGGGCGTCGGCGGCACGCACGTGATGTATGTGCTGCAGCACGCGGACCGGCCGGGCTGTACAACGATCTGCCTGCCGATCCGACGATCAGTCCGTGGGTCGGCCTGTGGAAGGGTATTGCCAAGCCGCTGATGGCACTGACGCTCGGTGTTGCGGCGCTCGGCGGCGTTCTTCCACTACGTCACGCGTCGGTCCGAAGGAAGTGGATGAATCTGCGGAGCTCGGGCGAGCGAACCGTGACGACGTCACGATAGGGGGGTGATAATGGCAGTCGTGATGAGAAGTGGACCGAGATCCGGCGCTACGACGCGAATGAGCGGCTCAATCACTGGGCCGTTGCGATCCTGTTTATCTTGCTCGCGGCTGTCCGGGCTCGCGTTGTTTCACCCGGCGTTCTGGTTTTGTGAGCGCGTTACTGGCGGAGGCAACTGGGCGCGCATCCTGCACCCGTTCATCGGGCGTGCTGATGTTCGTGCTGTTTATGCGTGATGATGCTGCGCTACTGGACTGACAACAAGATCCAGCCATATGACCGTGAGTGGAGCAAGCGACTGCGCGATTTCATCGAGAACCGCGAACATGACCTGCCGGCCATCGACAAGTACAACATCGGGCAGAAGTGGGTGTTCTGGATCACAGTCGTCACGATGGCGTTGATGATCATCTCCGGCATCATCATGTGGCGGCCGTACTTTGCGGATGCTTTCGCCATCAATGTCGGTCCGGATTGCAGCGGTGGTGCATGCCATCTCGGCGTTCATCCTGATCCTCGCGATCATCGTGCACATCTACGCCGGGGTTTTCTGGGTCGCGGGCGCGCTGCGCGCGATGACGCGCGGCTATGTGTCGCACAACTGGGCCCGGCATCATCACCCGCTGTGGTACCGGCGCATGACGGGCGGCAACGTCAAATAGCCGAGCTACTGACTGTTGGTTGACCAGGCGGCAGGAGCGATCCTGCCGCTTTTGCTTCACACTTGGGCTTATGGCAACTCCGATCATCACTGATGGCAGCCTCGATCGCGTGCGCAAGACGCCGCGCGTCGTGCTGCCCGTTCGCACCGATCTCTTTGCCGAGCGTGCGGCGCGCTTTGCGAGCGTGGCGGCGGGCAATGCGATGTCGGGCTACCTGCAATTGATGGCCAAAGTGGCGAGTGCACAGCAGTCGGTGCTTGCGAGCCGCACGGCTGACGCGGTGCCGGAAGCCGCGCTCACCGCCAGCCGCGAGTACGGAATGCCGCCACTATCGGCGCAATCGCACGAGCGCTCGCCGCAGTGGCGCGCCGATCTGGCCGATGTCGCCAGCCAAGTGCGCGCGCAATCGACCAATGGGGTGCAGGCCGCGCTAGCAACGCTCGACGCGCTCGACGAAGCTGCCCGGGAATCACTCGCGGACCGTGTGTTGGCTGGCACTTCGCTCGATGACGAAGCCGCCCTTGTGCCGTTTGTCGGCGCCGGGCTGCAGGTCTATTTCACTCGGCTCGCTGCAACGCTCGATGTGGCGTGGGTCGAGCATTGCGACATATCAGGTATCTGCCCGGTGTGCGCATCGCGGCCGGTGGCCAGCGTGCTGCGCATCGGTGGCGAGCAGGCGAACCTGCGTTACCTGGTGTGCTCGCTGTGCGCGACGGAATGGAATATGTCGCGCATTCAATGTACGTCGTGCGATACCGACAAGGGCGTCAAATACCTGGTGCTGCAGGCCGAAGTCGAATCAAAGGCCGAGCCCGCGGCGCGCGCTGAGACGTGCGACGAATGCAAGAGCTATCTGAAAATTTTTTACCAGGAAAAGGATCCGCACCTTGATCCGACCGCCGACGATCTGGCCACGCTGGCGCTCGACCTGCTGGTCGATGAAAAAGGTTACGCGCGCTCGGGGCCGAATTTGTTGTTCCATCCCGGAAGTTCTTAGCGATGCCTGACTTGACTCTGCCCGGTGCGGGCGACTCAAGCGAAAAGTCAGGCGGACCCAAGTCCAACTCCTCGCCCGGTGCAGCGGCTCGCCTGCCGGCGGTCGATCGGCTGCTGGCTTCGCCCCAATTGAACGCGGTCGCGGCAGAGCATGGCACGTTGCAGGTCAAACACGCGGTGCAGGAAGTGCTGGCCGAAAATCGCACAGCTATTGTTGCCGGGGCAGCGGTCCCGGACAGCGAAACCCTGGTCGCGCAAGTGCAGCTGCGCCTATCGCAGGTCTGGGCTTCGCGACTGCGTCCAGTATTCAATCTGAGCGGCACCGTCATCCACACGAATTTTGGACGAGCGTTGCTGGCGGAAGAAGCGATTACTGCAGTCGCCACGGCGATGCGAAGTTACACAGCGCTCGAGTACGACGTGGGCAGTGGCGGCCGCGGCGACCGCGACCATATCGTCGAGGACTTGCTGCGGGAGCTGACCGACGCCGAAGCTGCAACGGTCGTCAATAACAACGCCGCCGCGGTGTTGCTGTCGCTGAAAGCGCTCTGCGCGCGCAAGGAAGCGGTCATCTCGCGCGGCGAGCTGATCGAGATCGGCGGCGCGTTCCGGATGCCGGACATCATGAAGGCCGCGGGCTGCAAGCTGGTCGAAGTCGGTACGACGAACCGCACGCACGCACGCGACTACAAAAGACGCATGCGGGCCGAAGACCGGGTTGATCGTCAAGGCGCATTGGTCGAACTACGCGATCACTGGATTCACCGCGACGGTCGACGACGCAACATTGGCGCAGATCGCACATGCGCGCGGCGTACCGTACATGGTGGATCTGGGAGCGGGAGCGCTGATCGACCTAGCGTTGCACGGGCTCCCGAAGGAACCATTACCTCAGGAGTCGCTCGCGCCGGTGCCGATGTCGTGACGTTCTCGGGCGACAAACTGCTCGGTGGGCCGCAGGCGGGACTGATCGTCGGCCGCGCAGACGTAATCGCAAAAATCAAGAAAGACCCTCTGAAACGTGCGCTGCGCGTCTCGAAAGCTGACGATGGCTGCGCTGGAAGCGACGTTGCGGATCTACGCGAGCGGGCATCGGCTCGAAGAACGCTTGCCGACGCTTGCGCTGCTGACGCGCCGGCAAGCCGAAATCCGCGCGGCGTGCGAGCGAATTGCAAGTGGTCTAAAAAGCGCAGTCGCACCGGCTTTTTCAGTTGCAGTAGAAGACTGCGCCAGCCAGATCGGTTCGGGCAGCATGCCGGCCGAACGATTGCCGTCGGCAGCGCTGGCACTGCGACCCGGCGTGAAAGTCAGTGGTCGCGCGATCGAACGGTTGCAGGAGCGGCTGCGTGCGTTGCCGACACCGGTGATCGGCCGTATCGCCGACGGCGCGCTGTGGCTCGACTTGCGCTGCCTGTTGCCGCGTGATGAAGCAGCGTTTGTTGAAAATATGAAGGCGCTCGTCACGCCATGATCATCGGAACGGCTGGGCATATCGATCACGGCAAGACATCGCTGATCAAGCGATTGACCGGCCGGGACACCGATCGATTGCCGGAGGAAATCAAGCGCGGCATCTCGATCGAGCTCGGCTTACGCCTATGTACCGGTTGGCGACGATGTCCTCGGTTTCATCGATGTCCCAGGGCACGAGAAGTTTATCCACACGATGCTCGCGGGTGCTACCGGCGTTGATTTTGCGCTGCTGGCGATCGCCGCCGACGACGGTGTGATGCCGCAGACCGACGAGCATCTGGACATTCTGCTGCTGTTGGGTATTGATGTGGGCGCGGTCGCAGTCACCAAGATCGATGCGGTGTCGGCCGGGCGCGTCGAGGAAGTGGTGCTTCAGATTGCGGACCGTCTCAGCTCTACTGCTGCCGCGAACTGGCCGGTTTTCCCCCTTTCATCGCTGAGTGGCGCAGGGGTTGACGTACTGCAGGCCCACTTGCTCGATGTGGCAGCGAGCCGAGCGGCGCGGAGAACTGCCGGAAACTTTCGCATGGCGGTCGACCGTTGCTTTACGTTGTCCGGCATCGGCACGATAGTGACTGGGACCGTACACGCGGGCGAGCTTCGCGTCGGCGAGTCGGTCAGCATCGGACCGACGGCGCACGGCACGCTGACCGCGCGCGTCCGCTCGGTTCACGCGCAGGACCGGTTGAGCACCGTCGGCGTCGCCGGACAACGCTGTGCGCTCAACCTCGCAGGCGTCGAAAAGTCGCAGGTCGAGCGTGGCATGTGGGTGCAGGCGCCAGTGCTCGCCAACATGGCGGAGCGATTCGACGCGACGTTAACTCTGTCCCCCAGTGTCGGGAAGCCGCTCGCCAATTCGTCGACGGTGCATTTGCACCACGGCACCGCCGACGTCATGGCCAGAATTGCCGTGCTGGACGCTGCGCGCATCGAACCCGCGGAATCTCACCTGGTCTCATTGACGCTGGATCGCCCGCTGGCCCTGTGCCGTGGCGACCGTTTCGTCATTCGCGATGCATCGGCACAGCGCACTCTCGGCGGCGGTGCGGTGCTCGATGTGATGCCGCTCGGCTCCGCCGCGCGGCGCGGCCGGCGCGCTCCTGCGCGACTGCAGTTGCTGGCGGCGCTGCGAGACGGTTCTCCGGTCGATGCATTGGGCGCGTGGCTGGATCGCGAGCCGGTGGCGCTGGCGCGCATTACCTCGGGCTGGAACATGCGTGACGACGAGTTGCGTGCGCTGCTCGATGCCAGCGGTGCGCACGTCGCTGACGGCGTGGCCATTTCCGCTGAACACTGGCAGCGGCTGCGCAGCGAAGTCGTCACTGCCATCGGGCTTGTGCACGAGAAAGAACCTGAAATGCCCGGAGTCGAGCAGCAAAGGCTGCGGCGCATGATCGCGCCAGCACTCGATATGGACGTGTTCGGATCGCTGATCGACGAACTGCTCGAACAATTTGCGTTGCAGCGGCGCGGCGCATTTCTCGCGCTGCCGACGCACACGGCTGCGTTAGGTAAAGATCAGCGCGCGCGGTGGGAACGCATCAAGCCCTTGCTCGACGATCGAAAATTCGATCCGCCTCGCGTACGCGACATCGCGCGCGACACCGGCATCCCCGAAGTCGAAGTGCGGCACCTGCTGAAAACCGTTGCGCGCACCGGCGAAGTCGCACAAGTTGCGCACGACCACTTCTTTCTAATCAAGGCCGTGGCCGAACTCGCCGACATTGCAGGAAGCGTAGCCGAGCGTCACGGCGCCGCGCGCGCCGCCGAGTTTCGCGATCAAATTGCAACCGGGCGCAAGTTGGCGATCCAGATTCTGGAGTTTTTCGACAAGGTGGGTTACCTGCGCAGGGTGCGCGACGATCACCTCGTACGGCGCGCGAATCCATGGCGCGCTTAAGATCCTTTACGTTGTCAACAATGGAAGAGTGTCGTGTCCCGGTGGGCCGGCCAGACTTCAAATCTGGTAGGGGTTGCCAGCAATCCCTGGTGGGTTCGACTCCCATACTCTTCCGCCACGAATCGCCGGATCCTCGATGACTGACCCGCTCGCTCAATTGGCCACCGATTGTCTGTACGCCCCCGAGCAGGACATGTGGGTGCGCTTCGATGCCGATGGTCGCGCGCGTGTCGGCGCAACCCACCTGGTGTCGTCACACGGACAGTTCATGTTGTTTACTCCGCGTCCGGCCGGCAGCACGATCGAGCGCGATCGATCGATGGGCGTGATGGAAACCGGCAAGACCGCGGTGGCGATCCATGCGCCGCTGTCGTGCCGCATCATCGAGTCGAATTCGTCCGCGGTCGACAACATTCATCTGATCATCACCGACCCGTATGGCGCAGGTTGGCTGTTCAGCGTCGAGCCGACCGCTCTTGATACCGAGCGCGCGATGTTGATGGATGTCGTCGCGTACCGCGAATGGCTGCAGCCGCGATTGGCAGAAAAACTGGTGCCGCCGATCGACGATTTTTATACCGAAGATTTCGACATCGATCCCAACCGCGGTTACTGATGAGCACAGGTGCCGACAAGCTGGTGATCGTGCTGTGGTCGGCGGGTCCGGATGCTCCGAACGGCCCTGCGCTGGCGGCCGCACCCTTTGTCTATGCACTGGCGGCACGTGCGCTGGAAGTCGACGTCGACATGCACTTCACGTCGAGTACGGTGCGTTGGCTGCTGCCCGGCCTCGCGGACGCCGCGCATACCGATACCGAGTGCACGAAGACCGTCGGCGACTTCATTCGCGAAGTGAAGGCTGCAGACGTGAAGCTGTACGCGTGCGGCATGGCGATGCACGAGCACGCGCGCGGCGAAACGCTAATTACCGAGTGCGACGGCCACGCGGGCGCGGCGACCGTCGTTTCGGAAACGATGAATCCGCGAACCCGAACCATGGTTTTTTGAGCTAGTCCATCGATCGTCCATTAAGACGATCAAATGCCGCAACGAGCGCGCCGATGTTTAACTCAGGGCACAGCGAATGGAGGCGGCAATGCCGGAGGATGTCAAGAACGGTCCTGATTCAGGCGACGATCTGAACGTGTTGGCGGGTGTCGTCGCGCTGGTTTCTCTGGCGCTGCTGGCGACAGCTCTGTGGAGCTAGCGCGCGCGCCGATTCAATCTCGATTTGCGACGATGCCGTTGTCCAGCAGCAGCGCGCCGCCCGCGACGAGTTCCTCGACGCTGCGCGCAATGAGCTCCGGAAACGGCAATCTAAAATAGCGCTCGTTGACAATGCGCGCGTAGTGCCATCCGCCGCAGCGTTGGATGAGTTCTTCCAGCGCAACGCGGCGCACGATCAACAGGTGGAACTTGAGCAACGTCTTGATCACGCTGCGCGCGTTGCGTTCGGGGCTGGCCTCGAGCGCGTCCAGCCGCGCGAAGGCGCGTGAGAGCGCCTTATCGATTTCTGTGAAGGGGGCTCCATGGCCTGGAACTACCAGCCGCGGGTTTATCTCGCTTATCAACTCGAGGATCGCGCGTTGCTCGGTGAAGCCCGAATCGCCCTCGACTTCTGGAAAGATCGCGCCAAAGCCATTCTCCCAGAGAGCGTCCGCTGAAATGAGGGTGCGGTCGCCAGCATTCCACAGAACGATCGAGTGCGGATCATGCCCAGGCGACGCAACCGCCTGCCAGTCAGAGCCGCCCATCACCAAGTGCTCGCCGGGCCGGACGACGGCGTCGAAATTGAACCGATCGCATGCTTGGCCACACGCGGAGAAGCCAAGCGCCGCGTCATCCCAGCGCCGGACGGCTTCGGCATGGCCGGGCGGAATCGTGATCGTCGCACTCAGCTCCCGGCTCAACAGGGCGTTGCCGCCACAGTGATCTGAGTGCAAGTGCGTATTGATGATGCGCTTCAGTTGTCTTCCATCGAGAGCGTGGCGAACGAGCTGCAGCGTTTGCTCGCTGTGCGTGACATAGCCGGTGTCGATCAGCGTCGCCGAGTGATCGGCGTCGAACAACACGACATTGTTCGAAGAAACCCAGCCGCGTTCGAGTACGCGCATCGTCGAAGGCACGACTGCCGAACCTGCGCTCACGACGTGCGCCGATGTGCCAGCTGCGCCCATACTGCGCGCTTTTCGTCTTCGCACATTTGCGACCAACGCACTATTTCATCGATCGAGCGCAAGCAGCCTTCACACCAGCCGCTCGCGGCATCCATTTTGCAAACCGAAATGCAAGGCGATGCGACTGGCAACTCTGGCTGCATAGGCAGTATTGCGTTCAAACCGTCGCGCTTCGCTTCGATTGCAGCCTCTGATTGAAGCGCGCCGCGTCGATGACGACGCGCTCGTGCGTGCCCTCGGATATCAGGTCGTGGCCGTCGTGCGCGTGCGCGCGAAAAGTGACTTTGCGTCCGTCGACACTCAGCACTTCGCAATGGACACGTATCGTCAGGCCCGGGGGCGTCGCCGCCAGGTGCGAAAAGTTGACATGTGTGCCGACCGACTGTTCGCGCGGCCAATCGAGGAATGGCTTGATAGCAAGCTGGCAGACGCCTTCCATCAAGCCGATCAAGTATCCGGTGGCGAACACTTCCGGCATTTCGCCGAACTCTGACCATTCGGGGTACAAGCGCGGCACCGTCTTGCTGTCGGGGACTTTGTATTCAAAGTCGAACTTGATGCCGGCTTTCAGATCGGGTGACATCGACCGTTGATGAATGCTCAAGCGGCAAGTTTTGCGGTGACCGCGTTACCAGCGCGCGAGTGCGCCTTGCGGTCGAGAATGCCGCTGATCCATTGGCCAGTCGCTACCGCCTTGGCGAAATCGATGCCGGTTTCGATCCCGAGACCGTTGAGCAGGTACAGCACATCTTCGGTAGCCACGTTTCCGGTCGCGCCCTTCGCATACGGGCACCCGCCGAGTCCGGCAATGCTGGAATCAAAGCTCGCAATGCCGAGCTCGAGGCACGCATACACGTTGGCGGTGGCCATGCCGTAGGTGTCGTGAAAGTGGCCGCTGATGTCGTTGAGGTCGTAAACGGCAAGCACAGCGTCGAACACGCGCTTGGTTTTTTCCGGCGTGCCCGTGCCAATTGTGTCGGCGACTCCGACGTGTTGAACGCCAATGTCCTTCATCCGCCGCGCCACATGCGCAACTGCACTGGCCTCGACCTCTCCTTCGTAAGGGCATCCGAGCGCGCATGAAATAGCGCCGCGAATTCGAATGCCTTGCCGCTGCGCCTGCTCCGTGACCGGGCGAAAGCGTTCGATCGACTCGTCGATCGAGCAGTTGATGTTTCTTTGCGAGAACGCTTCGCTGGCGGCGGCGAACACGACGATTTCATCCGCGCGTGCAGCAATCGCGCCTTGCATGCCCTTTTCATTTGGCACCAGCACCGAATAGGTGACGCCGGGCTTGCGTCGGATGCGCGCCATCACGTCGGCCGCGTCGCTCATCTGAGGCACCCATTTTGGCGATACGAACGACGTCACTTCGATGTTGCTGAAGCCGGCGTCGGTCAAGCGATCGACCAGCTCGACCTTGACATCGGCCGCGATCATCTGTTTCTCGTTCTGCAACCCGTCGCGCGGGCCAACGTCGACGATATGAACACGCTGCGGAAGAGAGGGCATCACCATCCTCGGAAGAGAAAGTGGATGTTAGCGCCGCCAAGCGGCGCAATTCAGCTTCCATCGACCTCGTCCGGTATCGTTCTTGGCGACGATGGACGGATCGAGCCACCATACGACAGATTGGAGCCGAACTGCACGCGCTGTTGCTCACAGAATCGTCGACGACCAGATTCCGGGCCGAGCCGCGCAGATGTCATTCTATTTCTTCCTTTCCGTTTTCCCGATGCTGCTCATCCTGATGGCGGCGCTGGGAATGTTCCTCGATGCGCAGTGGCTTGTTCGCGACGCGATCCTCGACCGTCTGGCCACGCTCGCGCCGCGGTCGATCGTCCGTGTGTTCGGCGGCGTTATCGATCACCTGGCAGGCCGCGCCGGAGCGCCGCTGACGTGGGGCCTGGTGGTCGCGATGTGGGCGGCATCGAGCGGAATGGTGGCAACCATCCGCGGTCTGAATCGCGCATATGGCGTCGATGAAGAACGCCCATGGTGGCGGCGACGTCTGGTGGGGCTGGTCCTGCTGCTGGTGCTTATGGCCTTCACGACGGCGGCTATGCTGCTGCTGGCGTACGGTGTTCCGATGGCCGAGATGCTCGCGCAAAACATGGGCCTCGGTCCGGCATTCGTGCTGGCGTGGCAAATCGTTCAGTGGCCGGTGATCTTCGGCTTCGTGCTGCTCGCCTTCGATCTTCTCTATCACTTTGCGCCGCACCGTCCGCGCGCGCGCTGGCAATGGGTGCGTCCGGGTACGTTGATCGCTATTGCGCTCTGGCTTGTCGCTTCAATCGGCCTGAAGGTGTACGTTGCGAATTTTGCCGACTACAACGTCGCCTACGGTTCACTCGGAGCGGTCATCGTTTCATTGCTCTGGTTCTACCTTACGGGAGTCGCCATCCTGGTGGGCGCGGAAATCAACGTGGAACTGGAGCGCAAGCCGGTTTCATAGTCCTGCTGCCAGAGATAGGACTTTCAGGAATTGCTCTGTAGCGTCACCGCGCCGGGCGATTTGCTCTGGCCAAGCAGGTAGCTCTTTACGTGCCACTACCTTGGCCTTGACCGTTGTCTGCCTGCCTCCCTTGTCCTGCAAGACCAGCAGATTCAGCACGCCGCGATCCGCCGTACGCTCGATGCAGTGCCCGGCTGCCGTGCCGGCGGGTAAGGCGTGGCTGCTGAGCATGTCCGCGCGCAGTGTGGAAGAAGCGCTTTCGGAAATGTGGACCTGTGCCGCGGCGCCGCTGCACGCGAGCGCGCCGGAGCGCCCAGATTGCAATCGCAGGTCTCAACATTCCACGCCTCCGGTCAGCGGGTGTTCTGCACGGCTGAGTTGATTTCGCCGACGCGCTGCTCGGTGGGCTCGCCTTGAACACGCGCCAGTATTTTGCCTTGCGAATCGAGCACAAAGACGAAGGCGCTGTCGCTTCCGGTCGGAATGTCGAGCGCGATTTCGAGCTTGGTCCCGGCCGTGAGCCACGTTTGATCGTAGTAGCGCGCCGGTATCTTCTCCTTGGCACGCCCGATTGCGTCACGCTCGCTCATGAAGTAAGGCAAATCGACAGCTATTACGTCACGGATTCGGATCGTCTTCTGGTCCAGATTTTTGCGCAGCGCCTCGGCCCACATGCGTGTGTCCGCAGCGGCGTCTTTACTGGGCGTCACGATCAATACGGTGGGTTGACTGATCAGCTGTTGACTGCTGACCCTTTTTTCCGGACAGCGAAGTGGCCTCGAAAGCGAGAATCGAACTGCCGTCGAGCGCGGCGTGAGCGGTGTAAGCGACGAGGAAGGCGGCAAGCGCTGATAAGACCAGCTTCATGTGAGCTTCCGGCGGGTAGCAGGGATAGCGAGCAGGCAAGCGCCATACCTTGAAGAACCTGCGGGCGAGCGATCGCGTCAAGGAAGGCGCGGCGATTGCCTATGTGGCGTTGTCGGCAGATGCGATAAACCGGTGGCGTGCGCCACCGACAGGCCGGCGCCTTTGCGTCAAGGGACAGGATTGCGGCCGTGGAACGCGTTTTCTTCGATGGCTACGAAGGCTTGCTGCGCACGCTGCTGATCGGCGTGCCGGCGTACGTCGTTTTGGTTGCCTTCTTAAGACTCTCCGGCAAGCGAACGCTGTCGAAGATGAATGCGTTCGATTTCGTTGTCACCATCGCACTCGGCTCGACCCTCGCGAGTCTTCTTCTGAGCAAGGACGTTTCGCTGGCGCAGGGCGCGCTCGCGTTCGCCGTCTTGATCGGCCTTCAGTTTGCGATTACCTGGTCCAGCGTCAGAGCACACTGGCTGCGGCGCTTTGTGACAGGCGAGCCTCTGTTGCTGCTTTACCGGGGAAGGTTTTTGACCTCGGCGCTGCGCCACGCGCGGCTGACCGAGAGCGAGGTGCGCGCAGCGGTACGTGCCGCCAACTTAAAAGACCTGGCCGATGTCGAAGCGGTCGTGCTGGAGACCGACGCGTCGCTGACCGTTGTTCCGAGGGATGGCAAGGCGGGAAATTCGGCGCTGTCGGACGTGCCCGGCGCCGATGGCTAGGCGCGGAGGTACTAGCCGCTGGGTCACCGTCGCCATCACGATATTGGCCACAGTCTTTGTCGTCGTGGTCATGCTGAATCTCAGCCTGGGCGACAAGCAAATTGATTGGCGACTTCCGCATCGCACTGCGGTCATTCCGAACCGTTCCCGCGCGCAATGAGTTGTATGCTCGGCGCGGCGCCGGTGCAGGGAAACCAGGTCGACCAACTGCTCAACGGCGAGCAGATTTTCCGGCGATGCTGGCGTCGCTGCTGCCCTCGCAGCTATAGGAAGCACGTCGGATATCACATCACAGTGCGACGTGTGAAGCGCACAACGGCTTGACGCTGCGCTTGCTCCACCGCCCGCAATATAGGAACAGCAAATGACAGAAACGGGAGCGAAGGGGATATGGCCGGCCGGCTAAGATTTTCAAGGTTGAACATGGCACGCCCTGGTCGCATCGTTGTTGGCCTGGCGCGTGCCGCTGCGCCGGTCGGCGTCGAGCTTGCCGAAAGATGAATCTCCGCGCGTGTGATACGCCCAGAAATACGGTCGAGTGCGGTGGTTGACCTCTACCCTTACTTGGCGGATTTGTCACGCGAGAGCATCGACCCAATCATGTCCATCGGTAGCGGCAGGATCACCGTCGAGGCGCGATCGCCCGCGACCTGCGTCATCGTTTGCAGATAGCGCAGCTGCATCGCTTCCGGCTGCTGCGCCAGCATCTGCGCCGCCTCCAGCAGCGCCGCCGACGCCTGCTTCTCGCCTTCGGCGTGGATCACCTTCGCGCGCCGCTCGCGCTCGGCTTCCGCCTGCCGCGCAATCGCACGCACCATCGTCTCGTTGAGGTCGACATGCTTGATCTCGACGTTCGCCACCTTGATGCCCCAGGCGTCGGTCTGCGCGTCGAGAATCTTCTGAATATCGATGTTGAGCTTTTCGCGTTCGGCCAGCATCTCGTCGAGCTCATGCTTGCCGAGCACGGCGCGCAAGGTCGTCTGCGCCAGCTGGCTGGTGGCCATCAGAAAGTTCTCGACCTGGATGATGGCTTTCTGCGGGTCCATCACACGGAAGTAAAGCACCGCGTTGACCTTGACCGATACGTTGTCGCGCGAAATCACGTCCTGCGCCGGCACGTCCATCGTCACCACGCGCAGATCGACCCGCACCATTTGCTGGATCCCGGGAATCAGGATGACCAGGCCGGGGCCTTTGACGCGCCAGAACCGGCCCAGCATGAACACCACTCCGCGCTCGTACTCGCGCAGGATGCGGACTGCTGAAAACAGCAGGAACAGCAACAGCACAACCAGTGCGCCGTAGATGATCGGAAGGTCAAACAGCATGGTCGATTCCTTCACTAGGTTGCGTGGTGACTTCGAGCGTCAGACCATCGACGCGGACAATTCGCACCGAATCGCCCGGTGCCAGCGGCTCGCCGCTGCGAACTTTCCAGCGCTCGCCGCGCACCTCGGCCCAGGTGATTCCGTCTTCGCCGGCCACCACAGTGCCGCGAGCGCCGAGCATGTCCTCGCGCCCACTGACGACAGGTCGATGGCGCGACTTGAGTGCAAACGCGCCGAATGCGGTGATCGCTGCCGCGCTCACCAGCGCGAGGGCAGTGACTTCCGGCCAGCTCACGCGGAACGCCGGATCGTCGGCATCGATCAGCAACAAGCCACCAGCGACGACTGCGATAATGCCGCCGACCCCGAGCGCGCCGAAGCTCGGCAGGAAAATTTCGGCGATCATCAGTGTCGCGCCGAGCCCGATCAATGCAACGCCGGCCCAGTTGACCGGCAGCATTTGGAACGAATACAGCGCCAGCAACAGTGCGATCGCGCCGGCGACGCCGGGCACGCCGAATCCGGGACTGGTGAACTCGACGAACAGGCCGTAGACGCCGATCATCATAAGCACCATCGCCAGCATCGGATTGGTCAATACGCTGAGCACGCGGGTGCGCAGGTCGGGCTCGATCGTCTCGATCGCTGCGCCGGCGAGCGCGAGTGTCACCTTGCCGCCCTGCAACGTGACCGTGCGGCCGTCGATCTGTTTGATCAGACCGGGCACGTCGGCGGCGATCACTTCGATCACGCCGCTTTTCAACGCTTCGCCGGCCGACAGGCTGCTCGCCTCCCGCACCGCCTGCTCGGCGAACTCGGCATTGCGGCCGCGCAGCTCGGCCAGGCCGCGGATATACGCCGCGGCGTCGTTGACCGCTTTTTCCCGCATCGCGTCGGGAGAACTGCGCGCCGCGCGGCGCTCGGCCTTGCCTTTGTCGTCGGCCTTGGGATCGCTTTTACCGTCCTGCTCCGGCCGGCTCGGCTCGCCGCCGCCGGGGCCACCGATCGACACCGGGGTGGCAGCCCCCAGGTTGGTGGCCGGCGCCATCGCCGCGATATGGCTGGCATAGAGGATGTAAGTGCCGGCGCTGGCGGCGCGCGCTCCTTCGGGCGCGACGAACGTGGCGATCGGAATTGGCGACGCCAAAATGTCCTGGATGATGCGGCGCATTGACTGATCGAGGCCGCCGGGCGTGTCCATTTTCAGCACGATCAGACTTGCCTCGCGGGCCCGCGCCTTCTCGAAACTACGATGCGCGAAATCGGCGGTAGCTGGACCGATGACGCCTTCGATCTCGATCACGAGTACAGGTCCCTTTGGAGCAGCAAGCGCAAGAACAGTTGCAGCGGCAAATATCAGCGGAAACAGTACGATAAGCAGCCGCCTGCAGCGCGACATCATGTGCGGCCGAACTTCAAGCGGTCCCGATCCCAGGGCCGGCGCGGCGCTCCGTTCACTGCGCCGCACCCGCAGCACAAGATGGCGGAGACGAGGAGGCATGCGACCATCAGAGCAAGAACCGCGCCGGGCCGACAGCACCATTGGGCGCTGCGTCAGGTGACCGCGTGCGTCGCGTAGCCGCAAGCAGAATATCTTCCACGCGCTTCCGATCGGCCTTGAAACTGACCGGTATCGACATCTCCTCCCAGATCAGGGAAATCCGCGCGTGTGGTGTTGAACACCGGTTCGGAAATATCCTGCGTTGGTAACCGTGACGCACCGAACAGCGTCCACGCGGACGCGCGAAACCATCGCATGGCCGCTCGGCGTGCGTAAATTTCCCTACTTGAGGTAACTCCCAAAGTCGAGGAACACTTCTAGCCAGCCGCTCGGTGCCGGCGCCTTTAGACGCGAGAATGCGCGTCGCGCGAGCGTCGACGCTCGTACTCATCGGGCGCGTTCATGGAGTTTGATTACATCATCGTTGGCGGCGGCTCGGCAGGCTGCGTTCTCGCAGCGCGCTTGTCGGAAGATCCTGCTGTCAGCGTGGCACTGATCGAAGCGGGCGGCACGAATGACCGCGTACTCAATCGCGTGCCCACTGGCGCCGCACTTCACATCATCAAGCGCAACGCGTGCAACTGGGCATTTTCGACCGTTCCGCAACCGGGCCTTGGCGGGCGGCGCGGTTATCAGCCGCGTGGCCGGGGACTCGGCGGCTCGTCTGCTCTGAACGCCATGATCTATCTGCGCGGCCAGCGCGAGGACTACGACGGCTGGGCGGCGGACGGTGCGATCGGCTGGGGCTGGAACGACGTATTGCCGTATTTCCTCAAGGCGGAGAACAACGAGCGCGGCGCGGATTCATTTCATGGGAACGCTGGGCCGCTGAATGTCGCGGATCTACGATCGCCACATCCAGCGGCTGCACTCTTCGTCGAAGCGGGTCAACAGGCAGGGCTGCCGCGCAACGACGATTTTGCCGGTCATACGCAAGAGGGCATCGGCTGGTACCAGGTCACGCAAAAAGACGGCGAGCGCTGGAGCGCAGCGCGCGCCTATCTGGCACCCGCGCGCCAGCGGGCGAATCTGCAGGTCGTGACCGATGCGCTTGCGACGCAGATCATCTTCGACGCTCGGCGCGCAATCGGGGTCAAGTTTCGTCAAGGCAACGTCGAGCGCGATATGCGTGCGCGGCGCGAAGTGCTGATAGCGGCCGGCGCGCTGCAGTCGCCGCAGCTATTGATGGTGTCGGGTATCGGCCCCGCTTCGCATCTGCGCGAGTTCGGCATCGACTCGATTGCCGATCTGCCGGTCGGCGACAACCTGCACGACCACCCGGATATCACGATCAATCGGCGCGTAGCGAATGCCGATCTGCTTGGGTTCTCGTTGATCGGCGGACTAAAGCTGCTGCGTGCCATCCGACGCTGGCGGCGCGAGCGGCGCGGCGTGCTCACTTCAAATTTTGCCGAAGCGGGTGCGTTTATTCGTACGCTGCCGGAGTTCGAACGGCCAGACTTGCAGTTGCATTTCGTGATAGGGATGGTCGATAACCATAACCGCACGTATCACTGGGGGCATGGCATGAGCTGCCATGCGACCGCCCTGAGACCCGCCAGTCGCGGCACCGTACGGCTTGCGTCGCGCGACGTGCGCGATGCGCCGTTGATCGACCCGGCGTTCTTGTCTGATCCTGGCGATCTCGAAACGCTGGTGCGCGGATTCAAATGGGTGCGCAAGATCTTCGCGCAGCCCGCGTTTGCCGATTACAGAGGCGGCGAGCCGTCGCGCGAGCTGTATTTTTCGAAGGTGCATAGCGACGAAGACATTGGGCAAGCGATTCGCGAGCGCGCCGACACGATCTACCACCCGGTCGGAACCTGTCGCATGGGCACTGACGATCGCGCTGTGGTCGATACGCAGTTGCGCGTACGCGGAGTGGATGGTCTTCGGGTCATCGATGCATCGGTGATGCCGACGTTGATATCGGGCAACACGAACGCGCCGGTCATCATGATCGCGGAAAAAGCGGCCGACTTGATCAAGGCTGCCCGTCATTAGCTCATAAGCCAGCGGGCGGAATCGGCATCTCGTTTCACCTACAATCGCCGGCCTTTGTGCAAAGGTCCGCGATGAACACGCGTCACCCTTCCGGCGGGATCGAGTTGCAACTGCGTGAGCTGCTGGCGCGCCGCATTCTCATGCTCGACGGCGCAATGGGCACGATGATCCAGCGCTACAAACTGACCGAAGCGGATTTTCGTGGCACGCGCTTCGTGGATCATTCAATCGACGTCAAGGGCAACAATGATCTGTTGTCGCTGACGCGCCCCGATATCGTGCGCGACATTCATCAGGCGTATCTGGAAGCCGGCGCCGATTTGATCGAAACCAACACGTTCGGCGCCACGTCGGTTGCGCAGCAAGACTATGGTCTGGCGCACGTGGCGTACGACATCAACCTGGAAGCAGCAAAGATCGCGAAGAGCGTGTGCGCTGAGTATTCGTCGGGAGACAAACCGCGCTTTGTCGTCGGCGCGCTCGGGCCGACGCCGAAGACGGCATCGATCTCGCCCGATGTCAACGACCCTGGCGCACGCAACATCACGTTCGACGAGCTGGTTACATCGTACGGTGAACAGACGCGCGGGCTGCTCGACGGCGGCGCCGATCTGCTGATCGTCGAGACAATTTTCGACACGCTGAATGCGAAGGCCGCACTGTTTGCGATCGACGCCGAGTTCGAACGTCGAGGGAGTCGAGTGCCACTGATGATCTCCGGGACGGTGACCGATGCCTCCGGCCGCATTTTGTCGGGCCAGACCGTCGAGGCGTTCTGGAACTCCGTGCGGCATGCGCGGCCGCTGACCGTTGGGCTGAATTGCGCACTCGGCGCTGCGCTGATGCGGCCGTACATCGAAGAACTCGCGAAGCTGGCCGACACGTTCATCAGCGTGATACCCCAATGCTGGGCTGCCGAACCCGATGTGCGAAACCGGCTTCGACGAAACCGCCGATGTCACTTCGAGTCTGCTAAGGGAATTCGCCGAAGCCGGCTTCGTCAACATCGCGGGTGGTTGCTGCGGGACGACTCCGGATCACATTCGGGCGACCGCACTGGCGATCGAACGAATTGCTCCGCGAGTCCCCCGGCAAGTGCCGCCGCTGATGCGGCTGTCGGGTCTTGAGCCGGTGACGATTAGCGACGAGTCGTTGTTCGTCAACGTCGGCGAGCGGACCAACGTGACGGGGTCAAAAGCGTTTGCACGGCTCGTTCTGAACGAACAATACGAAGACGCGGTCACCGTCGCGCGGCAGCAGGTCGAAAGCGGTGCGCAGGTCATCGACGTCAACATGGACGAGGCGATGCTCGACTCGTCCGCAGCGATGGATCGTTTCCTGAAGCTGATCGGCTCAGAGCCCGATATCGCGCGAGTGCCGGTGATGATCGACAGCTCAAAGTGGAGCGTGATCGAAGCCGGGCTGAAGTGTGTGCAGGGAAAATGCATCGTCAACTCGATTTCGATGAAGGAAGGCGAGGCGTCGTTTGTCGAGCAAGCCAAGCTCGCGCGGCGCTACGGCGCAGCGGTCATCGTGATGGCGTTCGACGAGCAGGGCCAGGCCGATACTTATGAACGCAAGATCCGGATCTGCGAGCGCAGCTATCGGCTGCTGGTCGACACGGTCGGTTTTCCGCCAGAAGACATCGTGTTCGATCCGAACATGTTTGCAATCGCGACCGGCATCGAAGAGCACAACAACTACGCGGTCGACTTCATCAAAGCCACGCGCTGGATCAAACAGAACCTGCCGCTTGCGAAGGTCAGTGGCGGCGTCAGCAACGTGAGTTTCAGTTTTCGCGGCAACGACCATGTGCGCGAAGCGATTCACACCGTATTCCTCTACCACGCGATACGCGCCGGCATGACGATGGGCATCGTCAATGCGGGCCAGCTTGGCGTGTACGAAGACATCGATCCCAACTGCGCGAAGCCGTCGAGGACGTGGTGCTGAACCGTCGCGACGATGCCGGCGAGCGTTTGGTGCAGATGGCTGAAACGATCAAGGCCGGGAGGCAAGGAGCGCAAGGAAGATCTCGCGTGGCGAGCTGGGCCGGTGGAAAAGCGGCTGGCGCACGCACTGGTGCATGGAATCACGCAGCTACATCGTCGAAGACACCGAAAGGCACGTGCGGAGGTGGCCGAGCGCGGCGGGCGCCCGATCGAGGTGATCGAAGGGCCGTTGATGGACGGCATGAACATCGTCGGCGACCTGTTCGGCGCCGGGCAAGATGTTCCTGCCGCAGGTAGTCAAGAGCGCGCGCGTGATGAAGCAGGCAGTCGCGCATCTGATTCCTTACATCGAAGCCGAGAAAACCGCCGCCGAAGCGGCGAAGATACGCGCCAAGGGCAAGGTCGTGATCGCGACCGTCAAGGGCGACGTGCACGATATCGGCAAGAACATCGTGTCGGTCGTGCTTCAGTGCAATAACTTCGATGTCGTCAACATGGGCGTGATGGTGCCGTGCGACGAAGATTCTCGCGATGGCGAGGATGAGAAGGCGCGACATGATCGGCTTGTCAGGCCTGATCACTCCGATCCTGGAAGAAATGGAGCTACGTTGCGTCGCGAAATGCAGCGCGACGGCTATTCCGCGAAGCAAATGCCGTTGTTGATCGGCGGCGCCACCACGTCGCGCGTGCACACGGCAGTGAAGATCGCACCGCACTATCGAAGGCCCGGTGGTCTATGTGCCGGACGCGTAGCGCGATCAGTTCGGCGTCTGCCAGAGCCTGCTGTCGGACGACGGCGCCGCGAAGTACATCGACGGACATCAAGACCGACTACGAGCGCGTCCGAACCCAGCATGCGAACAAGAAAGCGCCCGAGTGGTCGCACTGGCCGAATGCGCGAGCGAACGCAGACGCGTGTCGACTGGACGGGCGAGGTTGGTCAATACATGCCGCCGAGGCCGAAATTTCATCGGCCGCCGCGCGTTCAAGAACTACGACCTGGCGATGATTGCCAAGTACGTCGACTGGGGTCCGTTCTTCCAGACGTGGGACCTGCACGGGCCGTTTCCGCAGATCCTTGCCGATGAAGTCATCGGAGAGCACGCACGACAGGTGTTTGCCGAAGGCGAAAAGATGCTTGAGCGCATCGTGAACGAGCGTTGGTTGAAGGCGAACGGCGTCGTCGCTTTTTATCCGGCGAACACGGTGAACGGTGACGACATCGAGGTCTACGCGGATGAGTCGCGCGGCCAGGTCCTGTTACGTGGCACGATCTGCGGCAGCAGACGAAGAGGCCCGTGCTCTCCGGTGTCCCGAATCCGAACCAGTGCCTGGCGGACTTCATCGCGCCGAAGACCTCAGGCCTATCCGATTACCTCGGAATGTTCGCCGTCACGTCCGGAATCGGCATCGAAAAGCGCGAAGCGATGTTCCAGGCGAAGCACGACGATTACGGTTCGATCATGCTCAAGGCGATCGCTGATCGTCTTGCCGAGGCGTTTGCCGAGATGCTGCACGAGCGCGTGCGGCGCGACTTGTGGGGCTACGCGCCAAACGAAACTTTGACCAACGAAGAACTGGTCAAAGAAACCTACCGGGGCATTCGTCCGGCGCCCGGCTATCCCGCGTGTCCGGAGCATTCCGTCAAGCGCGATCTGTTCGAAGCTTTGCGCGCCGAAGAAATCGGCATGGCGTTGACCGAGAATTACGCGATGAGCCCGGCTTCGAGCGTCAGTGGCTTTTACTTCTCGCATCCGCAGTCGAAATACTTCAACGTCGGCCGCATCGGCCGCGATCAGCTTGAAGATTTGGCCCAACGCAAAAGCGAAACGGTCAGCGAGCTGGAACGCTGGCTTGCGCCCAACCTTGGCTAAACCGGACCTGCGGCCGGCTTAGCGTCGCCTCGTTCGAGCGGACGCTGTAGCGCCGCTCAACTCGTCGGACGGGTTAAGCTGATTCGTGATCAGGGCATTACGACGTGGATGCATCTTGCTGGGGGCGGCCGTGGTCGCAATCGCCGTCTTCGCTTGCGGCCGTTCCGATCCCGAGCGTGAACTGCGTTCTGCAGTCGCTGCAATGGCACAGGCGATCGAGCAGCGCGAACCCGCTGCGTTTCTCGATTCGATCAGCGACGACTTCGCACGCGAGTCCGGCACATTCGGGAAGCAGGAAGTCAAGCGCCTATTGGTCGGGGCTTACTTGCGCAACGAGAAGATCAGCGTCAATGCCGTGGTGACCGATGTGCGAATCGACGGCGATCGTGCGCGCGCCAAGGTTCGAGTGCTCGCCACTGGCGGCGCCGGCTTGCTGCCCGAGCGCGGCCAGAGCTGGGATTTCGATTCAGTTTGGCGGCGCGAAGGCGGGCGTTGGAAGGTCTACAACGCGGAGTGGATCGAGGCTTTGTAGGGAGATCCGGTATCGTGGCCGCCCTCAGAGAAACAGTGACTTCCATGAAGCACTCTGCTGTCGCTGTCGCGCTCGCTTTCTTTGCAAGCGTCCTGGTTGCTCAAATCCCCGCGCAATCCGAGGTGGTTGCGCCCAATGCGAACCTGCTGATCGAAGGCATTCCTCCGATTCCGCAATCGATTGCGGCGCGCGTCGGTGGCTACAGCGATTTTCGCGGGCATGCTTTTGCTGATCGGCACCCGGTGCGGCGCGAGATCCTGATTAGCCATCGCGCAGCCGGCTCCAGCGTCAATCAACTGTTCCTGCTCACCGCACCGGATGCACCGGCACAGCGACTGACCGACTTTCCTGAGCCGATTAGCAGCGGGTCATTCGATCCGCGCGCTGGCCGCTTCGTTATCTATTCGCGCGATACCGGCGGCAACGAGGCGGCACGCATCTACCGGCTCGATCTCGACACGCACGCAAGCACATTATTGTCAGATCCCGAGACGCGCAGCAGCGCAAGCTGGAACGAAGCCGGCACGCACCTGTTGATCTCTTCGGTGCCGCTCGATCGCACCGCGCAAGGTGGTAAACGCGATCAGATCGGCACAACGCTGACGCTGATCGATCCGCTGAAGCCCGATGCGCGCCGCGTCATCGCCGAACTTCCGGGGACCGGCTGGTTCGACTTCACGTTCTCGCCGAACGACAAGTGTTTGGTGATGATTCGCTATATCAGCCGCACCGAAACCGAGGTCTGGCGCATGAATCTGGCCAGCGGAAAACGCGACCGTCTGTTGCCCGCGACCGACACAGCCACGCGCGCGGTGTATTTCGGTCTGGAATTCAGCCCCGATGGCGCGCGCCTGTACTTGACGACCACGGCGCGCAGCGAGTTTCAGCAGCTCGCCGAGTACCGATTCGATACGCGTTCGCTGCGCTACTTCTCGTCGGAGATCGCGTGGGACGTCGAAAGCATGGCGTTGTCGCACGATGGCAGTCGGCTCGCTGCGGTGTTCAACGTCGACGGCCGTGACGAGCTTCGATTGTTCGATCCGGTCAGCGGTAGAGAACTCGCACGGCCGAGCATTCCCGGCGGTCAAATCTCCGGGCTTAGGTGGCACGAGAAGCGCGTGAGCGAAATTGCGTTCACCTTGAATTCACCACAGAGTCCGGCAACGATCTTCAGTGTCGATACCACTCGCGGAGCCGCACAGCGCTGGACCACCGCCGATACGGCCGGAGTGGACCCTGCCAGTTTCCGCGACGCCGAAATCGTGCGTTGGAAGAGTTTCGACGGCCGCATGATCAGCGGCGTGCTTACGTTGCCGCCGCCCCGCTTTACGGGGCCGAGGCCGGTGATCGTTGCGATCCACGGCGGCCCGGAAGCGCAGGCGACCGTCAATTTCAATGCACGCTTCAACTATCTGATCAACGAGCTCGGTATCGCGTTGCTCGAACCCAATGTGCGCGGCTCGAGTGGCTACGGCAAAACGTTTCTCGACCTGGACAACGGCGTCCAGCGCGAAGACTCGGTCAAGGACATCGGCGCATTGCTCGACTGGATCGCCAGCGACTCGCGGCTCGACGCCAAGCGCGTGATGGTTCAGGGGCGGCAGCTACGGCGGCTACATGGTCCTCGCCAGCCTTGTGCACTACAGCGATCGGCTGCGCGGCGGCATCAACGTCGTCGGCATTTCTGATTTCGTCAGCTTTCTTGGGCAATACCGAGAGCTATCGGCGCGACCTGCGGCGGGTCGAGTACGGCGACGAACGTGATCCTGCCGTGCGCGCTGTGCTCGACAAGATTTCACCGCTGGCCAACGCCGGAAAAATCCGCGCGCCGTTGCTGGTCGTGCACGGCAGGAACGATCCGCGCGTCCCGGTCAGCGAGGCGAAGCAGATCGTGCAGAAGGTGCGCGCCAACGGAACGCCTGTGTGGTACCTGGAAGCCGACAACGAGGGCCATGGCTTCGCGCGCAAAGCGAACGCCGACTATTATTTTTATTCGATGGTGGCGTTCATCGAGCGCTATTTGCTCGGCAATTGACCGACACGATTGGGTCAGCGGCCGATCGCGGGAGTCCGGCAAGTCGATCGCTGCGTCGCGAGCTGAACGTCAACACGGCGTTCCAGAACGACTTGACGGCACTAAGGCTCCCGCGATCGGCAGCGCGCCGACGTAAGGCGCTTCGCTCGTCCTCGCGCTGACGGTCTTCGACGGACCGCACCAGAATCGGCGCGGCCCGCGTGCGTCCGACCCGAGCGTTAAGCGGATTGGGCCCAGTCATTTCATTTCACTTCGATGTCACCGCCGCGTGCGCGGCGTCGATACGAATCTGCGGCGGCAGCGTCGACCAGACGATGCCTTCGGCGGTGCGCGTTTCGAGTTCGATCGCGCCCGCAGCGAGCGCTTGCAATGCGGCGCGATTCGCAAGTGGCACGACATAAGCGGTCGATGAATCGCCCGCGCCCAGCTCGATAGTTTCCAGGGGCGCCTGAGCGGGACGCAACGTCAGACGTGCCACGCCCCGTGAGGCCCGATGAGGCACCACCACCAGGAAGCGCATATCGGCTTGATCGACCAGTAGCGCCTGTGGGTCGACGGCTGCGCGGTCGGGCAGCGCTAACCGATACATCGCTCCGGCGCGCGATAACGAATGCGTGGCGATCATTTCAATCAACGCGGTCGCGCCAGGCGCAAGTTGCAGCGCGTCGGCAATCGACTCGTCGACCGCCAGTTGCACGTGCCCGCCCATACTGGCTTGCAGCCCTGCGCTGTCATCGCTGCCTTCATCGCCGCTGCACCCGGAGCCGAGTTGCAGCAGATCGACGATACGTCCGTTGCGATGGATTCTTAGCGCGTCGGTGTGTTCGTCGACCGCCGGCAACCACCCCACGAGGTTGATCGTCTCGGCACTGTCGTTGCGGTAGAGCTGGCTGACGCGCACGTCCGCCAGCGAGCCGAGCAGGCGAACGTCGAATGAACTCGATAGCAGGTGCAGATCGCGGGTGCGTTGGATGGCTGGCGGAGTCGGTGCCGGTTCTATGCGCGACTGCTCGGTCGCGGCTACCGGCGCGACGAACAGCAAGGCGGCCACCTCGGCCGCGGAGAGGAATCCATCGATCAAACCTTGCAACCCAGGCATCGCTGTCTCCTTGATCAGCCAGAGCTGGCCGACGAAGCGAACGATCGTCCGTGGACAAGAAGCGGCTTTGAAGGCGGCGGGAAAAGTGTGTGAAAAAGCCGTGAATCAGAGGTCGATTGCTCAATAGCGAATCGTCGATGCAACTTGCACGATGGCAACCACGGCAATCGGTCCGGTGTTGGCAATGGAGAATGAAATGCAAGTCGATTTACGCGGGCAGCGCGCGGCGTCAGAGAGGCAGAGCCGGCGTAAGCGCGTTGCGTATGCCGCTGTTGCTTCGTTGCTCGCGGGCGCAGTGAGTTTGATGTTCAGCTTCGCCCTGGGCTTGCAAGACGTGGGTTGGGCAGAAGCCTGGACTGGAGTAGGACACGCCTACACGCTCTTTAGCTCGCAAGAAAGCGGCAGTCATCGTCGAGGCTGAAGGTGCGTAGCGCCTGCGCATTCTCAGCGGCCTAGGCCTGCTACATGACCCGATCTCTTTTGGACCCTCCGAGCGTTTCGGCTGTCTCCCTCGATCGCTCGGAGTTTTTTAGTTGTCTCTTTCTCGATGCTGCGGCAGCGATATGGTCGCCAATGCGCCGCCATCCGGATGATTGATTAGCCGCGCGCTGCCGCCGTGCAACTGTGCGACTTCGCGCACAAAGGCTAACCCCAACCCCGTGCCTTTCCTTCCGTTCGGGCGCGGCGTCGAAAAGAATTTTTCGAAGGCGCGGTCGTGCGCATAGGGCGGCAGGCCGGCGCCGTGATCACGCACGGTGATCTCAATGCGATCGCGCAGCGGCTGCGCGTCGACGGTGACCGCGGTTTCCGCGGGCGCGAAGTCGATCGCATTGCTGACCAGGTTTGACAGCGCGCGCTGCAATAGAAATCGATCGCCGTTGATTTCAAGCGCGGGATCGACGTCGATGAACAGCTCGACGCCGCGCTGTGCGGCTACCGGCGCCAATTCGCCGCGCACCGCGTCGGCGAGGCTGGCGACGCTGAGGCGCTCCTGCTGCGCAACGATCGCGCGGCGCTCGAGACTGGACAGCTCGAGCATGCGGTCGACCATATCCTGCGCGCGCGCGACCTGTTCTTCGATATTGCCGGTAAAACGCACGCGCGCATTCTCGGGCAACGGCTCGCGCAACAGCTCGGCAGCGCCGCGAATCGCGGCCAGCGGACTTTTTATTTCATGCGTCAATGTCGCGACGTATTCCTCGACGTAACTCTTGCCGGTCAATGCGTCGCGGATGTCGGCAAACGCCACGCGAAATGGGTTCAGTACACGGCCCGCGCCGCCGCGCTTCGATCGCAACGCGCGCCAGAGATCGGTGACCAACCCGAACGGGCGGACCAGCCAGACGGTGACGATCAGCAACAGCAACGCAAACGCGCCGGCCGACAAGGCGCCGGCCGCCAACAGGTTCTGGCGGGCGTTCGCAATGAACGGGGAGAATGCGGCGACCGGCTTGCCGACGCTGAGCATGCCGACGATCTGATCCGCGCCTTGCGGAGTGGCGCGCTCGCGGATCGCGGCGCCGACATACATCACCGCCGACGCCGGATCGCCCGGCTCGGCCAGTGTCGTACGCGCACCGTATTCGCCAGCCAGGGTGCGCCGCACGTCGATCCACTCGCGATAGTCTTTTCCGATATCGCGCCCGGCGGAGTCATACAGCACGGTGCCGTTGGCATCCGTCACGTACACGTGCAGCACGACCGCGGTTTTCTCGATCGCAAATATTCGCGCGTTCAATCGGCCGCTTGGCGACATGCTGCAGCGTGCGTTCCAGCTCGTCAGTCTGGATCACGCCGTTGTACGCCTGGCGCTCGAGCAGCGTCGCCAGCACATTGGCGGTGTCGACCAGCGATTCCTCGGCCGACTCGCGGTAGCGCGGATCGATATCGAGGCTGATCCGGTATAGCAGGAATGCGACCGCGCCGATGTAGACGACAACGATGCCGAGCAAGATACGGGTGCGTTTTGACACGCGCTGCTAGCAGTGCGATGCAAAACTACTGCGCGCCCCGATCTTGCGTCTCCGGTGCTCAACGTACGTCCGTACGCCTCCGCTCCTCGACGCAACCTCGGGGCTGCTCGCTACGTTTTTCATCACACTGCTTTGCGATCTTCGCGCAGCGAATATCCCATGCCTCGGTGGGTGACGATCGGATCATCCTCCGGTGCAGCGTCACGCAGCTTCGCGCGCAGCGCCTTCACGTGAGCGTCGACGGTGCGATCGAACGCCGATGCCGGGTCGTCCCACGCGCGCTCCATCAGCTCGTCGCGCGAAAACACGCGCCCCGGTCGCTCGATCAGCACTTTCAACAAGCGATACTCGGTCCGCGATAAATCCAGCGCACGCCCGTGCAGCCGAATCGTCTTGCGCTCGTCGTCGATGTCGAATCCGGCCGATGATGCCGCCGGCGCGGCAATCGGAACGGCGCGCTGCACGCGTCGCAAACGGTGCGCACTCGCGCGACAAGCTCGCGCGGAGAGAACGGCTTGGCGATGTAGTCATCGGCGCCGAGCTCGAGCCCGACCACCTTGTCGATTTCGCTCGAACGCGCCGTCAGAAATATCGCCGGCAATCCGGTACCGACAGTCTGCAGCTGCTTGAACAGCTCGAAGCCGTTTTGATCAGGCAACCCGACGTCGAGTATGGCCAATGCGAAGTTGCCTGCACGCACCGCGTCGATCGCTGCGCCGCCGGTGGCGCACCATTGGGGCTCGAAGCCGTCGGTGGCCAGCGCGTAGACGATCGTGTCTGCGATCGCAGGTTCGTCCTCAACAACGAGAATGCGCTGGCGTGACATGCCGCGATGGTATCGAAGTGCCCGCGCGGCACTCGAAGGAAAAGCTATGCAACGACCATCAGCGGCAGCGTCACCTGCGGTTCTTCGCCCGCGACCATGGTTCGATTGCGCCCGGCCTTTTTCGCCTGCAGCAACGCCGCGTCGGCGCGCTGCAGGATCTCGGTCGCGCTTTCACGGCCATCCCAGGTCGCGATGCCCGCCGAGAATGTCTGGCGATCGGGCACCGGCGGGCGCAGCCGGTCGACCAGTTGCTGAGCTTGCCTGGCGTCGGTACCCGGCAGTAACAACGTGAATTCCTCGCCGCCGTAGCGCGCCAGCAGGTCGGTCGGCCGCAGCTGCTTGAGCCAGGCTTGCGCCGCGCCGCGCAATACGGCGTCGCCGGCCAGGTGTCCCCGCCGGTCGTTATAGCGCTTGAAGTGATCGAGGTCGATCATCACGAGCGTCAACGGGCTACCGCTGCGCTGTGCTCGCGCAAACTCGACCGGGACCACGTCGTCGAGTCCCCGTCGATTGACCGCGCCGGTCAACGCGTCCTCGCGCGCCAGCTGTTGCATGCGATCGAGTAGCGCACGGTTTGCATTCAGTGTGCGTAAGGCCAGGAATACGGAGAGCACGCCGAGCACGACAGTGACGGCCACGAGCGCCAACAGCAAGTAACGCGCGCCCCGATTCATTTGCCCTGCCTGGCGTGCGGCGTCGACGCTGAGCGCGGCTCGCGTTTGCAACGCGCGCAATTCGGCTCTGAACCTTTGATCTTCGAAGGCGACTTTCGAAACAGCCAGCGCTTTTTCGTAGTGCCGGCGCACCTCGTCTTCGACTGCCATAGAGCGCACCCCAACCAGCACTGCGCTGACAGTGAGCGCGGCCGCGATCGCTACGATCGCCCAGGGCCGTACTTGATCAAGTTTGAAAGGGTGCGCGCGCGGCGCGGTGGCGGCCATGGAGCGCGATTCTATGGGCGGTCCGACCGCTGGCACGCACCGCAAGCGCGTGATCTTGACTAGTTGTCTAACAGGCCCTACGCGCCCCACGTGACATCGGCGTTTTTCTTCTGTGCCGCACGCAGCATTTCGATCAACGGAAAGGCGCGTTGACTGAACGTGACCCCACGCGCCTGGGTGAGCTTGCCCTCCGGCGCGTCGTTGCCGGCGTCCGGCGACGCTTCTCTTTGCTGCGCCTTTTCCTGCTCGACTGCGGCGGTTAGCCGCTGCAGCGCGTCGGGTACCTGTTCGGCGGTGATCACGCCGCGCGCAGATTCGGGACGGCCGATGATCTCGAAGATGCGGCGCGCATTTTCGGCGAACATCGTGATTTCGGCTGCGGCTTTGGAACGGAAAATGACGAGTGGCATGGCGTCGATCTCTGAAGAAGCCGGCATTGTAAGAGGCCCTCTATACTGGCTCGATCCAATGATGGCGGAGCAAGACGATGGGCAAAGGCGATCTCAGAACGCGGCGCGGCAAGATATACAACGGTAGTCATGGCAAGAAGCGGCCCGGCCGGGTCAAAAAGGCCGCGCCGGTCACGCGCGCCCATGCCGCGCCTGCGCGCACCGGCAAATCGCGCTAGGTCCACGCGACGCCGGTTCCTGAAGGCGTGCTTTGCGTGGGGAATCGTTGCGGGGGGTGCGGCTTGCAATCCCACCTTTAACTGGCGCGAATTCCGCTCGCCCGATGGGTTCACTGTTGTGCTTCCCGGTCGCCCGCAGACGGTCAGCCGCGAAGTCAAACTTCCCGATGGCACCGTGCACATGTCGATGACTTCGACCGGAGTCGGTGCCACCCTGTTCGCGGTCGGCGCAGCTTCATTGCCGCCCGGATTGAGCGCCGAGCCGTCGGCCCGGCAACGCACGATTGGGCACCTGCGCGATGCGCTGGTGCGCAATGTCAACGGCACCATCACCCAGAGCTCGGCGGCAGCGTTGTCCGTACCCGTGCGCGATTCGCGCCAGGGTGCTGGCGGCCGAAGCGTTACAGGCGGCGGGGCGAGATCCCGGCGGGCGCGCGGTGCAGCTTGCCGCCCGGTTGTTCATCGTCGATGATCAATTTTTCCAGATCGTGGCGCTCGGCGCCGAAGGCGAAATCTCCTCGGACGCGCTCGACACGTTCTTCGCGTCGTTTCGGCTCATTTAATTAGTAAGCCCACCACTCGCGCCGTTTCTCAGACCAATCGGCTAACCGGCGCTTTCTCAATTGCGGACAACGTTGACCTCGAGCGCCCGCAAGAACTCGGCCATCGTCGCCGTCCGTCCGTGCACGCTGGCGATGCGCTCGACTGCGAGTCCTGTCTCTTTCAGTTTTTGCGCGAAGCTCAGCGTCGACGCTTGCGGCGGTCCGACCGGGGCGTCGTTATTCGGCAGGAAGAACAGATCACCCTGGAACACGATGCGTTGCTTCGGCAGATAGGCGATCAACATCTCGCGCGCGTGCGTGCGGCAAAGGCCGGCGCGGTGCAGATCAATAGAACTAACCAGGTCTTTTGCATCGGTCACCTCCGCTTATCGCGGGTGACTCTAGCTTCGGCCGCAGCCGGGTGCGCGGGCGAGTGACGAGCCGGCAATCGGCCGGATGAAACGGCTGCGGGCGCCGACGGAGCCGATGCTTACTGACTGGCCGTGATGCCGCCGTCCACGTACAGCACTTGCCCGGTGACGAAACTCGCTGCGGGTGCGCACAGGAACAGCACGGGCCCGACAATGTCTTTCGGGTCAGCAACCCGCGCCATTGGAATGCGCTCGAGCAGATAGCGGCGGGTCGACTCGTTGTCGAGCCAGTGTCGCCCCATTTCGGTCGCGACGACGGTGGGCGCGACGCCATTGACGCGAATGCCGTGCGGGGCAAGCTCCGACGCATGCTGTTTGATCAGCATCACCAGCGCGCCTTTGGTTGCGCAATACGCCGAATAACCGCGCCCGCGCATCGCCAGCTGTGCCCGCACCGACAATAGATGCACCTGGGCCCCGCCGCGCCCGCCGGCGACCTGATGGCGCGCACACGCTTGCGCGACGAACATTGCGGCTTTCAGATTGACGCGCACGATCTCGTCGAACTTCTCTTCGCTGACGTCGGCGAGCAGCTCTTCGCGCTGAATGCCGACGCAGTTGACCAGCAGGTCGAGCCGTCCGTGCTGATCGTGCGTGCGGTCGACGGCAGCACGCATCGACTCGACGCTTGCCGCGTCGGCGACGAGGGCATCGGCTTGCAATCCGGCGTTACGGATCGCGGCGGCGAGCGCCTCCGCTTTCTGCGCGGTGCGTCCGACGATGACGGGCACAGCGCCCGCAACAGCGAGCCCCCAACAGACGGCTTCACCGATTCCGCCATAGCCGCCGGGCACAAAGGCGACCCGGCCATCGAGCCGAAACTGTGAAGCAAGTTCTCCTGGGTAATCGACGGCGGCCATCGTTCAATCCATCAGCAGGCCGCCGTTGATATCGATGATCTCGCCGGTGATGAAACCCGCCAAGGGCGACGCCAGAAAGCGCACGACATGTGCGAACTCTTCCGGCTCGCAAAAGCGGCCGACCGGGATCATCGCCAGCAGCGCGTGACGCTGCGCTTCGGTCAATCCTTCGGTGATCATCGGCGTGCGCACGTAAGCCGGGGCGATGCCATTGACGGTCACGCCGTCGGCTGCGAACTCGCGTGCGAGCGAAAACGTCAGCGCGCTCAGTGCGCCCTTCGATACCGCGTACGCCGTCCCCGCGGTCAGGCCGCCGGTCTTCGCAGCGAGCGATGTCGTATTGATGATGCGGCCCCAGCGGAGCCGCTTCATTGCGGGAACGAGTGCGCGTGCGAGGAAGAAGGCGGCGTCGAGGTTAATCGAGAGCACGCGCCGCCATTCATTTTCATCGGTCGCCTGCGACTTCGTATTCGACAGCACGCCCGCGTTGTTCAGCAGGATGCCGACCTCTCCCAAGCGCGACTCGATGCGGGCGACGAGTGCGGCACTGCTGTCGGGCGAAGTCAAGTCGGCCGCGAATGCAACGCCGCTGTCAACTTCGCCAGCCGCGCGTTCGAGGCGTTCGCCGGCGAGATCGACCAGCGCTACATGGCAGCCGGCGGCTGACAACGCGTGCGCGGCAGCCAGTCCCATCGGCCCTGCAGCGCCGGTGACTACCGCAGTGCGACCCGTCAGCTCAGACATCGAGCACGCTTTTCTTGCCCGCCAGCCCGCGTGCGCGAAACGTGACGACCGCGATGAACAGGAGGTACATCGAAACGATCGCCCAGTCGCCTGCAAACGCTCCCGTCAGTCCGACCACCATGCCGACCAGCAATCCCGCAACCACCGCGCCCCAGAAACTACCGACGCCGCCGAGCACGATGATCAGGAACGCCGGAACGACGGCGTCGACACCGACCTGCGGGCGAATCCCCCAGATCGGCGCCAGCACAATCCCTGCGAGTGCGGCCAGGGCAACGCCAAGCGCGAAGACGCCGAGCCGCAGCCGCGTCAGATTGATACCGAGTGCGCGAATCATTTCGCTGTCATACGAGCCGGCCTTGATCTTTGCGCCATAGGACGTGCGCTCGATGAAAAGCCACAGCGCGCCGATTGCCAGCGCCGCGGCACCCGCTGCGTAGAAGCGGTAGCGCGCAAACAACAAGTCGCCGATAACGACCGAGCCTTGCAGCGCGTCCGGCAGTCGGCAACACGCGCTCGCGCGAACCCCAGATTGCGCGAATCGCTTCTTCGATCACGATCGCTGCGCCGAAGGTCAACAGCAGCGCGTATAGCGGATCTTTGCCGTACGTTCGGCGCAGCGCCAATTCCAGCACCATGCCGAGCACGCCGACAATCGCCGGCGCCAAGACGAGGGCAATCGCATAGCGGACCGCCAGAGGCAAAGCGAGCCAGCCGGCGGCGGTTTCGGCCGGCAGCGGAGGCGCGACGATCATCAGCGCCACATACGCACCGAGCGCAAAGAACGAGCCGTGCGCCAGGTTGATCGTTTCCATCAGCCCGACGATCAGCATGAAGCCGAGCGCGAGCAGCGCAAACAGCAGCCCGAGCGCGATGCCGTTGACCAGATGCGGTGCGAGGGTTGTCAGCATCGTGACGTCGTGTCAATTGCCCTCAGCTGTCGCCGGCCTCCCGGCCGGCGCCCCCTGAACGTTCATCACGGCGCCGGTGCTATTGCTCGTACGACGGCGTCGATTCATACGACTCCAGCTTGCATGCCCCCACCGCAGCCTTGTCTTCGACTTCAGCGGGTGGCACCCACGACATGATCTTGAAGATGTCGTCCTTCTCCACCGGCGCCTCGTTGTAGCTTGCCATGTAGATCGTCTGCTGCATCTGATGCGTGGCCGGGTTCATGTAAGCATCGAAGTGCTGCATGCGGTCGCGCGCGCTGACCTTCAGGCCCTCGAGCTGCTTGATGACGGCAATATTGCTGGTACTGCCCGCGCGCTCGCACGCGCGCAACAGTTCACGCGTCGCCATGTAGCCGTTGTAGTAGACGTTGCCCGGCACGCGGATCGCCATGCCCGGGAATGTCTTCTGGTACTGCGCGACGAATTCCTTCACTCCCGGCAGGTCGAGCCGGTAGTACCAGGTGGTTCCGAACACGCCGAACATCGCATCGGGCCCGAGCCCGTACACGTCGGGCCAATCCTGCTGATTGTTGATCCACGCGATCTTCTTGTGCAGCCCGGCCTGGATCACCTGCTGGCGCATCGACTTCTGATCATCGCCGCCAACCGCTGCTGCGACGACATCTGGCTTCAACTGCTGCAGCCGCAACAGGTACGAAGTGAAATCGCGCGTGTTCTGCGGCACCAGAATCTCGCCGATGATCTTTCCGCCTTGCGCCTCGACCAGCTGACGCGTGGCTTTCGACGTGTCGTGTCCCCACACATAGTCGTTGGTCACTAGCACCCAGTTGTTGCCGTTGACCTTCATCGCATTCTTCACGATCGCCTGTGCGAAGTTGCTGCCGTTGCCGTCCCATACGAACTTGGTGCGGTGGCAGTTCTGCCCAGCTTCGGTCGGCGAGCTCGAGTTGGTATTCATGTAGACGACACCGTATTTCTGCGCCACCTGCGAGATCGCATTCGCCACACCCGAGTGCAGCGCGCCGATCAGGAAGGCCACGTTGTTACGCGTGATCATCCGCTCGGCGACGCGCGAACCGGTGGCCGGCGTCGTCTCCGTGTCGATATGGATATGCTCAATCGGCCGTCCGAGCACGCCGCCCTTGTCGTTGAATTCCTTGATCGCCAGCATCGCGCCAAGCCGTTCGTCGCTGCCGCTCGCCGCGTACTGACCGCTGGCGTCCATCGTCAGTCCGAGCACCAGCGGTTTTTTCTGTGCGGTCTGTGACCACACATGATTGTGTTTCCACGGGCCGTAGAACGGCGCAACTCCATAAAGGCCTGCAGTCGCTGCGCTCAGCGCGCTCGCCTTCAGCAGGCGACGACGGCTGCTTGATCCCGATGCTGCGCTGGCCGTTGGGCGCGCGGGGTATTTCTGTTGCTTCTGTTTCATTGTCGTCTCCTGTGCGTCCTCTTGTGAAATTCGCTCGCGCGCGCGGACGTAGCAACTAGCGCGGAACGATCTTGATGCCGTTTAACTTCTCCTGTGCCTCGATCAGCGAAGGCATAAAGCGTTCACCGAGTCCGAGCGCGCTCGCCTGCACCAGCGACTGGTGTACCGCTTCGCCGATGTAACTGGCTGCACCGTGCGACTCGGCCAGGTGCGTGTAATAGCTCATGTCCTTGCGGCCATTGGCGATCGTGAACTTCATCCCCGCCAGATCCCCGTCGACCGCCTTGCTCGCGATCATCTGAAACACGCCGGAATTGACGCCGCCGGCAGTGATGACTTCCAGCAGCTTGCGCAGCGACAGTCCGCTTTTTGCGGCGATCGTGAATGCTTCGGCGGTGCTGGTCGCAATCGACAGTGCGAGAAAATTGTTGACCAGCTTCAGCACGTGGCCGTGGCCCGGCGGGCCGACGTGAATGACGTTCTCGCAAAATGCTTTAAGCACCGGCTGCAGGCGTTCGAAGTTTGCAGCATCGGCACCGACCATCGTGTTCAACCGGCCCTCTTCGGCCTCCTTCGGAGTGCGCGCCAGCGGAGCGTCGATGTACGCGACGCCACGCTCGGCCAGATCGGCGCGAATGCGCGCGGTTGAATTGGGTTCGCTGGTTGAGCAGTCGACCACCAGCATGCCATCACGTGCTGCCGCGAGCAGCCCATCGGCGCCGTAGATGATTTCCTCGACCTGGGGGGAGCCGGTCACGCAAAAAAACAGGATGTCACTCGCGGCAACCAATGCTCGCGTGTCTTTGACCTCAACGGCGCCCGCTGCAGTCAGGTCTGCGAGGTTGGCGCGATTGCGATGCACCTTGAACGCCAGCGCGTGGCCTTTGGCGAGCAGGTTCTTTGCCATGCCGTGGCCCATTAAACCGATGCCGACGAATCCGATGCGCTCCATTTTTTCCCTTAGACGTTAGTTCTTAACTGTTGACGGCGACAGGCGCGGGTGCGGAGCGCTCGCCAATCGCGTGGCGAGCGTCGGCGAAGCGCCGCACCAGGCGCAGGTAGCGCTGCGAGATCACGTCGATTGCAGCCGCGTCGTCGATCTCGCCGGTGAACCATGCGCGCGCAGTCTCGCCGAATATCGTGCGGCCGACCGCGAAACCGCGACACAGCGGCTGCGCCGCAGCTTCGGCCAGCTGATCTGCCAGCTCATCGATCGGCGCATCCAGACCAAGCACCAGCACGCCGCGGCAGTGCGGGTCGGCGCTGCGAATCGCCGACTCGAGCCGCTTCCATCCTTGCGCCCTCGTCGGCGGCGGCAGTTTCCACCAGTCAGGGAGCACTCCTGCCGCCGCGATCGCGGTCACCGCACGCACAAGAACTTCATCTGCATCGCGCGGATCCTCTGCAACGACCGGTGGAATCACCTCGAGCAGGAGTTCCCGTCCCGAATCGTCGCAGGCACGGCGCAGATCGATCAGCGTTTCGGTCTGGGCACTCCTGAGCGCGGCAGAATCGTCGGCGTCGAAAGCCACCAGGCATTTCGCGATATGGCGTGCGGGCCACTCGCGCAGCATCGACTGCACGTTGCGGCCGTGCTCGAACCGCAACGGACGCGAACCCGGATCTTCGACCGGACGCGCGATCCACCAGCCGGACTCGTCAAGCTCCGGCAGCAGGTCGGCTCCGTAGCGATCGTCGAGTATCAATCCGCACGCAGCGCCCAGCTCGTCGGCACCGTGACTGGCGCGCTGTGCCGCGTGTGCGACCAGATGCTTGAACTGCGAGATGCGAGCGAGCGGCGTGTTCAACTCGGCCGCGAGCTGCTCGAGCGGCGCGCGGTGATCGAACGCAAGCGCGGCGATCCACGGCGGCGCCGGCCGGCGCGTGGTGGCTCGATGCAGGCGATTCAGCGCCATGTCTTCACGCAACCGCGCAGTCGATGCACCGTGCTGCAGAAAATGTTCGAGCTCGACGGCCGTCGGAATGGCGGGAGCGCATCCATGGCGCGACACGACCAGCGCGCCGCACGCATTGGCGCGCCGGCCGCATTCCGCCAGCGTCGCGTCGCGCAGCCAGCCGCTAAGGAATCCCGCCATGAACGCGTCGCCCGCACCCAGCACGTTAAAAACTTCGATCGGAAATCCAGCGACCTCGATCGGCGCGGCGCCGCGCGCGGCCGGGTAGAGGGTGCAGCCGTCCGCGCCGCGCTTCAGCACCAGTGTGGCGCTGGACATTCGGCGCAACGTGCTGACAGCGGCTTGCGGATCGCTGGTATCGGAGGCGATGCAGAACTCTTCTTCGGTACCGACAATCAAGTCGCACGCCGCGATGACTGCTTGCAGGCTGGCACTGACCGCCGGCGCCTGCACGTAGCGCGTCTCACCATCGCCCAGCGGGGCCAGCCCCCATAGCACCGGCCGAAAGTCGATGTCGAGGATGACGCGGCCGCGGGCGCGCCGGCACGCTTCGATCGCCGCGCGGCACGCGGCCGACGTTCCGGGCTGCGACAGGTGCGTGCCGGAGATCAGCACCGATGCAGCGGTAGCGATGAAGCGTGAATCGACGTCGGATGCTTCGAGGGCCATATCGGCACAGTGGTCCCGATAGAACAGCAGCGGAAACGCGGTGCGGCTTCGAATACTCAAAAAGACCAGAGCGGTCAGTCGTTGCGGATCGAGCCGCACGTGGGCGACATCGACGCCCTCGCGTGCCAGCGAGTCGAGCACGAAGCGACCGTTCTGTTCGTCGCCGACGCGCGTCAGCATCGCAGCCCGCAAGCCGAGGCGTGCGCAGCCGACCGCGGTGTTGGCGGGCGAGCCGCCGAGGTAGCGCGCAAAGGTCGTTACGTCTTCCAGGCGCGCCCCGATCTGTTCGCCGTACAGATCGACCGCGGCGCGGCCGATGCAGATCACGTCGAGCGGCCTGGATGTAGCGCCGTCTTTCATTGCTTTGCCCCCGGTCGCTTCGCACCCCGCCCCCGGGGGTGCACGCGCTGAGCTGGGGACGGCCCGGCGCTCAGCACTTGGCGGCGCCGCCCCTCTTTGGCCGCACTTCGGCTCAAAGTGCGCTGGTGCGCGCGTTCGGCCATCAGTCGATGACCCACGGCGACGACCAACGACTGCGCGAGCACGATCGGCTCGACCAGCGAACGGAACGCAGCGCCGCCGTCGTCGCCGATTGCGAACGACAGCGTCGCCACGCTGATCAGCGGAGACAGCTTGCTGTCGGTAATCGCGATGACTGCGGCGCCGCGTTGCCGGCAGCTGTCGGCGATGTCGATGACGTCGCCGGTGTAGTTTCGAAAACTGATTGCGATCACGACTTCATCGGCGCCGATGCGCGCGGCGAATTCGCGATTCATCCCGCCCACGTTGTCGAGCAGCTGTGTGCGCACTTCGAGCTGATTCAGCGCGTAGGCCAGATAGGCGGCGACCGGAAACGATCGCCTTGCAGCCAGTAGATTGATGTGTGAGGCAGTGGCGATCAATTCGACAGCCTGTGTCAGCAGCCGGTCGTCGATCGCGTGTTGAAAGCGCTGCAGCTCTGCGATGGCCTGGCCCGATTGAGCGCGAAACACGGCGCCCGGCGACGTCGCTTGCGGCGCGCGCGATTGCAAACGTTGGATGCGCTCGCGATACGTCAGCGTCCGGGCCCGCAATTGAGTGCGAAACAGCTGGCGCAGCTCGACGAAACCATCGCAATCGACCGCAGCAGCGAAGCGCACCAATGCCGACGGCTGCACGCCGATCTGTTCGGCCAGCTGGGCGGCGGTGCCAAGCGCAAAATCCTCGGGCGCGTCGAGCGCAAAGCGCGCAATGCGCTGCAACTGACCGGGCAGCCGCGGAAAGCGCTCGGTGATTCGCTGCACAAGTTCTTCGTAGCTGCCGGCGCGGGAACCTGAGCGAGAGCGTGCGCTGTTCAGAGCTGGCTGCATGCGGAATGTATCTTCAAAGTCTTGCTTCCGGCCAGATTAGAACGTAAATTACGTTTTGTCTAGAAACAGAACAAATATTCTACCGGTTTGTTCTATCCGATTGCGAGTGGCGACGAGTGGCGGGTGTTTTGAGCACGCAAGCTGAAATACAGGTGCCATCCTTCGGGGCTGCGCCGGCGCCGCGGTTTGCGTTCGGATATGGACTGGTGCTGATGTTGTTCGCAACCAGCCCGCTGTGGCTGGGTGCCGTCGGGCTCTATCAATATCTGGCTTTGGAAGTGCTTATCTGGAGTCTGTATGCACTGGGATACAACCTGCTGCTCGGCTACGGGGGCCTGCCTTCGTTCGGTCACGGCGCGTTTTTCGGTGTCGGCGCCTACGCGACCGGATTGGCTCTGAAGAACGCCGATGTCGGGCTCATCGGCGGCATGGCAGCGGCCATCTTCGCCGCCGCATTATTCGGCGCGCTGGTCGCGGCGTTTATTTCGCATCGGCGCGGAATCTACTACGCGCTGATGACGATCGCGTTCGGCCAGCTGGCATGGTTTGTTTCAATCAAGTGGCACAGCGTCACCGGTGGCGAAGACGGCCTCCTGAACATTCCGCGCCCGCCGCTTGACCTCGGCTTCGTGCAGGTGTCGCTGACGTCGCACGCAGCGCTGTTCTACTTCGCGTTGGTTTTGTTCGCACTGATCGCGTGGGCGTTGTGGTACCTGATCGATACGCCGTTCGGACGCGTGCTGGGTGCCGTCAAACAGAACGAAATGCGTGCGGCGTATTGCGGCCACAACGTCTGGCGGGTCAAGTTCACGGTGTTCGTGATGTCGTGCGCAATTGCAGGGTTGGCCGGTGGCCTGTTCGCTTTGGCGCAGCAGTCGGCGTATCCGAACGTGATGAGCCTGAACAATTCCGGCTACGTCGTGATGATGGTGCTGATAGGAGGCGGGTTGGTCAGCTTCTGGGGCCCTGTGATCGGAGCAGTGTTCTTCATCGTCGCGCGCGATCTGCTCGGTGCCTACACCGAGACTTGGCTGCTCTGGTACGGGCTGTTGTTCATGGCCGTCGTGCTGTTCAAGCCCGAAGGCATCGCCGGCATGATCGAGCAACTGCGCGCCCAGCTTCGCAGCCGGGCGCGCGGTCAAGGCGCGTGATGCCGCTTCTCGAAGCGCACCGCCTGCACAAGCGGTTTGGCCAGCAGATCGTGCTCGACGACGTGTCGTTCGCGATCGAAACCGGCGAACTCGCGGGCATCATCGGTCCCAACGGCGCGGGCAAGACGACCTTCTTCAACGTACTGACGGGGCGTTATCGGCCCGAACGCGGGCGCGTGACCTTCGATGGCCGCGATATCACCGGGGCGTCGCCGGCGACGATTGCGCGTGCTGGCATCTCGCGCTCGTTCCAGTTGATGAACCTGTTCGACAGCTACAGCGCGTTGGATAACGTGATCGTGGCAATGCGGCCGATTGTCAATGCTGCATTTCGCATGACCGGACAGGTGCGCCGCGACTCTGCACTGCAAGCGCGCGCCGCGCAGCTTCTGGCCGACGTCGGACTCGCGGGCAAGGAGCATTCGCTCGCCAAAGGGCTCGCCTACGGTGATCGTCGCTGTCTGGAGATCGCCGTGGCTCTTGCGCCGGAGCCGCGGCTGCTGTTTCTCGACGAACCCACTGCGGGTATGGGGGCACAAGGCGCACGGCGATTGACCGATCTGATCGAGCGGCTGCGGCAGCGCACCACGATCGTCGTGATCGAACACGACATGCCATTCTTGTTCCGCATCGCCAATCGCATATCGGTGATCCAGTGGGGACAGGTCATTGCCCAGGGCACACCCGCCGAGTTGCGGGCCGATCCGTGGGTGGCGCGCAGCAATCTGGGCGCGGTGGCGTGATGCTGCAGGTTGAAGGCATTCGCACCTTCTATGGCGAGACGCAGGCATTGTTCGACGTGTCACTGCACGTCGGCGTCGGTGAAGTGGTCGCGCTGCTGGGCGCCACCGGCGCCGGCAAGACGACCACGCTGCGATCGATCCTCGGCCTGACGCCCGCGCGTCACGGCACGATTCGGTTCGATGGGCGCGATGTCACGCATCAGAGCACGCATACCATCGCGCGCGCCGGCGTTGCATGGGTGCCGGAGGAGCGGCGCGTCGTCCCGAGCCTGTCGGTCCGCCGCAATCTGGCGATTGCTGAAAAGCGCACGCGGTTTCGCCGCTGGACGATTGGTGAGTGCTGCGAAATTTTTAGCGCGCTCGGGTATCTGCTCGAGCGCGACAGTGAAAATCTTTCCGGGGGCGAGATGCAGATGGTGGCGATTTCGCGTGCTTTGCTCGGCAGCCCGGGGCTGGTGCTGATGGACGAGCCGAGCCAGGGGCTGGCGCCGAAGGTCGTGCAGGATGTGATGCGCACAGTGCAGCGGTTGAAGAAAGAAGGTGTCAGCGTGCTGCTTGTCGAGCAACACGTTGGCGCAGCGCTCGAAGTCGCCGATCGCGTGGTCGTACTCGATCACGGCACTGTTGCGCACCAAAGCCCCGCTGCGGAATTGCGCGACGATCCCGCCAAGCGCGCGCGGCTGCTCGGCGCTTGAGCGACGACCCATGCGAGATCTGCTGCGCGTTGCCTCGTTGCGCAAGGAATATCGCAGGAGCCGGTTCGCCAAAGCGCCGAGCTTTGTTCTGCAAGCCGAGCTAGCATTCACCGAACCGGCGATCGTCGGCGTGTTGGGGCCGAACGGCTCGGGCAAGACGACGCTGTTCGAGCTGATTACCGGCTCGAATGCTCCGACGGCGGGTTCGGTTGAGGTCGCCGGGCAGGATATTCACCGCGTGCGCCGCAGCGAGCGCGGACAGCTGGCGCGGCATTATCACCAGTCGTACCAGATACGTCGATTTCGATCGTGGAAACCGGATGCCTGGCTGGCACGAGCCGCGCGCGACGAGGCGTTGGTGCACCTGTTCGACGAGCCGCAGCTGAACACGCAGGACGGCTACATCGGCTTCATGCTGCGCTTTTTCGAAAACCTGCGCCGCCGCGACCGCCTGCTGTTTGTCTGCCTGCATCCGCAGGAGCCATGGCAGCTGGAGCTTCTGCGCGAGATGTCCGAAAGCTTTATCTTCGTGCAGCGTGGTGAAGTGACGCGCCACGCGACGTTTGACGATCTGATCCAGATTCCGGGTGCGCGTGAATACCTAGGACACCTAATCGGAGCAAAATAACGAGATGGGAAAAAACGAAGCGGCGCTTGCCGACATCACGCACTGGATTGGCGGCGCACGCGTCGGTGGCACGGCGTCGCGAACCGGCCAGGTGTTCAACCCCGCCACCGGCGATGTGACCGGATCGGTTCGGTTGGCCGACGCGGCGGTTGTCGATGCCGCCGTCGGCGCAGCCCTCGCAGCGCTGCCCGCGTGGAGCGAAACCTCGCCGCTGAATCGCGCGCGTGTGATGTTTCGCTTCAAGGAACTGCTGGAGCGCAATCATGATGCGGTCGCGTCGATCATCACGCACGAGCACGGCAAAGTGTTCAGCGACGCCAAAGGGGAAGTGCAGCGCGGCATCGAGATCGTCGAATTCGCATGCGGCGCTCCGCAACTGTTGAAGACGCAGTTCTCGGACAACATCGGCGGCGGCATCGACAACTTCTCGCTGCGGCAGCCGCTCGGCGTGGTGGCCGGCATCACGCCGTTTAACTTTCCGGCTATGGTTCCGATGTGGATGTTTCCGCTGGCGCTGGTGTGCGGCAACACTTTCGTGCTGAAGCCGTCGGAGCGTGACCCATCAGCTTCGCTGATGCTGGCCGAGTTGCTGCAAGAAGCGGGTTTGCCCGATGGTGCTTTTAACGTCGTACAGGGCGACAAGGAAGCGGTCGATGCGATTCTTGCGCATCCCGGGATCGCGGCGGTCAGCTTCGTCGGCTCAACGCCGATAGCCTCTCACATCCACGCCGAGGGCACGCGGCACGGCAAGCGGGTGCAGGCGCTCGGGGGCGCGAAGAATCATATGGTGGTGATGCCCGACGCCGACCTCGATCACGCCGCCGATGCACTGGTGGGCGCGGCGTACGGATCAGCCGGCGAACGCTGCATGGCGATCTCGGTGTGCGTCGCAGTGGGCGATGTCGCTGATGCCTTAATCGGCAAAGTGGAAGCACGCATCGGCGCGCTGACGATCACCGGCGGCATGGACGCACGCGCCGACATGGGACCGCTAGTGACCGCTGCGCATCGCGAGAAGGTGCTCGGCTACATCGACTGCGGCGTTACCGAGGGCGCGCGCATCGTCTGCGACGGCCGCTCGCATCAAGCCGCTACGCAGGCCGGATTCTTTCTCGGCGCCACGTTGTTCGACAAGGTTGAACCGACGATGCGTATTTATCGCGAAGAGATCTTCGGACCGGTGCTTTGCGTCGTTCGGGTGCCCGACCTCACGGCTGCGCTCGAGGTCGTCAACTCGCACGACTACGGCAACGGCGTTGCTCTGTATACGTCCGACGGCGGCACCGCTCGCAGTTTTGGGCGTGCCGTCCAAGCCGGCATGGTGGGCATCAACGTGCCGATTCCGGTGCCGATGGCGTTCCATTCGTTCGGTGGCTGGAAGCGTTCGATGTTCGGCGATCATCATGCCTACGGTGAAGAAGGCATTCGCTTCTACACGCGCTATAAGTCGGTGATGCAGCGCTGGCCCGATCCGGCTGCGAGCAAAGGGCCGGAGTTTGCAATGCCGGTGAACAAGTAGCCCGAGTTTCTTCTTCCGCCGAGTGTCGACGCAGGCCAATCAAACTTCTCGCAACGAGCGCCGGTATTGAATCGCTTCCGCCACGTGCGACGTTGCGAGTTCGTCCGTTCCCGCCAGGTCGGCGATGGTGCGCGATACCTTGAGCACGCGGTGGTACGCGCGCATCGACCAGCCGAGCCGCACCGTGGCCGCATGCAACAGCTGCTTCACGGCGCCGGTGACGGTGCAGACCTGGTCGATCTCGGCCGGCTGTAGGTGATCGTTCAACTTGCCTTGCCGTGACAGCGCGCGGTGGTACGCCTTACGCGCGCGCTCGGCGACGAAGCGTGTCGGCTCGCCGTCGCCCATCGTCGTCAGCTCTTCCTCAGTGAACGAGGACACTTCGACGCGCATGTCGATGCGGTCCAGCAGCGGTCCCGAAATGCGGTCCTGGTAGCGAGCCACCAGATCGGGCGTGCAGCGGCATTCGATCGTCTTGTGGCCGAAGTAACCGCACGGGCACGGATTCATCGCGGCCAGCAATTGGAACTTGGCCGGATACTCGACCTGCCGCGCGGCGCGCGACACAGTGATGAGGCCTGATTCAAGCGGCTGCCGCAACGCTTCGAGTACACGCCGTTCGAATTCGGGCAACTCGTCCAGGAACAACACGCCATGATGGGCCAGCGAAATCTCACCAGGCATCGGCGGATTGCCGCCGCCCACCAGCGCAACCGCGCTTGCGGTGTGGTGCGGCGATCGATAAATGCGCGTCGCCCACCGCTGGGTAGCGAATTGACCGGCAAGACTTAGCACCGCGGCCGATTCCAGCGCTTCATCGGTGGTCATCGGCGGCAGGATTCCTGCAAAGCGCTGCGCCAGCATCGTCTTGCCGGTTCCCGGCGGTCCGACCAGCAGGACGCTATGGCCGCCAGCGGCGGCAATCTCGAGCGCGCGCCGTGCGGCAAGTTGCCCCTTGACGTCGGACATTTCGGGGTATGTCGGCGGAGTCAGACGCACCATCGCCTGGTGAACTTCGATGCGCCGCGCGTCGGCTTCGCCAGCGTCGGCGCGCAAATGTTCGACGACTTGCAGCAGCGTTTTCGCGGGATAGATCAGCACCTGCCCGACCAGCGCCGCTTCATCGGCGCTTTCAGCCGGCACGACAAAGCCGCGTGGTGGGCTTTTCTCAGCTGTGCCTTTGTCGCTCGTCGTACCGGCGGACGCCACCGTGACGGCATACGCCATCGCCAATGTTCCTCGCACCGGGCGCAACTCCCCCGACAGCGACAGCTCACCCGCGAACTCATAGCGGTCGAGCACGCGCGCCGGTAGTTGTCCGGTCGCGGCCAAAATGCCGAGCGCGATCGGCAAATCGAAACGTCCCGATTCCTTCGGCAGATCGGCCGGCGCCAGATTGACGGTGATACGCCGCATCGGAAAGTCAAAGCGGCTGTTCTGCAACGCCGCCCGCACGCGCTCGCGTGCTTCGCGCACCTCCGTATCGGGCAACCCGACGAGCGTGAATGCCGGCAAGCCGTTCGCCAGATGCACTTCAACCGTGACTTCCGGCGCCGACATGCCCGATAGACCACGGCTGCGAACGACGGCGAGTGTCATTGCAGCGGGTTCATTGAACAAATGGCAGCGCGGGCATGGCGCGCGATTCTATCGGCGCGCGGGCTGCTGCGAACGGTAAATGGAGGGGCCGGCGGTAGGCGCGCAGGATCGGCCTAAACCAATTGCGCGATAGGTTGTGAATCGTGCGCGATGCCGCATCCCTCGTTTTGGGTGCGGCACAGCCTAATTGGACGAAGGAAAAAAGACCCGTTTGGCCTGATATTCGCTGGGGATGGCTTGCATCATCGTGGCACGATACAGTCTCGCTTGAGATCGATCCTTTCGCTTGACAGCAGCGCGCTCATTAAGTGTCAACTTTCCTTCTCGCTATCGTTGTTTTCGTCACGCTGACCGGCCTTTACGTCTGGGTGCAGCGGCGCGCACGCGCGATTCGCGAACAATCCTCCAAGCGCGAGCAAAGTGCGATGGCATTGATGCTTGCTGGCGGACAGCTGGACGAGGACCAGGCTGTTGAGTCCGAAGAGGGCGTCAAACCGAAGATCGTGGGACGGTTACTCGAGGATGATCCCGCCGAAAAAGCGGCGGCTGCCGCACGCCACGCGGCGGCCCGGACCGCCGCGGCCGATAAGTCGCGTGAGCTGCCGCCGATCGAATATGGGGATTCCAAGCCGCGCGATTCCAAATCGCGGCATGGATCGAAGTCGAATGGCGCGCAAAATGGAGCGCACCGCGGGACGCCTGCCGAACAGGCGGCCGAAGGAATGGATCCGATCGAGGATTTGATCTCGCAGATCATGGTGCACGACCCAGCGGCACCTCAGACGCGACCGCGTCGTCCATCTGAAGTGCCAGCGTCCGCGCATCCGAGCGAAAAACCCGCCAAGCGCAAACCGGATTCGGTTTCACCGGACGTCCCATTGCGCGAATTAGTGCTCGCCTGGTATGAAGCGCGCGGCTACCGCGGGTCCCCCGCGTCGCCGGCAGTCTGGCCGATCGAACTTGTGCTGCGTCACCGTGAAGACGCCGCACGGGCCTATGCCTTCGTCGTGCAAAACGATCGCGTGTCGGTCGACCGCATCACCGCGTTGATCGAGCAGGCGCGTGAGATCGGGATGATGCGGGTCGCAGTGATCGCCGAGGCGGGTTACGAAAGCGGCGCCAAGGAAATCGCCAAGAAGCGCCACGTTCGCTTGATCGACCGCTCGGCGATGGACGCAGAATTATCCGAACTGCAGCTGCCGACCGCGGCCAAGATCATCGCAATTGCCCGCAAGCGCTCGACCGCCGAGTCGTCGCCCGCTTAGCGCTTTCCCGTTAGCGCTTCCTGCTTTCGATCTCTGTCAGCTTGCGCTCGAGCTCTTCGAGTTTGGCGCGCGTTTTCGCAAGCACCTTGGTTTGAGTATCGAACTCTTCGCGCGTGACCAGATCGAGCCGCGCGAACTGCTGCGTTAGCAGCGCCTTCACGTTTTTCTGCATGTCGGCCGCGGGCGTATTGCGCATCAGCGCCGCCAACCGATCCTGCAACTCATCGAGAAACGAAATTTTATCCATGCCGCCAATTTAGCTTATTGGCGTGCCTCGCACGCAATGCCCGTTAGCCGTGCGAACGCGCACTCTCACCGTGCACCGCCTGTTCATATTGCCCTTGTTTGCACCGCGATCGCGCATTTTTGGCGCCGCAACAAATGGCATGCATGTTGCGTAGAGCCCTGTCGAGTCTGTTTATCACATCAAACACTTCGAGGGGGATAAGAACATGAGAACAGCGCTGGTTGTCTGCGCTATTGCGATCGGAACTGCCGCGCCGTTAAGCGTTGGTGCGCAGACCGCGAAACCTGAGCCCGAATTCACTTTCACCGGCAACGCGGGGCTGTTCAGCGACTACCGCTTCCGCGGCTTCACGCAAACCGACTACAAGCCGGCGTTTCAGGGCGGCTTCGACTTTGCGCACCAGTCGGGCTTCTACCTGGGGAATTGGAACTCGAACGTCGAGCAACTGCTTTTCAACGGCGCCTCGCTCGAAATGGATTTCTACGGGGGTTACAAAACGACGTTCGGCGACTTCGGGATCGATGTCGGCGTGATCTATTACTACTACCCTGGTACCCACAAGTTTTCTCCGGGTGTCGATGCGAAAAATTTCGAGGCCTATATCGGCGCCTCGTATGGCCCGGCATCGCTTAAGTACTACTACTCGT
>CAVVAI010000007.1:0-13764 GCA_963746085.1 uncultured beta proteobacterium
GGCGTGGCGCCGGACGTCCTCGCTCACGACCCGGCGTCGCGCGGCTCACTGCCGTTCGTGCTGCTGATGTTTCTCGCGACGGTGCTGATCGGCGGCGTTCCCGGCACCACCGCCGGTCGCCTGCGCTGGCCGAACGAGATGATGGGGTTCCGGCTGACAGCGTGGGGCTGCAAGCGCAGCGAACGCATCGGTGCAGCGTCTCGGCTGGCGCTGAGGGCGTCCGGAGCGGCCCGCGTGGTCCTCGATGTGTGGCCTTGCAGAGCGCTCGGCCAGGGCGAGCAGTTCGCGAAGTTGATCGACGCGCGGCACGTTGTCATGCTGCATCAGTTGCAGATGGCCGAACGAGAAACGGCGTCACGCGCGGCAGGTCGCAGACGTGACTCCCGATACGCGCGAACCAGTGTGGAACTTCGATGACGGTCGCGGGCCGGGTATTCGCACCGCACTGGACTCGTAAGCGCGCCAGGTATTCGCGAATCGTCACTTGTTCCGCACCGCCGAGTTCCTGATCTCGCGCGACGGCGGTTGGCCGATCTCGCATAGCGCCGCCAGCGCGACGCCGAGATCATCGACAATCGCTGGGAGTGAACATGTCCGCGCGCAACTCGCGGGAATGAAGTGAAACCGCCAGCGCGCCGACTCTGCGAAGCCAGCGCGCCAGCCGTAGCCATCGACACCTCCGAGCAACGGAAGGCCGGACGATGACGGAGTCGAACGATCGCGCCCGCAGCGCCGCTTCGCCGTGGCGCTTCGATATCAGAAAGCCGCTCGTCACCGGTTGATCGAGACCCGAGGGCCGAGACATGCACGCAGGCGCCGAACGCCAGGCCGCGCTGCATGCATCCGCGAAGCGCCGCGGGCGGGCGACGTGGTGCACCTTCTGGGACGCTTTCAAAGCCGGGACGCTCGGCGCAGGCCGCCGACGCAGTTCATGACCACATCGATCCTCGCGAGATGCGGCTGCCATGCTTTGGCGGTCAACAGCTGTTCGAATCGCACCGCGCGACGCTCGCATCGATGCGCCTGCACCGGCAGACGACGCTCGGACCGTTCCGGGTACCGACTGCCGACAATGACTTCATGCTTCATGCGGAGCAGCGCTGCAACGGCGTGGCGCCCGATGAAGCCCGCGCCGCCGAGCACAAAAACGCGCATCCGCTAGCGGATCGTCGACGGTCGTACCAGCGGCGCACCGCGAAGCCACGCCTGCAGGCATTCCGTGACGCCGCGCGCAAACGCTTCGAAGACCGGCTGCGATACGAAGCCGATGTGCGGAGTCAGCACGACGTTCTTTATCGAGCGCAAAGGGTGCTCGGGTGCAAGTGGCTCCTCGTCGTAAACGTCGAGCGCCGCCATCGCGGGCCGACCCTCGCGCAACGCTGCGAGCAACGATGACATGTCGATCAAGGCGGAGCGTGACGTGTTAACCAAGATCGAATCGTCGCGCATGCGCGCCAGCCGCTCGGCGTTGATCAGCCCGCGCGTCTGATCGGTGGGTACCAGATGCAGGCCGACGACTCTCGACATTGAAGACCCTTCGAGCGACACCGCCGTCGCACCCTTCTCAGTGGCGCGCTCGGCGGTCATGCGCGGGCTCCACGCGACGACCTGCATCCCGAAAGCACCGGCAACGCGCGCCACGCGGCCACCGATCTCACCCAGTCCGATCAAGCCCAGTTGTTCACCCGCCAGCACGCTCGGCAGCGGTTGATCATCGCGCCAACCGCCGGCGCGCATCACCTCGAAATTTGCTTCGAGTCGCTTGCTGGCAGCGAGAATCAACGCCCATGTCAGCTCGCAGGTACTTTCCTTCGACGGACCCCATTCCGTGTGGCTCACCGGAATGCCGCGGGCGGCCAAGGCTGTCGCGTCCAGCACAGTGTTGCGCGCGCCGGTAAAGATCACGTAACGCAGCTTCGACAAGCGCTTGATCAAATCGGAGCGCAACGGTGTGCGGTCGCGTACCAACACGATCGCGTCGGCGTCGGCCAGCGCGGTGTAAAGCGCGTCGCCGCGCAACGGATCGTGATGCACCTGCACGTCTGCGAGGCGATCGATCTCGGACCAGTCCGCCAGACGTCGCAGCGCCCGCTCGTAGTCATCGAGCACCACGATGCACGGTCGCGTCACGCTCACTGCAGCCGCGACATCATGGCCGCGCGAGCGCAGTCAACGCGCGTACATCGGCGGCATCGGCGATTTTCCATGCCGCAGCGATCAGTGCTTTCGTCTTGTCAGCACCGATGACGGGTGCGCTCAGTCCGGTGAACTTGGCTTCGAGCTGGGCGTCGGTCAGCGGGCTGCCAGCGAGCCGATCGCGTGCTCGACGAAGACGTGCACGCGGCGGCCGTCGTAGCACGGCGGTCACGTCGACCGCTGCCTCGTCGATGGCTGTCGGCCGTCGCGACGACCTTGCGGCGCAGCGCCACCACGTCGGCGCGGTTGACGATGGCGTCGGAGAACTCCTCCTCGCCGGCGCGGCCGAAGATCAGCCCGACGGCGCAGCCGTGGTAGACGCTGAACTTGCCCTGCAGGCCGTCCTCCGGCTCCTTCTTGCCGGTGAGCTCGAGCACCAGCGAATGCACCCTGAGCTCGATGCGCTCGACCTGCTCCGGCGTGACGCCCTGCTCGCGCAGCTGCACGCAGGCATCGATGCTCGGGGTGGATGACGATGCCGCAGGCAAACGGCTTGTAGGTGTTGAAGCGAGATCTCGAAGCGCTCGCCGAGCTCGTCGGTGACTTCGTTCCAGCGCGCTTGTCCGACACCACCTGCACGAAGCCGCGCGGCGCCTCCAGCGCGCGCGGGCTGGCGGTGAAGCCGTGCTTCGCCAGCAGCGCCGACATCAGGCCCGCGCGCGCCGCGCCGCCGGGATGGAAGGGCTTGGTCATGGTGCCGAACTGCTCGCGCAGGCCGACCGGCTGCGACGCCGCGATGCCCAGCGCCATCGCGGTCTGGTGTTCGTCCAGTCCAGCAGCCGCGCGCAGCCCGCCGCCGCGCCGAGCATGCCGGTGGAGCCGGTGATGTGCCAGCCGCGGTCGTAGTGGTCGGGGTACATCGTGTTGCCGATGCGGCAGGCGACGTCGATGCCCAGCACCAGCGCGTCGATCAGCGCGCGGCCCGCGCGCGCCGATGTGCTCGGCCAGCGCCAGCACCGCCGAGGCCACCGGGCCGGCCGGATGGATGATGGTCTTCAGGTGCGTGTCGTCGAAGTCGAAGGTGTGCGAGCTGATGCCGTTGACCAGCGCGGCGCTGGCCATGTCGACCTGCTCGCGCGCGGCCGAGCACGGTGGCCTGCGGCGCGGGCTGCAGCATCTGCACCGCGGCCAGCGCGGCCTCGGCGCCTCGTGGTGGGCGGCGCCGATGGCGCAGCCGAGCCAGTTGAGGAAGGTGCGATGCGCTTCGTGCTCGACCGCATCGCTCCAGCCGCGCGACGGATGGCCGGCGACGAAGCGCGCCAGGATGCTGCGTGACGGGCGGGGCGTCGTGGTCGGCGGCGACTTGGGTGTTGCGTGCCATCGGTGACAGCTCCGTTCAGTCCAGTCGAGCTGGATGTTGCGGTCCTGCGCCAGCGCGGTCCAGCGCGCGATGTCGGCGCGGATGTACTGGCCGAACTGCTCGGGCGTCATCGGCCACGGCTCGACCGCTTCGACCGGCCAGCTTCTCGCTCAGGTCGGGCGCCTTGAGCACCGCCGACCAGCGTGTCGTTGAGCGGCTTGCACGATGTCGGCCGGCATGCCGGCCGGGCCGACGACGCCGTACCACTGCATGCGCGTCGAAGCCCTTGAAGCCCGACTCGTCCAGCGTCGGCACGTCCTTCAACTGCGGGTGGCGCGGCTTGCCGGTGACGGCGAGCGCGCGCACGCGGCCCGAGCGGAGGTGCGGCAGCGCCGCCGCCAGGCCCGGGAACATCGCCTGCGTCTGGCCGCCCAGCAGGTCGTTGAAGGCCGGCGCGATGCCGCGGTAGGGGATGTGCAGCATGAAGGTGCCGGTCTGCTGCTTGAACAGCTCCATCGTCAGGTGCGTCAGCGAGCCCGGGCCGGCCGAGCCGTAGCTGACTTGCCGGGATTGTGCTTCACGTAGTCGATGAACTCCTTGAGGTCGCTCGACCGGCAGCGTCGGCGTTGACGACCAGCACGTTGGGCGTGCCGCCGATCATGCCGATCGGCGTGAAGTCCTTGATCGGGTCGTAGCGGCACCTTGCGCGTGGCCGGGCTGGTGCCGTGCGTGGCCACGTAGCCCTGCATCAGCGTGTAGCCGTCGGGCGCGGCGCGCGCCGTGGTCTGGCAGGCGATCACGCCGCCGCCGCCGCCCTGGTTGTCGACGACGAAGGTCTGGCCGAGCGCCTTGCCCCAGCGCTCGGTCACGGTGCGGCCGACCATGTCGCTGCCGCCGCCGGCGCGCGACCGGCACGATGTAGCGGATGGGCTTGCTCGGATAGCTCTGCGCAAACAGCCGCGGTGAGGCGCATAGCAAGGGTGTCGCCAGCAATAGGTCGCGTCGTTCATCCTGCCTCCTGCCCGAACTTCAATAATCGCACGGCCGCTATCGTCCAATCAGATGCAGCACGACGTCGCGTCGATGAGGACAAGCCGGTGTTCAACGAGATAAATGCCCTGCCAGGTTCCGAGCGCCGGCTCGCCGCCGACAACCGGAATCGAGAGATGAGTCTGTGTCAGCGAGCACGAACGTGCGCCGGCATGTCGTCGTCGCCTTCGGCGCGATGCTCGAACAACGCATCGCCGTCAGGCACCAGACGCGCGAAGAACCGCTCCAGATCTTGCACGACGTCCGGGTCGGCGTTTTCCTGAATCAAGAGACTCGCTGACGTATGCCGGATAAAGACAGTCAACAATCCACTGTCGATTTTGCGGCCACGCACCCAGCTTTCAATGTCGCGCGTGATCTCGACGAACCCGCGGCCGGGCGTTGGTACTTGCAAACTGGTATGAGCCTGGAGCATTTGTGCAAATGAACGAGTCGTTTTGCAATCTACACGGCGAGCGCTGACGTACGATGCGCCACACGTCAAACCACTTCGCGACCCTCGCATGAAGCCCAATTTTCTCGTGATTCTGATCGACGATCTGCGCTACGACGAGTTCGGCGCCGGTGGTCATCCGTACATGCAGACGCCGCACATCGATCGGCTCGCGCGCGAAGGAGCGATCTTCGAACGCGCCTTTCACACGACGCCGATCTGTTCGCCGAATCGTGCTTCGATCGTCAGCGGCCAGTACGCCAGCCGCCACGGAATCATCGACAACGTCGCGCGCGACGCGATGAGCCATCGCTTGCCGAACTACCACCTCGAACTGCAGCGGCTGGGGTACGAAACCGCGCACATCGGTAAGTGGCACATGGGCAATGACGGCATGCCGCGTCCTGGGTACGACACGTGGGTCAGCTATGACGGACATGGGAAGCTGAACGACCCGCGGCTGAATCACGACGGCAAGTACGTGCAGCACGGTGGCTACATCACCGACATCATGAACGGACTCGCGGTTGATTTTTTGAATCGAAAGCGGAAGAAACCTTTTTCGCTTTTCTTTGCGCACAAGGCAGTGCACCCCGACGCGGAGCAGGCGGCCGACGGCACGCTGCGCATCTCTGCGCAGGGAGGCTACGTCGTCGCCGACCGGCATAAGGACTTATATAGAGACGCTGTTTTCCCGCGCACACCGAACATGCTGCCACCCGCCGAGGTGATCAAGAGCAAGCCGGCGTGGGCCGACAGCTTCGCGCTGAAGTCGGACGCCACATCACGGGCGATTCTGTCGGCATTGCAGTCCGGTGAGCAGGAGGAAATCCGCTTGCGCGCGCGGATGATGGCTGCGGTGGATGAAGGGGTCGGCGCGATCCTCGATGTGCTGGAGAAAAGCGGCGAGCTGGATAACACATTCATTGTTTTCTTCAGCGACAACGGTTTCTTCTTTGGTGAGCACGCGCTTGGGCCCGAGCGGCGCTTCGCCTATGAAGAGGGCATTCGCTCGCCATTCGTCGTTCGCTATCCGCGCAAGGTGAAGGCGGGTTCACGCCGGCGCGAACTCGTCATCTGCCAGGACCTCGCGCCGACGCTGATCGAACTGGCGGGAGGTAAACCGGGTTCTCAGATTCAGGGGCGATCGTTGCTGCCGTTGTTTGCCGCTCGGCGCGCGGCTTGGCGCAAGTCGATTCTGATCGAGTACTGGGCCGAACAAGCGATGCCGTGGCTGGTCGGCATGACGTACAAGGCGGTGCGCACCGACCGCCACAAATACATCCACTGGGTCAACCGCGGCAAGGCGGGCGAGCTGGATGAGCTCTACGATCTCGAGCGCGACCCGTTTGAAATCGAGAATCTGATTCGCAGCCGCAAGCTTCAGCCAGTGCGCGATAAGCTGCGACGCGATCTAAAACGCCTTGTGGCCGAGGCGGTCGGGTTGTAAATCGCATGGCAGTGCGGCGCTTCTACCATTCATCAAGTTGCCGCTTGCGACCCTGACTCGCGCCATCGCCTCTAGCACGGTGATGTACCCGTCGCCGACGGACAGGTTTTCAGCGTAGAACCGTCTCCATTGAACCGACGCCCAACCCACCGGGTACGTGAGCTGGGATTCGAGCGGATGCATGGGATCGGGCGGCGAATCGGGCAGCTAACCGCCCTGAATTCGATTCATGGGATTGCAGCACACCGCTTGTAGAATTTCTCGCATCCATCGCGATTGCCCGCGATCAGTCGCTCAACGATATTTGTTCATTCGATGCTACGTACTCGCGCGACGCAGCACGCCGCCACACTTTCATTGCCTTCGCCGGCCTGTCGATACCGGACGCGTCGGCGGACGGCATCGCCCTCGACGCTGCAGCTGCCGAGTCGGATCGAGCCGCAATTCTCGGCAGAATCTGGCGTTCAGCCACCCGCGACGCCATACCGGAGCTTGAACCCAATGAAGGCGGTGTCACCACTGGACCATCCTGGGACATCGAGTTCTTTCGCCTGCGCGCTCCGCGCGGCGGCGTCGACTGGGGCGTGCAACCCCCGCCACTGCGATTGACCGGCTTCACGAGCCTGCGCTATCGCAATCCGATCCCCGCGCCGGTCGACGTTCGGATCGCGCCGGGCAGGCCGCTCCGCTTGGCCGCGCCTAAGGACCTGTGCCTGATCGATGCGAGCGCGCGCGCCGAGGTCAGCGCTGCGATCTGGCAGCCGACCTTCGCTTGCACGCCCCTGGACGCAACGCGCGTGCGGCTCAACGCCGATGTGACGTACGACTGGAAGAGCGAGCGGCTGACGACGCCGCTGGGCCTTACGGTCGCGCAACTGTTCAGGGTCGGGCCGTACGAGGCCGAAGTCAGCGGCGCAGTTCGCGCGCAGCCGGAAGCGAACGCGTACGACTGGACGTACCGCGCGGTGATCAAACTGCCGTTCCCGGAGTAAACGCGGCGGCGCCTCGGTGACACACGAGGCCGTCCGTTGCGGCAGTTACTTCGCCGCAGCGGCCCGCGTCCGCGCGGCTTTACGCGCCGACGCTGAGCGGTCTGCCGCACTGCGCTTCGACGCCGATGTGCGCGCCTGTTTCGCCCGCGATTTCTTCGAGGGCGCCGCGTGGCCCTCGCGCTTCAACGCTTTGCGGGTTGCGCGCGAGCGCCTCGGCGAACCCACTTGTTTATCAAACTGCGAACAGGTGTTGCGGGTATACCTCCTCTCTTATCCGGTTCTAGTGCGATATAGGCGATAAACATAACCGCCAACTGCAAACGCAACAATGGCCCATGAGACCGGCTGCAACCACCTATCTACTTCAGTGAAACGGGACCCAAGCAGATAGCCGAGAGCTGTAAGCAAACTGGTCCAAGCTATCGTCCCGACACTTGACCACAATAAAAAGGACGGCAATGGCATGTGGGCGATGCCCGCGGGCACTGAAATCACACTGCGCACAGCAGGAATCAAACGGCCCACGCACACCGCAACCCCGCCATAGCGACTAAACCATCGCCGCGCGCGCTCGACATCGGACTCCGAAATCGTCAGCCAACGACCGTGGCGTTTGGCAATACGCTTGAATCGTTCTCCGCCGAGCCAAAAGCCGACCCCATACCAGGCAAGTCCGCCCAACAGGGATCCGCCGCTGCCCGCAATGACCGCACCGACCGGATCGATATCTCCTCGCGCCGCGGCGTAACCGGCGAACGGCATGATCAACTCCGACGGAATCGGCGGAAACACGTTTTCAACAAACATCAACGCAAACAGCGCGAGGTAGCCATGGCTGGCGATCAGCTCCGTGATCCAGTCTGCCATCAGCTGTGACTGCCCATTACCATTGGTATCGAAGTCCGATGAAGGCACCATCTCCTATCAGTCTCAGAGTAAAAGGCCGATCCGACTGCGAAGTGATGTACCCGGTGGCCACGCCGAGGGCGACCGAAGCGAGCACATCAGTCTGCCAGTGCGCCTGGCTTTTCAGTCGCGCCACGCCAACGTACGCAGGGATGGCGGCGAGTGCCCAGATTGCAGGCTTGTCGCGCCCGTACTCAATGATGAATGGTGTGACTACTGCGGCAGCGAGCGCGGTTTCTCCGCTCGGAAAGCTTTGATACTTGTTACTTTCAAACCACGCAGTGGGATTGTTTCCTTGCGACGGTCGAGGTCGCGTAAAGACGGCCTTCAGCACATCCGCACCAATTAGGGCGAAGCCTCCAGATCTGCAGCCCTCCAGAAAGTTCGACCGAATCGCGTTTCGCTACCTTCGATCAAAGCACCGCCGACCGCCGTACCGATTAGGCCATAGAAAATTGCCTGTTGCGTATTACGCGACCAGACACCGCCTTCGTCAGCCTTGTTCCAACGATGATCGATGCCGAGCGGTCCGTCTGCGGCTTGCGTACCCAACGACACGGCCAAGAGAACGGCACCCAGTAGCCGGCGCAACAACGAGGTTCAACTAACGGGATGCTGGCGTTGTGCTCGCGACGATCGCGGCGACAGGCTGCGAACAGATCCAGTGCTCCTTCTCGATCAGGCGTCTGCACATCGAGCACGCCGGCGATCGAATGAAACAAGTTGTCGTGACTGACCGCGGTGCGCGCGCGATTTCGAAGGCAGGCGTTGTCGATCTGGCGGTTGCGCGCGAACTCCGGCGACGACCACCACACCATCGGCACCTCCAGTTGCTCCTTCGGCGCGATCGCGTAAGGCATGCCGTGCAGGTACAGCCCGCGCTCGCCCAAAGATTCGCCATGGTCCGACACATAGATCATTGCAACGTCGTACCGATCACGTTGCTGCTCGAGAAACCCGATCACGCGTGCCAGTACATGGTCCTGTGTAACGCAAGGCGTTGTCGTACGCATTGACGATCTGCTGTTGAGTGCACTGATGCAGCGCGTCCGTTTCGCACGCAGGCTCGAAGTGACGGAACGCCGGCGGGTAGCGGCGGTGGTAGGCAGGACCGTGATTACCGAGCTGATGCAGAACGACGAAGAGATCGGAGCGAGGTTCGCGGACCAGCACGTCCATACCCTGCAGCAAAATTTCATCCAAGCAATGACCCGACGTGCACACGTCCGGCACACTCATGTCATCGAAGGTGTGCACTTCGAGTCCCGCACACACGCCCTTGCAGCCCGACTGGTTGTCGCGCCAGACGACACGAATGCCGGCACGGGCGAGCTGCTGCGGCAATGACTCGTGCCTGAGGATGCGAGCTTCGTCAGAGGGACGCCGCCCGAACGGCGAGAACATGCATGGCAGCGATACCTCGGTCGATGTTCCGCAGGCGCGGGCAAGGGGGAAAATTAATGATGTCGAGCTTGGCAAGCTCCGGCATTGGTATCGCGCGCGTAACCATTCAAGGAGAAGTTGGCGGCGCGCGCGGTTTCTCCGACGACAAAGACGAAGAGCATGGGGCGCACGGCCGCTGCAGCAGCGCCGCGCGAAACGGTGGCCGGACCTTCACGCGTCGCCGTTGCTTGGGCCGCACGCTGACGGAGCGCTCGACTGGTCGACACCACCAGATTGGCCGGCGTCACCATGTTTCGAATTTCAGGACGATTGCGCAGCGTCGGCGCAAGCTCCTTGAATTCGACAGCGGCGGCAGTGACGGCGACGGCCACTGCGATGGCGATCGTCGCGCAGCGCCAGCCGACGGCAGCATGCGTTCGAGCCGTGATACGCGTAAACATCACTAGAGCAATGGGGATCAAAGCCAGCGGCAGCAGCGTCGCCAACAGGTCGAAGCCGATCAGCTCCACCGCCTCGTGCCCGTCCGTGTGCAGGACGTTGCGCATCATCGATGTGTCGATCACGATGCCGTAGCGAGACATGTAGTGCGTCACCATGGCGCCGACCAAAAGGGCGGCGCACAGCACCCACTTGAGTGTCTTGCGGCCGGGGATCAGGGCCAGCACGATGTAGTGAACCGCTGTCAACAACGCCAGGATCAACAGCACCGAGCCCCAGGTCAGCGCATCGCTGAGGTCGCGTTCCCGCAGCACGGCTCGCCAGAACGGAAAGTTGTCCGCGACCGCGATGAATGCGGCGACCGACAAAATAGCTGCCTCGCCGGAGACGCCGGTCGCCAACTTGCTGGCGCTCGTTGCGCTTGTGCTGCCGACGGCGGCGCGTTCATGCGCGCTTTGCCGCCAGCAATGGCGTGAACACAAGCGCCGCGGTGAACCAGTCGATCGCCGCCGCCCACAGTTTGTGGCTTAAAAGGTGGGCACCCTGAACGACGCGCACCGCGCTGAAGGCCGTACCGGCAAGCAGTGCCACGAGCAATCCGATGTGCGCAACGCGCGGTCGGTCAATTGCGTGGCCAAGAAAGTAAAGTGAGATCAGCGCAAATCCGGCGGAAGCATGGCCGCTCGGGAAGCAGCGCCCAGCCTCGGCCGATGAAACAAACCACGCGTGGCTCACATCTAGCGAAGCCGCCATACGTTCGCAAATCCCACGGGCAGTGGTGGCCGGTGGAGTGTTTCAGCGCCGAGACCAGCATCGGCCCGAGTGCCATGGCGAGCAGCGCAAGCAAGATGGCACGCTGCTCATTCGGGCTGCGCCGGCTGCGCTCGGTGGCAAATGCTGAGGCAAGCAGGGCGAGCGCGACCGCCCAGATCAGGAGTTTGGCAACGCGGTGACCGAGCAACTCCAGCCAGTAACTGTCGTGTGCTGGAAAGCGTGCCGACTCGGCGTCGTAAAAAAGATCGGTAGGCCACGTCGAGGCCGCTGTGCGAAGCCAACCAGGCGAGCAGCGCCAATGCAAGGGGCACGCCGAATGCGACGTGCACTAGAGATACACGGGTGAGGGAGCGCAGCACAGCCCCGGAGGCTAGCTACGCATCCGTCAAACTATCGTCGTTACCTCGTTGAGTTTTCGTTAAGTCGCTGCGCCCGGCGTGAGGCTCAGCGAAAAACAAGTACCGGAGTCCGGTGTCGACTGCACCGAGAGGCGCCAGCCGTTGACCTCGGCCGATTGCTTCGCGATCGCGAGCCCGAGGCCACGTTCCGATGTCTCCTGCCCCGGCGTGTCGGCCAAGCGGCCGTGGTAGTAGCGCTCGAACACGAACGGGAGGTCGGCGGCCGCGATACCCGGCCCGTCGTCGGCGATCGTCAGGCCTTCGCCGAAACGCCGCACGACACAGGTAGCACGTCCTGCGTGCTCGGCCGAGTTGCGCAGCAGATTACGCAGGATCGTTAACAGCGCATGCCGGTCGCTCACGATCATGTCCCCCGGCGGCACTTCATTGACCAGGCGCAGCGATGGAGTGTTGCCTTGGTGCGTGAGGCTGCTCCATGCGTCGTCGACCAACGCGTGTAAATCGATACGCTCTTGCTTCCCCGGCCGCCGGGCAGCCAGCGCCTGCAGCGATTCGAGCGTGCTGGCGACCGCATCGATGGTTGCCATCGCGCGACCCAAACGTACCTTCTCTTCGATGGACAAGTGCGGCGACAGCGTGGCCAGTTCGATATCAGTCCTGACGGCCGTCAACGGCGTACGCAACTCGTGCGCAATGTTGGCCGCAAACTCGCGCTGCTGTGCCGCGCCTTCCTCAAGGCCGGTGCGCACGCGATCGAATGCCGCGAGCAACGCTGCTTCTTCGTCCGCATTTGTGTTCAACTCCGACTCGGGGCTGCCGGGGGCCCAGCGCTCAAGACGCTTGGTCAGGCGCTTAAGCGGCGCGACTACCAACCGCGCCAGCATGTTCGCCAGCGCGATCCCCAACGCAATGCACAAGGCGCCGATGATCAGCAGTTCGGTGCCGAACTCATGCAACGAGTTCTTCGTTCAGCGTGGCGTCGTACTGCACGACCAAGCGGCCGACCGAAGTGAGTGCAACTACAACGTGAAAAACCCTGTCTGCTTCGTAGATGCGGTGCGGTCCGGCAGACAATGCATGCAACCGGGCGGGCAGCAACGCTGGACCGGCCTGATTGTCTGGGAGGAGCCAAGCTGCCAGATTGCCACCGAGAGCAATCTCGGCAACGCCCGGCGCAGTTTTAAGCTCTCCATTTTCCAGACGGGCGACGAGTCGCTTGGTTTCCGACAACACAATCTCGTCAACCAGCGTGTCCTCCTGCTCTTCAAGCGACAAGTAGGCCAGAACGCCTTGGGCGATGATGAACACCGTGACCAAAGCACCGAGGGCCCAGCTGATCCGGCGCTGCAAAGTCATTGAGCCACGCTTTCGGTACGCAACCGGTAACCGACGCCGTGCACAGTTTCCAAACCGTCGTAACCGGCGTCGGCCAAGGCGCGCCGCAACAGATGGATCTGGCTGCGCAGCACGTCACTTTCGCGCTCACCATCCGGCCATAGCAGGGACTCAAGCTCAGCGCGAGTCACAACCCGGCCGGGATCGCGCAGCAAGCAGTCGAGAATTCTCATCGGACGCGGAGGAAGGCGAACCGGAGCGTCGCCCACCGACACCGCGTGCGTACGGCGGTCGAATCGCAGGGCGCCGGCGGTGACGACGTCGACAACAATGGCGCCTCGCGCACGCCGGTATAGAGCGCCAACGCGGGCCTCCAGTTCAGCTAGAGCAAAGGGCTTCACCAAATAATCGTCCGCTCCCAGTTCAAAGCAATTGAGTTTGGAGCCGAGTTCATCGCGTGCGGTCAGGATCAAGACCGGTGTAGCGATTCCGAGCTGGCGACGTAGGTGATCAAGGACTTGTGTGCCGTTGAGACGGGGCAGGCCGAGGTCCAGCACGACGACGTCAAAGGTTGTGCTTGAAAGCCGCGCGATGGCTGCCGGTCCATCGTGGGCAATGTCCACCGAATAGCCGTGCCGTTCCAGAAACGTGACGCAATTCAGCGCAATCGTCGCATACGTCCTCGACGATCAATGCACGACACTTGGCTGAATCCGCCGGCATTGCGCCACCGACCATTGACACGCTTTCTTAACGTCGACTTGACGAAGATTCGACAGGTCGTCAGGCATCGTTGCGCACGTAACAAGCGCGGATCGCTCCTCACACATGTTGTTCGTTACGAAGCGGCTTTCGCAGTATATGGCGAGGCTCGGACGAATCTGTCTTCCGATATCGCAACGTACGCTCGGCGCTCTCAGCGGTTTGTGCAGGTGACCAGAAAACAGATTCTCTCAAGCAGATCGCGAGCCGCTCTCGAGGGGATCCGGGCGAGCACCCGGTTTCGAGTGCCACACGCGATCCGCGCTGTGCGTCCCCTTCCGCCGGAAATATGCCCGCCGTGCGTGCCTTCGTCAACACAACAGCAGCGTCCGCTATTGGCCGACATGCGACGAACGCGATCCACC
>CAVVAI010000008.1:0-441001 GCA_963746085.1 uncultured beta proteobacterium
TCGATGACCTCGACACCGGGGCCGACCCTTCGTGGAGCGCGGGCGCACGTGCCCAGCGCGGCCCGATGGCTCGAGGGTCGCCAGTACTCCTCCTTCGGAGACATGGCGCCGAAGCTCGTCGTCGACGCGATCGAACGGGTGCGCGGTGAAGTACGCCACCCGCCCGCCGGCGTGCCGCGACATCCGCCTCGTCAACGCATCGTCGGCGTTGAGCACGGTCGTCCCCGATGCCGCACCCGCCGGGCCACGACGGACTTGACGCGCGCCAGGTCGCTCAGCGTATCGATCCCCCTCAGTCCGAGATGATCAGCCGAGACGTTGAGCACCACTCCGACGTCGGCGCGGTCATAGGCCAGGCCCTCGCGCAGCAGGCCGCCGCGAGCCGTCTCGAGAACGGCGACATCGACAGCCGGATCCGCGAGCACCCTGCGCGCACTCCGCGGGCCGCTCGAATCTCCCGCATGCTGCTGTGTCTGGCCGATGTAGATGCCGCTGGTATTCGTCATGCCGACGACCCCCTGGTCCGCGTGCTCCAGGACGTGGGCGATGATTCCGCACCGTGGTGGACTTCCCGTTCGTGCCGGTCACGGACACGATCGGGATGCGAGCACGGCTCCGGCTCGGATAGAGCATGTCGATGACGGGCGCCGCAACGTTGCGTGGCTGTCCGATCGACGGCTCAAGGTGCATCCGCAGGCCCGCCGCCTCCGCCAGCGCCGCGATCTGGCGGGCCGGGTGCAGGCCGCCCACTTTCAGGATCTTGATGTTGAGGACGTCTGCCGCGCCACGGCGCACGATCTCCATCGCGTCGTGCAGCGACTGCATGCTCTCGTCCGCCATCACCCGTACCCTGCCGCCCCGCCGCAGCCCGGCCATCCCCGCCAGAACCCAGCGCGGCAGGGGCTGTTCGACCAGGTCGAGACCCGCGTCGCGAGCCGCGCGACGTACGGGCCGCCGTGCCCGGGTCGTAGCCCTCGTTGGCGTCGAGGCAGAGCTCGGCCCCGTCGGCGGACCTCACGCACCAGCCGGACCAGCTGCACATCGCGGTCCGGGTCCTCGCCCCCCTTGACCTTGATGTGGGTGAAGCCGCGCGCCGCGTACTCGCCCGCCTCCTTCACCATCTCGTCGACCGTGCCGAGCCCGACGACCCATGCCGTGGGGGACCCAGTCGGCGCGCGCCCCGGGCCGATCGATCTTGTTGACGACCACGATCGGCTTTAAACCTTGCGCGAGCGCCTTGCGCGTCACGAACCGCGTCTGCGGCATCGGCCCCTCGACCGCGTCGACCAGCAGCAGCACACCATCGACCATCGACAGCACGCGTTCGACTTCGCCGCCGAAGTCGGCGTGTCCCGGAGTGTCGACAATGTTGATGTGCGTGCCCTCGTAGTCGACCGCGCAATTCTTCGCGAGGATCGTGATGCCGCGCTCGCGCTCGATGTCGTTACTGTCCATCACGCGCTCGGTCACCTGCTGGTTCTCGCGAAACGTGCCGGATTGCTGCAGCAGCTTGTCGACCAGCGTGGTCTTGCCGTGATCAACGTGCGCGATGATCGCGACGTTTCGGATTGGGCGTTTCATTGGATGCTCTTTTCGTTGGCTCAGTTGTTCGTTACCAGTCGTTCCGGCTCGACGACACCCCATTCGCTGATGGTCGCCGTGCCGAGCAGTTCATTCGTACCGCCATAAACGCGCACCCGGTGACCGCGCGGTTCGGCGTCGAGCGCCAGGCGCTGCCCCTGCCGAAATCGCTCGGCGTGCGCCTCGTCGAGCCGCACCGTGGCCAGCGAGGCCAGCAATTCATCTTCCGGCAGCAAACGCGCTCGCCTCGCCTCGAGCGGCATGCCTTCGAGCGCCGATAACGACACCGCATCGTCAACACTCAGCCGACCTGCCCGCGTTCGACGCAGCGCACTCAAATGCGCTCCGCAGCGCAACGCCCGCCCGATGTCTTCGGCGAGCACTCTCACATACGTGCCTTTGCTGCAGTCGACATCGACGACCACTGCATCACCACACTGTTCGACCAACGTCAGCCGATGCACCGTGATCTTGCGCGGCGCTCGCTCGACCACCGCACCGGCGCGCGCCAGCTCATACAACGGCCGGCCATCACGCTTCAGCGCCGAATGCATCGGAGGCACCTGCTCGATTGTGCCGACGAAGCGTGACAACACGGCATCGACATCGGCGTTTGTGACGGCGACATCGCGCGTTTCAAGCACGGTGCCATCGGCATCGCCGGTACTGGTCGTCACGCCCAGCTTCAGCGTCGCGCGATACGACTTATCGGCATTCAGCAGATCCGCCGAAAACTTGGTCGCCTCACCAAAAGTCAGCGGCAGCAAACCCGTGGCCATCGGATCCAAGGTGCCGGTGTGCCCTGCCTTCGTTGCATTCAGCAGCCGCCGCACAGTCTGCAATGCGGCGTTCGAGGTCATGCCGCCCGGCTTGTCGAGCAGCAGCACGCCATTTATTCGATCCTTGCGAAAACGTTCGCCCCCGATCGCTGCGCGCCCACCCCCCGCGGGGGAGCGCGATGAGCTCGGTGCGGCTCGGCGCTCATCGCGAGCGCGCTTCGACATACCTAACCCGAATTCCGATTGGCCTGCTCGATCAAGCGGTCGATCTCGATGCCGCGCGAAACCGACTCGTCGTGCACAAACGTCAGCCGGGGAATCGTGTGAATCGTCAGCCGCTTGAAGAGCAGCGAATGAAAATAGCCGGCCTTCTCGCTCAAGACCTTCTGCGCAGCTTCGACCGGTGCACCGATAGTCGTGAAGTACACCTTCGCATGCGCATAATCGGCCGTTACTTCAACGCCCGTCAGCGTCACCAGCCCCGCGCGCTCGACCGAGACCTCGCGCTGAATCATCTCCGCGACATCGCGCTGGATCTGATCGGCAATGCGCAGCCCGCGGCCGGGTTTGGATGCTGGTTTCATCGGTGCGGCTCACGACAATGTGCGCGCCACTTCCTGCATCTCGAATATCTCGAGCTGATCGCGCTCCTTGATGTCGTCGTAGCCTTTCAGGCTCAGGCCGCACTCGAAGCCTGCCTTGACTTCGCGCACGTCGTCCTTGAAGCGCTTCAGCGAATCAAGCTCGCCGGTCCAGATCACAACGTTGTCGCGCAACAGCCGCGCCTGTGCCGTCCGGCGCACAAGACCGTCGAGCACCATGCAGCCGGCGACCGCGCCGACTTTTGGCACGCGGAAGATCTGGCGAATCTCGACCAGGCCGAGCACGTTCTCTCGGTGCTCCGGCGCCAGCAGGCCCGACAGCGCATTTCTCACTTCATCCACCGCTTCGTAGATGATGTTGTAGTAGCGAACGTCGATGCCGTTACTTTCGGCCAGCTTGCGCGCGGACATATCGGCACGTACGTTAAAGCCGATGATGACCGCCTTCGACGCAATCGCCAGGTTCACGTCGCTCTCGGTAATGCCGCCGACTTGCCCGTGCACCACTTGCACTTTGACCTCATCGGTCGATAGCTTGACGAGCGCCTGGTTAAGCGCTTCCTGCGAGCCCTGCACATCGGCCTTGATGATCAACGGCAACACGCGAACCGCAGCAGCACCCTCAGCGCCGGCCTCGAACATGCCTTCCAGCTTGGCTGCCTGCTGCTTCGCGAGCTTCGTGTCACGGAACTTGCCTTGGCGGTACAGCGCGATCTCGCGCGCCTTGCGCTCGTCGCCCAGTACGATCAACTCGTCACCGGCGCCGGGCACATCCGACAGACCCTGAATCTCGACCGGAATCGACGGACCGGCTTCGGCCACCGGTTTGCCGGTTTCGTCGAGCATCGCGCGCACGCGACCGAATGCAGAGCCGGCCAGCACGATGTCACCGCGCTTCAACGTTCCGCTTTGCACCAGCACCGTGGCTACTGGGCCACGGCCTTTGTCGAGCTGCGATTCGATCACCAAGCCCTTCGCTGGACCATTCCTGATGGCCTTCAGTTCAAGCACTTCGGCCTGCAGCAACACGTTCTCCAGCAACGCGTCGACCCCTTCACCGGTTTTGGCCGACACGGGAACGAATGGCGATTCACCGCCGTACTCTTCGGGCACGACTTCGTTCGTGACGAGCTCCTGCTTCACACGGTCGGGATTTGCTTCGGGCTTATCGATCTTGTTCAGCGCGACGACGAGCGGAACGTTGGCCGCTTTCGCGTGCGCAATCGCTTCCTTGGTCTGCGGCATGACGCCATCGTCGGCAGCAACGACCAGGATGACGATGTCGGTGGCCTTCGCGCCGCGCGCACGCATCGCAGTGAACGCCTCGTGGCCAGGTGTATCGAGAAACGTGATGATGCCGCGCGGCGTCTCGACGTGATAGGCGCCGATGTGCTGCGTGATGCCGCCAGCTTCGCCCGCAGCGACCTTGGTACGACGGATGTAATCGAGCAGCGAGGTCTTGCCGTGATCGACGTGGCCCATGATGGTGACGACCGGCGGACGCGGCTCGAGCGGGGCTTCGCTGGGCATAACCACCGAGGCAGACTCAGCCAGCAATGCTTCAGGATCGTCGAGCTTCGCGGCGTGCGCGGTGTGACCCATTTCGCCGACCACGATGATCGCGGTGTCCTGATCGAGCACCTGATTGATCGTCACCATCTGGCCGAGCTTCATCAAGGTCTTGATGACCTCCGACGCTTTTACCGACATCTTGTGGGCGAGCTCCGCAACGGTGATCGTTTCGGGCACCGCCACGTCGCGCACGACCGCTTCGACCGGCATCGGCGTGGCAGCCGCGCCGTTGCCATCTTCGTGCCGATCCTGTTTGCGGTTGCCGCGCGGTCCGCGCCACCCGCCGGCGCCGCCGGACGTATCGCCGCGCGTCTTCAGCAAGCGTTTTTTCTGCTGTTCTTCCGACCAACTGGAAGCCAGCTTGCCTGACTTGATTTCCTTGACGCCCGGCTTTTTCTCGTCCTTCTTCGCCCCGGGTTTGACTTCGGTTTTCGCTGCCGGCTTGTGCAAAGTACCGACCGGAGCGGCTTCGGGCGGTTTCGCAACCTTCTTCGGCGCCGACATCATTGTCTTGATGGCAGCGACCTCGTCTTCGACTACGCGCTTCGCACGTGCCTGAGCATCGGCCGCTTGTTTGGCGACGAGCTCGGCTTCCTTTTGCGCGCGCTCGGCTTTGACCAGCTCTTCGGTGGCCTCAGTCTGCCGTGCCTGCACCGCCTTCAGGTCTTTTTGTTCTTGCTGTTGCGCATCGGCCAGGTCGCGTTGTGCGCGGTCGACCTTTTCGCGTGCCGCTGCGGTCTGGCGGGTAATCAGCTCCGCCTGGCGGCGCGCTTCTTCCTCGCGCTTGGCGAGCTCGGCTTCGTCGATGATCGGCGCACCGTGCGGTTCCGCGCTGACCGCGGGTTCGACTTCGGGAGCCGCGCCGTCGCGCTTGACGAACACGCGCTTCTTGCGCACTTCAACCTGGATCGTGCGCGCTTTGCCGGATGCATCGGCCTGCTTGATTTCGGTCGTCTGCTTGCGCGTCAGCGTGATCTTTTTCTTCTCGCCTCCACCGCCGTGCGCCTTGCGCAGCGATTCGAGCAGACGCGACTTATCGTCCTCGCTTAACGCATCGGACTCGGCCTTTTTCAAGACTCCGGCCGCGCTCAATTGCTCGAGCAGCAACTGCGGCGGAACTCGTAGTTCCGTCGCAAACTGGGACACGGTTGTACTTGCCATAAATGTCTTAACCCTACCTTCCCGCTACTTCCTGCTCGTGCTCTTGTTCCTGCTTCTGCTCTTCATCGGCGAACCAATGCGCGCGTGCCGCCATGATCAGCGTCTTGGCGCGCTCGTCGTCAATGCCGGTCATATCGGTTAGCTCGTCGACCGCGAGCTCGGCCAGATCGTCGCGCGTGCGGATTGCATTGTCTGCCAGCTTCGTCGATAGCTCGGCATCCATGCCGTCGAGCTCGAGCAAATCCTTTTCGGCTTGCTCGACGCCTTCTTCACGCTTGATCGCCTCAGTCAGCAGCGCGTTACGCGCGCGGGTGCGTAGTTCTTCAACCGTTTCCTCGTCGAACGCGTCGATTTCGAGTAGCTCGTTGACCGGCACATACGCGATCTCTTCCAAGCTGCCGAAGCCCTCGCCAATCAGGATATTGGCGATCTCTTCGTCGACGTCGAGCTTCTCGACAAACGTCGCACGCACTGACGATTGCTCGCCTTCCTGCTTCGTCGACGACTCCTCGGCCGTCATGATGTTGATCTGCCAGCCGGTCAGCTCGGAAGCCAGCCGCACGTTCTGACCGCTGCGACCGATGGCGATTGCGAGATTGTCTTCGTCGACGACGACGTCCATCGCGTGCTTGTCTTCATCAACAAGAATCGACGAGACGTTGGCGGGCGCCAGCGCACCGATCACAAATTGAGCCGGATCGTCCGACCACAACACGATGTCGACCCGTTCACCGGCGAGCTCGTTGGTGACTGCCTGCACGCGCGAGCCGCGCATGCCGACGCAAGTGCCGATCGGATCGATCCGCCGGTCGTTGGTCCACACCGCGATCTTCGCGCGCACGCCAGGGTCGCGAGCCGCAGACTTGATCACCAGCAGCCCCTGCTCGATCTCCGGTACTTCGAACTCGAAAAGCTTCATCAGAAATTCCGGGGAGGTGCGCGACAAAATGACCTGCGGACCGCGCGCGGTGCGGTCGATCTTCTGCACAAAGGCACGAATCCGGTCGCCGATGCGCAGATTTTCCTTCGGGATCATGTCGCTGCGAGGCAGCCGAGCTTCGACCTTGCCGACTTCGATTATCGCGTCGCCCTTGTCCATGCGCTTGATCGCGCCGCTGACGATCAGATCGCCACGTGCAAGAAAGTCGTTCAACGTCTGTTCGCGCTCGGCGTCGCGAATCTTTTGCAGGATGACCTGCTTGGTGTCCTGCGCGAACCGGCGGCCAAGATCCTGCCGCGGCAATTGTTCTTCGATGTGCTCTTCGAGCTCGATATCGGCGATCTGCTCGCGCGCATCGGACAGGATGATGTGATGACCAGGCTCCTGCAGGCCCGCTTCATCGGGCACGACAAGCCAGCGGCGAAACGCGTCGTACTCGCCTGTTTCGCGATCGACCGCGACCCGAATGTCAACGTCTTCTTCGGCGTACAACTTCTTCGTCGCGGTTGCAAGCGCAAGCTCGAGCGCGCCGAACACGACATCCTTCGGCACGTTCTTCTCGCGCGCCAGCGCATCGACCAACAACAAGATCTCACGGCTCATGTACTTCGCTCCCCAAACTGCCTGTCGTGCCCATTTCTGTGCGCTCCATCGCGTCCGCTGTACGCGCCGGGCGAAAATCCAATTCCGGTACCAGCCGCGCTTTGTCGATATCCGCCAACATGATTTCGACCACTGCCGCCGACACCTCCGCGGATGTTCGATGCTTCTGGCTGCGACGGTCGCGCTTTGCCACACCACTCCCTTCCGCCTCGTCCGGCGTCAACTGCAACTGCAGACGCTCTTCACCTGCGCCGCCAAATAGCTGCAACAGGCGGCCGCGCAATCGCTTGCGGCCTCCGGCGGCGGCCGACGGCGCGTACAGATGAACGTTGATCTCTTTGCCAACAAAGCGCGCGAAATCCTCAAAACTCCGCAAGCGACGATCCAACCCCGGCGAAGACACTTCGAGCCGTTGATAATCGAGATCTTCCACCGCGAACAAGTGCGACAGCTGGCGGCTTACCCGCTCGCAGTCTTCCAGCCCGATTCCTTTCTCGGCATCCAAACTCACTCGCAACAGCCCTCCACCCAATCGCTCGACGTCGACCAGCCGGTAGCCCATCCCGCCGACGGTGCGTTCCACGGTTTCATACAAGTCGCTCGCCACTTCCGCCATTTATCGCTTCAAATACGCCGTCACGCCGCAGCACCTAACGAAGCAGGCCCTGAAATAAAAAATGGGCCGTAAAGCCCATTTCTTAGCCCCTCTTATTCTTAACAGGCCTGCTGTCTCCGGCTTGTTCCACTTGCCCGGTTCTGTCAAAAACGCAGCCGCGCATTATATGGGCACGGCCCCGTACGTAACAAGCGCCGTGGCGCTTCGCCGGGATGCGTCACTTCAAAAGCTGCGTGGCGGCTTTCCGCGTTTGAAGCGCGCGGGACGACCGTTGTTAGGAAGCCCGTGGCCAGCGGCAATGTAGGTGACGCTACTCGTGAGCGGGTCTGGCTGGCGCGGCGGGCGATTCCCCTGCGGTTTCCCGCGCCCACGACCCGATCCTTGGCCCTGCCCACCACCGGGCTGGCCGTTGCCGGGATTGAATTTCTGTGAAGGCTGCCGGCCCTGCGAGCCGAACTGCCCATCGCGATTGCCCTGGCCACGACCGCCCCGGCCCCGCCCGCGGTCGCCTTCGGACGAACCGCCTTGACGCTGCCGAATTTCGTCGATGCCGATGCCAAGATCGTGGACCCAAGCCTGTACCCATTCAGGCGCCAGTTCCTGGAAGCGGCCCCGCGCCAGCGAGCGCGGCAACTGGATCGCTCCATAGCGAATGCGAATCAGCCGACTGACCGTCAGACCGATCGCCTCGAATATGCGGCGCACCTCGCGGTTGCGCCCCTCGCTGATCGCCACCCGATACCAGCGATTTGCGCCATCGCCACCAGCCTCATCGACGCGCGAAAATTTGGCTGGCCCATCCTGCAACTCGACGCCCTCGAGCACTTTCTGGCGCTGCTCCGCGGTGACCTCGCCTAGTACTCGCACCGCATATTCGCGCTCGACTTCATATCGGGGGTGCATCAGTCGATTCGCCAGTTCACCCGACGTGGTAAAGATCAGCAACCCCTCGGAATTCAGATCGAGCCGGCCGACCGCGACCCAGCGCCCACCTGAGACCTTCGGCAGCTTTTCAAAGACCGTTGGCCTCGCTCCCGGATCATCCTGCGTCACGATTTCGCCAACCGGCTTGTGATACAGCAACACGCGCGGTGCGCGCCCGGGTGCCTTGCGCGCCACCAGCGGCTTACCGTTGACGCGCACTTGGTCGCTTGCCAGCACCCGCTGGCCGATGTGCGCGGGTTCACCATTGACCGACACCCGGCCCGCGATGATCATTTCTTCCATGTCGCGGCGCGATCCGATGCCTGCATCGGCCAGTACCTTGTGCAGCTTGTCCGATTGCGCTAATTGGGTCTGCTTGGCTGCACGGCGACCGCGCTCGAGCAGCTCGCGCGACAACGCGGAATCAGGCATCGCGGCGGGATTGATGTCGTCGCCCTCGCCCGCGAGCGGCAGCAGCGGACCGGCGGGTACGGCAGCGACCGCGGCCGCCGCCAGCGGATCGGACCGCTCGGCGCGTTCGGTTCGATCACCACGGTCGCCGCCGCGGCCCCGACGCCGACGACCGCGCGGCCGCGCGGTTCTTCCATTGCCATCCGCCAGTCGCGGGCCGCGATTTCCATCGATCGCTTGCTCGCTGCGATTTCCATCGGCTTCGTCGGCGTCATCGCCATCATCCGACTCGCGCACGTTACCGTCGACGCTGATATTGCCATCGACGTCGTTCTCTGCCGGCGCATCGGTGAGGCGCGCAGCGGCCGGTTCGGCGGCGTTCTGATCTTCGGGAGAAGTGGAAGTACTCATGAAGACATGGGGAGGGAAGCGGTTTGGGAATGGGAAGATTCGCCCGCGGCTGACAGTGGACTGAAAATGGGACGCGTTGCATTGTGAGACGGCGGGACGTCCGATGCTCCGGTTAGCTGCAACTCCAGTTCCACCGCGGCGTCTCCTACAGCGTCCGGCAACGGCGGCAATTCTGCGAGCGCACCCAGACTCAAGTCGTCTAAAAACTCTCGGGTGGTGCCGAACACCGCCGGCCTCCCGGGCACTTCGCGATGACCGATGACTTCGATCCACCCGCGTTCTTCGAGAGTCTTTATCACGGAACTCGACACCGTCACACCGCGGACGTCCTCGATATCTCCACGCGTCACCGGCTGCCGATACGCGATGATCGCCAGCGTTTCCATCACGGCGCGCGAATATCTTGGCGGACGCTCGGGATTCAGACGATCGAGATGATGGCGCATGGCCGGCGTGCTCTGAAACCGCCAACCCGACGAGAGCGCGGCCAACTCTAATCCGCGGCCAGCCCAATCGCTTCGCAATTGATCGACCAGCACGCGCACCGTGTCGGCGTTCAGCTCGTCATTCAGCAAGCGACGCAAATCAGAGATCGAAAGCGGCTGCTCGGCGGTGAGCAGCGCTGCTTCAATCACGATCTTGGCTTCGTGAGTATTCATCGGCTCCGACCGGAGGTTGCTGCTGTGCGCTGACCGCGCGGCAATCAAAGCAGCCCGCTGTCCATGCACAACCTAGCTTACAAAAGGCGTTTGAAAATATTCGGATTACGTACGCTTCGTGCGGCTGAATTTCAGTTCAAGAAGCCGAGCGCGGAATCGGACGATCCGGCAACGCTGCCGGCCACAGCGCAAAGATCTGGCCGCTTTGACCGACTCAATCTGGATGTGAAAAGTCTATCACGCTCAAATCCCAAAGTAACTAGAGCGGCACCAATATCAGCGCGCTGCTGCAGCTTCTTGCTTTTTTGATGTGCACTGTATACATTAACAGTATCCATCCTACCGATCACTCAGCAAGATGAACTCACGAGCCATTGTTTCAGCGGTTTCTGATCCCACTCCACGGCAGACGGAGATACTCGAATTCATTCGGCAAACCTTGACCGAGAGCGGTGCGCCGCCGACGCGCGATGAAATTGCGCAGGCCTTCGGCTTTCGCTCTTTGAATGCGGCCGAGCAACACTTGCAAGCGTTGCAGAAGAAAGGGTTGATCGAGCTGGTGGCTGGCACCTCGCGCGGCATTCGCCTGAAGGACAGCGTGCGCGAGTTGATGCTCGCCTCGCAGGAAAGCGGGCTACCGGTGATCGGCAAAGTCGCGGCGGGCAGCCCCATTTTGGCGCAGGAAAATGTAATGGCAACCGCAGCCATCGATCCGGCGACCTTCAAACCTTACGCGGACTACCTGCTTGAAGTGCGCGGTATGAGTATGCGTGACGCGGGGATTCTTGACGGTGACTGGCTGGCGGTGCACAAACAGCCGCAAGCCCGGTCGGGCCAGGTGGTCGTTGCGCGCCTTGGCGACGAGGTCACGGTCAAGCGACTGAAATTGAGAGGGGCGCGCGCTGAGCTGATCGCTGAAAACCCCGACTACCAACCGATCATCGTCGATCTGAAGCGCGAGCCGTTTGCGATCGAAGGAATTGCAGTCGGGGTGATTCGGGCATCGCTTTAACCCAAAGAGCAGCCGGCGGTTTCGCCGCAGTGCTGGATATCAGGCCTGCACTGAAGCACATCCGTCCAACGCACCGCGCACCATGGAACTGCTGACGAAGCTCGAAATCCTGGCCGACGCGGCCAAGTACGACGCTTCGTGCGCATCGAGTGGCGCCGTACGCCGCAGCTCGCTCGGCGGCCGCGGCATTGGGTCGACCGAGGGTACGGGCATTTGCCACAGCTATACGCCCGATGGCCGCTGTGTATCGCTGTTGAAGGTTCTGCTGACCAACGCCTGCATCTACGACTGCGCCTACTGCATCAATCGCCTGTCGTCCAACGTGCAGCGTGCGCGATTCAGTGTTGCTGAAGTCGTGCAGTTGACGCTCGACTTCTATGCGCGCAACTACATCGAAGGCCTCTTTCTCAGTTCGGGCATCGTAAAAAGTCCGGACCACACGATGGGCGAACTGGTGGAAGTCGCGCGCCGCCTGCGAGTCGAGCACGACTTTCGCGGCTATATCCATCTGAAAACAATTCCGGATGCGGCGCCCGAGTTGCTGGCGCAGGCTGGACGGTATGCGGATCGGCTGTCGGTGAACGTTGAATTGCCGAAAACAGAGAGCCTGCAAAAACTCGCGCCAGAAAAGAACGCGCAAACCATCAAGCTGGCGATGGGCCGGTTGAGAACGCATATCGAAGAAACGAAGGAGGCGCGGCGCGTCCGCGCTCCGGCAACCCTGGCGAAGAAACCGGCGATGCCTCCGTTTATCGCGACCGGTCAAAGCACCCAGCTGATCGTCGGCGCAGACGACGCGGACGATCGTCAGATCATCAACCTGGCCGCGCATATGTATGCGTCGTATCGACTCAGCCGAATCTACTACTCGGCGTTCAGTCCGATCCCCGACGCCAGTCGGCGGCTGCCACTGGCGGCTCCACCGTTGCAGCGAGAAAGCCGTTTGTATCAATCCGACTGGCTTTTGCGCCACTACGGCTTTAGCGTCGACGAATTGCTGCCGCCTGACAGGCCGAATCTCGCGTTAGGAATCGATCCGAAACTCGCCTGGGCACTCGCCCATCCCGACTTCTTCCCGCTCGACGCCAATCGTGCTCCGCGCGAAGCGTTGCTTCGCGTTCCCGGATTTGGACGGCGGACGGTCGATCGCATCGTCCGTGCGCGCCGTGTGCGGGCAATTCGCAGCGACGACCTGAAGCGCCTCGGTGTTGCTCCGGGAAGAGCAACACCGTTCATCGTGCTGCCGGACCATCGGCCACGAGATGACGCTATTCAAAGGCTGCGCGTGGCGACGCTCGCGCGCGGCGCAGCCCGCACTGACTCACAACTGGAGTTGCAGATCTAGTGATGCAGCTCAGACTCGAAAGCGAAGTCGACTTCGAAGGCTGGCGGACGCAGGCACGTTGGCTGGCGGCTCAATCGATTCCAGCAGCCAACGTTCACTGGCGAATCGCTGGCGAGAAGTCGCTTCTCGATGACGCCGCTGATGATTCGGCCGACGCATCGGATTTTCCGCCGCGCACATCCAGGCGAAGTTTCGTTGAGAAACGAACTCCGAGTGCCGCGCGAATTCGTCGAGTTAGCGCGCAAAGTCTTTTTGCATCGCAGCCGCGATCGCTTCGCGGCGCTCTATCGCGTGCTGCTGCGATTGAAGGGCGAGCCGCGGCTACTGCAGATCGACGTTGATCCGGATGTGATGCGGCTCAGAGTTTTTGAGCGTCAAGTACTGCACGATGAGCACCGGATGCATGCATACGTGCGTTTCCGCAAGGTCGACGACGGCGATGGTCCACGCTTTGTTGCGTGGTACGAACCGGAACATCACATCGTCGAGGCGACCGCAGGTTTTTTCGTACGCAGATTTGCTGGGCAACGCTGGGCCATTCTGACGCCGGACCGATCAGTGGTCTGGGACGGCACGCAACTTGCGCTCGCTGATGGCGTCTCAAGGTCTGAGGCGCCCGACAATGATGCGCTCGAAGATTTGTGGCGTACTTATTACGCGTCGACTTTTAATCCGGCCAGAGTCAATTTGAAAGTAACCAAAGCACATATGCCGCGAAAATTTTGGGCGCAGTTGCCGGAGGCGCAGCTGATCGAACCGCTCGCCTCGACCGCCAAAAAACGCGCCGGACGGATGGTGGCCGCGGAAGCCGCAGCGCCGCGCAGAAGCCGCGAGCCGCGTGCGTCGTCCGCGGTATCGACGCCGACTGCGAACTCCGGCGCCGGGGAAACTCAGCGCAAGCTACTGAACCAATGCCGCAATTGCCCGCTGTGGCAGTACGCAACTCAGGCGGTGCCGGGTGAAGGGCCGATTTCAGCGCGCTTGATGTTGGTCGGTGAGCAGCCGGGCGATCAAGAAGACCTTGCCGGACTCCCCTTTGTCGGGCCGGCGGGGCAACTTCTCGATCGCGCGCTGGCGGGCGCCGGCATCGAGCGTGCACAGGTGTACGTGACCAATGCCGTCAAGCACTTCAAGTATGAGCTGCGCGGTAAGCGGCGGTTGCACAAGAAGCCGGCCGAGCAGGAAATCGCTGCGTGTCATGCGTGGTACGAAAGTGAAGTGGCCGCCGTGCAACCCGCGCTGATCGTCGCGCTGGGAGCGACGGCGGTACGGGCGGTTCTCGGACGCGCGTTGCCGATCCTCGCGCATCGCGGAACGCTGATCGAGGCGCCCGACGATCTTGCGCCATCGGCCCGCGTTCTAGTGACGGTGCATCCGTCTTATCTTTTGCGCGTGCCCCCTGAGACACGCGACGCCGAGTTCGGCAAGTTCGTTGAAGACCTGCAGATCGCAGCGGAGTACATCCGCGACCTGCGCTGAGGCTGGCGTGGCTAACCGCGCGTTAATTGTGCGTGATGAAACCGCAGGTGGTCTTCGACGAAAGTCGAGATGAAATAGTAGCCATGGTCATAGCCTTCGTGATAACGAAACGTCAGTGGCTGACCGACGCCTCGGCACGCTGCCTCGAGCAACGCCGGATATAACTGCTCGTTCAAGAATGGATCGGCTAGCCCCTGGTCTATCAGCAGGCCCTGCGGAAAGGGTGGCGTCGCGCACCGGCCCATCAGGATGCTGGCATCGTGTTGGGCCCAACGTTCAGCGTCCTCGCCAAAATATCCGCCGAACGCTTTCTTGCCCCATGGGGCCTGCGTTGGGGCTGCGATCGGCGCAAACGCAGAAACGGATGCAAACCGTTGTGGATGTTTCAAGGCGAGGGTCAACGCGCCGTGACCTCCCATCGAATGTCCAAAGATGCCGATGCGCGATGCGTCGATACCGAACGATTCGACCACAAGCGGCAACAGCTCGCGCATCAGGTAACTTTCCATGCGCCAGTGTTTTGCCCACGGCTCGCGTGTGGCATCCAGATAGAAACCGGCGCCAACGCCAAAGTCCCAAGAGTCGGACTCGCCCGCCACGTTAGCGCCCCGCGGACTCGTATCGGGCATCAAGAGCGCGATGCCGAGCTCAGCCGCCACCCGTTGCGCCCCTGCCTTGATCGTGAACGTCTCCTCGGTACACGTCAGACCGGCGAGATAAACGAGCAGCGTCGACTTTTCCGACACACGCGGCGGTGAACAGCGCAAACCGCATCGGCAACCCGATCTGGGCAGACGGATGCCGATAGAAAAACTGGCGGCCACCGAAGCAGCCGTGTTCGCTTACCAGCTCAAGCTGCGGCACCTTCAGAATTCCGCAGTCAAAACTCAACTACGCTGCGAATCGATTCGCCGCGCTTCATCAGATCGAACCCGTCGTTGATGCGCTCGAGCGGCAGATGATGCGTGATCAGATCGTCGATATTGAGCTTGCCTTCCATGTACCAATCGACGATGCGCGGGACGTCGGTGCGGCCGCGTGCGCCGCCGAACGCGGTGCCTTTCCACACGCGCCCGGTGACCAGTTGAAACGGCCGCGTGCTGATCTCCTGACCCGCCGCTGCGACGCCGATGATGATGCTTTGGCCCCATCCCTTGTGGCAGCACTCGAGCGCTTGACGCATCGTCGTCACGTTGCCGATGCACTCGAAGCTGTAATCGGCGCCGCCGTCGGTCAATTGCACGATCGCATCGACAACATTATCGGTCGCTGCGCGGATCGATGAAGTGCGTCATGCCGAACTTGCGGCCAAGCGCCTCGCGAGCCGGGTTTACGTCGATGCCGATGATGCGGTCGGCGCCGACCATCTTCGCGCCCTGGATCACGTTCAGGCCGATGCCGCCGAGCCCGAACACGACGACATTGGCGCCTGCTTCGACTTTGGCGGTAAAAATCACCGCGCCGACTCCGGTCGTGACGCCGCAGCCGATGTAGCAAACCTTGTCGAACGGCGCGTCCTCGCGGATCTTCGCCAGCGCGATTGCCGGCACGACGATGTGATTTGCGAACGTCGACGTGCCCATGTAATGCAGGATCGGTTTGCCGTCGATTGAAAAGCGCGACGTGCCATCGGGCATCAGTCCGCGTCCCTGGGTGGAGCGGATCGCCTGGCACAGATTGGTCTTGCGCGACAAACAGAATTTGCACTGCCGGCACTCGGGCGTGTACAGCGGAATGACGTGGTCACCCGGTTTCACCGAAGTCACCCCAGCGCCGACTTCGAGTACCACGCCTGCGCCTTCGTGGCCAAGAATCGAAGGAAACATTCCCTCGGGATCGGCGCCCGACAATGTGAAGTAGTCGGTGTGACAGATGCCAGTCGCCTTGACTTCGACGAGCACTTCGCCCGCGCGCGGCGGTTCAAGCTCCACCGTTTCGATGAGCATCGGCTCACCCGCTTTCCACGCGACCGCTGCTTTTGTTTTCATCTATGTTCCCTTCGCATTCAATCCCGCGACAAATGCGCGCGTCAATGGCGCGCCTGGATCGACCAAAGCCTGCAGATCCGCGACAGTATCAAGGTCGTGCCAAGGCGGCAGTTCCACCAGATTGAGTGCCGCCTCGCTCGCGCGCTCGCGGGTTTGCTGAGCGACAGCTCCAGTGCTCCAGTCGATTCGCTCGAACAAAGTCGGCTGCATCGACTTCATGCCAATCAGGTAGTAGCCGCCGTCCTTGGCGGGACCGAGTACCACATCGATTCGGTCGCGCAGCAAGTCGAATGCGCTTGTTAGAAAAGCTGCCGGCAAATCTGGGCCGTCGCTTCCTATCAGCACCACCGGACTGAAGCGCGATAGCAAACGCGCCAGCGTGTCGCCCAAGCGCTCGCCTAACGTCGAGCCCGCCTGCGGCATCAGCAGGAACGTCGGGGCGATGTCTTCAAAATAGCGGCGCGCATCGTCCGTTGGTGGGGTATAGCTCAACGCGTGCGTGACATCGCTGATCGACAACGCCAACGCCAGCGTATCTAGTAGGGCGCATCGGTACAGTCCAGCGGCTCGAGCATCACCGAGCACCGACGCGATTCGCGTCTTGACTTTGCCGCGCTCAGGCTGCTTTGCCGCCACCGCAAGACACGGACTCACGCCGCCCGCCGCGCAACGAACGTCATCGTGATTCCGTCGGGTACCAACGGCGCGCTACTTGGCGGGCGGCTTGATCTCGCGCATCAGCAAGCCCGTGGTTGAAATGCGCAGTTCGATTTCCGCCGGACGCGAAACCGCAACGTAGCTCGCCGATCCGTATTCCGCGTCGAGCAGAGGCGCGAGGAATGTGTAGCGCTGCCGCAAATCAAATAGGTCCAACGGCTTGTCGCGGCTCAGCGGAAACACGGTGCGCGTCACCGAGCGCTCGTTCTCGATCGCACGATATCGCCCGGCAATACGATCAAGCTCATAAGCGGTGTGCAGCCCCAGCACATTGGCCATCGGTTTCCATTTGAGGATTTGCGCATCGACGTAGACCTCGTCACCCGCGAGTTCAAACTTGACCTCGCGCAGGTCGGGATAGCGCACCGTGGCCGTAAACCGCTGCGGCCCGGTTGGCTGTACCAGTAGCGTTGCCGCAACATCTTCGCGGGTCAGCGCCGTGTAGCCATGCGTACCGATCGCGATCGTTGCTGCCAGAGCGCCGACTGCCAACAGCAGCAAGCCGAAAATAGTCCGGGAAATGAATCGGAATGGGCGCAGCCGAAGCAGCGCAGCGAGGCCCGACAGAAGGAGCAGCGCGCCTACGATTCCGAAGACAACGCCGGCCAGTCCGAACGGTGACGCCCAAAGTTGTGTCAGTGCCATAAAGTCAATGAGGCTGGAATGATCTTTGCGTAGTTTGCCGATTACGGGCACTTGCCGTTTGTCAGGTTGGCCGGCAATGCCATATGGGTGTGGCAAACTTTCTGTCGCTGTACTTCACCTTCACCGGGAGAGAGAAACATGAATTTCATCATTTGGTTGGTTGTCGGCGGTTTGATCGGCTGGGTAGCAAGCATGATTATGCGCACCGATGGGCAGCAGGGCATCTTCCTCAATATCATTGTCGGCATCGTCGGCGCAATGCTGGGCGGCTGGCTCATCTCTCCCCTCGTGGGCGTACCCACGATCAATCAGGGATCGCTGAGCCTAGGCGCATTGGTCGTTTCGCTTCTGGGCGCTGTCATTCTGCTGGCGATCGTCAATCTGTTTCGCCGCGGTACAGCGCGTTAAGAGCGTGTAAGGTGTGCAGGGCGGGCATATGCCCGCCCTTTCTATTTGTGCAGTGACTTTTTGCCCGGTCTGCGGCCACACCACCCTATCGCGCGTCCCGTCCGGCGACAATCGCCTGCGTGACTGCTGCGACCACTGTGGTGCCGTGCACTACATCAATCCAAAGCCCGTGGTCGGCACGATTCCGGTATGGGGCAACCAAGTTTTATTGTGTAAACGCGCGATCGAGCCGCGGCGCGGCAAGTGGACCCTGCCCGCGGGCTTCATGGAAATAAACGAAACCACCGGCGACGGTGCGCTGCGCGAAACGCTGGAAGAGGCCGGTGCGCGCGTGAAATTGGGCCCGTTGTTTTCGATGATCGACGTACCTCACGTACAACAGGTTCACATTTTCTTCCGCGCCGAGCTGCTCGACACTCACTTCGCGATCGGCACCGAAAGCCTTGAAGTCCGGCTGTTCGACCAAAGCGAGATCCCGTGGGATGAGATCGCCTTTCGCACCGTTTCCACAACCTTGGAGCTCTACTTCGCCGACCGGGCGCGGGGCGAGTTCGGCGTATACACGCGCGCGATCGTCGCAGCGCCGACTGCCCGTTCAGTAATCGCATGATTCCCTGGCTCGCACCGGGCCAGCCATTCCCGCCGGTCTCGGCCGCGCTTCAAAGTCCGAACGGCCTGCTTGCCGCAAGCGCCGAGGTGACTGCCGAGCGGCTGCTGGCAGCGTATCCGCATGGAATCTTTCCGTGGTACTCGGAAGACGAGCCCGTGTTGTGGTGGTCTCCGGACCCGCGCATGGTGTTGTTTACGGATGAGCTGAAAATTTCTCGCAGTTTTGCGAAGACTTTACGCAAGGCGGCGCGCGACCCTTCGATCGAACTTCGTGTGGACGCCGCCTTCGACGCTGTCATTCAGGCGTGCGCGGCACCGCGCGGCGACGAAGCGGGCACCTGGATTACCGATAGCGTTGCCGATGCTTACATGGAATTGCACCGCCGCGGCCTGGCTCATTCAATCGAAACGTGGGTGGGCGGCCGCCTTGCAGGCGGCTTGTATGGAGTAGCGCTCGGCCGAATGTTCTACGGCGAGTCGATGTTCTCGCGCTTGCCCGATGCTTCGAAGATAGCGCTCGCCGCGCTCGTTCGCGTGATGCGAACTGAGAGCGTGCGAGTGATAGACTGCCAACAGAACACGCGACACCTCGCATCACTCGGAGCACGCGAGATTTCGCGCCGCGAATTTGTGGCGCATTTGAGTGCCTCGGTGGGATCGGCGCCGATAAGCTGGGCGGCATATACGGATCGTCCGCTCAATGCGCTGTTGGATTCTTTGGACATGTAGTCCGTTGTTGCTACTCATCACGACTTCGACCTGACTGACTAATCGACTGACGTGGCCAATCTTAAGGAGCTGCCCTTTTCGGCGTTGCAGTTTTATGCGACCGCGCCGTATCCGTGCAGCTATCTCGAGCATCGACAGGCACGCTCCCAGGTCGCCACGCCGGCACATCTGATCAACGCCGATGTGTACAGCGAGCTGGTCAAGATGGGATTTCGGCGCAGCGGAATCTTTACGTATCGCCCCTATTGCGACGGTTGCCGCGCGTGCGTGCCGGTGCGGGTGCCGGTCGCGGAGTTCGAAGCGAATCGCACGCAACGTCGCGCGTGGTTGCGGCATCGCGCGCTGACGTCACGGGTCGCGTCGCTGGCATTCGATCACGAACACTACGATTTGTATCTGCGTTATCAGTCGACGCGCCATGCCGGTGGTGGCATGGACAACGACAGCCGCGAGCAGTATTCGCAGTTTCTCTTGCAGAGCAAGGTCAATACGCGCCTGGTCGAGTTTCGCGATCCGGTGCCGCCAGGGGTCGACGGCGTCGGAACGTTACGCATGATCTCGATCATCGATGTACTGAACGACGGGCTCTCGTCGGTCTATACATTTTTTGATCCGGACGAGCTGGCGACCAGCTATGGCACATACAACATACTGTGGCAGATTGAGCAGGCCAAGGCGTTGTCGCTGCCTTTCCTGTATCTCGGCTACTGGATCTCGGATAGCCCAAAGATGGCTTACAAGGCAACGTTTCGCCCGGTCGAGATGTTGAAGGGCGGCCGCTGGGAGCGGCAAAGCGACCCGGTGGGTGCGTAGCGAAGCGACTCGTAGAATCCGCGGGTGCTTTACACCCTTGCGCGCCAGCTTTTGTTTTCGCTCGATGCCGAGGTCGCGCACGAATTGACACTATCAGCGTTGCAGCGAGGCTATGACCTCGGCATCGCACGCTGGGTCGCAAAGCACATCAACCCCTTGCCCATCAGCGTGATGGGGCTGAGTTTTTCCAATCCGGTCGGCCTCGCTGCGGGCCTCGACAAGACCGGCGCACACATCGATGCACTTGGAAGTTTCGGATTCGGCTTCATCGAAGCGGGGACTGTCACACCGCGACCGCAGCCGGGCAACCCAAAGCCGCGCATGTTTCGCCTGCCACGGTCGCACGCGCTGATCAACCGGCTGGGCTTCAACAACGAAGGTGCCGACCAGTTCGTCGACCACGTGCGTCGGCAGCGGTCTTTTCGTGATCGCGGCGGCATCGTCGGCCTGAATATCGGCAAGAACGCAGACACGCCGATCGAGCGTGCGCTCGAGGACTATCGGATGTGCCTACGCCGGGTGTACGACGACGCCGATTATGTGGCCGTGAACATTTCTTCCCCTAACACGACGGAGTTGCGCTCCTTGCAAAGCGTGCGGCAACTGGCCGCGCTGCTGACCGGACTTAGCGAAGAGCGCAAGAGCCTGCAAGATCGGTACGAAAAACGCGTACCGATCGCGGTGAAGATCGCTCCCGACGTCGCGGATGCGGCCGTGCCCGGGATCGCCGACCAGTTGGTCGAACATGGCATGGACGCAGTGATCGCGACGAATACGACGACCGCACGCGACAAGGTGCTCGGCCAGGAGCACGCCGATGAGTCGGGTGGCCTCTCGGGGCGCCCACTGACGGAACGCGCGACCCAGATCGTGCACTTGCTGGCGCAGCACCTGCAAGGCGCGCTGCCGATCATCGGCGTCGGCGGCATCATGAGCGGTCCCGACGCTCTAGAAAAGATCCGAACTGGTGCTTCGTTAGTGCAGATTTACACGGGCTTTATCTATTCGGGCCCACAGCTGGTGGCCGATTGCGTTGAGGCAATCCGCGACGACGGATGCGCTGTTTCATCGCCGCCTGGCCCAATCCGCTCACGCGCGTAGCGCTGGCCGCGGTTTCGGACGATGTGCGGGCACGCGTTGCACATCGGCGCGCCACGCGCATCGATGATCTGCACCTCACACTCGCGTTTATCGGCAATCTAGGCGACGCAGACGAGTTCGCCGTCGCAGACGCAATTGCGAAAGTACGTTTCCGGCCGTTCACCTGGCAGCTCGACACGCTGGGATTCTTCGACGACGCGGGCGTCGTCTGGGTCGGCGCGGCCCCGCCACCGGTCATGGCGCTGGCGGCACTGACCGATCGCGCTCGAGCCGTGCTCGATCGGTTCGATCTCGACTACGATCGCCGGCCTTTGGTACCTCACGTCACATTGCTGCGCGGGGCTAGACGGTTCCACGTCGAGCGAGTTGCGCCGATTGAATGGCTCATCGACTCGATCGCGCTCTATCGCTCTGCGCCCATCGGCGAAGCTGCTCGCTACGTGCGCGTCGTGCGCTAAGGCTGCCGTCGCCCTGCGTGCCTTTTCGTATCGTGATATAAAACGCGCAGATGCCGCGTCGCACAACGCTCTCCAACCCATCACGCGACTCACCGCTCGACGGTCCGCAGCCAAGCGCCGCCCGTGGGCCCACCGCGATCCAGGTGATCGAGCGGATGATGGCGCTGCTCGACGCGCTGTCTTCACATTCCGATCCAGTCAGTCTCAAACACCTCGCCCGCGCGACCGGACTGCATCCTTCAACGGCGCATCGAATCTTGAATGACCTGGTCGTCGGTCGTTACGTCGATCGCGCCGACATCCCGGGGTCGTATCGGCTCGGTATGCGCCTGCTCGAACTCGGCAACCTGGTGAAAGCGCGCCTGTCGGTACGAGAAGCGGCACTCGAGCCGATGCGCGAACTACACAAGCGAACCGGACAAACCGTCAATTTGTCGGTGCGCCAAGGCGACGAAATCGTCTACGTGGATCGATCGTACAGCGAGCGTTCGGGAATGCAGGTGGTGCGCGCGATCGGCGGGCGCGCGCCGCTGCATCTGACGTCAAGCGGGAAGCTGTTCCTGGCGCGCGACGATCCGCGTTTGATTCGCGCGTATGCGACTCGCACCGGCCTCGCAGGACACACGCGCAACAGTCTGACCGATGTCAGCAAGCTCGAGCGTGAGCTCTCTATGGTGCGAACGCGCGGCTACGCCCGCGATAACGAAGAACTGGAAATCGGGGTGCGCTGCATCGCGGCGGGCATCCGCGACGATTCGGGGCGGCTCGTGGCAGGGCTATCGGTGTCGGCACCGGCAGAACGCATGCAGGACGACTGGATTGCCGAGCTGCTGCAAACCGCCGGCAGGATATCGTCAGGACTTGGGTTCGTTAGCCAGGCGGGCGACACGACTCCCCCCTGACTCGCGCTACATCGTGCGGTGTGCCGGTGCGGCGAGAGCCGCCGGTTTCGGCTTTGAAAGCCCGGCGGACTCGATGAAGTCCCGAATGCGTTCGGCGTCACCGAGGCGTGAATATTTTCCGACGGAGTCGAGCAACACCATTACGACGCGCTTGCCTTCGATCACCGCCTGCATCACCAGGCAACGGCCAGCAGCGGAGATGTAGCCGGTCTTTTGCAGACCGATATCCCATTCGGGATTATCGGTAAGACGATTGGTGTTGCGGTAACTGACGGTACGTCTGCCGACCGGCAACTCGAGCTCGCCGCTTACCGAGTACTGGCGGATCACATCGTGCTCGTAAGCAGCTTTGACGAGGCGCACCAGATCGCTGGCGCTCGACCGGTTTTCCGGCGACAACCCGGTGGGGTCAGCAAAGTGCGAGTCATCCATCCCGAGCAGTCTGGCCTTCGCATTCATCGCTTCGACGAATCGCGCTACACCACCGGGATACGTCCGGCCCAGCAGCTGGGCTGCGCGATTCTCCGATGACATCAGCGCCAAATGCAGCGCGGTTCCGCGCGTCATTTCGAATCCAGGCCGCAGATTCGAGCGACTCCTCGCTCGCACTATCTCCTCCTGCGAGACTTGCAGTTCCTCGCCAAGAGGCAAATTGGCGTCCAATGTCACCAAGGCTGTCATCAGCTTTGTGACCGAAGCGATGGGAAGCACCGCATCCTTATTCTTCTCGAACAAGACTTCATTCGTATCCTGATCGACGACCAGCGCAACTGACGACCGCAAATCGAGTGGATCCTCGCCGCGATGCAGACCCGCCAAATGACCTTCCGAAGGTGCGAGGAGGCGCGCGATCAGCGGTCTCTTCTTGCGGGTTGACTTGATGGGCGCCCGGCCTGCTGGAATCGTGCCGCGTACGCGGGTTTGAGCCTTCGCCTTGTTGATCGTCTTCGTCGCCTGCGACTTGCTGGACGCCGTGGTGGCTGCGCCCGCCTCGCGCATACTCACTGACATGGCGAGCATGCAAACAGCGATCACTAGCGGGACGGTCAAACGCAAGTCAGCCTCCGTGTCGGTATGCCGCGCTGCGGCCGCCGCAGCCATCCTAGGTCCGCAGCAGACCACAACTCAGGGGTGCCCGACACCGCGTTAATCGGCGTAAATACCGGCTTTCTTGATGACCGGCCCCCACTTTTCAGTTTCGCTTTTCAGATGAGACGCCAACGCGGCAGGGGTGATTTGCTCGACTGGGTAAACCGTCGCCCCCAGATCCGACATTCGGGTGCGAAAGCCGGCATCTTTGGACGCTTCCTGCATGGCGGCGACGAGCTTGTCGACGGCGGCCTTCGGCGTGCCCTTCGGCGCGTACACCGCGTGCCAGATGCCGACCTCAAACCCTTTTAGCCCACTCTCCTGCATCGTCGGCAGGTCGGGCAACGTCGGCACTCTCTTGGCACTCGTGACCGCGTACGCCTTGACGGATCCAGCCTTGATTTGACCGGTCGTGTTGGTAGTCTGGTCGCACAGAAAATCGACCTGCTTGCCGAGGATCGCATTCATCGCGTCGGCCGTGCCTTTGAACGGGACGGTCGTCACGTCGGCTTCAATGGCGCTTTGAAACATCAACCCGCACAGATGCGAGGCAGCGCCGAGTCCGGCGTTGGCCAGGTTGAGCTTGGTCTTGTTGGCCTTAACGTATGCGACGAACTCGCGAAAATCCTTGGCCGGAAAGTCCGAGCGCGCAATCATCGTCATCGGCACGTCGACGATCAGCCCGATCAGTTCGAAATCGGTCTGGGGGTTGTAGGCGAGCTTGCGATACAAAGCCGGCGCAGTCGACATTCCGATGTGATGCAACAAGACGGTGTAGCCATCGGGCCCTGCGTTCTTGACCCGTGTCGCGCCCACTGTTCCACCGGCGCCGCCGACATTTTCAATCACGACGCTCTGTCCCAGCGGCTTGCTCATCGCCTGCCCAAGGGAGCGCGCTACGGTGTCGGTCGGCCCGCCCGCCGTAAACGGCACCACGATCGTGACCGGCTTGTTCGGATACCCCTGAGCAGCGACGAAGCCGGCCGCTGTCAACAACGCAATGGCAGCCAGCGGCCGCAGTCCCTTGATCATCTTGTCTCCTAGTGTTCCGGTCTTTCGAATGCCGCGTCGCCAATCTTGGCGTCTGGCTTAGCCGTTCAGCGCGGCGATTCTAACCGTGCTTTGCCGGCGTTGGTGGCCAAAATCGCGGCGATCCCTATCGGGATTAACGCTTGCCGGTCCACTACTTGGCGCAACTACTTCAAGCAAACTCGCGCTAACTCGGGCAATCAGCGATACATGTAGTCGCGCGTCAGCGGACTGGCGCTGGCGCCGGGACGCGCTTGGCGCGAACCCAGAAGTTGATAGATGGACATCCAGCCCTGTGCGAATCCATGTGCCGAACCGGCGAGATACGCGCGCCAGATGCGCAGCGTGCGGTCGCTCACCGACCGTGCCGCAGCCTCCAGCCGGGCATCGAGACGGCGCGACCAGTGCTGCAGCGTTTTCGCGTAGTGCGGGCGCAAGGATTCGACATCGAGGATCTCGAAGCCGGAGCGCGCCATTTCGCGTGTGGCGACGTGCAGATGCGGCAGCTCGCCATAGGGAAAGACATACTTGTGGACGAAGTCGCCGACCCCGCTGCCGATCGGGCGGTTATCGAGATCGCTCGACGTGATGCCGTGATTCAAAAACAGCCCACGATCGCGCAACACCCCGGTGATCGACTCGAAGTACTCACGCAGATTTTCGAGCCCGACATGCTCGAACATCCCGACGCTTGCGACCTTGTCGAACGCATCACTGCCGAAGCGCCGGCGCAGCTCGCGATAGTCGAGCAGCAGGACTTCGATCCGATCGGCGAGCTTTTCGAACGCAATCCGCTCGCGCGCGAGTTCGAACTGGTTCTGCGAGAGCGTAATGCCGACCGCGCGCACGCCATAGTGCCGAGCCGCGTGCAGGACCAGTCCGCCCCATCCGCAGCCCACATCCAGAAAACGTTCTCCCGCTGACAGCTGCAGTTTCCGGCAAATGTGATCGAGCTTCGCACGCTGCGCTTCATCGATCGATTCCTCGCCCGTCCTAAAGTAGGCGCACGAGTAAACCATGCGTTCGTCAAGCCACAGGCGGTAGAAATCGTTACCGACGTCGTAGTGGTAACCGACTGCCGCCTGATCCTGGCGCGACGAGTGCTTTAGCAGCAGGCGGGCGAACCGTTGCGCGGGATGCGAACCCGCTGCGGCAGCAATCTGCTCGGCCAGTGGTACCGCTTCGAGCAAATCGCCCTGCACGTCAATCCGGCCTTGCACATAGGCTTCCGCCAGCGAAGCAAGCGTCGCGTCCGCCAGCTGCGCAAGCATCGCGTGGTCTCGGATCAAAAGTTTGACGCGCGCCGGCTGGCCGAATCCGATGCGCGAGCCATCGGGAAGCACGACTTCGAGTGAAGCGCCGCCGGCGGCAATGATCGATTGCGCGAGGCGCGTCACACCGGAGTGCACCGCACGCTCCGCGATGCCAGTCTCGGATATCAAACCGCTTGCGAGCCACATGACCACTCCTCCTAAGTCGAAGAATGTGCTGCCGGACAATCTAGCTCGGACGTCGGTCCCTGCCAAGAGATCGCCACGCCCAACTAGTCGAACGGTCAGATCGCTTCCGCGATCGCCTTGCCCAAGTCAGCGGTTCCGGCAGTTCCGCCGACGTCGCGGGTCAGCGGAGCATGCTTCGGGCCCGCGGCCAGCGTCGACTCGACGGCGGTCAGAATTGCCGCACCCGCGTCCGCATGACCGAGCCAGTCCAGCAGCATCGAGGCGCTCCAGATCTGCCCGATTGGATTCGCAATCCCCCGGCCCGCGATGTCGGGCGCCGAGCCATGGACCGGCTCGAAGAGCGACGGCGCGGAACGGTCCGGATTGAGGTTGGCCGACGGGGCGATTCCGATGGTGCCCGTACACGCGGGGCCTAGGTCCGACAGGATGTCGCCGAACAGATTCGACGCGACCACGACATCGAACCAGTCGGGGTTGCGCACGAAGTGTGCGGTCAGGATATCGATGTGGAATTTGTCGACGCGAACCGCGGGGTGGCGGCTCGCCGTCTCTTCGACTCGCTCATCCCAGTACGGCATCGTGATCGAAATGCCGTTACTCTTGGTGGCCGACGTCAAGTGCTTCTTCGGACGCTGGCCGGCAAGTTCGAATGCGAAGCGCAGCACGCGGTCGACGCCGTGCCGCGTCATGACTGTCTCCTGTACAACGAATTCGCGCTCGGTTCCCTCGAACATTCTTCCCCCGATGGACGAATATTCGCCCTCGGTGTTCTCTCGCACCACGACGAAATCGATTGCCTCAGGTAACCACGGGTTCCCGTTGCGATCGACCAACGGCGAACGGATGCCCGGCATCAATTTGCAGGGACGAAGATTGACGTATTGATCGAACTCGCGTCGGAATTTGATCAGCGAACCCCACAGCGACACATGGTCCGGCACCGTGGCCGGCCAGCCGCATGCACCGAAGAAAATGGCGTCGGTGCCTTCGAGCCGGGCTTTCCAGTCGAGAGGCATCATCGCGCCGTGCTTTGCGTAGTAGTCGCAACTCGCAAAGTCGTGGTGTTCGAAAGTCAGATCAATCGAAAACCGGCGCGCCGCGGCGTCGAGCGCACGCAAACCCTCCGGTACCGTTTCGTGTCCGATGCCGTCGCCGGCGATGACCGCGATCTTGTGCTTCATTGCTTCAGCCTGTGCCTTATCACCTTCTCCGGGATCACTTCTCCACGAAACGCGCAAAGCCTCCCACCGGCTCGCGGTCGGTGACCAGCGTATTTTCAATCTTCGACATATCGGCATACCCGAGCGACATTCCGCATACCACCATCTGGCTGGGGGGAAGTTCCAGTTCGCGTGCGATTACGCGGTGAAACTGCGTAAACGCCGCCTGCGGACAGGTGTCGAGTCCACGCGCGCGCGCAGCCACCATCACGTTCTGCAAGAACATGCCGAAGTCGAGCCAGCTGCCCTGCTCCAGGATGCGATCGATGGTGAAGATGATGCCCACCGGTGCCCCGAAGAACACATAGTTGCGGCCGTGCTGCGCGTGCATCTTGGCCTTGTCTTCGCGGCCGATGTCAAGCAGCCCGTACAGATCCCAGCCGATTTTCCGGCGTCGTGCAAGGTAGGGATCGACCCACTTCGTCGGGTAGTACGCATATTCCTCAACATGCTGCTTGAGCTCTTCCGAGTCGTTGTAGACGGCCAGAATCGCGTCGCTGAGCCGTTGCTTCGCCGCGCCGGTCAGCACGACCGCCCGCCACGGCTGAGTGTTCGTGCCCGACGGCGCGCGCGCCGCCAACTGCAGAATATCTATGATCGTTTGTCGCGGCACCGGATTTGGGAGAAACGCGCGTACCGACTGCCGCGTTGCGATCGCGTGGTCGACGGTCGCGCTGTCGCCGATCGCACGACGATCATTGGCGGCTCCGTCGTTCATGCCTCGATCATTCGTAGAGCAGCGAGTAACTGTGGCGGCAGTGGCACCGGCTTCCGCGCCGCGCGATCGACGTAGACGTGCACGAAGTCACCTTGCGCACTCGCAGTTTCTGCGCCCTGCGCAAAAATGGCGATTTCGTATCGCACGCTGGAGGTTCCGATGCGTCGCACTCGCAGCCCGGCTTCGACCCGTTGCGGGAATGCAAGCGGTGAAAGATAGCGGCACCGTGTTTCTACAACGAACCCAACCACACTGCCGTGTTGCGGATCGAGCACCTGCGAGCGAATCAGATAATCGTTAACCACCGTATCAAACCAGCTCAGATAGACGACGTTGTTGACGTGGCCGTAGGCGTCGTTATCCATCCAGCGCGTTGAAATGGAATGAAAGTGCCGGTAGCCGGCTCGCCCGTGCGGCGACTCGCGCCCTTCGCTCACAAGACCGTGTCCGAATCGCCTGCGCTAGCCATGCCTACGCTCGCCTGTCGTCAGTACCAAAGCCACTCCCGCCATCGTGACCAGCACGCCGCCCCAGGCGAGCACGCCGAGCGTTTCGCCGAACATCAGCCAGGCGAGCACAGCGGTCGCCGGTGGCGTCAGGTACATCAGGCTCGTCACGTCGGTGGCGCGGCCACGCCGGATCATAACGAGCAGCAACGTGATCGCCACCAAGGAAAGTGCGACGATCGACCACGCGAGCGCCATCCAGAATTCGAGAGTGAAATCGACCACCATGGACTCGGTCAGCATCGCGAACGGCAACAGCACTACGAAGGACGCGGCAAACTGGATCAAGCTGCCGGTGCGTAAATCGACATCGGCCACATGCTTTTTCTGATACAGCGTGCCGGCCGTAATGCCGGCAAGCGCCAGGAAGTTGACCGCGAGCGCTGGCAGCGCGACACCTGCCAGCGTCAGTCGGTCGGACAACACAAGCGCGATACCGGCAAAACCGATGATGAGCCCAGCCCATTGCAAGCGCGACGCGCGCTCTCCGACCGTGAACGCCAGGCCTGCGGTCAACAAAGGTTGCGCCCCGACCAGCAGCGCGGACACTCCGGCTGGCATTCCCAGCGCGATCGCCACCCACACACCGCCCAGGTAGGTGGCCTGCAAGAGCACGCCCACGATGATGACGTCGCGCCAAGTGCTGGCCCTGCGCGGCCACGCTGCTCTGGTGACAGCAACGATCGGAAGCAGGATTGCGATGGCGCCCGCAAAGCGATACAGCAGGAACGTTAGCGGTGGGGAGTGAGGGGCGGCGTACTTGGCAACGATGAAGCCCGTGCTCCACAGAAGCACGAACGCCAGGGGTGCCGCCGCCAGCCACGCCGGCGTCGGCCGACCGCCATTGGCGCCGTCACCCACGGGCGCCGATAGCTAAACGGCATTTCAAGGGCATCGCCGGCATTTCAAGGGCATCGCGACATTTTAGTGCATCGCACCAAAACCGCTTGACTTGGCCCTTATAGCCCCTAAAATTCGCTTTGTGCAATGCAGCAATCGCATAAGCCGGCCCCCAAGAGGGACAAGTCTTTTATCCACCATGAGGAGTATTTGAATGTTTGCAACCCCCGCGCAATTTACGGAGATTCAAAAGGGTCAGATGGACGCCGCGATCGCGCTGAGCCAGACCTGGTTTGACGCCGCTGAGCGTTATGTGGAACTCAATATCGCCGCCGCGAAGGCCACGCTGGAAGAATCAGTTGAGCGCACGCAAGCACTGCTGTCAGCCAGAGACGTGCAAGAACTCCTTGCGCTGTCGGGTGGAATGACGCAACCGACGCTCGAGAAAGCAGTCAGCTATTCCCGCAACGCGTACAACATCGCCAATGGTGCCAGCACGGAAGTGTCACGCATCGTTGAAGCGCAGATTGCAGAGAACAACAAGCAAGTCGCGAATCTGATTGACTTCGCTGCGAAAAACTCGCCGGCCGGCTCCGAGCCCGCGGTGTCGATGCTGAAGAGCGCCGTCGCCGCTGCCAACACCGCCTATGACACGTTCGCACGCGCAACGCGGCAAGCGGTTGAAATGGCGGAGTCGAACGTGTCGACCGCGACATCGGTGACGATGAAAGCCGCATCCGCCGCGAGTGACTCGGTCAAAACGTCCAAACGCAAGACCGCTTAAGCAGGAAATACCCAAAAGCGCAAAGTTGGCAGAAAAACTTGACCAACTCTACGCTTGAGAGGCGATGAAGGAGCGTACAAAGACAGCGTAACGGCTGTCTCCTTGGCACCACTGTCTGGGCTTATCCCCAGGCTCCTTCTGTCTCCTCCTTGGGTGGTGCTTTCCGAGCCCGATCTTCACAGATCGGGCTTTTTTTGTCCGCTCACTTCTGAATCGAATCAGCGAACCACTCTACGGATTGACCTCGGCTCCCAATGCCAGCACGTTCGCACGCAGCTCGTCGAACGCGCGCTCGACGATCGACGCGTCACCGCGCACGCCGAGCTCGACATGCCGCCGTGCAGGCTTGCCGTCCTGGCCGTCACCGATCGAAGGCAGGCTAAAGGAGCGCACGCCGGGAAAATTTTGTTCCACGTGTTCCATTAGCGGTGCCAGCAGCGACTCCGCGACTTCGAAAACAATCAACGAACGCTCCGCGCGTGACTGGCTGTTGAAGTACTGCGCGTAATGCGTATCGAGCAGCCACTCGATCATCGGCCATGCCATCACTGGAAAACCGGGCAAGAACCAATGATCGCGGATGGAGTAACCCGGGATGCGGTTGAACGGATTCGGAATGATCGCCACGCCGGAGGGAAACTCGCCCATCTTCAAGCGCTGCTGATTCTCCGCCGTACTCATGTCCTCGCTACCCATACCCTTCCTGGCCATTTCGGCACAACGTTCAGTGATCAAGGAAGCGGCTTGGGGGTGCAGCTGAAGCGAAACGTCGAGCGCGGCGGCGGTGGCCTGCCGCGTGTGATCGTCGGGAGTTGCGCCGATACCGCCGCAGCTGATGACCATATCATCGCTCGCAAATGTGCGGCGGTAGAGCGCTATCAGCGCGTCGCGATCATCGCCGATGTAATGTGACCATGCGAGCTGCAGGCCGCGCGCACCGAGCAGCTCGATGACCTTGCTCAGGTGCTTGTCCTGGCGTTTGCCGGACATGATCTCGTCACCGATGATCACTAGTCCGAAGCGAACGCACCCTCGCAGGGCCGTCATGCCGCGTGCCTCAGCACGTGCAACGCAAGTCGAAAGTCCGGCTGATCATCGGCCTGAAGTCCTGCTGCCCTGTGTGCATGGAATTCTAATTGACTCGACAACTGCGAAAGGAATAAAGGTTGCAACGCGCCAGCGCTTTGCCGGTCCAAAGCGCAAGGACGGTAGACGCTAATGCATCATTCCGAACGATGCACGATGCTTTTCTGTGATTTAATCAAACGGCCTACAAGCACCGGCCGTTATTTCGGAGGTAGACGATGGCATCCGGCGTTAAGTCGATATGTATTTTGGCTGTCGCGTTGATCGCCGCAGGCTGCGCATCGCAGAACCCTGCAGGTGACGGCGCAACAAGGGCTCCGTCCAGCGGCGACTTTAAAGCGCCTACAGCGCAGATGCCTGCGGTGGATGTGCAAGTCGTCACCGCGCAGTTCGGCGTGTTTGGTGCGGATCCGAACGGGCGTCGCCTGCTGTATGAAACCGATAAGTTTCCCGCAATACCCGCGGCTCCCTACGGGTGGTACATCCTCTTTAAGACGAGCAAGCCCACCGTCGTATGGCGTGAGGAATTCGAATTACCGGAGGCACCTCCGACCTGGGGACCGGGCGAAGCGATGGGCATCTTCAGCATCTCGCCCGATCGCAAGACCGCAGTGACAGAACGCATTATTCCGACCCGGCTGGGGTTCATCGGGAACGAATGGCGTTACGCGCCAGGCGACCCGATCGGCGCCCATAAAATGCGCGTGTATATCGACGGACAGCTGGTTCGCGAATTCACCTTCGATATTGAAAAAGGTCCGGATGACCAGCGCGGAACTCGCCGCGGCCCGAATCGAAGCGATTCCAAATCCACAACGTAGCTGACTCACTGTCCTTAACTCGCGCTGCGGCCACTATTCGGCGCAGCGCATTGCGATAGCTACCTCCGCTCGCTCCCTGAGCGGTGCTCCGCAGTCGCCTTTAGCGGGTCCCATTCGGCATCTTCGGCGCGCGTCGGCGGGTGTGCTCGACGCCGGCCCTCTTCCGAAACGTTCGGCGCATCGGTCGGACGAGGCCCGGTGACATCGTCTGCTTTCCCGCCTGGACTTTGACTCTCTACCCGCGCGCGCTCGCCCTCGCGTAGCGCATCGGCTGCGCCTTCGATCGGCGCCGCCAGCGCTGCGGTCCAACCCTGAATGGCTTCGCTATCGTCGGCCACACCTGGCAGGTGCGACCGGTGTGTATCGCGCGCGGCCTCAGCATTCTTGACCGCCTGTTGCTGACTCAGCTCGCGTGCACTCGCACGCTCAGCCGGATGGTTGCCCGATTTTGCGGCGTTGGGCCTGTCGTTCTTGCTTCGCATCGCAGCTCCTTGCTCAATGAGTCAGCGCTCCGGTGGCAACACGTATGCCCGCCGCTTCATCGGTTCGTACTTTCCCAGAATTTCTGCAACCGCTTGACGCTGACAGGCATCGGCGTCTTCAACTCCTGAGCAAAAAGTGAAACTCGCAATTCTTCGAGCAACCAGCGAAACTCGTCGAGTCCACGATCGCTCACGCCTTTGCGCGCACCGAGAGCGCGCTGCCAAAGTACAGAAAGTGCCGCGACATCACCGGTCCGCGCCGCATCTCGATCCGGATCGTCTTTAACCTTGTCTATACGCAATTCGATCGCCTTCAAATAGCGCGGGAATTGGGCCAGCTGCAGCGGCGGCGTTGCGACGATGAACTCGGGCGTAAAGAGTTGAGACAACTGCTGTTCTACGTCCGCAATCAACCGCGGAAACGTTTTCATCGCCTGTAACTTGCGTGCGACTGCCAGCGCCTGTTCTACGATCGCCGTGTACAGGCGCGCTATCTCCTGTGCGATCAAACTGAGTCTCCCTCGCGCATCGTCTTTGCGCTTGACGAAACTCTCCCGATCGGTAGGCAGCGGCGGAACCAGGCACGTGCGGTCGAGCGCGGCCTTTACGATTTGCTCGCGAATTTCTTCATGACTCGGGAGCGCAACCTGAAGCCAGGCGACGGTCGATGCACGCATCTGCGTCATCTGCAAGCTCGACAAGCCCTTTCCGAGAAACTTGACCTGATCTTTGAGTTGAAGCTGAAACAGGCGGCGCAGACCCGCACGATGCTGCACGTGAGCCCGGGCCGGTGTGTCGAAGACCTCGATCGAACAGTGCGTCACGTAATCAACCAGCGCCGGATAGCCGATCAATGTCTGACCGTCGCGTCGAAGTTCGAGCACCTCCGGCAACTCGCCGAAATCCCAGTCGGTAATGCGATCGTGCATGTCGTCCCCAACCGGGGCGCCAACCACGACGGCGCTCTGAAACACTGCTCGTGCCGCCGGTCCCAGCTCCGATCTCAACTGCGCAAGGTTGCGGCCCATTGCCAACTGCCGGCCTTGCTCGTCGACGACCTTGAAATTCATGTGTAAGTGAGATGGCAGCGTCTCGCGCTTGAAATCGGCAGGTTGGCAGACGATGGCGTGCTCGGCGCGAATATCCGAGACCAGTGCGTCAATCAATGATTGCACGGCGCTTCCCCGTGCGCGTTCAACAAACGCGGCTGCATAGTCCGCCAGCGGTACCAGGTGGCGGCGCAACTTTTGTGGCAACGATTTGAGGAGCAGATGTACTTTCTCCTTTAACAAGCCGGGCACTAACCATTCAGATTCCTCGGCGTCGATCTGATTCAGCGCAATCAGCGGCACGGTCATCGTGACGCCGTCGCGCGCGCTGCCTGGTTCGAAGTGATACGCCAGCGGCAATCGCAACTCCCCGCCGGCGGCGTGCAACACCCTGTGTTTCGGGAAAACATCAGTTGTGATACCGGCCGCTTCGTGGCGCATCACTTCGTCGCGCGACAAGAACAGTAATTTTGGGTCGTTTCGCTCGGCCTCTAGCCGCCACCGTTCGAAGTCCACGCCGCTACTGATGCCCGGTGGAAGCAGGCGGTCGTAAAACGCGAAAATCAGCTCGTCATCCACCAGAACGTCGAGCCGCCGCCTCTTGTGCTCGAGCTCGCGAATCTGGCGCAGCAGGCGCAAGTTGTGCGACAAAAACGGTGCGCCCGTTTCGAATTCACCGTCAACGAGCGCCCGACGAATGAACAGATCGCGCGCTGCGGCTGCATCAATCGGGCCAAAGGCCACACGACGCTGCGCATAGACCGTCAGTCCGTACAGCGTGGCGCGCTCGAATGCCACCACCTCCGCGCGCTTTTTCTCCCAATGGGGATCGGCATGGCTCGTTTTCAACAGATGAGCGCCGACTCGTTCCAGCCAGATCGGTTCGATCGACGCCACCGTGCGTGCATAAAGCCGGGAGGTTTCGACCAGCTCAGCCGCGACAATCCATCGTCCGGCCTTCTTTAGAAGTGCCGACCCAGGCCAGATAAAAAACTTGATGCCGCGCGCGCCGGCGTAGGGCGGCTCGCCGCGCTCGGCGTCGACGATGCGCGTACCTACATTGCCGAGCAGTCCGGCGAGCAACGCCAGATGAATCTGCTCGAACGTCGCAGCGGACGCATTCACCCGCCAACCGTGCTCCCCCGCGATTGTCGCCAGCTGAGCGTGCACGTCGATCCACTCGCGAACCCGACGCGGGCTGAGGAAGTGCGACTTCAGTTCGTCGGTCAACTTGCGGTTCGATTTTTTGTACGCGAGCTTTTCCTGGACGAATTCCCACAGCTTGACCAGCGAAAAAAAGTCGCTACTTTGATCGGCGAATCGGCGGTGAGCGTTATCGGCAGCCTCCTGCGCTTCCAGTGGACGCTCGCGCGGGTCTTGCACCGACAACGCGGCAGCGATGACCAGCACTTCGCGCAGGCAATGTTGTTCGCGAGCGGCAAGCAGCAAGCGGCCGACTCGCGGATCGAGCGGGAGTTTCGCAAGCTCGTGGCCGATCGCCGTGAGCTCGTTACGGCCATCGACCGCGTTCAGTTCAGCCAGCAGTTGATACCCCTCGGCGATCGCGCGCCGCGGCGGAGACTCCACGAAAGGAAAGTCCGCCACGTCACTCAGGCCGAGCGATTTCATCCGCAGAATGACACCGGCCAGGGAGGATCGCTGCACCTCCGGATCGGTAAAACGCGCACGCCTCGCGTAGTCGACCTCGCTGTAGAGCCGGACGCAAACGCCGGCCGCGACTCGGCCGCAGCGGCCGGCACGCTGGTCGGCGGCTGCTTGAGATATCGGCTCGATCTGCAGCTGCTCGACATTGTTCCGGTACGAGTACCGCTTCACGCGTGCAAGCCCCGTGTCGACCACGTAACGAATGCCCGGCACTGTCAGCGATGTCTCAGCGACGTTCGTCGTTAGCACAACGCGCCTGACTCGCGCTGACGGCTTGAATACGCGCTCCTGTTCTTCTGCCGACAGGCGCGCATACAGCGGCAGAATCTCGGTGCCGGCGGGGTGATGCTTACGCAACGCCTCGGCCGCCTCGCGGATCTCGCGCTCGCCGGGGAGGAACACTAGGATGTCGCCGGGCCCCACCGAGGCGACTTCGCCAACCGCGTCGACGATCGCTTCCATCAGCGTACGGTCATCGACGTCGTCTGCGCGGTCGGCGTACACCAGCGGTCGATAACGCAACTCAACCGGGTACAACCTTCCGGATACCTCAATGACGGGTGCCTGGCCGGAGACTCCCGAAAAGTGGTTGGCAAAGCGATCTGCGTCGATCGTCGCCGATGTGATGATGACTTTTAAATCATCGCGGCACGGCAGAAGCTGCTTGATGTAGCCCAGCAGAAAATCGATGTTCAACGAACGCTCGTGCGCCTCGTCGATGATCAGCGTGTCGTAGGCCCGCAGCAGAGGATCGCCCTGTGTCTCGGCGAGCAGAATGCCGTCGGTCATCAACTTGATCGACGCGCCTGGCCGCGTATGGTCGGTGAACCTCACCTTGTAGCCGACGACTTCGCCCAGCGCACTGCCAAGCTCGGCGGCGATGCGGCGAGCGATGCTGGACGCCGCGATCCGCCGCGGCTGCGTGTGACCGATCAGTCGATCGCCGCCGCGCCCGAGGGCCAGACATATTTTCGGCAACTGCGTCGTTTTGCCTGACCCGGTCTCGCCGCTGACGATCACGACCTGGTGCGCTTCGATCGCTCGGGCGATGGCTTCGCGTGCGCCGGAAACGGGTAGATCTTCGGGAAACGTAATAACCGGCAACGGTGCACGACGATGGGCGGACTGGCGCATGCCCTGCGCGTTGCACTCGCGCATTTCTTCATCAAGTGGCTGCATCGGCTCGCCGCGCGGATCAACGCAGCGCTGTTATGAGTTGATGCCTGAGTCAAAGTGTGAACGCGCGCCATCGATCCACAATAACGCGCGCACGTGCCGATAAGTATACTTTTGCGGATGAACGATGCCGCCGCCGCAGCGCCAATCTCCTCGATAACCGCAGCGAGCAACGACCATGCACGCTTCGTCGCGTGGCTGCGCGAAGTGGCGCCGTACGTGCACGCGCATCGCGGCAAGACGTTCGTCGTAGGGTTTGCGGGCGGCCTGGTCGAGGCGGGCCATCTGGTGACGCTGGTCCAGGATCTATCGCTGCTCAATGCGATGGGGATTCGTCTACTGATCGTGCATGGCTCGCGCCCGCAAGTGCAAGCGCAACTCGCACTGAAGGGAGTCGAGGCGCGATTCGCAAACGACGTGCGCATTACGGATTCGCCCGCTCTCGAATGCGCAAAGGAAGCATCGGGTGAGATTCGTCTCGACATCGAGGCGGCTTTTTCGCAAGGCCTGCCGTCCACTCCGATGGCGCATTCAAAAGTGCGCGTGGTAAGCGGCAACTTCGTGACCGCCCGGCCGCTAGGTGTGATCGACGGTATCGACTATCAGTTGACCGGCGTCGTGCGCAAGGTTGACGCCGATGCATTGCGCTTCACGCTGTCGAACGGTGCGATCGTTCTGTTGTCGCCTCTGGGTTTCTCGCCTACCGGCGAAGCGTTCAACTTGACAATGGAAGACACTGCGTGCGCAGTTGCCACGGCGGTGAAAGCCGACAAGCTGATCTTGCTGACAGAAACTGAAGGTGTGCGCGGAGCCGACGGCGAGTTACGCAGTGAATTGACGGTGCAATCGGCTGAAACGCTGCTGACCACCGGCGAAGTCCGGCCCGACGCCGCATTCAATCTGCGCTACGCCATCAAAGCCCTGAAGGGTGGCGTCGCACGCGTTCACATCCTGTCCTATGCACTCGACGGAAGCGTGCTCGCGGAGCTCTTCACGCACGAAGGGGTCGGCACGATGGTCGCCTCGGAAGACCTCGAACAGCTGCGCGACGCGACGCCCGACGACGTCGGCGGCATCATCAAACTGATCGAACCGCTGGAAGCCGACGGAACGCTGGTCAAGCGGCCGCGCGAGCTTATCGAACGCGAGATCGATCGCTTCGTCGTGCTCGAGCACGACGGGTTCATCTTCGGCTGCGCAGCGCTCTACCCGTTCCCGCGTGAACGTATGGGCGAACTCGCGTGTTTGACCGTGCATCCCGACTATCAGGCGTATGGCGACGGCGAGCGACTGATGAGGCGCATCGAAGCGCGCGCGAAGGCGGCCGGCATGGCGAAGCTGTTCGTACTGACGACGCTCGCTGCACACTTCTTTATCAAGCGCGGCTATAAACCGGCGACGGTGGATGAGCTGCCGTCGCAGCGGCAGAACATGTACAACTGGCAGCGCCGTTCGCAGGTTCTGCTGAAGCAGCTTTAGGAGCGAAGATGGCAAGGATGGTGAACTGCGTAAAGCTGGGACGCGAAGCGGAAGGACTTGACTTCCCTCCGGTGCCCGGTGAGCTGGGCAAGCGGCTGTGGGAAAACGTTTCAAAGGAGGCGTGGGCCGGCTGGTTAAAACATCAGACGATGCTGGTCAACGAGAACCGGCTCAATCTCGCGGATACCCGGGCACGCAAGTATCTGTTGACGCAGATGGAGAAACATTTCTTCGGTGAAGGTGCGGATGTGGCGCAGGGATACGTGCCGCCTGGTGCTTGAAATCTCGTGCTCCGTCAAAGCGCGCCAGCGTTGGGCGGAGCTGGCCTGCCTGGGCGTTGTGAGCACCGCAGTGTTTGGCACTTTAGTGCCCGCCGACGTAGGCGGCGCAGCTGCGTCAGCCGCTGCTGCTACCAATGCCTACTTGTTGATTTTCTGTAGCTGGTAGAACAACGCGGTATCAAACGGCGCCCACAGTGGCGCGCGCACACCGGCGTCGCGCAGCGCGCTTCGCACCCAGTCGTTGCACGTGAACCAGAACCTGTAGCCACTGCTGGCCTCGTAGAACGCGTCGGTTGAAAAATAACCGGGCAAGTTGGTGCGATGAGGGCGTCCCGCCGCATCGCGCTGGAACGACGCTCGAATGAACGCGACGAGCCGCGCATACTGTTCGGGGCTTACCTTTATCTCGCGCGCTTTGTACGCGCGCGGCGATTCGATGTACTCGACGTGCATCGCGCCTGGACCAAGCCCGCTGAGCGCCATCAGCGCAGTTCCCGGTCGCAGATCCGCCCACGTGGGAGTGCGTGCAAAGAATCCACGGTCGCCCCAGCCGAACGCTATCCACTCCAGCGGCTGGGCAAGCGAGCGCATGTGCACCGAGGGATGCTCTGCGCTCCAGTCGACCCCCGCGGCGCGTGTTGGGACAATCAGTTCAGCGTGCACGCCATTGGTCCGAAGGTAAATCGAGATTCCTTCGGGTGACTCTTCAAACGACGAATTGACCGGAATCGCGCCGAGCGCGATAGCGGCGGTCACATACGTCGCCGCGACGATGATCAATGCAGCCACCAGCCACCCGCTGGCCCGCAGAACTGCGCCGACCATCGAGCGCCTGCCGTAGCGGTTTAACCTCCGGGCTGCCACGGCACACTCTCGTGATCATCCCGCCGCGATTCGACCACGCCGCCTGCGGTGCCCAACAACAGAACATCGGCACCGCGTGCCGCAAACAGGCCATTGGTCACGACGCCTGCAATGCTGTCGATTCGTTGTTCGAGCAGGCGCGCGTCACGGATCTGCGGATCATGCACGTCGATGATCGCGTTGCCGTTATCGGTCGTAAATCCGGATCGCACCCTGGGCGCGCCGTACTGCGCCAGTTCGCGCAGCACATAAGCACACGCAATCGGAATAACTTCCACCGGCAAAGGAAACCCGCCGAGCGTTTCCACGCGCTTGGTTTCATCCGCGATGCAGACGAACGTCTGCGCCACCGCGGCCACGACCTTCTCCCGCGTCAGCGCACCGCCGCCGCCCTTGATCATCGAAAATTTGGCATCGATCTGGTCGGCGCCATCGACATAGACCGACAGCGATTCGACGTCGTTCAGATCGAACAGGCGAATCCCGTGGTGAGCAAGCCGTATCGCACTGCGCTCCGAGCTTGGCACGGCGCCGGCAATGCGGCCTTTTAGCGCTCCGAGCTCGTCGATGAAACAGTCGGCTGTCGAGCCTGTGCCGACACCAATTATTTCGCCATCCTTGACGAAGCGGATTGCGGCTCGCGCAACCGATCGTTTCAATTCATCCTGCGTCGACATGCTGCGCCCGCGGCTGCCCCGGGCCGAATGATACGGGGGTAACGAAGCGCGACGTGCCTACTGTACGGCCGCGCGCGCAGCCGCGGACTGAACGATCCAGAACGCGCGCGGCCGGTGCTCGCAGTAGCTGCGCATTTTTTTATCGGCGAAGCGCACCACTCGCGGTCTCAGCGCCAAATTCGTCGTGACGAGCTGGGGCGAGTTGTCTTCGCTCTCGACGATATATCCGTGGCCATAGGGCTTCATCACCACGTTGCCGCTGATGCGAACGTGGCGCGAGCCCACGGTCACGATGCCGCGCTGATAAGACTGATGAATCAGGCAGCCGACGACCGAACTGGCTTCGGCGTCGCCATTGTCGTGCCAATGCAGCGGGTAGCGGCCGGGGCGGTTGAATTGGCCCATGCGGCGGAACTCGACCCCGGAAAAGCGCCCGCTCGAAGCGTGCTGGGGGTTGTCGGCCGAGCCCGTAATCAGGCAATACGCTCCAACGCTGTTGCGGTCCGAGTCGGCGCATCCCTCGATCACGATATTGCGCGACAGCAGCACCACCTTGCCGATCGATCCGGGCAACACATGCCGCAACGGCGCGTGCTTGCCATGATGGCGATGCCACACCGGCGCCCCGAGGCGGACCGTTAGACAATCGGTGCCAACCTCGTCGATCGTGCGTTCCTCGAGCAGGCAATGATCGGCGCCCGATGCGATCGCAATGCGCTCGCCGGCGCGCCAGTCGACCGGCTGCGACAGGCGCAGCGTGTTGTGACCCGGAGCAGTGCTATTGCCAAGCGGCACCCACGAGGTGCGCGCCTCCCCGTGCAAATCGATTGTTCCGCCGTTGATCGCTGCCAGGAACTTGCTGCCGAGCTGCGGATGCGCAGAGGCACTTTGCTCGCGTGCACTCGAACACAGCGTGATATGAAGCCGCTGCTTGAATGGCTGCTCGGCTCTGCCGGCAATCAGCGCACCAGCGCCTTCAATCAGGATCCACTCGGCGCCGATCGAGATGTCGCGTCGCTCGACGATCACCGTGCCTTTGATGTGCAGCGAGCCTACATCGAGGTCTTGGTCGACGATCAGCGTGCGGCCACTGTCGACAGTTACCGCTTCGCCGTGAGCCGGGAGGTGCCCACCCCACGTATGCGGGTCAGACCAGCGGACTGCATCATCGGGAAAGTCATCGGCTGCGGAGGCTTCCGGTGCGGCGCCTGCGGCAAGAAATTCGAGAAAGCCCATCGCCCGATGACTTTGACTAGGAAAACTGAGGCTCTATAGCGTACGACTTGCCGATGACAAATCAATCGCGCCGCACGCATCCAGACGGACGAGGTCGCTGCCGGTCCACTGACAAAACTCCTACCTACGCTGCGGCGGCAAGTCGGTACACGTGCCGTGAGCCACTTCGGCTGCCATCCCGATCGACTCACCCAGTGTTGGGTGCGGGTGGATTGTCTTGCCGATGTCGACCGCATCGGCCCCCATCTCGATCGCGAGCGCGACCTCACTGATCAAGTCACCCGCGTGCGTGCCGACAATCCCGCCTCCGATGATGCGGTGCGTGGCCTCATCGAAGATCAGCTTGGTAAATCCCTCGTCCCGGCCGTTGGCGATCGCGCGGCCGCTGGCCTGCCAGGGAAACTTTCCAACTTTGATCTTGATGCCCTGCGCATTGGCTTCTTCCTCGGTGACACCCGCCCACGCGATTTCAGGATCCGTATAGGCCACTGAAGGAATCACGCGCGCGTCGAAGTAGCTCTTTTCTCCCGCTGCGGCTTCTGCCGCAACGTGGCCCTCGTGCACGGCCTTGTGCGCGAGCATCGGGTTGCCAACGATGTCGCCGATCGCAAAGATGTGCGGCACGTTGGTGCGCATTTGCCGATCGACCTCGATAAATCCGCGGTCGGTCACCGTGACGCCGGCTTTGTCGGCGCCGATCGTATTGCCATTCGGCGAACGGCCCACGCTCAGCAATACCAGGTCATACAGTTGCGGGCCGCTGGGCGCCTGCTCGCCTTCGAAGCTGACCGAAATTCCATCGGTCTTGGCCTCGACTGCAACGCTCCTGGTCTTGAGCATCACCTTGTCGAAGCGTTTTTCGTTGAACTTTTGCCAGACCTTGACCAGGTCGCGGTCGGTGCCGGTCATCAAGCCGTCCAGCATTTCCACGACCTCGATGCGCGCACCCAGCGTCGAGTACACCGTCGCCATCTCGAGTCCGATGATCCCGCCGCCGATGACCAGCATGCGCTTCGGCACTGCGCTTAGTTCCAATGCGCCGGTCGAATCGACGATCCGCGGATCGTCGGGCGCACTTTTCTCGATGAATGGGAGCTTCACCGACTGCGAACCGGCGGCGACGATCGCCTTCGCAAAGCGCACCACTTTCTTCTCGCCACTGGTGCTGCGTCCGTCGCCGGTGGTCAGATCAACCTGCAGACGATGCGGGCTGATGAACGTACCAACCCCGCGCACAACGGTCACCTTGCGCGCCTTGGCCATCGTGTTGAGCCCGCCGGTCAGTTTTCCGACCACCTTCGATTTATGCGCGCGCAGTTTGTCGATATCGAGCGTCGGCTTTGCAAAATTAACGCCGATACTCGCGAAGTGCGCTGCTTCGTCCATCACCGCAGCCACGTGCAGCAGCGCCTTGGACGGAATGCAGCCTACGTTTAGACAGACACCACCGAGAGTCGCATAGCGCTCGACCAGCACCGTCTTCTTGCCGAGATCCGCGGAGCGAAACGCGGCGGAATACCCGCCCGGACCGGCGCCTAGCACGACCACATCGCACTCGATGTCCGGCTGAGCATCGTCGGCAGAACCTGCCATGGACGCACCCGCCGATACAGTCGCCGCCGAGGGAGGCGCGGCCGCTGCCGGAGGCGCCCCTGCTGCAATGGCGGCATCAGCTGCGGGTGCCGACGCTTCGATCGACAACACCGCGCTGCCCTTGGACACCTTGTCGCCCAGCTTCACGCGCAGTTCCTTTACAACGCCCGCGGCCGAGGACGGAATCTCCATCGAGGCTTTGTCACTCTCAACGGTGATCAGCGATTGGTCTTTCGAAATCGTGTCGCCCGGCTTGACCAACACTTCGATGACTTCAACTTCCTTGAAGTCGCCGATGTCCGGAACCTGAATTTCTATGGCGCTCATTGCGTTGGTTGCTCCGGTTCGCGGCTCGCCGCAGTGCCCGTTCGGAAGCTGAAAACGCGCAGCGGCAGCGATGAGCTCTTGTCGAACTCGGCGCCGGCCTTGATTCCTATTTCCGCAACGTTGCGTGCGTTTTTCGCGCGGTCATAGGTCGCGTGCATAGCACCTAACGCGAAGTTGCGGCCCGAGCCGATGCCCCAGAAGCGATCGAAGCTGAACACCTCGCGGTACGAATACACGCCGTAAATTCCCGAGGGGTTTGCAATCAATGCGGTGATCTGCGATGACTCGTACGGATCAGAATCGTCTTCCTTTGGGTTCAGAAAGAACCGGTCCTTCAAGATCACGTGGAGCCGCTGAAAAGTGCTGAACACCTGCTCGCGGCTATAGAGCTTGCACTCATCGGCCAGATGGCGCATTGCCTCGGCCAACACCACGAAGTGCGCGGTACTTCCCGCCAGGCCGATATACGAATCGCCGATCGAAAAAATCTTCTCGTTGACTTCGTAACCGTGCGGCAGCCGCGTTTCTCCGAATGTCACCAGCGCATCGGAAGCAATTGCAATCTCCTCGTTCTTCTTCACCACAACGATCGTCGTCATTGCTTCACAAGAGCACGCGGCGAAAGTCTGCGAGTACTTGTGCAAGGTACGCGTTGAAGCGCGCCGCACCGGCGCCGTCCACCACACGGTGATCCCACGATAGCGACAGCGGCAGGATCAGGCGCGGTGCGAATTGCTTGCCGTCCCATACTGGCCGCGTTTGCGACCGGCAGACGCCGAGAATTGCAACTTCCGGCGCGTTGATGATCGGCGTGAAATACGTGCCGCCGATGCCGCCGAGCGATGAGATCGAGAACGTGCCGCCCTGCATGTCGGTCGGGCCGAGCTTGCCTTCGCGCGCCTTCGCCGCCAGCGCGGCAGTTTCCTGCGCGATATCGATGACGCCTTTCTTGTCTGCATCCTTGACCACCGGCACGACCAGTCCATTCGGCGTGTCGGCCGCAAACCCGATGTGAAAGTACTCCTTCAGGATCACCGCGTCCCCAGTTTCGGCATCGATCGAAGCATTGAACTCGGGGAATTTCTTCAGCGCGGCAACGCACGCCTTGATTAGAAACGCCAGCATCGTGAGCTTCAGGCCGCTTTTTTCGTTCTCCTTGTTGAGTTGCACGCGGAAAGCTTCGAGCTCGGTGATATCGGCATCATCGTGATTGGTGACATGCGGAATCGTCACCCAGTTGCGCGTCAGCGCAGGCCCGGCAATTCTGCGGATACGAGACATCTCGACGCGCTTGATCGGACCGAATTTGGCAAAGTCGACCTGCGGCCACGGCGGCAGATGTGACGGCACTCCGGCGGAAGACGCGCCGGCCGCCGCAGCGGGCCGTGCGCCACCGGCCATCGTAGCCTTCACGTGCGAGCGCACGTCGTCTTCGTGATCCGCCCCTTGGGCGCGCTGCCTCGCACCGCTGTCAAGTCGACGCCGAGCTCGCGTGCGAACTTGCGCACGGAAGGTGAAGCGTGCGGCTTTGCGCCGGCCGTAGGCCCGAGATCGAGGGGCTCGGGACGCGCTCCCATTTCGGTGGCAAACGCGTGCGAGCGCGTCGGAGTCTCCACAGATGTTGGCTCTTCGGCAGGCTTGACAGCGGGTGCTGCGGGTGCGCTCGCAGCCGCTTGTGAAGGCTGCTGCGGTGGCCCAGGCCGTTGCGCCACTGGCGCAGGCTGATCTGCAGTCGCCGTCACGATCGCGAGTGGTGTTCCCTTGGATACCTTGTCACCCAGCTTGATTTTCAGTTCCTTGATCAGGCCAGCGTGCGACGACGGAATTTCCATCGACGCCTTATCACTTTCCACCGTAATCAGCGATTGATCCTTGGCTACTGTGTCGCCCTGCTTCACCAGCAGCTCGATGACTTCGACTTCTTTGAAGTCCCCGATGTCGGGGACGGTGACTTCGATAGCCTCTGACTTGGCTGGGGCGCTGGCGGCCGGCACGGGCGCCGCTGGTGCCGGAGCGGTCGGCTTGGGCGGAACCGCAGCGGCCCGACTTGCTTCAGCAGCCGGTGGCGAAGTGTTCGCAGCGGGGGCTGTCTGCGCGTCGCTGTCGACCACAAGCAGCGGCGAGTCCTTGGAGACTTTGTCCCCCAATTTCACCATCAGCTGCTTAACGATGCCCGCGGCAGAAGACGGGATTTCCATCGACGCTTTGTCGCTTTCCACCGTGATCAGCGACTGGTCTTTCGTGATTGAATCACCGGGCTTGACCAACAGCTCGATGACTTCAACCTCTTTGAAGTCACCGATGTCCGGGACTTTCACTTCGACTTGTTGTGCCATCGCTCGGCTCTATACGGTGACTGGGTTGGGCTTGTTCGCATCGATGCCGTACTTCTTGATTGCATCGGCAACTTTCGCCGCCGGCACTGTGCCTTCATCGGCCAGCGCGCGCAACGCGGCAACCGTGACATAGCGGCGATCGACTTCGAAGAACTCACGCAGCTTGGCACGCGTGTCAGAGCGGCCGAAGCCGTCGGTGCCCAGCACTCGGTAATCGCGGCCGCGAGGAATGTACGCACGGATCTGATCTGCAAACAAGCGCATGTAGTCGGTAGTCGCGACAATCGGCCCGGCGGTCCTTTCGAGTGTATGTGTTACGTAAGGCTTACGTGCCTTGTCGCTGGGATGCAGCAAATGCCAGCGCTCGGCATCGATGCCATCGCGGCGCAGTTCAGTAAAGCTCGTCACGCTCCATACGTCACCCGAAACGCCCCAGTCGTTTTCAAGCATGTCGGCTGCAGCGATCGCTTCGCGCAAGATCGTGCCGCTGCCCAACAACTGCACCCGTGGAATCGATTTCCCCATTCCGCTTCCCGCGGGGCCTTCGCGCAGCAGGTACATCCCTTTCAGAATTCCCTCTTCCTGTCCTTTCTTGAGTCCCGGCTGCGGATAGTTCTCGTTCATCAGCGTGATGTAGTACCAGACGTTTTCCTGGTTCTCCACCATGCGCTTCAAGCCCTGCTGAATGATGACCGCCACTTCGTGCGCAAAGGTCGGGTCGTAGCTGACGCAATTGGGGATCGTCGAGCTCATCAAGTGAGAGTGGCCGTCCTGGTGCTGGAGTCCTTCCCCGTTCAATGTCGTGCGTCCTGCGGTTGCGCCAAGCAGAAATCCGCGCGCCTGCATGTCCCCAGCAGCCCACGCCAGGTCTCCGATGCGCTGAAAGCCGAACATCGAATAGAAAATGTAGAACGGCACCATGATGCGGTTGTTGGTCGAGTACGAAGTCGCGCCCGCAATCCATGAGCTCATCGCACCCGCTTCGTTGATGCCCTCCTCAAGGATCTGGCCCTTCTTGTCCTCGCGGTAGTACATCACCTGGTCTTTGTCGACCGGCTCGTACAGCTGCCCCTGCGACGAGTAAATGCCGAGCTGGCGGAACATGCCTTCCATACCGAACGTGCGCGCTTCGTCGGGAATGATCGGCACCACGCGCGGACCGATATTCTTGTCGCGCACCAGCTGCGTCAGCGAACGCACAAACGCCTGCGTCGTCGAGATTTCGCGGCCCTCGGAGGTTGGATCGAGCACCGCCTGGAACGTGTCGAGTCCCGGCGCCACAATTTTTTCGTCGGCGGCGCGACGGCGCTGCGGCACGAATCCGCCGAGAGCACGCCGCCGCTCGAGCAGGTACTTCATTTCGGGTGAATCGGCCGCGGGCTTGAAGAACGGCACCTGTTCGAGTCTGTCGTCGGGCACCGGGATCGCGAATCGATCGCGAAACTCTCGAATCGCGGCGTCGTCGAGCTTCTTCAACTGATGCGTCGGGTTCTTTCCTTCGCCGACCTTGCCCATACCGTAACCCTTGACAGTCTTTGCAAGGACTACCGTCGGCTGGCCGGCATGTTTGGTGGCGGCTGCATACGCTGCATAAATCTTGTGCGGATCATGACCGCCGCGATTGAGCCGCCAGATGTCGTCGTCGCTCATGCGGGACACCATTTCGAGCAGCTTCGGATCCTTGCCAAAGAAATTCTTGCGCACGAAGGCGCCGTCGTTGGCCTTGAAGTTCTGATACTCGCCGTCGACCGTGTCTTCCATCACGCGTAGCAACCGGCCTTCGTGATCGCGCGCAAGCAGCGGATCCCAATACGAACCCCAAATCAGCTTGATCACATTCCAGCCGGCGCCGCGAAAAGTACCTTCGAGCTCCTGAATGATCTTGCCGTTGCCGCGCACGGGTCCGTCGAGCCGCTGCAGATTGCAGTTGACGACAAAAATGAGGTTGTCCAGCTTTTCACGCGCCGCCAGTCCAATGGCGCCAAGCGACTCCGGCTCGTCCATTTCCCCGTCGCCGCAGAACACCCACACTTTGCGTCCTTCGGTGTTCGCGATTCCGCGCGCGTGCAGGTACTTCAGAAAGCGCGCTTGATAAATACCTTGGATCGGGCCGAGGCCCATCGACACGGTGGGGAACTGCCAAAACTCCGGCATCAATTTCGGATGCGGGTACGACGTCACGCCTTTGCCGTCGACATCGCGCCTGAAGTTGACCAGTTGATCTTCTGTCAGGCGGCCTTCGAGAAACGCGCGTGCGTAAACACCGGCGGCGCTGTGGCCCTGGAAGTAAATCAAATCGCCGCCGAAATCGCCCGATGATGCGCGCCAGAAGTGATTGAACCCGATTTCCATCAGCGTGCTCGACGACGCGTAGCTCGCAATGTGACCGCCAAGCTCGCCTTCGCCGCGATTGGCACGCACGACGATGGCCATGGCATTCCACCGGTTGTACGAGCGAATGCGCTCTTCAATCGAGGCATCGCCCGGCGAATGCTCCTCGAGGTGCGGCGGAATGGTGTTGATGTAGGCCGTGTTCGCGGAATACGGAAGGTGCGTTCCGGAGCGGCGCGCCTTGTCGATCAGCGCTTCAAGCAGAAAGTGCGCGCGCTCCGGCCCCTCCCGTTCGATCACCGTTTCAAGGGCGTCGAGCCACTCGGCGGTTTCAAGCGTGTCGGGATCGTTGGCCGCTTGCTGGAATAGTGCGGACATGCAGTCTCCTATCGTTTTGGGCGACGATACCAGCCATTCCTTAAGTTTCAAATAGCGGCATTCGTTTCCATATTATGAAAAGGCAGGATGGAGGAACGATCGGCGCGCTCGTGGGGTCATGCTGTTCATAATAGGCTCGCTTACCGGCTCTCCGCCGCTGTGAAGGACGAACGAGCACAGATGCGTGCACGCTTAACTCCGACCGACTCCGTGCTGCTTGCGTTCGATCCGTTGGCGCGCGCCAGAGAAGGCCGGTTCAATCTCAGCCGTTATGCGCACTTGCTGGCGATCTTGTTGCTGGCCGTCGCGATTGCCGGGCTGACTTATCTGTTGATCATCGAAGACCGCGCGATAAAGCGCGATGCGCTGACGCGCGACGTCGAAACGGTGGTGCAGTCGCTATCGCTCCGGCTGCAAACGATCACCGAAGCAACCACCAGCATCGGGCTTGAAATCGGCGACGCGAAATACAACGAGAGCCGATTCGCATCCACCGGCCGCGAGCTGATGATGTCAAAGCCCGAGCTGTTGCATCTGGCGTACGTCGACGGCCGCAATCGAGTGCGTTGGTCGGTGCAATCGCCGAGTCCTCTGGCTGATTGGGCTCGCCCTGCGGCTTCCGAGATCGGTGCCGAGGTCACGCTCTCGGTCATTAAACGAGCGCGCGAGACGCATGCGACTTTTTTTTCGCCGCCGTACGAAGACCAATCACGGCCGAGCTCGGATCACGGCAGCCCGTTTACCGATTTGATTGCGCCCATTTTCAGCGACGACCGTTATGTCGGTGCGCTGCTGGCGCGCGTTTCGCTGCCAGAGCTACTGCGCCAGACCGTCAAGGCCGACCTGGGGCAGCGCTATCGAATTGCGTTGCGAGACGAGAACGGCACCGTGCTCGCGGCATCGACTAGCAGTGAAGTCCCAGCGGACGAGCCGCGCTACGCGGTTCGTGTGCCATTGCTGTCCGACGGGATCATGGTCCAGGCTTCTCCGTTCAGACAGCGCTCGCCCGTGCTCGGCAACGCGCTTTCCTGGCTGGTCGTCGGTCTGACGCTGATCGTGATGGCCACATTGCTTGCCCTCGCACGGCGCGACGTCAAACAGGCGCAGGTCGAGCGTGTGCTGCGTACCGAGACGGCGTTTCGCCGCGCGATGGAAGATTCTCTTGCGACCGGCATGGGAGTGATTGATCGCAATGGCGTGCTGCGGCACGTTAACCAGGCGTTCATTCAGATGACGGGCTGGCCGGTCGAGGAGCTGATTGGAAAGTCGCCGCCGTTCCCGTACTGGCCACGCGAGCGGTGGGAAGAGTACCAATCCAAGCTTGCGATCGTGCTGGCCGGTAAAGCGCCTGCCAGCGGATTCGAGCTGAAGGTTATCCGGCGCGACGGCACGCTGTTCGACGCACGCATGTATTTTTCGCCGCTGCTGACCGACGACGGCGAGCAGCTCGGCTGGATGTCCGCGATGGCCGACATTACCGAGCCCAACCGCATCAGTGAACAATTGGCCGCTGCGCACGAACGATTCACGACGGTGCTCGAATCGCTCGACGCCGCCGTGTCGGTGGTCGCAGATGATCCCGGCGACGAATTACTGTTCGCCAACCGCAGCTATCGCGACCTGTATGGGTCGACGCCTATCGGCCACCTGCGGTTGCGAGCGGCGCTGTCCGCGCAAGCGGTCGCCGGCGAGGCCTTCGACGCGCAAGCCTCACGCTGGTTTGATGTACGAACGCGCAACGTTCGCTGGGTCGACGGACGTGATGTCACGCTGCAAATCGCCACCGACATCACCGAGCGCAAGGCGAGTGAAACCATGGTGCGGCAGCAGCAGGAGAAAGTGGAGCTCACCTCGCGCCTGATGACGATGGGCGAGATGGCGTCCACCTTGGCGCACGAGCTGAACCAGCCGCTGACAGCGATCAGCAACTACAGCCTGGGCGCGGTCGACACGCATGAAAGACGGCGGCATGTCGAACGACGAGCTGCTGCCGGCGCTGGAAAAAACCGCGGGGCAGGCGCAACGCGCAGGCAACATCATTCGCCGCATCCGCGAATTCGTGAAGCGCTCCGAGCCGAGGCGGCGGCCGACCGAAGTCGCCCGGATCGTCGAGGACGCGATCGGTTTTGCCGATATCGAAGCAGCGAAGAAGGGAATCGTGATTCACACCGACGTGCAAGCGGGACTACCGCCGCTCGACGTCGATCCCATATTGATCGAGCAACTGCTGCTGAACCTGCTGAAAAATGCCGTCGACGCGATGGATGGGGCGACGGTGCGCAGGATCGATCTGGTCGTGCGGCTGCTAGACGACATGGCCGAGTTTTCGGTGATCGATCGCGGCTCAGGGGTTTCGGAACCACAGCTCGCGAATCTGTTCCAACCGTTTTTCAGTACAAAGTCCGAAGGGATGGGAATGGGACTGAACATTTGCCGTTCGATCGTCGAGTTTCATCATGGCCGCCTGACGGTAGAGCGTAACCCCGACGGTGGCGCGATTTTCGTATTCACACTCCCGCTCGCTGCATCGCGCGCTACAAGAGAGGATGTCTAGTGAACGAGCCGGCGAGTCAAGTCGCGGAGACAATGGGGGTGGTGTACGTCGTCGACGACGACGACGCGGTGCGCGACTCCGTGCAGTGGCTGCTGGAAGCGAGCCGCTACCGCGTCATCGGGTTCGACAACGCGGAAGAGTTTCTGGCGAAGCACGACCCCGCCGCGATCGCCGTTGCCATCCTCGACGTTCGGATGCCCGGAATGAGCGGGCTCGAACTGCAGGAGCAGCTGATCACTCGAAAATCGCGATTGCCCATCATTTTCATCACCGGCCACGGCGACGTGCCGATGGCGGTCTCGACGATGAAAAAGGGCGCCGTCGATTTCATCGAAAAGCCATTCGATCAGGCAGCGCTGAAGACGCTGGTCGAGCGCATGCTCGCCGAAGCGCGCGCGCACGCCTCGGCGACCGAGCGGCAAAGGTTGAGCGAAGCGTTGCTGGGCAAGCTCACTCCGCGCGAACAACAAGTGCTCGAACGCATCGTTGCCGGCCGCTTGAATAAACAGATTGCCGATGACCTTGGCATTTCGATCAAGACCGTGGAGGCGCATCGCGCCAACATCATGGACAAGATGAATGCCAATACGGTCGCCGATCTGATGCGCACCGTACTGACGGGAGGGGCGCCGCGTCCGTAGCCCTCGTAAACTCGCAGGTTGCTCAAACGGAATGATTGCGTGACCGCTCGCATCATTGACGGCAAGGCGCTGGCGACAGAAGTACGGAACGGGCTCGTCTCACGTGTCGCGCGTTTGACCGCGGCCGGGCATCGCCCCGGGCTTGCCGTCATTCTCGTAGGCGACGATCCGGCATCTGCGGTCTACGTCCGCAATAAGGGTTCAGCCTGCGAGGAAGTCGGCATACGCTCCTGGATTGACCGTCTGCCGGGCGACGTCGCCGAGGTCGCGCTACTGGCGCGCATCGGGCAGCTCAATGCGGATCCCGAGGTGCACGGAATTCTGGTGCAGACACCCCTGCCGATGCACCTTGATTCGGCCAAGATCCTGGAATCGATTGCCTTCGAAAAGGACGTTGATGGCCTGCACGCGACCAACGCCGGCTTGACCCTGATGGGCAAGCCCTACTTCCGTTCGTGCACCCCATACGGCGTGATGAAGATGCTGGAATCGATTAACGCACCGGTCGCGGGCCGTCACGCGGTCGTGCTCGGGCGCTCGAACATGGTCGGCAAGCCGATGGCGATGCTGCTGCTTGCGGCCAACGCCACTGTCACGATGGCGCACAGCAAGACGTGCGACATCGCGTTGCATACGCGCGCAGCCGACATACTGGTAGCGGCAGTCGGCAGACGCAATCTGGTAACGGCGGACATGGTGAAACCGGACGCGATCGTTATCGATGTCGGCACCAACCGGTCGCCTGAAGGAAAGCTCACCGGCGACGTCGATTTTGAAAACGTGAAGCAGGTTGCCGGGTGGATTTCGCCGGTGCCCGGCGGCGTCGGCCCGATGACGATTGCAATGCTGTTGACCAACACGGTGGAGGCGGCCGAGCGCCGCACCGAGATCAAACCTCACTGAGCGACTTATGGCTATGACCTCAACAACGGACCATCCACGGCAACTGCAGCGCGGGGACGGCGCCCACAACCCCCTGCTCGACTTCAGCGCCCTGCCCCCTTTCGATCGGATCCAGCCGGAAGACATAACGCCCGCCATCGACACGCTGCTTACCGAAGCGCGCGCTGTCGTGGCGCGTATTACGACAGACGCGGCGGCGGCCACCTGGGACTTGGTGGTCGAGCCTTTGAATGAGGCAACCGACCGGCTCGCGCGATCCTGGGGCGCCGTTTCGCACATCAACGCCGTCGTCGACACGCCGGAGCTGCGCGAGCAATACAACGCCAACCTACCGAAGCTCACCGCGTTCTGGACCGAGCTGTCGCAAAACGAAGCGTTGTATGAAAAATTCAAGATACTCGCTTCCACCGCGGATTTTTCCGATTGGTCTGCCGTTCGGCGGCGCGTCGTCGAAAACGAGCTGCGCGACTTTCGGCTGGGCGGCGCAGAACTGACGGTGCAGAACAAGGAGCGCTTTAGGGAAGTTCGCGAACGCGAATCGCAGGTGTCTACCCGTTTTGCCGAAAATGTACTCGACGCCACCAACGCGTTTGCGCTGTACGTCGACGACCCAACCGCGCTCGCGGGCGTGCCGGAGGACGCGCTGCAGATGCTGTCGGAAGCCGCTGCCGCAGAAGGCAAGGGCGGCTACAAAATCTCTCTTCAGTATCCAAGCTACTCGGCGATCGTCGACTACGCGCACGACCGCGCGCTGCGCCAACAGCTGTACCGCGCGTACTCGACCAAAGCGTCCGAGTTCGGCAAGCCGGCCTGGAACAACGGTCCGCTGATGGTCGAGTTGCTGAAGCTGCGGCTGCAACACGCGCAGCTGCTCGGGTACCGGAGCTTCGCCGAGGTTTCGCTGGTGGCAAAGATGGCTGAGAGCCCGGCCGAAGTGCTCGACTTCCTGCGCGACCTTGCACGCCGCGCCAAGCCCTATGCAGAGCGCGACATGTTCGAGCTCCGTAAGTTCGCCGCGCAGCATCTTGCCATTGCCGATTTGCAGGCGTGGGATGTGTCGTATGCGAGCGAGAAGCTGCGCGAGCAGCGCTATTCGTATTCCGAGCAGGAGCTGAAGCAATACTTCACGGAAGAGCGCGTGCTCGCAGGATTGTTCAAGGTGATCGAAACGCTGTTCGCCGTCGCGATCCGGAAAGAATCCGCGCCCGTATGGCACCCGGACGTGCGTTTTTACCGAATCGCCAATCTGCAGGGAGATTTGGTCGGTCAGTTCTACTTGGACCTATACGCACGCGACCACAAACAAGGCGGCGCGTGGCAGGACGACGCACGCAGCCGACGCGCACGCCGCACGGGGCTCGCCACGCCAGTTTCGTTTTTGACCTGCAACTTTTCGCGGCCGGCGGGAGGCAAGCCGGGGACGTTGAAACACGACGAAGTGTTGACGTTGTTCCACGAATTCGGCCACGGGCTGCATCACATGCTGACGCGCGTCGACGAGCCGTCGGTTTCTGGAATTCAGGGCGTCGAATGGGATGCGGTCGAGTTACCGTCGCAGTTCATGGAGAATTTCGGGTGGGAATGGGAAGTTCTGCAGCTGCTGACCGGGCACGTGGATACCGGCGCCAAACTGCCGCGCGCGCTGTTTGAAAAAATGCTGGCGGCGAAGAACTTCCAAAGTGGATTGTTCACCGTGCGGCAGCTCGAGTTCGCGTTGTTCGACATGCTGTTGCACTCGGGAGCGGGGTGGACCGACGAAGGACAAGTCCTGCAGCTGCTGGCGGACGTCCGGCGTGAAGTTTCGGTATTGCTTCCGCCCGAATACAACCGTTTTCCGCATGCTTTCTCGCACATCTTCGCGGGCGGTTACGCCGCAGGCTATTACAGCTACAAATGGGCCGAGGTTTTGTCGGCCGATGCGTACTCGGCGTTCGAAGAAAGTCAGAACGGTGGCGTATTGAACGCCGCTATCGGCCGCCGGTTTCTGGACGAAGTTTTGGCCGTCGGCGGCAGCCGCCCGGCGATGCAGTCCTTCGTGGCGTTTCGCGGCCGCAAGCCGACGATCGATGCGCTTCTGAAGCACAACGGCATGGTGAGTTAAGCGCATGTATTTCAGGTCCTACCAGATGGCACTGGCGAGCGTTACCGTGGCTCTGCTTGCAGTGGGCTGGCCGGCGCACGCACAGTATCGGTGGACCGACCCGAGCGGGCAGGTTAACTACGGCGATGCACCTCCGGCGGACGCAAAGAATCTGGGTCGCGTCGATGGCCGCGCCAAAGTTGAAGGTGTCGACCCCACCGGCGGCGTTCCATTCGAGTTGCGCCGCGCAATATCGACGTTCCCGATCACGCTTTACACCGCACTCGATTGCGCTCCGTGTGAATCGGCACGCGCGTGGCTGCGTCGGCGCGGCGCGCCTTACCAGGAGATCGTCGTCGATACCGATGTCGACGCCGAAGAATTGAGGCGGCGCGTCGGAACGACGTCGGTGCCCGTGATGACGCTCGGTCGCACGCCGCATCTAGGCTTCAAAGAGGGCGCCTGGTCGACCGCGCTTAACGCCGCTGGCTACCCGGCGCAAATCATGATGCCTCCGACGTATCGTGCTGAGCCGCCCAAACCGATCCTGCCGCGTGAGGCCGCAGATCGCCCACCTGCTGCCGCTTCGCCGGCCCCGAAGAGTTAATCCGAAGCATTCGATGCGATCGCCGATTTCATTGCTTCGATTCATCGCCACTGCCTTGACGGCCGCGCTGTTGTCCTCGGCCATGGCACAAGCGCCGGCCGAAGGCGACAAGGAGCGCAAGTATTTGTATCGCTGGACCGATGCACGCGGCCAGATCAATTACGGAGACCGCCCGCCCCCTGATGCCCAGAACCTGCTGCGCATCGATCTGCGCCAGATCGGCGAACAAGTCCAATCCCTGCTGCCGTATCAGGTGCGGCGGGCGTCGTCGATGTATCCGGTGATGTTGTTTACCGCAGGCAAGTGCCCTCCCTGCAACACCGCGCGCGAGTTTCTGGTCAAACGCGGCATTCCTTTCGCGGAACGCACGATTGAAACGGGCGACGATTCGGTCGAGCTCAAACGCCTGACGCAGGCAGAAGGTGTGCCAGTCGCGACGGTCGGCACCGCGCCCTTGATCGGATTCGATCCCGACGAATGGAACATCACACTCAATGCCTCCGGATATCCGAAGACGTCGCAGTTGACGGTCAACTTCAAGCAAGAGCCTGCGCGACCGTTGACGCAGAAAGAGAAAGCGCCGGCGGCAGTGGCAGTAAAACAGTAGGCGAACGCTGCTGCCCGAGCAGCAGCGGCTGGCGCAGCTGCCGCGACATTGCCTGGCACGAGATGTTTTTTCTCTTCCCCCACATAAGTGAGAGTGTCTCAGCGCAAGCGTTGGGCGCCGCGAGGTCTAACAAATAACGCTGGTTTTACTCGGCTCGATTCTCTGCTCCGTCATCTGCTGCGATCTCCTGACGTCTTCGATACGGTGTGATCACCTGCTTGTCCAGCCAGCGTGAGAACTTGTGGGCGACGGGATCGGTGCGGCGATCGAGCCAAGCTTTGATTCCGATTTCGGAAAAAGCCAACAGCCGCGTGCCCGGTGGTCTGACGAGTCCGTCGCGTCCTGCAATCTGCCGGACGCGCGCGGCGTCGCGTTGGCGGCCGTGCAAATCGAGCGCATCGAATACGTCGGCGGCGGCGATCCAGATCGAATCGCCCTGCATCAGCATCCGTATCTGGCGGCCGTCGAATTCGTAGTAGGTGCCGCTCCATTCGGCGGACCCGCTGTCGGATTGCCACTGCCGCCAAGCGCGCAGAGCGCGGTAAGCGGGCCAAAGAAGCCACAGCCCCCAGAAAGGCGCGACCAACACCACGCTCAGCACGCCAGTGCCGGCCCGGATATCGGTCAACAACAGAGCGCCGCCAATAACGCCCCACGCGACCCAGATCATCCAACCCCATCGAACGATGCGCTCGTCCGGGTCGTGCTCAAGCCAGGAAACCGCGCGCGTCATGAACGGGAGACTCGGATCAGCCGCGCCGTCGGCGCTCTTCCTCCATCAGTTCTTTCAGCCGACGCTCTTCCCAGTCGCGCCCCAGCAAGCCGATCAGCCCGAAAGTAGAAAGTGCATGCACCGCGATGCCAATGCCCCATCCAATCGCCGGCCAGACAAACCACCACCGGCCGAGTCCCGTCAGTGCGTTGATGATGAACAGTCCCGTGATCACCAGAACGTACGTCACGAGGTGAACATAGAAGCCTTTCTCGGATACAAGCCTGCGGCGCGCGCGTTCTGCGCTTGCGGCGTCGCTCAAATCGACTGTCCCTGCAGGTTCAGTGCTCATCGCATCACTCCATCAGAAGATGGCGATTATGACTAAGCATTCTTGGCGGGCTGGTGCGTGAGCGCGGGGGCGCCATGTCGGCGTCCTTTCAGACGCCGTTCCAGCGCATCCAAATACGTGTAGATCACCGGCACGACGACCAACGTCAACAACGTCGATGTGATCACCCCGCCGATAATGGCGCGTCCCATCGGTGCCTGTTGCTCGGAACCTTCGCCCAGCCCGATCGCCAACGGCAACATTCCGAAGATCATCGCCGCCGTGGTCATCAAGATCGGACGCAGCCGCACTTGACCCGCAGCGAGCAACGCGTCGTTGCGCGCCAGGCCCTCGCGCTGGCCCTTGTTCGCAAAGTCGACCAGCAAAATGGCGTTCTTCGTCACGAGCCCCATCAAGAACACGATGCCGATCATCGAAAATATGTTCAGCGTGGTGTTGGTAATCAGCAGCGCGAGCATGACGCCGACAATCGACAGCGGGAGCGACGCCATGATCGCAAGCGGTTGCAGGAAGCTGCCGAATTGCGAGGCGAGCACGATGTAAATGAAGATCACCGCGAGTGCGAGCGCCCCGAAGATCGCTGCGTTGACTTCCTCCTGCTCGCGGATTTGGCCGCCGACATCGAAACGCAGTCCGGGCGGCAGCTCATAGGCTTTCACCATCGCCTGCACTTCCTTGCCCGCATCGCCAGACGGGCGCCCCTGCACGTTGGCCCACAAGGCAATCCTGCGCTGCAAGTCCTGGCGCCGGATGTTCTCCGGATTAAATGTGCGCTCGATCGTGGCAATCGCGCGCAGAGGAATCACCTCGGGCGTGCCGTCGGTCATCTGCCGGCCGGTCGCGATGTTCAGTCCCGAGATATCGTCGACGACGGTACGGCTTGCGCGCGGGATCTGCGTGATCACTTCGTAGTTCTGGCCGTCCGGCGCAAGCCAGTACCCAGAATTTTCGCCGCCGATCAGAGCGCGCAGCGTCGTGCCGAGCTGTGCATACGTCACGCCGTACTCGGATGCCAGCTCGGGCTTCAGACGAACCGAAAGTGCCGGTGTGCCCTCCTTCGCTGACACTTCAATATCGGTGATGCCGCGAATCGCCAGGATCTTCTGTCGCAGATCAGCAATCACGCGCTGCATTTCGGCGTCGTTATTGCCGAGCAGCGCGACATAAATCGGACCGCCCCAACCCACTTTCATTTCGATGCCGGGAATCGCGGCGAGCCGCTGACGGATCGCCTGTTCGAGCCTTTTCTGCGAGCGATTGCGCTCGGAGCGCGGTACCAGTTTTAGATTGAGTCGGCCGGTGTTCTTCGCGCCCTCAGTGCCGACGCCGGTATCGATCGAGTCGATTTCCTTGAACTCGCGCAGCGCCTGCTCCACGCGCTTGACGCGCTCGTCGGCGTATTCAAGGCTCGAGCCGACCGGCATCGTCAATCGCACGCTGGTAAAACTTTGGTCGCTCTCCGGCATCATCTCCGTGCCCACGACGCCCGCAATCGGAATCGCTAGCGCAAAACTCAGCGCCGCAATCCACAGCGTGATTCCGCGCGGGCTGATCGTTGCAAAGCGCGGTTTCAGGTGGCGGGCGTCGAGCGTGCGCAGTGCGCGCCAGACTCCGAACGACGGCAAACCGACGGGAACGTTGACCTTCGGCACAGTGGTGCCAAGCGTCCATTGGCGCGGCGACAGCACCCAGCCAAGCAGGCGGCCATAGATCGCATGGACGCGAACCATGAATCGATCGAAACCGCGCAGCACGGGGCCGACGAAGCGCGCATCGTGCATGCCGCGCGGCGGATCGCGCCATACCGCAGAAAGCATCGGGTCCAGCGTGAAGCTGACGAACATCGACACCAGCACCGCCACTGCAACGGTGATGCCGAACGGATAAAAAAACTTCCCGACGATGCCGCCCATGAACGCGATCGGGACGAACACCGCCACGATCGAGAACGTTGTGGCCAGCACGGCAAGCCCAATCTCATCAGTACCCTCGCGCGCGGCCGTGTAGTGGTCCTTGCCCATGTGGATATGCCGCACGATGTTCTCGCGCACGACGATCGCGTCGTCGATCAGCAGACCGATGCACAGGCTCAACGCCATCATCGTCATGTAATTCAATGTGAAGCCGAACACCCTGAGCGAAATAAAGGTGGCGATGACCGCAATCGGCAGCGTGAGCCCGGTAATCACGGTGCTGCGCCAGCTGCCCAGAAACAGGAAAACGATCAGCACCGTCAGCAGCGCGCCTTCGATAATCGTCACCTTGACGTTGTTGACCGCACCTTTCACGAAGTCGGAGGTCGAGCGCAGTAGCTTCAGTTCGGTACCTGCCGGCAACAGCTTGCGGATGTCTTCGGCGGCGATCTTCAGACTATCGCCCACCTGCACGATGTTGGCGTCCTGCGCCTTGAATACGTAGAAGCTGATCGCCGGCGCCCCATCGATGCGCGCGATCGAGCTGCGCTCGCGCTCGGTATCGAATATTTCAGCGACCTGCGACAGCAGGATCGGCGCCCCACTCTTGCGCGCGACGATGATCTTGCCGAAACTGGCCGGCTCTTCGATGCGGCCGTCGACGCGGACGATGGCTTCGACCGTGTTGTTGCTGATCGTGCCGACCGGAACGCTGACATTTGCGTTGCGCAGCGCAGTCACGACTTGATCGACAGTCAAACCGAAAGCCGTCAACCGGCCCGGGTCCACTCGCACCTGGATCTCGCGCGTCACCGTTCCACCAAGCGACACCCTGCCTACCCCACTGACGCGCTCGAAGCCTTTTTGCACGACCTGCTCGCCGAGGTCGTCAACTGACGCTGCGACAACCCCGTGCCCAGCAGCGCATAAAAAGCCACCGGCTCGTCGTTCTCGTCGCCGCCGCGTTGCACGACGGGGTCTTTGACGTCGCGCGGAAAACCGGCGCGAATCTGCGCAATCTTGTCGCGTACTTCCTGGGTCACGCGGTCGGTGTCGACATCAAGCCGGAACTCGATCCATGAATAAGAGATGCCCTCGTATGACGCCGATAAAATGCGCTTGACGCCAGCGACCGTGTTGACCGCATTTTCGATCGGTTTGGCGATGTCGTTTTCAACCTGCTCCGGGGAGGCGCCCGGATAACGCACCTGGATCGACACCAGGGGCGGACGCACATCGGGCATCGCCTCGACCCCGAGCTTGGCGTACGAAAATAGACCGAGCACGGTAAGAGCGACCATCATCATCGTGGCAAATACGGGGTGGTTGATGGAAACGCGGGTTATCCACATCGGCGGCTCTCGCGGCTAGTTTCTCGCCGGTGCCTGGCGATTCCTGTCAGCGACGCTCGCATCAGCGGCCAGGCTGATCACCTTCGCGGCGAGTCCTTCCTTCAGATTGTCGAACTTGGTCGCGAGCACGATCTCACCCGGCGCCAATCCCGAAATCACTTCGACCAGTTGGGCACGCTCGTCGCGCTTCCCGGTGACGAGATTTCGACGGGCGAGTTTCTCATCGACGACGACCCATGCGAAAGTCTGCGCAGCATCAGTGCGCACGGCCGATAACGGTAGCGCAGGGACTTCGATTTCTGGAGAAACTGTCAGCAACACGCGCGCGAACATGCCGGCCTTCAACAAGGACTCCTCGTTCGCGAGCGACATATAGATATTGATCGTGCGCGTTCCGGTCTCCGCGCTGGGATTGATGCGCTCGACCCGTCCCTCGAACTTGCGCGCGTCGATGCCCTCGACGCTGATCTGAGCCGGCATGCCCTTGCGAATCTGAGTGACGTCGGAAACTGGTACCTGCGCCTGAACCTCCAATTGCGCCAGGTCGACGATCGACAGCAAGGGCGCGTCGAAGCTCACTTTCTCGCCGGGCTGCACATGACGCTTCGATACCGTGCCGGAAATGGGTGCACGCACGACTGCGTCGGTCATTGACAGTTGAGTCAACTCCAGCTGCGCCTGAGCGGTCGCAACCGCCGCAATCTGCACTTGATGTGCGCTACTGGCGGTATCGAACGCGTTCTGAGAAATGAAGTTCTGCTTCAGCAGTTGCGAGTTTGCCTGCCGGGTGCGGTCGGCCATCGCCAGCTGCGCACGAGAAGACTCGAGCGCTGCTTTGCGCTCGGCCATTTGCGCGCGCAGCTGCGCAGTGTCGAACTCCGCGATCGACTGCCCGGCAGTAACCCGGTCGCCTTCACGGACCAGCACCCGTTTGACTTCCGCCGACAGCTTGGCGCGCACGGTCGCCTGCGAAACGGCGTGCACCGATCCGGGCACCGCAAGCTCGACCGAGAGCCGCTTCGGCTGCAGGGAAACGACGTCGCGCTGCGCAAATTCGAGCGCTGGACGCTCGCGCTTCTTTTCCGCATCGGCCTCCGACTTCTTCGACGAAATCGCAACCGCGGCGCCCGCGATCCCGATGGCGGCCAACGCCGCGGTCAGTATCCATCCTGTGCGCTTACGCATTCCAAGAATCCCCCTGGGATGCATGACTCGTGGCCAGACATCCGTAATGGGGCGCGATTATCCTCGACCTGGAATGGGCGTCGCGGTCGCTGCGACGAACTGCGGCGAGGTGCGACGAAATGCAGGGACTTCAGGTTCAGCGTGCCAGACTTACTCTTCCAGCCCGAGATCCTGGATCTTGCGAGTGATTGTGTTGCGCCCAAGGCCCAGCCGCGTAGCGGCATCGATCCGCCGCCCGTGCGTGTGCTTGAGCGCAGTGCGGATCACCGCCGCTTCGAACTCGCGCGCCAGCGCGTCCATCACGTCGGGGGTGCCTGCCTTTAGCCGGCGTTCGACTTCTGCGCTCAGTTGTGTCACCCAGTCTTGATCCGACCACGCCGTCGCAGGCGGTATTAGCAGCGGCAGCGAAGCTCCGTTGACCGCACTCGCTGCGGCTGACGGGGCTGTCATGCCAGGTGACGACCCAGTTTCATGCCGGACTTCCAGCGGCAGATCTTCGACTTTCACGATTTGCGCCGGGGCCATCACGGTCAGCCAGTGGCAGATGTTCTCGAGCTGGCGCACGTTGCCCGGGAACGGCAGCTGGCTGATGAAAGCTTCAGCGCCTCGTCCGACAAGCGCTTGGGCTCGACCGCGAGGTCGCGTGCGCTCTTCTGCAGGAAATGGCGCGCGAGCGGCGCGATGTCTTCGGGCCGCTCGCGCAGCGGCGGCAGGCGCAGGCGGACGACGTTGAGGCGATGCAGCAGATCCTCGCGGAACAGGCCCTGGCGCACGCGCTCCTCGAGGTTCTGGTGCGTCGCCGCGATGATGCGCACAGTCGGCCTTAGCGGCGCGTGGCCGCCGACGCGGTAGTACTCGCCGTCGGCCAGCACGCGCAGCAGACGCATCTGCAGGTCGGGCGGCATGTCGCCGATCTCGTCGAGGAACAGCGTGCCGCCTTCGGCCTGCTCGAAGCGGCCGCGCCGCATGGCCTGCGCGCCGGTGAACGCGCCGCGCTCGTGGCCGAACAGCTCGCGACTCGAGCAGGTCCTTGGGGATCGCCGCCGTGTTGATCGCGACGAACGGCATCGCCGCGCGCGGGCTGTGCCGGTGCAGCGCGCGCGCGACGAGCTCCTTGCCGGTGCCCGATTCGCCGGTGATCAGCACCGTCGCGTTGGACTGCGACAGGCGGCCGATCGCGCGGAACACTTCCTGCATCGCCGGCGCCTGGCCGAGGATCTCCGGGACTTCGCGACGGCGACTCGATCGGCCTGCGATCCGGCGCACGCTTTCGTCGACGGCGCGCCGGATCAGCGCCACCGCGTGGTCGACGTCGAACGGCTTCGGCAGGTACTCGAACGCGCCGCCCTGGAACGCCGACACCGCGCTGTCGAGGTCGGAGTACGCCGTCATGATGATGACCGGCAGCGCGGGATGCTTGCGCCTTGACCTGCGAGCAGCAGCTCCGTGCCGATTCGCCGGGCATGCGGATGTCGGAGACCAGCACCTGCGGCTCGTCGAGCGCGAGCGCCTGCAGCACTTCGTACGCGGTCGCGAACGTCTTGTAGGGGATGCCCTCGCGCGCGAGCGCCTTCTCGAGCACCCAGCGGATCGAGCGGTCGTCGTCGACGATCCACACGACCTGATGTTGCCATCGCCGCGCGGGGGCTCGTAATCGTAGGCGTACGAGGCATCGTCAGCGGCATCCGCTGCGCGCCTCATGTCAGCGGAAGCAGGATCGTGAACACGGTCGCCCGGCGTGCTCTCGCACTCGATGGTGCCGTTGTGCTGCTGCGATGAACGTCTGCGCGATCGTGAGGCCGAGGCCGCTGCCGCCTTCGCGGCCCGACACCAGCGGATAGAAGATCCGGTCGCGGATGGCCGTCGGGAATGCCGGGCCCGTTGTCGATCGACATGCAGACGCGAGTGCGAGGCGATGGCGCTTCCGCGCGAGCGTCACGTCGCGCGCGACGCGCGTGCGGAGCCGGATGCTCGGCTCCGGCGCGATGCGCCCGTCGAGCGCCTGCGCCGCATTGCGCACGATGTTGAGCAGCGGCCTGCATGAGCTGCTCGGGGTCGGCGTCGAACTCGGGCAGGCTGGTGTCGAAGTCGCGGCTGATCGTAGATCGCCGGGAACTCGGCCTGCACGACGCTGCGCACGCGCACCAGACCTCGTGGATGTTGCGTGCGACTGACACGCGGCAGCCGGTGCGGCGTCAGCAGCCGGTTGACCAGCGACTGCAGGCGGTCGGCTTCGCCGATGATCACCTGCGTGTACTCGCGCAGCTGCGGGCGGTCGAGCTCGCGCTTCGAGCAGCTGCGCCGCGCCGCGGATGCCGCCGAGCGGATTCTTGATCTCGTGCGCGAGGCTGCGGATCAGCTCGCGGTTGGCCTGCTGCTGCTCGAGCATGCCGCTCCTCGCGCGCGATCTTCAGCTGCTGGTCGATGTGGCGGAATTCGAGCAGCAGCGCCGCGTCGTCGAGCTCGACGGGCGACACGGTGCAGGGAGATGCAGGCGCGGTCTTGCCCGGCGCGCCGAGCTCGATGCTCCTGCTCGGTGTACGCTGCGCCGCTGGCGATGGCCTTGTCGCATCGCGCGCACCGAGCGCCGCGTCACATCGCCGAAGAGCACGCGCGGCGAGCTGACCGACCGGAACGTCTGCCGCGACGCTCGAACAGGTTTTCGGCGGCGGGATTCACGTAGCGATCACGCGCTCGTCGCCGTCGAGCATCAGCACCGCGGTCGGCCAGCAGGTCGAGGCCGGCGATAGCGCGCGGTGCTGCGTCACTGCCGAACGAGGCTCGGCCGGCGCTCAGGCGCGCGCCCAGGCATTGCACGACGCGACACCGGCGACGGCTACTGGACTCTTACGCAGCGCCGATCTCCGCGCAGAGCGCCTCGACGTTGCTCTCGGTGCAGCTGACGTCCTGCCGCAGGCGCGCGATGCGCTCCTGGTACTTCGCGGCGTTGCGCTCCTCGCCGCGGCGCTCGGGCGCGCCGCTGTTGTATTCGCGACTGCGCTCGGCGAGGCGCTCTTCCTCCGCGCCAGCTCGTCGGCCAGCACCTTGCGCGCGCATCGTCGTCGCGCGTGCGCTGCGTCTCGGCGTCGACCCGCGGAAAGCTCGCGGGCGATGCGCAGCGCGCTGCTCGGCTGCGGCTTGCACCGTGCTCGCTGGTTCGCGCACGCGCGACGCCGGCACGTGAAGATCGGTTGCACGTCCATGCGCTTCACGTCTTGACATGGCGGTGTTCGCGAACCGCTCCTCCGCCTTGTCGACGACGCAGACGTCTCGGCCGATCGCGGCGCAACGTGCCGCGTCGACAGCAGGGCGCGGCGAAGCGCAACGCAAGGTCGAGGCGAAACGCGTCACAGGACGAACCCCTCGAATCGACAGGCGCGAGTGTAACAGGCTCGCCTCGATGCGCAGCGAGCAAGCCGGCTGCCGGCCCAGTTCCCGCATTCGTGCGAGGGCCGCAGTCGCGTCGCTGGCCGCTCCGGTTGCCGATGCGACGCCGCGACGTTACAGGCTGAAGTACATGTCGAACTCGACCGGATGCGTGGTCATGCGGAAGCGCGTGACCTCCTCCATCTTGAGCGCGATGTAGGCGTCGATCATGTCGTTGGTGAACACGCCGCCGCGGGTGAGGAACTCGCGGTCCTTGTCGAGGTGCTCGAGCGCCTCGTCGAGCGACGCGCACACGGTGCGGCACCTTCGCGGCTTCCTCCGGCTGGCAGGTCGTACAGGTTCTTGTCCATCGGGTCGCCCGGATGGATCTTGTTCTGCACGCCGTCGAGGCCCGCCATCATCATCGCGGAGAACGCGAGGTACGGATTGGCGGTCGGATCCGGGAAGCGCACCTCGATGCGGCGGCCCTTCGGGTTCGACACGTACGGAATGCGGATCGCCGCCGAGCGGTTGCGCGCCGAGTAGGCGAGGTTGATCGGCGCCTCGAAGCCCGGCACCAGCCGCTTGTACGAGTTGGTGCCCGGGATTGGTGATCGCGTTGAGCGCCTTGCGCGTGCTTGATGATGCCGCCGATGTAGTACAGCGCGAACTCGGACAGCCCGGCGTAGCCGTCGCCGGCGAACAGGTTCTTGCCGTCCTTCCAGACCGACTGGTGCACGTGCATGCCCGAGCCGTTGTCGCCGACGATCGGCTTCGGCATGAACGTCGCGGTCTTGCCGTACGCGTGCGCGGTGTTGTGCACCGCGTACTTGAGGATCTGCAGCCAGTCGGCGCGCTTGACCAGCGTCGTCGAACTTGGTGCCGATCTCGCACTGGCCCGGCGCGCGACTTCGTGGTGATGCACTTCCACCTCGACGCCCATCTGCTCCAGCGCGAGGCACATCGCCGAGCGGATGTCCTGCAGCGAGTCGACCGGCGGCACCGGGAAGTAGCCGCCCTTGACCGGCGGCCGGTGGCCCATGTTGCCGCCCTCGAACTTCTCGCCGGTGGACCACGGCGCTTCCTCGGACGTGATCTTGCACGTAGCAGCCCGACATGTCGACGTTCCACTCGACGGCGTCGAAGATGAAGAACTCGGGCTCGGGGCCGAAGTAGGCGGTGTCGCCGAGGCCGGTGGACTTGAGGTACGCCTCGGCGCGCTTGGCGAGCGAGCGCGGGTCGCGCTCGTAGCCCTTGCCGTCGGACGGCTCGATCACGTCGCAGGTGATGATCAGCGTGGTCTCGTCCATGAACGGATCGATGCCGCGCGTGTCCGGGTCCGGCATCAGCAGCATGTCGGAGGCCTGGATGCCCTTCCAGCCCGCGATCGACGAGCCGTCGAACGCATGGCCCGACTCGAACTTGTCGTCCTCGAACGCTTTGACGGGCACGGTGACGTGCTGCTCCTTGCCGCGGGTGTCGGTGAAGCGAAGGTCGACGAACTTGACCTCTTTGTCCTTGATCATTTTCAGCACGTCTTTGGCGGGTGTTGCCATGCAGGTCTCCTAGCCGTTAGGTGTGTTGCGCGAAGGTCTATCGCAATTTGCTGCTGCAGCGCATCGCGATTAATTCGTGCCAAAACGAAGCAGCATTGACTGGCCGAGGCCGCCACTACCCTTCGTGCATCAAATGGTTAGCGCGTTTGCGATAAGGCCTCAGGGAGGCGAACGGCCTCGAAAACCGCCTCATTAAAGTGCCAGTATGCCCCCAAACCGGGCGCCATGGAGGCACCCCGTTAGGGCGCTGGCGGTCGCCAGGAAAAAGCGCCTGCAGATCCGATCAGGAAACGCAGTCCGAGGGCTGTCGGGGCCGAGCCGCTCGGTGGTCGCGAACCAGCAAACCCCGCTGCTCCGCCACGTTGAGTTTCGACTCAATGGAGCTCAGCGGCAGGCCGGTCTGTGACAAAAGGAGTCGCTGGGCACCCCATCGGTCAACCGCAAGCGCATTCAGCATGAATTCGAAGGGCAGACTCGCCACGCGACACCTCGTGGCTTTGCCGCCACGAATCGCTACGCGCCGCGCGTTCCAGATAGGACGCCGGATGGCGAAATCGCACCTGGCGAACGACGCGATGCGGAAAAGATATCTTGCTATGCGCGCCCGCGCCAATGCCAAGGTAGTCGCCCGAAGGTCCAGTAGTTCAGGTTGTGCCGGCAGTCGCGGCCCGGCTGCGCGTACGCCGACACTTCGTAGCGCCGATACCCGGCGCCGACCGTCCGTTGCTCGATCCAGTCCTGCATCGCTGCCGAGGCGTCGTCGTCGGGCAGCACCGGCGGATATTTTGCGAACAGCGTGTTCGGCTCGAGCGTCAGGTGATACAGCGACAGGTGCGGCGGCGCGCAGCGAGCGCGCGGTTTCGACATCGTCCTGCAGCTCGGCGAGCGTCTGCCCGGCAGCGCGAACATCAGGTCGAGATTGAAGTTGTCGAAGTGCCGGTGCGCGATGTCGATCGCAGCGACATGCCTGCGCCGCGATCGTGGATCCGGCCGAGCGCCTTCAGATGCGTTCGTCGAAGATCTGGATCCCAATCGACAGCCGGTTCACGCCGCTGGCGCGGAACGCCGCGAAACTTCTCCGCTTCGAACGTGCCGGGGTTGGCTTCGAGCGTGATTTCGCAGTCGGCGTCGAGCGGCAGCAAGCGCGCGGACGTCCGACAGCAGGCGGTCGACCGCGCTGCGCGACAACAGGCTCGGCGTGCCGCCGCCGACGAAGACGCGTGATAGATGCGGCGTCCCCAGACCAGCGGCAGCGCGGCTTCGAGGTCGGCGCGCAGCGCGTCCAGATAATCGCTCTCGGGAGCGCCCTGTGCGCTCGCCTCGTGCGAATTGAAATCGCAGTACGGGCACTTGCGTACGCACCACGGGAAGTGAATGTACAGCGACAGCGGCGGCAGCAACGGCAGGTTGATGCTACCGGGACGAAGATAGACCGATGACGCCGCAACGTGCGCTGTCGGCTCGCTCCGGCTTGATCCCGATGATCGAAGACATCAACGCCGACCAACCATCTTTTGCGCTAGATCCTGCATCGCAAGGCCGCGATGGCTGATGGCGATTTTTGTGCGCCGGATCGAGCTCGGCGGCGGTCACGCCGAGACTAGGAAGATAGAAACCGGGTCGTAGCCGAAGCCGCCGTTGCCGCGCGGCGCCTGCGACAATCTCGCCATGCCAGCGGCCTCGGCGATCAGCGGCTCTGGATCGTCGGCTGTGCGCACGGCACGAGCACGCAGTAGTAATGCGCGCTTTCGGTCTGCCACGCCAGCGAGTCGCCGCAGCAGCTCCGCGTTGTTGCGCTGGTCATTTGTCGAATCGCCCGCAAAGCGCGCGGAATAGACGCCGGGCGCACCGCTCAAAGCATCTACGCAGATTCCGGAGTCGTCGGCGAGCGCCGGCATTCCGGTAAGCTGCCGACGCGTGACGCGCCTTGGCAAGCGCATTCTCGACGAACGTCGGATGCGGTTCATCGGCCGCACCGACGCCGAATTCGCCTTGCGCCACGAGCTCCGAGGCCGAGCCGCTGCAACGTCATGCCGAGAACTCGCGCAGCTTGGCCGCGTTGTTGGACGCCAGCACAATGCGGCGCCGGCTCACAGCTCGAGCGCGTGCTTTCTGCGCCGCAATCAGCGGCGGATGCCGCCGCCCGCCAGATCGCAGCATCGACTCCATTTGTTGCGCGTGAACGGCGCGCCCTCCGCCGTGCCCTGAACTTCGACGAATCCGCCGGTGCCCGTCATCACGACATTCATGTCGGTGTCGCAGCCCGAGTCTTCGTCGTAGTCGAGGTCGAGCACCGGCACGCCGCGATACACGCCGACCGATACCGCCGCGACAAAATCCGATGATCGGCGACGTTGTCGATCATCCCGCGCGCGCTGCAGCCAGCGGCATGCGTCGTGCGCCGCAACAAAACCGCCGGTGATGCGGCCGTGCGCGTGCCGCCGTCGGCCTGGATCACGTCGCAGTCGATGTGCAGCGTGCGCTCGCCGAGCGCCGCCAGATCGAACACAGCGCGCAGGCGCGGCCGATCAGCCGCTGGATTTCCTGCGTGCGGCCGGCCTTGCTTGCCGCGCGCGGCTTCGCGGTCGCGTGCGCGTGTGCGTCGCGCGCGGCAGCATGCCGTACTCGGCGGTGACCCAGCCCTGCGCCTTTGCCCTTCAGGAATGCAGCGGCACGCGCTCTTCGACGCTCGCGGTGCAGATCACCTTGGTGTCGCCGAACTCGACCAGCACCGAGCCTTCCGCGTGCTTCGTGTAGTGGCGCGTGATGCGCACGTCGCGCAGCTCGTTGGCCCGGCGGCCGCTGGCACGTAAAGTAGATTCCAATTTGCTGTTGCGTGCGGCGAAAGCCGCACGCTCCCGACCCTTACTTTACGACGAGTTTGCCGCTGCGCTGAATCGCCTTCTGGATTTCGGCCACGGCGTCGTCGATTTGTTCTTCGGACAGCTCTTCGTCGACGCCCGGCTCCCCGACTCTCGGCATTTGAATCGTCGATGCCACCGTTCCCTCCGGAATCAGCAACGTCGACACCGGTGATTCGCTCGGAGGCACCATCTCCATCGACTCGGTACCAGCCCAGGTCATCGCGACGCCAGTGCAGTTATCCGACTCGGGTCCGCCGAGCTCCAATGCGAGCTCCATTAACTCAGGCACCGCGCGCATGACCGTTTTGCCGATGAAAGCGTCCGCGACCTGGCGATCGTTCAACGTGCCCCACAGACCATCCGAGCACAGCAGTAGCGTGTCGCCGTTACGCAGGGCCACCGGGCGGCTGATCTCGACAGTCGGCGCGACGTAGGCGCCGATGCAGTTGAAGATTCGGTTGCGCTCGGGGTGATCCTTTGCGTCTTCAGCGCGAATCAGGCCCGATTGCACCAGGTGGTGCACGCGCGAATGGTCGATCGTGCGATCCAGAATTCGCCCGCCGCGAATCATATAGAGGCGCGAGTCGCCCACGTGGGCCCAGATCGCAACGCCTTGTTGCACGATGCACGCCACCAGTGTCGTGCGCGGCGCTTCGGGCAGGCTGTGCTCGGCACGGTACCGATGCAATTCACGATGCGCGGCCAGCACTGAATCTTCGAGAAAACGCACTGGGTCAGGCAACAACGGCTTGGCGTCGCGCTGATAAATCGAGGCCAACGTTTGCAACGTCAGCTGCGAAGCCACCTCGCCACGCGCGTGACCGCCCATCCCGTCGGCCACCAACATCAGCATCGAATCGCGGGTGTACAGATACCCCATGCGATCCTGATTGATCCGCCGACCGCCTTTTTTGCTCTCCTGGTAAACGGAAAAACGCATGGATGATCGATACCTAAACGAACCAACGCATGAGCGGGTTCAACGAGGCCAAGTGTCCCGCTTTTTCCAGCAGTTGACCTTAAAAAGTCGTCCGGCTTTGCCAGCGATTTTTTGCAAACCGGGCGCACAAAAGTCGGGGGGCACTTTTTGCGCGTGTTTTAGAACCAGGTGATGTTGTGCTCTTTCATGAAGCGGGAGACCCGCTCCTGCAGGTTGCGCCAGCGCGCACCGGTGCGCTCGACCATCGAGAACTCGGGTCGCTCGGGCACGTTTTGCAGCAGTTCTTTTTGCACAGCGAACACCGTCTGCGGTCGTTCCAATGAATTGAGCCGCAAACAGCGCTCAACCATTGAGATCAGCTGATTCGAGTACAAACCGCGGAACGACCGCAGCGCGGTCGGCATCTTGTCCTCCTTCAGCCGATGGTCCGATTCCTGCGGCGGCATGCCCGACATGCACGCATAGACGCACGATCCAATCGAATACACATCGGTCCAAGGGCCAAGCTCGGCATCGCGCTTGTACAGCTCGGGCGCGGCGAAGCCCGGCGTATACATCGGATAGGTCTTGCTGATGTCTCGCTGCAGCGTCTGCCGCGCCGCGCCGAAATCGAGCAGGATCGGCGTGCCGTCCATCCGCAGGTAAACGTTGGCGGGTTTCACGTCCAGGTGCAACAACCGGTTCGAATGGACTTCGCGCAAGCCGTTCATCACCTGCGCGAACACGCGCCGGATGAACCGCTCCGACAAAACGTCTTTCTGGTCCTTGTTCCGATTGCGTAACACGTGTTCCTGCAGCGAGCGACCTGATTCGTAGTGCATCACCATGTACACCGTCTCGTTCGCGCGAAAAAAATTGATCACGCGAACGATGTTCGGGTGGTAGATCGACGCGAGTGCCCGGCCTTCTTCGAAGAAGCACTTCAGGCCGATACGGTAGGTGTTCAGATTCTCGGGCGCGATGTACGGCGACAGCTCGCCGGGTTTGCGCTGCGCCAGAGCCGCCGGCATATATTCCTTGATCGCCACCGAATTGCCTTGTTCATCGGTTGCCAGATAGACGATCGAGAATCCGCCTGAAGATATCTTCTTTACAATGCGATATCCGCCGACCTCAAGGCTTTCAGGTAACGATGCGTTGGTTTGCGCGGGCATGGAGTTGCATGTTGGGAACCGCGGCGATTCTAGCCAATAGGAGTCGGTCGACCGTAGCAACAATAAGGTGCGTTTTCGCCCGTTTTCATCTTAAATCTCCGCTAACTGTCTCCAATATCCCTTGATAATTTGCCCGTGATGATGTTGCTTTCCGCGCTTTCATCGTTGCTTCCCCGTTGATTTCCACCGTGAAGCCCGTCGCCAGCATGACCGGCTTCGCGAGTGCTGCGCGGCCGACTGCACTGGGCCGTTTGACGCTCGAATTGCGTTCGGTCAACTCGCGCTTTCTCGACCTGTCGGTGAAAATGCCTGACGACTTGCGCGGTACCGAAGCGGTAGTGCGAGAAACGATCGCTGCGCAGATCGCACGCGGAAAAGTCGAGTGCCGCATTTCAATCGCGCGCGGCGCGGAGGAAAGCGAACCGCAACTGAACACGACGGCATTGCAGCAGCTCGCGGCCCTTGCATCGCAGGTGGCCCGCAGCCTGCCCGCGGTCGCGCCAATCAGCACAGCCGACGTGCTGAACTGGCCGGGCGTGGTGGAAACGCCGGGCGCGGAGCCCGATGTGCTGCGCGCGCAAGTGTTGGCAGCGCTGATCGAAGCGCTCGCGGCATTGGCGGAATCGAGGCGCCGCGAGGGCCTCGCACTGAGCACGATCTTGCAGGCTCAGTGCGAGCAGATCGAGCAGATTGCTGCGCAATTGGTCGAGCGTGCGCCCGACCTGATCGCGGCCGTCGAGCGCAAGGTGAATGAGCGGCTGGAAAAGGCGTTGGGCCCCGCACTGTCGGGAGCATCGACGCTGACGCGTGAAGAAGTCTCCGAGCGCATCCGGCAGGAGGTGACGCTGTACGCGCTGAAAATGGATGTCGATGAGGAGATCAAGCGCCTTGCTACGCACGTGGTCGAAGTGCGGCGCGTGCTGCGGGCGGGTGGCGCGGTCGGGCGACGGCTCGACTTCCTGATGCAGGAACTCAATCGCGAAGCCAATACTTTGGGATCGAAAGCCGCCGCGATCGAGATGACTAACGCTTCGGTTGAGCTGAAAATCGTCATCGAGCAGATGCGCGAACAGATACAGAACCTTGAGTAACAGCCGCCGATGGCAGCCCCATCCTCAGTTGCACACCCATTCGATGACCGTGACGCAGGCAATCTGTTCATGGTGGTCGCACCATCGGGGGCCGGCAAATCCACGCTGGTCAATGCACTGCTCGTGCGTGATCCCAATATTCAACTGTCGGTTTCGTTTACTACGCGTGCGCCGCGTCCTGGCGAACAGAGCGGCCGCGAATATCACTTCGTTGGAGTCGATGAGTTCGAGCGGCGGCGCTCGGCCCGAGAGTTCATTGAGAACGCCGAAGTTCATGGCAACTATTACGCGACGTCGCGGGTCTGGATCGAGGAGCGCATACGCTCCGGGATCGACGTTCTGCTCGAAATCGACTGGCAGGGCGCGCGTCAGGTCAAAGCGCAGTTCGCACATGGTGTCGGAATTTTCATTCTCCCGCCCTCGATCGACGCGCTTGAAGCGCGCTTGAAAAAGCGCGGTCAGGACTCGCCTGCCGTGATCGCGCGCAGGCTGTTGGCCGCCCGCAGCGAAATGGAGCACGCGCCCGAGTTTCAATACATAGTCATCAATGAGGATTTCGACCATGCCCTGTCCCATCTGATGGCGATCGTGGCTGCGACGCGGCTGCGGTTCAGCACTCAAAAGGCCCGCCATCGAGCGCTATTCACGCAATTAGGGATCGGATAGCGCCGATTTGATCGCACCAACACACCATGCTCGGCTAAAATGGCCTCACATCCAAAGAAGGTACCGCCATGGCCCGCATCACCGTTGAAGACTGCCTGAAACAAATCCCCAACCGTTTCCAGCTCGCCTTGGCAGCCGCGTATCGCGCGCGCCAGCTGGCGCAAGGCCACACACCGAAGATCGATACACGCGACAAGCCACCGGTGGCTGCATTGCGCGAGATCGCTCAATGCAAGGTGGGTATCGAGATGCTGCGCAAGGTTCCGACTTAGAGCGAAGCACTGCTCGAGCGCATCAGCTCCTGACCCCCCTGCGTGGCCGGCGCGGCTGATGGACTCGCAAGATCCCCCTGTTGCGTCGAACGTCGCTGAGCCGGCGTCGCCCGGCTTTGCGCGGCGCGCGGCGCAGGCATTCAGAAAAGCCGTCTGGCGCTCCGAGCCCGAAACGGAAACTGCCAGCGCAGTAGCGACAGTTGCGACGCTGACCGATCGCGTCAAGAAATACCTGCCGTCCGCCGACGTTCAAAAAATCAAGGACGCCTTTCGCTTCTCGGATGAGGCGCATCTAGGGCAATTCCGGCGCAGCGGTGCGCCTTACATCACGCATCCACTCGCAGTCGCCGAGATACTCACCGAATGGCGCCTGGATGGCGCGGCTATCCAGGCGGCGCTGCTGCACGACGTCATCGAAGACTGCGGCATCGAACAATCGCAATTGATCGAGCGCTTCGGTTCGACCGTCGCGGATCTAGTTGATGGTGTGTCGAAACTGGATCGACTCCAGTTCTCGTCGACCGAGCAGGCTCAGGCCGAGAACTTTCGCAAAATGTTGCTGGCGATGGCGCGCGATGTGCGCGTGATGCTGATCAAGCTCGCCGATCGGCTGCACAACATGCGCACTCTCGAAGCAGTCGATTCCGGCCGCCGCCGCCGCATCGCGCGTGAAACGCTTGAAATCTATGCGCCGATTGCGCACCGCCTGGGCTTGAACACGTTGTTTCGAGAGCTCGAGGAGCTGAGCTTCGAGCACCTGTATCCGCTGCGTTATCAAGTGCTCAATCGCGCGGTGCTGGCGGCCCGCGGCAACCGGCGCGAAGTGCTGGGCAAGATGATGGTGGCCGTGCGCAAGTCGCTCGCGGATGCAAAGCTAAAGGCAGAAGTGCAGGGACGCGAGAAGACCGTCTATGGCATTTACCGAAAAATGGCTGACAAACGCCTTTCGTTTTCCCAGGTGCTAGACATCTACGGTTTCCGCGTCGTCCTCGACACGCCGGCGCAGTGTTATCTCGCACTGGGTGCGTTGCACAGTCTCTATAAGCCCGTGCCGGGCAAGTTCAAGGACTACATCGCGATTCCGAAAGTCAATGGCTACCAGTCGTTGCATACGACGCTGATCGGGCCGTACGGCACGCCGGTGGAGTTTCAGATCCGCACGAAGGACATGCACCACGTGGCCGAAACCGGTGTCGCCGCGCATTGGCTATACAAGGACGACGATTCCGATCTTTCGGAACTGCAATCGCGGACGCATCAGTGGCTGCAGTCGCTGCTGGAGATCCAGCGCCAGACGGGAGATTCGAGCGAATTTCTCGAACACATCAAGGTCGATTTATTTCCCGACAAGGTTTACATATTCACTCCGAAGGGCCGCATCGTTGCGCTGCCGCGCGATGCCACACCCGTCGACTTCGCCTACAGCATCCACACCGACGTTGGCAATAAGACCGTCGCGGCGCGCATTAACAACGAAATCCAACCGCTACGCACGCAGCTGAAAAACGGTGACATGGTTGAAATCGTGACCGGGCCCGAAGCGAAACCCAATCCGGCATGGGTGTCATTTGTCAGAACCGGCAAAGCGCGTTCGGAGATTCGGCACTATCTGCGCACGATGAAGTTCGGCGAGTCGGTCGAACTGGGTGAGCGTTTGCTTGCGCAAGCGGCTCAACATTTCAGCCTGGCACTGAGCGATATCAGCGAAGAACAGTGGATCAAGGTCGTCAAACAATCCGACACGAAGTCACGCGAAGACTTGCTGGCGGATATCGGACTGGGCCGAAAGCTGCCGGCTGTTGTCGCACGCCAACTTGCATTGGACTCCGCCGAGAGCGAGGATCCTCAAAGTGATGGACCGATTGCGCAGGCGAGCCAGGTACCGGTCATGGTGCGCGGCACCGAAGGCATGGCTGTGCAAATGGCGACGTGTTGCCATCCGATCCCCGACGATGCAATCGTCGGGCACATTCGTAAAGGGCAGGGACTGGCTGTCCATCAGGCCGAGTGTCTACACGCTCAACGCGCTCGGCGCGCCGATCCGGATCGGTGGATCGAATTGCAGTGGGCCCAGGATCCGGCCAGCAATTTTACGGTCGCGGTCGACGTCGGCGCGCTCAACGAGCGCGGTGTCCTGGGCCGGATCGCGGTCGCCATCGCCGAAGCGGAGTCGAACATCCTCAACGTGCATCTCGAAAACGAGGATGCCCGGCTCGCATTGATTCACTTCAAAATTCAGGTTCACGATCGCGCGCACCTGGCGCGCGTCATCCGTGCCTTACGCCGCGTCAAAAACGTGCAGCAGATCGTGCGACCGCGCGGGGGCGGTACCAGTAACTCGCGCGCGACACGCTCACGATCTGGCGTAACTCACGTCGAGCACCTCGAGCGTTTCGGGGCCGGCTGGGGTGCGCAACGTGACGGTGTCGCCGGCATATGCCTTCAGTAGCGCACCCGCGATCGGCGAAATCCAGCTGACGTAACCGCGTGCCGGATCGACTTCATCGACACCAACGATGGTCACCATGTTCTCGCTACCGTCCTGCATTGCGTAGCGAACCGTGGCGCCGAAAAAGATTTGATCGGTGACTTCGCGTACAGCAGGGTCGACGACTTCGGCGACATCCAATCGCTTCGTCAGAAACCGGATGCGGCGGTCGATCTCGCGCAACCGCTTTTTGCCGTAAATGTAATCGCCATTTTCCGAGCGATCGCCATTCGACGCAGCCCAGGAAACCGTTCTCACGACTTCCGGTCGATCGACGTTCAGCAGTTGAACGAGCTCATTCTTTAACCGGGAATATCCGTCGGGCGTTATGTAGTTGCGGATGCCCGCGATCTGCGGCAGCTCGAGCTCTTCGTCGTTGTCATCGTCGCCTTCCCTAACGAACGCCTTACTCATAGCTCGGCGAGCTTAAGCGCGCACAAACAAGCTCGCAGCGCCAGACGTGCTACTTCCGGCCGCCCTTGTTGGTTTCGATGTCCTGCGGCCGATCAAGCAACGGATCTTCATCCTTTGCGCGCCCTCTGCCCGCCTGCTCGGCGCGCTCAATCTGCTGTTCTTCGCCCGCGCTTTGGGGCTCGGCATCACGAGCGGCTCCAGTAACGTCCTCTTCTTTGACAAACTCGCGCGTCGCTTCGTTGTACCGGCGCGCAGCTTTGTAGTCGCCTTCGCCTTGGACTTCGCGGCCTTTTGCCTGTCCAGTCTTTGGTTGCTGCCCAGTCTTTAGTTGATTCTCAGCCATCACGTTCTCCAGGTAAGAGGACGCGGCCGCATCGGCCGCGTCCCTTAAACAAGATGCCTGCTTTTGCTGCTACGGCTTCTTGGCCGGCGGTGTCGTGTTGTTCGGTGCCGGTGTGGCGGCCGGAGCGGTGCCCGGCGGCTGCGTGCCAGGTACCACGCCCGGGGCGGCACTCGGGCTCGAGGTGAGATTATTTTCGACCTGCTGCACGCCCTGTACGCCCTTGGCGACTTCGACCGCGCGTGCCACCTGGGCCGGCGTATCGACGGTGCCCGTCAGCTTGACCATCCCAGCATTGGAATCTACGTTGATCTGCGTACCTTTCACCATCTCGTCGGCAATTAACGCAGCCTTTACCTTAGTGGTTAGCGCAGCATTGTCGACCACATTGGCGGTGGCGTTGGTAGCCTGTTTAGCTTCAGTGCGCACCTCCTGCCGTTCGGAACGCGAGCATGCGGCGAGGGCAAGCGCGGCTGCGGTGGCTACAACCACCGCTCGTAACGTGTGACGTGCAGCTTTCTGCATGATTTGTGGCTCCTCTGGTAAGTTAATTATTCGAGCCCTGCTTGCATGTCGACGGGCCCATGCCTCGCGCAACAACAAGCTTCGGCGCAAGCGGACTGGAAGTCGGCAAGTTACATGCCCGGTGCGCGACGGGGCCGGAGCATCGAGAATTACGTTAAGCGGCGCGACGCTCTTTTGGAGGTAGATTTCCCTCGCTGCCGTATTCCTTCAGCCGGTTATAAAGGGTCTTCAAGCTCACCCCTAACGCAGCAGCCGTCCGCTCCTTGTGGCCCTCAAAATGCTCGAGCGTCGCAAAGATCAGCTCACGCTCCACATCCGCGAGGGTAGTGCCGATTCGAATCGACAGAGTCGACTCCTTGCTGGCGGGCGAGGAGCGCCCGGCTTGCAGTTCGAGCCATTCGTCGCTGATCGTCGCGCCTGACGCCATTACATACGCGCGCTGCACGACATTGCGCAGCTCGCGGACGTTACCCGGCCAGTCGTACTCGTTCATCCGCTCGTACGCACTCTTGTTCAAACGCTTTTCCTTACCCTCCTCTTTACAGATTTCCGCTAGGAAGTGGTCCGCGAGCAGCGCGATGTCCTCTCTTCGCTCCCGCAGGGGCGGTAAACGGAGAGGAAAGACATTCAATCGATACAGTAGGTCCTCGCGCAGCTTGCCATCGACGACGGCACGTTCCGGCACCCGGTTTGTGGCACCCAGCACTCGCACATCGGCGCGCTGCGTCTCGGTCGATCCGACCCGGTTAAACGTGCCGGTTTCCAACACCCGCAACAGTTTGACTTGGAGGTCAGGCGGCATTTCGGTGATTTCATCCAGAAACAGCGTGCCGCCATGGGCGCGCTCAAAGAAGCCCAGATGCTGCCGATTGGCACCTGTGAAGCTGCCCTTCTCGTGGCCGAAGATTTCGCTCTCCATCAGGTGCGGAGATATTGCACCGCAGTTGATCGCCAGAAACGGCCGGCTGCGTCGACGGCTCAGCGAGTGAATCGTTTGCGCCACCAATTCCTTGCCGGTGCCGCTTTCGCCTTGTATCAATACCGTTACCGCAGTCGCCGCCACGCGCGACACCTGCTCGTAGACGCGCTTCATCGACGGCGAACCGCCCCACATATCTCCGAATCGTCCGCTGCGATCGAGTTCGACGCGCAAGTCGGAAATTTCTGCCTGCAGCTGCCCGGGACGCATGACCCGCTCCAGGATGCCCTGCACTTGACCGGGGCTCACGGGCTTGATCAGGTAATCCGTTGCGCCCAAGCGCAGCGCTTCAATCGATGTCTCCAGGCTCGCGTGCCCAGTGATCAATACGACTTCGGTGTCAGCCAGTGCTGCCTTGTCGTTGAAAAGCTCGGTCCCCTTGCCGTCTGGCAAGACGAGATCGAGGAACACCACATCCGGAACGCTGGTCGCCAACTGGCGCCGTGCGTCGCGCATCGTGCGTGCAGTCGAAGCAGTAAACCCTTGGCTGGCGACCAATTCCGCCAACATTTCCGCCGTATCGGAATCGTCGTCGACAATGAGTGCGTGACTCATTACTTCCCCTTTGTTGTCGCGCGCAGCGCTGCTGCTCCTGGATGCGTGCTCTAGCACCAACGATACCGCAGTTGCGGTCCCCGCCGGCCAAGAAGCGCAGCTACTCCTAGAGGAAATGGCGCAGTCGAAGACTTACGACTGCGCGTCGCATCACTGCGTATGGGCTTCCGCTACCGAAGAAGCGGACGCTAGACAGACTACCCTTAACCCGCGCTAGACGACGTTGCGACCCGCCTCCACCACCGTCAGCAGAAAATTGTGGCGACCAAAGGCGTGGGCGAGGTCCGCCGCATAGGCGGCGGCGGCCGGCAACGAACTCAACACCGCACCGGCAATCAACTTTCCCTGATAACCGACGACCCAGCACCCCTTGCCGAGCCTCGCCAGCAAAAATTCATTCGGGCTCGACTTTGCCTCCACCCATCGCTTTGCACGCGGCTTATCCGATGTTTTCATCGTTGCTCCAAGGTTTCAGTTCTGGCGTGCCATTTTGAAGCAACCTGCGTGCCAGGATGCATGGTGCCACTCCAGTCCTTGCTGCAACCTAAACGGGCATGCCGTTTGCTTTTCGAGCCATGCGTTCGCAGACGGGTGACGCGTCCGCTACGTCACTACAAACCGGGGCACTCACCAACCAACTCGAGGTAAACGTAATGATTAATTTCATCATTTGGCTCATCGTGGGCGGCGTCGTTGGCTGGCTGGCCAGTCTGATCATGCGCACCGATGCGCAACAGGGAATTTTTCTCAACATTATTGTCGGCATCGTGGGTGCCGCGCTTGGCGGATGGTTGATTTCTCCACTGCTGGGTGTCCCTTCGCTTAACCAGGATGCCTTCAGTTTCGGAGCTTTGGTGGTGTCGCTGATTGGCGCGGTCATTTTGCTCGCGATCGTCAACTTGTTTCGTCGCGGCTCAGTCCGTTAACCACGGGCCGCTGTGGGTGACCGGCCTGCGCGAGCGGGCCAGCATTGAAGAACACCATTAACCATAGACACGGGAGCACAGATGGAAACCACCACTCCGAATACCGGCAATCTCGGTTCGACGGGCAGCACCGGAAAACTGAACCCAAACCAAGCGGCGGACCGCGCGCACAGCACGGTCGATCGGGTTGCCCAAGGAGCGCATGACACTGTCGATCGCCTAGCATCGAAGGCAGCGCCAATGCTCGATCGCGCGCGATCCGCTGCCACTGATGCGCAAGACACGCTGTATGCCAAGTACGACGACTTCATGGCGATGGAAGAAGAGTGGGCGGAATCGGCGCGCGATCAAATCCGCGCACACCCGTTGGCGGTTGTCGGCATCGCTCTTGTTGCCGGGTTGTTGATCGGGCGCTTGTCGCGCTAGTAGCGAACCACAACAGCTAGTGAAGTGGTGGATATCGCACGCAATGCGGCGATCGGTGGGGGTGGGGCGCCGTCAGCGGCCGTCCCCGACGCCGGCGCGGACCCGCACTCGCCTGCGGGGTCGGGGGCCTCGTCGGCGTCCGGTAGGCAGACACTGCGGCGGTCCGCACGGGCTTCCGCTCGCCCTCCCCTGCGGCCGACCATTGCTCAGTTCATTCGTGAGATCCGCGTCGCATTCGGCGCGCGTTTTCGCTTATTCGAACTCGAAGCGAAACGCGCGGCGTGGTCTGCCGCATACATGCTCGCTTTCGGTGTCGCAGCGGCCCTGCTGGGAGTTACCGCTTGGCTGATGCTGATCGCGGGACTCGTGTATGGGGCCGTGGTGGCAGGCGTGCCATGGGTAGTTGCAGGCATTGTCGCTATTGCTCTGCACGCGGTAGGCGTGTTTTTGTTGGTGCGCGCAATCCGCGCCATGGTCGAGAACCTGACATTTGCCGCAACGCGTCGCACCCTTTCAGAATCTTCAACGGCCCACGATGACAGCGGCGCTTGACGTCCTCAGGACCGACATCGAAGCAGCCGAACGAGCGGTTCGATTGGCCGATCAGCGTGCCGCTAATACCGGTCGCGCCTTGCGCTCGAGCTGGAAATCCAAGGGTCCGACGATTATGGGTGCGGCGGGAGCGGCATTGCTTCTTCGCCAGGTGCTCAGGGCAAGGCGCAAGGTGCCGAGAGACCGCGTGCGGGGCCAGGGCGTAGGCGGCTGGTTTCGCGCATATGGTCCCTATGTGTCAGCACTGGGGCCGCAGGCGGTTACGGCGATCAGTGCATTGGTCGCGGCGATGGTCGCCAAAAACGCGAAGAAGGCTTTAGCGAGCGCGGCGCATGTAGATCTGGATCGTTTTGTGGGCAGCTGGTTCGAGATCGCTCGCTTGCCACATGGAACGGATGCGGAATGCGTATCGGATGCGCGCGCTACCTATGCAAGGACGGAAGACGGGCTTCGTTTGTTAAGTTTGTGCAGGCGCGAAAACGGAAGCATCAAGCGCTCGACAGGCCGCGCGAAGCTGGCCGACGACGCCACGCAAGCTCGCTTCAAAATTTCTTACTCCCATTCGGCGCTCGATGCGCTTCCATTTGTGTGGTCGGACTACACGATCATCGATGTGGCCGATGACTACAGCACTGCGATCGTCGGTGCCGCCGATCGGAAGCACCTGTGGCTGCTTTCGCGCCAGCCGTCGGTAGGCGACTCAGTCCGACAGGACTTCCTGAACAAGGCCCGTGCACAGGGGTTCGATACCAGCGCATTGATTTACACGCGGCATTCCGCCGCGAGCGCCCAGAGTCAAAAGTCTTAGAAGGAGATCCACATGTCACTACTCGTTCGTGCCGCCTTGCTGGGCGGTCTAGCCTATGTGGTTTCGCGTGCGGTAAGAAACAGTCAGCATTCGCTGGATTCTTCCCGGTCCGAAACGAAACGACTGGCGCGCACTGCAGATTACGATGAAGAGGAACTAACGCCGTCTGGCAATCCGCGCTCGGCGACGGATATTTCCGCGGGAATATGAAAATGGGGGACCGAGGTCCCCCATTTGTTTACAAGCTACAACCGCTTAGCGGCCCTTGTTTCGCGAGCCACTCAACGTATCGCGATCCGAGCCCGTGGATTCAGAAGACCCTTGGGGCCGATTGGTTTGCTGATCCGTCTTCGCCGAACTGTTGGTTCCATACTGGGTGTCCAACGCACCCTGCCGCAGCTTGTCGGCAGAAGACTGCTCGCCCGCCTGGTTCATCTCAGGAGACTCGCCGTCTTCATCGTTCGACCCCACACCGTGTTGGGTGCTTGTTTGACTCCGCTGCGAGCCTTTCCGTGAGCCGCCGCTTCCAGAGTCTTGATCCGATTGGCGCGCGCCTGGCTGTCCTTGCGATCCTGGATTGGCTCCCGGCTGGCCCTGAGGCTTCTGGCCACCCTGCTGCTCGGGATTTTCTCCGCGCTGCGAGGCGTTCTGCTGCTGCTGTGGGTCCTTCTGTTGTGGCGTTTGCTGATTCTGCTTCTTCATGGGTTGCTCCTGTGATGTCAAAGCGGGCGACTGATGGACGTTGCTTCCTCTTCACCCGTAGCGACATTGCCGCAAGCCGTATGCCCGCACGCTGCCGAAAGAACTCGTTCATGGTGCGCAGTTCGATGGACCTGGGAATGCGGCTTGCCGCGAACTCCGGCATTTTCGGTGCAAGAGCAGCCGTCAAGGTGCGTGCTGACGCGAAATGAATACAACCGCAGCTATTTCCGACACCGACAGGCGATGTGGCGCGTATTGGATCGCTAGTCTTGATGCCGCAGGTCGCAGCGCAATGATGGCGGCAGTGCTCAGCCGCTTTAACCATGATCTGCGCACGCCCCTGAATACCATTCTCGGCTGGACGCATTTGCTGCAGCAAGGCGGCCTGGATGCGGTGCGCGCTAAACACGTGGCGGATGTCATCGCCCGCAACTCGCGCGATCAAACGCAGTTGCTGGAAGACTTCGTAGATGATGGCCGCACCATTCTTGGCGCGTTGGAACTGCAACGGGTTGCTTTGAACATGGACGACCTGCTGACGGACGCGATCACGCGCCTGAATCCATTGCTGACCCTGCACGGCGTCTCGCTGGACACAAACTTCGACACCATCGATGTCTCAGTCACCGGCGATCTGCGCCGCCTGACGCGATTGGCATACCGGTTGCTGACTATCGTGGCGCGACGCGCCCGTGAAGCGACAAAGATCGAGATTGAAACGGATGTCGATCGCGGGCACTACGTGTTGGCGCTGTCGGGAACCGCCTACGAGCCGGATTGGTCGGACGCGGCGCTGTTGGATTTGCGTATCAGCACTCTTGTCGCAGCGCTGCACGACGGGGAGTTGCAGGTGGGCGCTGACGCAACGCGACCGTGCATCATGCTCAGATTGCCGTGTGGCTGACGCAGTACGCCGAATTTCGATTCTCTGGAGCGGATATTTCAATGCCTGACAGCACACTCGATTTGGAATTATCAACTCCTCCTGTCACGGACAAGGGGCACGGAACGCGCGCGCTTGGACCCAGCGATACGTCGGATAGCGGAAGCGACCTGCAGGGTCCGGGTATCTACGAGCCGGATGCCTACGTGATCGGCCTCGATACAGGCACCAACGAGGATGCAGTGCATAGCGCCGGCGCTGGACGCGACGTCGGCGACGCCAATCTCGACAGCGACAGCGATGCTGGCGGCACCGGCGAGCGTGCGAGCGCGGGCCGCGATACGGATGTTGAGGCCGGCAGCGACATCGCTCCCGATCGGCTCATTGGATCTAATACCCCGATGCCTGCTGATGCGCTCGATCGCATCACCGTTGACGCCGACGGAGATCTGGAAGACGACGACTTGTCACCGGACGGCGAGGAGTAAACCTAAAAGGAGAGTGTGGGCTGCTGGCACGCACGATCGGCAAGCGCTTTACGTCGCGCCGAGCACACTATGCTTCGGCATGGTCACGAATGTGAGCGGCTCCAAAACCTCCTTTCGCATTGAGCACGACACGTTCGGCGATATCGAAGTCGCCGACGACAGGTTATGGGGTGCCCAGACTCAACGCGCCCTGCACCACTTCGCCATCTCCAGCGAACGCATGCCTCCCGAATTGATCCTGGCGCTGATGCTGGTCAAGCGCTCGGCAGCGTTGGTGAACTCGGAGCTCGGCGTGATCGATGCGGCACACGCGGCCGCGATTGTGGCCGCGGCCGACGAAGTACTTGCCGGTGCGCACTCCGATCAGTTTCCACTTTCGCTCTGGCAAAGCGGATCGGGCACGCAAACGAACATGAACGTTAACGAGGTGCTGGCGAATCGCGCGTCCGAATTGCTCGGTCATCCGCGTGGCGTGGGCCGTATCGTGCATCCGAACGACGAAGTCAATCGCGGTCAGTCCACCAACGACGTCTTTCCGACCGCAATCAGCGTCGCGGTCGCCAAAGCGCTTAGCGAACGGTTACAGCCTGCCCTCTCAGCGCTGCGCAACACACTGTCGGCCAAAGCGCAAGAGTTCGATCACATCATCAAGATCGGCCGCACGCACTTGCAGGATGCGACGCCCCTGACCTTGGGACAGGAGTTCTCCGGGTACGCAGCGCAACTCGAGTTTGCGCAGAATGCCGTTCAGCAAGCCATCGACAGTCTGCTTCCGCTCGCCATCGGCGGCACCGCAGTCGGCACCGGGATCGCGACGCATCGCGAGTTTGGATCACGTGTCGCCGCGCAACTGGCTGCCGCCACCGGTCTGCCGTTTGTGCCGGCCGCGAATAAGTTCGCGGCACTGGCGGCAAGTGATCCGCTGGTGTTTGCACATGGTGCGCTGAAGACGCTCGCGGCCGCGCTATTCAAGATTGCCAACGACGTTCGCCTGCTCGCCAGTGGGCCACGCTCCGGGATCGGGGAGATCGCCTTGCCCGAAAACGAGCCAGGCAGCTCGATCATGCCGGGCAAGGTGAACCCGACCCAGAGTGAAGCGCTGATCATGGTCTGTATGCAGGTGTTTGGGCATGACGTAACGATCAACTTTGCCGGCGCCTCGGGCAACTTTGAGCTGAACGTCTGTCGTCCGGTGCTTGCCCACAACGCGCTGTCGAGCGTGCGGCTGTTATCCGACGCGATGTCGAGCTTCGACCGCGCACTGTGCGAGCGGCATCTCGGCCCGCCCCGACCGCATAGCCGACATGGTCGACCGGTCATTGATGCTGGTGACGGCGCTCGCGCCGCAGATCGGCTACGACAAAGCAGCGCAGATTGCGCAACGCGCTCACCAGGAAGGCACGACCCTGCGCGAGGCGGCGATCGCTTCCGGCCATGTCAGCGCCGAAGATTTCGATCGATGGGTACAGCCTCGATCAATGCTCGGCGGCTAGCGAGCCGCGCTACTTTTTATTGGTGGTCTCGCTACCGCTGCTCTCAGCCGCCCCGGTGCCGGCGCCACTATCGGTTCCCGTGCCCGGCTTGCCACTGGAAGCGACCGTGCCAGACTCACCACCGACCATTCCGGTACTCGTACCTTTCTTCGTGACGTCCTCGCCGGTACCCGGCGCAATGACAGGTTCGCTCGCCGCAGGAACTGATGTGCTGGCCGGAGGCGTCGGGGCAGGCGCAGTCGTCGCGGCCGGCGTCGTGGTGGACGCCTTTCGATCACTACATGCCCCCAGCGAGAGCGCGATAAGTGCTGCCGCGATTGGGACAGTAAATTTTTTGCTCATGTGGTCTCCACTTCGTTCAGACCGAATTTACTCGGTCGGCTCTACGCTGTCGCGCTAAGTGTTGCGCTTACGGCAACATAAACGCACATCTTCCAAAAGCACAACGGCTCGCAGCGAACACTCGCCGCGAGCCGTCTGATCCCATGTCAAGCAGTCGTTTTATAGCTGTCGCGCAGCGCCTTGATCTGGTCGTGGTTGCGCCGAGCTCCTTCGGACTGGCGGCGAACCACCTGCTCAACTTCAGGCGGTAGCGCTTGCTCAAGCGCCTTGCGATAGCGATTGATCGCGATGTCTTCACCGCGCTCGCATTCGTTCAGCATCGCCTGATCGTCGTCCAGCGCGAGTGCTCCCGAACCGCCACCCACCCGCGATGTGCAGCGCCTGAGACGGTACCGGTGGAGTCCGGAGTGCCTCCGAAGCGCGTGACCAGCGTTTGCAATTCTTCGGCTGCCGAACGGCACTGCCCCGCACGCTCCGTAAACACGCTTTTCAGGTTCGCGGACTTGGCATGCTCGGCGCACGTCCGAAAGCCGTATTCGCCATCCTTGCAGTTTTCAATCAAGTCGTTGAGTGTCTCGACAACGTCATCGCGGTCCATGCTTGCTCCCTGGTTGTAGTGGCTATGAACAGGGAAATTCGGCAGTTTTCGTGCCTGGGCAGCATAAAATCGGCATCAGTCTTGCTTGGTGTCAGTAACGCGTTACCGATAAGCAGGAGCGAGCGTGGGCCAATTGTCGACGAAGGGTGGGGGCGGTCTGCAACCGCCGCACCTGTTGGACATTACGATGTTCTGGAGTCCGCGCAGTGGCGGCGTCGCCCGCTATCTGCGCAACAAGCGCAATTGGCTGGAGGCAAACTCGCAGTGGCGTCATACGATCATGGCGCCGGGTCCAGCGAAAGCGGAAACGAGCCCCATTGCTGCGCTGCCGCTGCCGTTTTCAGGGGGCTACCGCTTCCCGCTACGGCGCACAGCAACCGCTCGCTCGATCATTCGTCATCAGCCGGATCTCATTGAAGTCGGCGACCCGTATCGGTGCGCATGGGCTGCACTGGACGCTGGACAACGGTTAGGCGTACCGGTGACCGCGTTTTATCACTCGAACCCAGACGCCCTGGCACAGCATTTTCTACCTCGCGCATTGCGCGGTCTGGTGCGGCAATTACCTGCGCCATTTGTATCGCCAGTTCGACACGGTCTTCGCTCCGAGTCACTGGGCCGCCGAAGCACTACGTGGCCTTGGTCTCGACAACATCGTGCTGCAACCGCACGGCGTCGATTGCGATCTGTTTCATCCGCGCCAGCACGCCGCCGCGTGGCGTCAAGAGCTCGGGTATGCACCGTCGGACATCGTGCTGATCTACACGGGAAGATTCGCTTCTGAAAAAAAACTGGACCGCCTCACCGCTGCGGTTGACCGCCTCGGCGACCCGTATCAGCTGGTGGCGATCGGTGATGGCCCGCGCCCGCCGAGCGGCGCCCGGCTGCGGGTGCTGCCTTATCAGCCAGACGCGGTAGCGCTGGCGCGCGCTCTTGCGAGCGCCGATATCTTCCTGCACGCAGGGGACCAGGAAACGTTTGGGCTCGCTGCGTTGGAAGCGCTTGCGTGCGGCACGCCGCGTGATTGCACGCGCGTGTGGCGGACTGAGCGATCTGATAGAGGGCCGTGCAGCGATCGGCGTCGAGAGCGATGAGGTCGGCGCATTTGCTGACGCGATTTCAGCCGTCGCGCCTATCGCCGCCACGCTGCGCGATGAAGCGCGCCGCTGGGCGCTCAAGTTCGATGCGAATCTTGCCTTCTCGCGGTTGCTGAAGCGCTACACAGCTTTGTGTTTTTCCGCACGCCCAAGCGAAGCCCAGCCAAAGGAAGAGCGGTATGCGGCCTGAGTTGATCCGCGAATCGCCTGCCTTGTCGCGGCAGCGCTGGCTTTGCGTGTCGCTGCACGACGTCGCACCCGCGACTTGGCCCTATTGCCGGAACGTTCTTGAAGCCGTGCAGGAGGTGGCCGACATTCCGCTGACGTTGCTGGTCGTGCCCGCCTACCACGGGGAGTGCTCGGCGCAGCCCGAGTTCGAGCAGGCGATCAGTCAGCAGCACGCGGCTGGGCACGAGCTCGCCTTGCACGGATATTTTCATGCTGACCCGCACATGCCCAGTAACGTCGTCGACTGGGTCCGGCGGCGCATCTACACGGCCGGCGAAGGCGAGTTCTGCGCACTATCCGAAGACGAAGCGCGCGAGCGGCTTACTCTTGGCAGCCGCTGGTTTGCCGCCAACGGATGGACCATGACGGGCTTTGTGGCGCCCGCGTGGTTGCTCGGCGCCGGCGCCTGGCGAGCCTTACGCGCGCGAAACGGGCTGCAGTACACGAGCACCCTGACGAGATTGATCGCATTACCCGAAGGCCAGGCAATTCGTGCACCCTGTTTGACATACAGCGTGCGCAGTGCCTGGCGCCGCCCCACGTCGATCGCGTGGAACACCCTGCTTTCGCGTGCGACGCGGAGTTCGCAAGTCTTGCGTCTCGGACTTCATCCTCTCGACGCGGAGTATGGCCCGGTACGGCGCTCGTGGCAGCGGCTGCTGAAACGTGCGTTGTGCGACCGCACGGCAGTGACCAAGGCAGAGTGCGTGCGGCAATGGCGGCTCCAGGCAGCTCTTCGCGAGCATCAACATGCGCCGCAGTCTTTCTCGCAATCCCCAAACTTCTAGGACACTTTGATGAACGCTCTCCGATTGATGTTTGTTGGCGCTGCTTTCGTTGCCACCTCGCTCGCCGCGTCCGCCGCACTCAAGGAAGGCCGTACGGCGAATGACCGTCCATACGTCAGCGGCGGCGTCGGACTCGAAGAGTCGGAACGGCTGAAGCAAATGGCGGACAAGTTTTCCTTGCAACTGATCGTCTCGTCACGGTCGGGTGCCTATCTCGCCAATATGCGCGTCACCATCGTCGGTGCAAACAATCAGAAAGTTTTGGACATGGCGCTAGACGCCCCGTGGCTGCTAGTCGACCTTGCACCGGGCAGCTACAAAGTCTCCGTCGCACACGCCGGTTCGACGCAAGAGCGCAACGTGACGCTCGCGCCGGGCAAACGCGAGCAGATCGTGGTTCAATTTGATGTCCCCGCCGATACGGCCAAGAGTCCGCCTGCACCGGCGAAGTAATTGCCGCTGGCACATCACTTGCTCCTCTAGTCAGCCAACCAATCGTCTACGACAGTTGGTTGTTGGCCCGCGTCCATCCCCTCCCCTTCCCCGAGACGCCGGGTCTTTTTCAAAGCCCCGCGTACGCGCGGGGCTTTTTTTCGCTTCGAAAGAATCAGCTGGTTAAATTGCGATAATGCAATTCGGAGGCAGCACACACATGGCGACGATCATCGCAGCACGAGTTGAAACCCAGCAACGCGCAGATGAGTTGATGACGCAATTGAAGTCGCACGGCGTCGCCGCGGATGACATGCAGGCGTTCTACGTCAATCCGCCAGGACAGCACGGAACGTATCCGATCGGCGGTGATGTCGCCGTGGACACCGGCACTGAAGAATCAAACATCGGCCAGGCGTCCGGCGTTGCGGCGGGTGCCGCGGCCGGACTCGCCGCGGGTGCGGTCGCCGGCGCCGCGATACCGCCACTGGCGCCGATCATTGCAGTCGCGCTGGCCGGCGTCGGAGCGCACGTCGGCGGAATGGCGGGCGCACTTGCCTCGACTCGCACCTCGCACGAAGAAAGGCAGGAAACCGAAACCAGCACGCCGGATGCAGACGCCATCAATATGCGCCGCGGTGGAATGACGCTTGCCGTGCGCGTTGATGCGGCGAATGAAAAAATCGTGATTGACCTATTGTCGGCCGCTGCGGTCGAAGATATGGAGCGCGCGCAGGGCGAGTGGCAAGATGGCCAGTGGGTCGACTTCGATCCGCTGGCACCGCCGCACAAAATCGGCGCTGAGGCTCGAAGCTAGAGCCCGCGACTAATAAAGCAGTACCACGCTAAGCCCGACCACGGCGCCGATTAGCGCGCCCGCTGCGACGTCGCTCGGATAGTGCAGTCCCAGCGCGACGCGGGAAACGGCGATCAGCAACACCAGCGGAGCCAACGCCGCACCCACGAGCGGGAAGTGCCAGCCAAAGACCACCGCGAACGCGACCGCGTGCAGGCTATGGCCAGACGGGAAACTGAACTTGTCCAGCGCACGCACACAAGCCCGAATGTCCGGACAGGCTACGAAAGGACGGGGCCGTCCGATCGAGTGCTTCAGCCAGAAGTAGAGGGGTAGATTGAGCAGACCGGCAAGCACCATTTGCGCCGCGACGTCGCGCCCATGAGTGCCACCGAGTAGCGCCAAAGCTGCAATCAATACATACCAAAATAATCCGTCGCCCAGCTTGCTGACAATGACCAACGCCTTGACCGGCGTCTGATACTGCGCCACCCGGTGCAGCCATTGCGCCCAATGCAGGTCGCGCTCGACCCACACGTCGCGCCGCGCGTTACGCAGGGCACGATCCAGCAATAGGTGCTTCGATTGCATGTGCTGCGTCCGTTAGATAAAACTCGAATCGATTGATCACCGCCTCCCAGTTCGCTGCTACCGCCACGCCGCGCGCGGCTGCTCGCATCCGCCCAAGCCAGCGAAACTGGTGCGCGAGAGCGCAGACGCTGGCAATGAACCCCTCCTCGTCGCCCGGTTCGACCAGTACGCCACTGCGGCAATCGTCGATATGCACCGCCGCCGCACCTGAGCGATAAGCCGCGACGAGCAGTCCGGAGGCGAGAGCTTCCAGAGTCACGTTGCCGAAAGTTTCGGTCAGGCTTGGAAAGATGAAGATATCGGCCGATGCGTAATACTTAGCCAGCATCGCGTCGCGTTTCGGGCCAGCGAAAATTGCATCTGGATGCGAGCGTGCAAGTTTCTCGCGCAGTGGCCCACCACCGACCACAACGAGCCGCGCCCCAGGCAACCGCGAGCGCACTGCTTCAAACGCACGAAAAGCCAGCGGGACATTTTTTTCGGGCGCCAGGCGCCCAACGTATAGCAGCACGGGGGTGTTTGCGTCGGCGCCCCAGCTGGCGCGCAACTGCTCACTCGCATGCAGCGGCGAAAAGTGTTCGACATCCACACCGCGGCCGACAACCTCGGTCCGAACAAAGCCTTGTCGCGTTAACGCTTTGCTGACGGCCGGCGTTGGTACAAAAGTTCGGTCTGTCGCGTTGTGAAAGTGCTTCAGGTAGCCGCCAACGAGGCCCCGCATCCAGCCGAAACCGTAGTGCTCGCTGTACTGATCAAAGTTCGTACGGAAATCCGACGTCACCGGAACGCCGATCGATCGCGCGGAGCGGATTGCCGCCCAGCCCAGCGGACCCTCGGTGGCGACGTGGACCAAATCGGGCCGGGCCATGCTCCAGCGTTGCTTCAGACGCGAAATGAGTGGCAGGCCGATCCGCAAATCCGGGTACATCGGGATCGCGATGCCGGGAGAGCGCCACTCGTTGCGTGTGTGGCACTTCGATTCGTGCTGCTGCCGCGGCCGGACAAGATCGATCGAATGACCCCGCGCCCGCAAACCACGCACAAATCGGTCCGCAGTCAGGGCCACGCCGTTGATTTCTGGCGGGTAGGTTTCGGTAACGTAGGCGATGCGCACAGTTTTATGACCCCAAGCAACATCAATGCCCAGGCTAGCCCGCGCTCACTGGAGGAAAATTGCCGTCCTGCGCTGGCGCCGCAGCACGCCAACTTCTAGATCAGTTCGGCCGGTCGGTCAGACTGCGACGGACCAAGACACGCAGTCGACGCGTGATCGGGTCCGCCCGACGGTCGACCGGAATCCGATCGGGGTGATCGGCAGGCTCGCGACTCACCTTGTCCGTCACGGGAACAAGTGAAAATGGAAGGCCGTTAGGAAGTTGAGTCATGGCGCCCCTCGGATCTTTCGTAACATTGAGCAAGTGCCGTACCTAGCAATATGCAGCCATGCGGCGACCGTATGGGCGAGTTTACGCGCTTCAACATGTCCGCCCGATAACAGCCTCGACATCAGGCTCTACGCAGAAGCGGCCTTCTTCCGGTCGGGCGCCCCGGCGGCACCGCGCCTGCCTGAACCCCTGGAGCAGCCTGCGGCGAGCGGCGGCGGCGGCGCAAACCGATTCCCAGCAATGCCCGCATCGTCGGCAATTCGGGCCGGCCGCGGTCGAGATAGACACACCAGAGCCGCAGATTCTTCGAGCGTCGAGCGGCGCTTCGGATAACAACCAGCAGCGGAACCGCCAGGAAAGCGCCCGCCACGCCCCATATCCATGCGCACACAATGACTGCGAGGAAAACGAACAGCGGACTCATCTCCAGCCTGCGGCCGACGATCCAAGGTGCGATGAAGTTGCTTTCGATCACGTTGATCGCGGCGTACGCCGCCGCGGGCGCGATCATTTGTCCGAAGGTCGTATAGGTGATCGTGCCGGCCAGAAGCAATAGCGCGACAAATACCAGAGGCCCCAGGTACGGGATGAAGCCGAGTACGGCAATGATCACGCCCCACAAAATGGGGCTTGGCAATCCGATCGCCATCAATGCCAGCGTCGTCGCAATGCCGACGCCGGCGTTGATCATCGCCTGCGTGCCCAGATAACGCGCGATATCGCGCTGCGCCGCGCGAAATCCGCCGAGCACGGCGACGCGGACACGCCGCTTCGGAATTGCTTCGACGGTGCGGGCCATTAGCCAGCGTTCCGAAGCGAGGAAAAAGAACAGCAAGATGATCGCCGCCACGGTCGATACCGTGACCCAGGCGAGCTGCCGGATCAATGAGCCCGTTAGCGCAACGCCCTCGATGGCGATCTTGTCCTTGATCGGATCCGAGGCTGGCGGCGTCTGCACCGGAACCACTTCAGCGGCGGGCCGGCCCTTTGCAGTCACCGCCGGACGAACCGTCACTTGCGGCGGCGAAATGAACGGAATCGACTTGCGCAAGCGTTCATACGAATCAATCAGCTGCTGCATTGAGGTCGGTGCGCGGGCAATCCATTGGCTCGCCGGCGCAACCAGGCGGCTGCCCAATAGCCCAACAACGAAAAGCAGGCCAAAGACCACGACCGCGGCACCGAGCGCATCGTTGAACCCGCGATTACGCAGCACTCGGACCAAGGGTGCGAGCAGAAACGTCAGGATGATCGCGATCGCTACGGGCAAAACGACTTCGCGTGCGCGTTCCAACAGGAAGATCAGCGCTATCACTGCGATGACTTTGACCGCAAGCGGCGCGCGCGGACGCTCGTTCGTGAGCCCCGAAGAAACTGCCATCGTCAACGGTGAAAACGGTGCGAGTAGATGCGGCGGATCGTATGCCGTTTCACGCCGCTTCGGCGGTACGCTCAGACTCCGAGCGCTCCCGCTGCGAATATCCCTCAAGCCGGTTGTAGAGTGTCTTCAGACTAATGCCCAAAATCTCGGCGGCGCGCTTCTTTACGTTACCGCAGCGCGCCAGTGTGGCCATCGTGACGCGCTCTTCGATCACATTCAGTGGCATGCCGATTTTCACGGTGATCTCTTCCTCGACGCCCTGCGGCGCCGAATCTGTCTGTGCTCCTTCGTTGATCACCGAATCGGCCATCAGATACGCCCGCTGAACGTAGTTCTTGAGCTCCCGCACGTTGCCCGGCCACGAATGTTCGTAAAGCGAAGCAGTCGCAGAGGCCGAGAAGCGCTTCGTGGAATTTTCGGCCGCATTTAATTCGTCTAGGAAGTGCTGAGCCAGCATTTCCAGATCGGCCCCGCGTTCGCGCAGCGCCGGCATCTGAATCGGAAAAACGTTGAGCCGGTGGTACAAGTCTTCGCGAAATTTGCCCTCGGCTACCGCTTTGCCCGGCTGTTTGTTGGTGGCGGCGATGACGCGCACGTCGGTTGCGATTGGTTGCGTCGTGCCGACTTTGACGAACGTTCCTGTTTCGAGGACGCGCAGCAGCTTGACCTGCAAAGCCAGCGACATGTCCGTGATCTCATCAAGCAAGACTGTTCCGCCGCGAGCCCGCTCAAAAACTCCCTCGTATTGGCGGTCGGCTCCCGTGCCGCCCCCACTTTCGTGACCAAAGAGCTCGCTCTCAATCAGCGGCGCCGCTATCGCGCTGCAATTGATTGCCAAAAACGGGTCACGCTTGCGCTTGGATAGGTCATGAATCGTGCGGGCCGCCAGTTCTTTGCCGCTACCAACTTCTCCGATCAAGAGAACCGTCGCCGAGGTGGGCGCAACACGCGCTATCTTGTCGTACAACGCCTGCATCGGCGGGGCGGCACCGTGCAGGTATCCAAAGCGCCCTGCCTTTCGCAATTCCTCCCGCAGAGCGCCGATCTCGTGTTTCAGATCGACGGTACGCGGCTGGCGTCGAAGCATGTTCGTTAGACGCTCGACCTCGATCGGCTTGGTCAAGTAATCGGTGGCTCCCACCCGCAGTGCCTCTACTGCGGTATCCACCGAAGCGTGCCCGGTTACCACGATGACCTCGGTTTGCGCCGCGCGATCGAGTTCACCGATCAGTTCCAAGCCGTTACCATCCGGCAACTGCAGATCGGTCAACAGCACATCCGGCGGCTGGCGCGCCAGCTGAGTACGCGCTGCGCTCAACGTCTCGGCAGCAGCGACCGTGAAGCCTTCGCCGCGTGCAATCTGCGACAAAAAGTCGCGACTATCGCCGTCGTCGTCAACGATAAGGGCGTGCGGCACAGTGTTTCCTGCGACAATTGAGGCGCGTGAGAATCACACCCGCGCGGTTACGTGAGTTGCATTGCATACGAGCCAGCCAAGAAAACGCAGGCCCCGTTCCAGGGCCTGCTCAAACAGGCGTTAAGAAACTGGCTTGACTGCGATCGAGTTCTGGACCTGCTTCACGCCCGGGACGGCCGCGGCGATCTGGGCAGCACGTTGACGCTCCGCTTCGCTAACCGCGAAACCGGAGAGCTGCACAACACCCTTCAGTGTCTCGACACTGATACGCGTGGCAGCCACGACTTTGTCCTCGACGAAGCGCGCTTTAACACGCGTCGTGATAGTCGAATCGTCGACCACATCGCCCATCGATCTCTGGCCACTCGCCACAGAGCAGCCGGAGCTATATATGGCCGCAAGTGCCACCATGGTGGCAACTAGTACATTCTTCATTATGTTTCCTCTGTAGTTGTAAACGGGCGTGCGCAACTTCCAGACACGCGGTCATTCTGTTGCAACATACGTGCCCGAGAATCGAACCGATCCCCGCGGATATGTAGAAACTGCTCAACCGCTCCGCCGCTGCAGGGAAGAGGGCGGCCAATGGTGTCGGCACAGGCCTTGCTTACGAGCGGTCTGCATGATGTTTCTGCAACAACGTATTGCCCGAAGGACGGCATGTGGGTTCCTGCCTCTCGGCGCCGGTCCTCCTGATGCAATCACGGCCAAGACCGCACCGTCGGTGCGCGTCGCGGTCTCTTAGAAATCTCGAAAGGCCTTCTTCAATGAACGCCCCGGTTATACGGCACGAGCAACGTCAACATCAGACGTTGACGCCCCGCTTGCAGCAAGCGGTTCGGTTGCTACAGCTTTCGTCGCTGGATTTTGCGCAGGAAGTCAATCAGGCCATGGGAAACAATCCTTTCCTTGAGCCAGACGAGAGTAGTGAAGCGGAATCCGCGGCGACGCCGCCCGATGGAGCCGACCCTGCGCCGCTAGGGGAATTGCCGCTGGCTCCAGCGCCTACAGATGTGGCGGGCGAGGCGCCCGCTGAGCAGGGATGGGAAAGCGAGGGCTGGTCGCAATACGGGGCAACGCGTCGTAACAACGGCGCCGATAACGACTTTGAAGTTTCCGACATCACTCCGGCGGACCTGTCTCTGCGTGACCATCTGCTCGCGCAATCGAAATGGCTGACTTCGTCGGCGCGCGATCGGACGTTGATGGCAACGATCATTGACGGCCTCGACGATGACGGATTCCTGCGAATGGAGCTTTCCGAGTTGAAAGCGCTCTCCGGCCTCGACCCTGTGCCCGACGACGACGAAATGGCGATCGCCTTAAAGCTCGTCCAATCCTTGGAGCCGGCCGGTATCGGTGCGCGCGATTTGCGGGAATGTTTGCTGTTGCAGTTGCGCGAGGATGACGACCCGGCCAACGCCGCCGTTCACCGACTCGCGCAGCGCATCGTTACCGAGTATCTGGACCGCCTTGCGATGCGGGACGTCTCGGGACTGGCACGTTCGCTCGGAGTTGCCGAACATGCTGTGTCGCAGGCAGGCGACTTGATACGGCGGCTGCAGCCGCGACCGGGTTGGCGATTCGGTGCCGCCAACACGCGCTTCGTCGCGCCGGACGTGGTCGTGCGCAAGATTCGCGGCGAGTGGACGGCGACGCTCAATCCAGCGGTCGTGCCGAAGGTGCGCCTCAATCGCATGTACGCCGATCTATTCCAGAGCCATCGTGAGGCGCGCCACTCCGATCTCGCGGCGCAGCTACAGGAAGCGCGCTGGACGGTGCGCAACGTCGAGCAGCGGTTTGCGACCATCCTGCGTGTGGCGCAGGCGATCGTGCGCCGTCAACGCTACTTTCTGGACTACGGCGAGTTGGCGATGAAGCCGCTGGGCCTACGTGAGATCGCCGATGAGTTAGGGCTGCACGAATCGACCGTGTCGCGCGTCACCAACAACAAATACATGGCCACGCCCTTAGGTGTGTTCGAACTGAAGTATTTCTTCTCGCGCGCGCTGGCAACGACCAGCGGCGGAACATGTTCGGCAACTGCGATACGCGGCGCAATCAAGGACATGATCCACGAGGAAAACCCGAAACAGCCGCTATCGGACGCGCACATTGCGCGTCTGCTAGCGCGTCAGGGCTTGCAGGTCGCGCGCCGCACGGTGACCAAGTACCGTCAGATGATGCGGGTGCCGGCGTACGAGATGCGCAGGCGACAAGCCGACGGTTGACTGATTTCGAGGCAAAATCTTGGTACTGCCTGTCCCCGTCGAGCCGGATACGCCGGTCGTGCCACCCCGTATCGATACACCGGACAGCGAACCGCCGGTCGAGGAACCGCCGAATGACGATCCCGACACCGACGCACCGATCGATGAGCCGGAAATCCCGCCCGCCGAGGTACCGCCCGCGGACGAGCCGATGCCTCAGCCTGTCGACGACCCGTCGCCCGACGAACCCCCGGTTGAGGATCCGGGACACCCGCCGCCGGTGCGTGAGCCGCCGCGCTGAAGTCGCCAATAAGGAGGCTGTTCAGCGCGCTCATCGTCGGGTTGTGACTTTCATCGAATCCCTTGTCATCACAGCGTTGCCTCGGAACAAGATTGAATGGCAGCTGGGGATTTTCGTCGGCACTGATTCGTAAAATCAGGCAGATGCAATCCATGCGCCACCAAGGTACTTTCTGAAGACGCACGCTGAGTCTCAATCGATAGATAGCTCCAAGCAGCGCGCGGCGCTGCTGCTGGCTTGTGCGCTGATTCTGGTTTGGGGTATCAACTTCAGCGTGCTCAAGGCCGTGCTCGCCGCGCTGACGCCGAGCGGCTTTTTATTTATTCGGTACCTGATCATGCCGCTGTGCGCAGCTGCCCTGCTTTGGCAGCGTTACGGCAGGCGTTGGCCGCGCTTGCCGCGCGCCGATCTCTGGGCACTGCTGCGGCTCGGCCTGCTCGGGCACCTGTTGCACGTCGGGTTCGTGACTTTCGGGATTCACTGGTCCACTGCTTTCTCGAGCTCGCTGATACTCGCTTGCGGGCCCGTGTTCACACTGCTGCTGCTGCGCGGTCTCGGTGTCGAACGGCTGACGCGCGCGCAGATCGTCGGAGTCGCGATCGCATGTATCGGCGTATTGATCTTCCTCTCGGACAAGCTGCTGGGCGCGCAGTGGCGCGCCAGCGGCGGCGACCTCGTATTGCTGTTGGCTGCGTTTTTCTTTTCCGCCTACACGGTTAAAGCGAAGCCGCTGATCGAGCGCCATGGCGCGGTGCTGGTCATGACCTACGCGACGCTGCTGGGCAGTGTTCCGCTGGTGCTGCTCAACTTGCCGGCTGGCCTTGAGGTGGAGTGGCGCGCGGTGCCGCTGGCGATCTGGGCGGGACTGCTGTGGGCGGTGGTTCTCTCCTCATTCGTGGGTTGGATCGTTTGGGGATGGGTCAATGCCGCGTGGGGGGTCGCTCGCACAGCCCCATTGATCTACCTGATGCCTCCAGCGGCCGGACTGGTGGCATGGTGGGTGACTGGGGAGGGGTACGGCGCGATCAAGCTCGGCGGCGCGGCGGTGACATTGATCGGAGTGGCCGTGGCCCAGTTCGCTCGACGCGGTGATCCTGCGCGCAGCGTTGAAAGCATGGGCGTCGTTGACTGATGTTTCACTTGCAGCTTGGAGGTCAAATGGCGTGGGTTGCTCTGGTAGTCGCTGGATTGTTCGAGGTCGGCTGGGCGATTGGATTGAAATACACGGATGGCTTCACGCGATTCTGGCCCACCGTTGGCACAGTGTTGGCGATGTGCATCAGTTTGGGCTTGCTTGGAATTGCGATGAAGTCTTTGCCGGTCGGCACCTCCTATGCGGTTTGGGTAGGTGTTGGCGCGGTTGGCACCGCCATACTGGGCATCGCGTTACTGGGTGAGTCCGCGAACGCCGGGCGCTTACTGAGCCTGGGATTGATCGTCGCCGGAATCGTTGGATTGAAGCTTGCAACACCCAACTAACGACGGCCACTCAAACGCATTCGGTGGCCGAGTTTTAGATCGATCAGAGGCTAGGCTGCCCATCTGTGAATTCCATGCTGAGGCGGCCATCGCTGGTATTAGTCGTCTTCGAATCTTTGCGTCAGGGCTAAGTCGCTCGACTCGCGTATTGGCAGGGCCCGCCGTTTTATTGGCTGACCCAACTTGGCTGGGGTGGCTGACGGGATTCGAACCCGCAACAACTGGAATCACAATCCAGGACTCTACCGTTGAGCTACAGCCACCACTAAAAAACTGGCCTGCCCGGCAGGACTCGAACCTGTGACCCCCAGCTTAGAAGGCTGGTGCTCTATCCAGCTGAGCTACGGGCAGATCCTGTACTGACAGTGCTGAGCAGAACCTTGGTCGGGGTGGAGAGATTCGAACTCCCGACATCCTGCTCCCAAAGCAGGCGCGCTACCAGACTGCGCTACACCCCGAGGGCGGCGAATAATAACATCGCCCTTCGGCGGCAAGTTCATGCAATTGCGACCGTATCAGCGGTTTGCGCGAGCAGCCGCTCGACCGGGAGGACCGCCGAAAAAGTGCTGCCGCGGCCGATTTCAGAGCGGATTTCGAGATGTCCGCCATGCCGCAGCAACACGTGCTTGACGATCGCCAGCCCAAGGCCGGTGCCGCCGGTTTCGCGCGATCTACTCTTATCGACGCGATAGAAACGCTCGGTTAACCGTGGGATGTCTTGCGCGGCGACACCGAGGCCGGTGTCGCTCACTTCAAAGCGCCCGCCGCTCGCGTCTTGCCGCCACGCGAGCGAAATGACCCCGCCATCGGGTGTGTAACGCACCGCGTTGGAAACGATGTTCGCAAACGCGCTGCGCAATTCTTCGCGGCTGCCCAGCACAAGGCCCGGTGTCAGATCGACATCGATCTGATGGCGGCCAAGAGACAGGGCACGCGCCTCATCGGCGACCTCGCGCACCAATTGACGCACGTCAACGGTCTCGTCCGCCACCGGCGTTTCCCGCGATTCGAGGCGCGATAGCGTCAATAGATCCTCGACCAGTCGGTGCATTCGTTGCGCTTGTTCGTGCATCAGCTGCAAATGGTGCTGGCGCGTCGTTCCGTCTTCGGATTGCGCATCGATCAGTGTTTCCAGAAAACCGTTGACGACTGTGAGCGGCGTGCGCAGTTCGTGCGACACGTTGGCGATGAAGTCGCGTCTGACCGCATCCACGCGCTCGCGCTGCGTGATGTCGCGAGTGATCAGAATTGAACGCGCCGCTTCGAACTCCACAATGCGCACCTCGAGCGCAAGGCCGGGCCGGGCGATAGGCTGAAACACGAGCGGCGAATCGAAGCGTGCCGAGGTCATGTAGCCGACGAACTCGGGGTCGCGCACGAGATTCGTAATACGTAGCCCCTGGTCTGCACGCAGCGATACTCCCAGATGCTGCTCGGCCACCGGATTGCACCAGTCGATCTGCAACGTGGCGTCGATCAGCACGATGCCCTCCGGCAGGGCGCTGATCGTGCGCCGGAAACGTTCCTCGTTCTCGAGCAGCCGGCGCTCGTTCTGCGCGGTGGCGCGGTGCGTCCGATACAGCCGCGCAAACACATCGGCCCACACGCCCCAGCCATCGGGAACGTCCTCGAGTCGCGGCTTCTCGAGCCACGCCGCCAGCAAAATGGCGTAGCGCAGATGAATCAGCAACAGCGCGACCAGGCCAAGCACGGCGACCCACAGGCCTGCCTGCGCGGACCATCCAATACCGACGATCGTCGCGAGCAACGCGAGCCCGGCCAGTCGCAGCAGCGCCGGAGCAAGAACCGCCACTCGACCGCGCAACCCGTCGGACATCAACTCAGAGATCCGGCTGCATCGACAGCCGGTACCCAAGGCCGCGCACCGTCTGAATTAGATGCTGCGCGTTCACCGGCGCCAGCGCTTTGCGCAGGCGCAAAACGTGTACATCGACCGTCCGTTCTTCGATGAACACATGGTCGCCCCAGACGCTGTCGAGCAGCTGCGTACGCGAGAACACGCGGTCGGGGTGGCTGATCAGAAACTTGAGCAGCTTGAACTCGGCCAGGCCCATCTTGATTGCCGTGCCGCCCACCGACATCTCGTGGCGCGACGGATCGATCTTGAGCGGCCCGAATTCGAGCGCCTCTCCGCTGTGCTCGGGTGCGCGGCGTCTGAAGACTGCGCGCATGCGCGATACCAGCTCGCGCGGTGAAAACGGCTTCACCACATAATCGTCGGCGCCCGTGTCGAGTCCGCGCACCTTGTCGGCTTCATTGCCTTTCGCTGTCAACATGATGACCGGCATCAAGCGGGTGCGCTCGTGGCCGCGCAGGTCCCTGAGCAGTTCGATCCCGGATTGATCGGGCAGCATCCAGTCGAGCAACACCATGTCGGGCAATTCGCGGTCGATCGCATCACGGCCGGCACTGGCCGAATCAGCGCGGTGCACCGTGTAGCCATGCGCGGTGCATGTGTAGGCAACCAATTCCTGAATAGCCGGCTCGTCCTCGATCACCAGAATCGATCCGGCGGTCATGGTTGCCCTTGGCGCTGCGCGGTTTTCCCGAGCGGACATTACCGGCCCTGAGGTGGCGTGGCGGCTTCATGCACCCGCGACGGCACGTTCGATGTCTTCCAGCGACCGGTGGCGCGCGTCCCAGCCTTGTGAGATGAAGATCACGTGCTCAGCGACGTTCTTCGCGTGATCGCCGATACGCTCGATCGCTTTGGCAACCCAGATGCAATCCAGCGATGCCGAGATGGTGCGTGGATCTTCCATCATGAATGTGATCAACTGCCGCAACACTGCCCGGAACCGGTCGTCGATGCCGAGATCGTCCTTGATGATCGAGGCACCCGCGACCGCATCCATGCGCGCGAACGCGTCGAGCGCTCGCCGCAGCATCGAAGCCGCTGCTTCGCCCGAGTACTTGATGTCCGGAATGCGATTGAGCCGTGCTTGATCGCCTTTTTCGTGCAGCCATTTGACCGCGCGTGCAATCTTGCTCGCTTCGTCGCCGATGCGCTCCAGATCGGTAATCACCTTGGCAACGCCGGTGATCATGCGCAGATCGCCGGCGGTGGGCTGGCGCCTTGCAATCACATAGTTAACCATCTGGTCGACGTCCATTTCGAGCTCGTTGACTTGCCTGTCGGCATCGATCGCCTGCTGCGCAAGTTGCTGGTCGGCCACCTCAAATGCATTGAGCGCGGTGCGCACCTGCGACTCGACCAGTCCGCCCATTTGCAGCACGCGCGAGCGGATCGCCTCGAGTTCTTCGTCGTATTTCCTTATCGAATGGTCGCCAGTCGACATTGCGGTTCCTTGCGTGCCTAAATAAAGCGTGATCAGCCAAAACGGCCGGTAATGTAATCCTCGGTTTCCTTGCGCACCGGTTTGACGAAGATCTGGTCGGTGTCGCCGAATTCGACCAGATCGCCCAGGTACATGTAGGCCGTGTAATCGGAGACCCGCGCCGCCTGCTGCAGATTATGGGTGACGATGGCCACCGTGTAATCCGCCTTCAACTCGTCGATCAATTCTTCGATCTTCGCGGTTGAGATCGGATCGAGCGCCGAGCATGGTTCGTCGAGCAGGATGATCTCAGGCTTGACCGCGATGCCGCGCGCGATGCACAGGCGCTGCTGCTGGCCGCCCGACAGACTGGTTCCCGACTGCGCGAGCTTGTCTTTGACCTCGGTCCAAAGAGCGGCCTTGCGTAGGGCCCACTCGACCCGTTCATCCATTGCGGAGCGCGACAGCTTCTCGAACAGTTTGACGCCGAAAGCGATGTTGTCGAAGATCGACATTGGAAAAGGCGTCGGCTTCTGAAAGATCATGCCGATCTTGGCGCGAATCAAAGCCACATCCTGCTTCGAGGTGAGAATGTTTTCGCCGTCGACGTTGACCTCCCCGTCGGCACGCTGCTCCGGATACAACTCGTACATCCGATTGAAAACGCGCAACAACGTCGACTTACCACAGCCCGAAGGGCCGATAAATGCAGTGACCTTTTTCTCTGCGACCTGCAAATTGATGTTTTTCAGCGCCTGAAACTTGCCGTAGTAAAAATTCAGGTTGCGCACATCCATCTTGATTCGCTCGTTGGCCACCCTGCCGTGTGCTCCGGACACCGTCGACCCGATCGCCGCTCTTGCAACCATAAGCCGGCTCGGCGCTGTGGTAGGTGTCGGTGCTGTCACGCCTTCCATGGCATCTCTTTTCGCTAGTATTTTTGTCGGAACAGCACACGCGCCAGAATATTCAACGCGAGCACACCGATCGTTATCAGGAACACGCCGGCCCACGCCATCTGTTGCCAGTTCGCGAACGGACTGAGGGCGAACTTGAATATCGTGACTGGCAGATTCGCCATCGGATCGCCCAAGTCGGTACTGAAGAACTGGTTCGACAGCGCGGTAAACAGCAAGGGGGCTGTCTCGCCGGCGACACGCGCCAATGCGAGCAGCACGCCCGTCACCACGCCCGCACGCGCTGCCTTCAACGTCACCCGCAGAATCATCACTCGCTTCGACGAGCCCAGGGCAACTGCGGCTTCGCGCAACGAGTTGGGGATTAACTGCAGCATGTTCTCGGTCGTGCGGACGACGACTGGAATGACAATCAACGCCAATGCGATCACGCCCGAATACCCCGAAAAGGTCCGCGTCTGCGCCACGATGATCGTGTACACGAACAAGCCGATCACGATTGATGGCGCGGACAACAAAATGTCGTTGATAAAGCGCGTTGCCCGCCCGAGGCCCGTGCGCTGGCCATACTCGGCCAGATAAATGCCGGCCAAAATTCCGATCGGCGTGCCGACCGCGGTGGCAGACAGCACCATGATCAGCGAGCCGACAATCGCGTTGGCCAGCCCTCCGCCTTCGGAGTTCGGCGGCGGAGTCGACTCGGTAAACGTAGCGCTATTGATCCCCTGCACGCCGAGAATCAACACGTCCCATAGGATCCAGATCAGCCACACCAGTCCAAAGGCCATTGCGATCAAGGAAAGAGCGAGCGCCACCCGGTTGATCAGCTTGCGGCGTCGATGCAGCGGCAGCCGATAGTCGCTACCCGAAATCTGAGCCGGAATCGCACTCATGTGCGGGTGCCCTCTTTGCGGCGCATTTGCAGCAACAACAGTTTGGATAACGAAAGCACGACAAACGTGATGAAGAACAGGATCAGTCCGAGGTAGATCAGCGAAGCTTCATGCAGACCAGGACTGGCCTCCGCGAACTCATTCGCAAGGGCAGAGGTGATCGAATTGGCGGCTTCGAACAGCGACAACGTGTCCAGCTGATTGAAGTTGCCAATCACGAACGTCACGGCCATCGTCTCGCCGATCGCGCGTCCAAGCCCGAGCATGACGCCGCCGACCACTCCGGCCTTGGTAAACGGCAATACCACTTTCCAAACGACTTCCCAGGTTGTCGAACCGAGGCCATAGGCCGACTCCTTAAGCAGCGCCGGCGTCACCTCGAATACGTCGCGCATGACGGCTGCGATGAACGGAATGATCATGATCGCCAGGATGATGCCCGCCGATAGGATGCCGATACCGACCGGTGGGCCGGACACAAGACCGCTGATAAGCGGGGCGTTGCCAAACGCGGCCTGTAATGGCTGCTGCACGAACTGCGCAAGGATCGGCGCGAACACGAATAGCCCCCACATCCCGTAGACGATCGACGGAATCGCGGCGAGCAATTCAATTGCGGTTCCTAGCGGGCGCTTGAGCCATCGGGGTGAAAGCTCAGTCAAGAACAGCGCAATCCCGAAACTGACGGGAACGGCAATGATCAGCGCGATGATCGAGGTGGCGATCGTGCCGTAGATCATCACCAGGCCGCCAAACTTGTTCTGCACCGGATCCCACTCGGCGGTCCATAAGAACGGCAGCCCGAATTCGCGAATCGACGGCCAGGCGCCAATCAGCAGCGAGACGATGATGGCGATCAGCAGCGACAACGTGATCACCGCCGCCAGGCGGGTCACATTGGCGAAGACAACGTCACCGAATCGTCCAGAGAGGCGCACCAAAGGCATTATCAACTCAGGGGCGCCGGCATCGTTTGTGACAATGCCGGCAACAGGCCGATCGTCAAAAAATCCCCTTGCCCGCGCCGTCGGTGATCTTGCGCCATTGCGCACGGACGATATCTTCCACTTTAGCCGGCATCGGTACGTAGTCGAGCGCGTCGGCCAGCACGTCGCCATTCGTATACGCCCAATCGAAGAACTTAAGCGCGGCCACCGCCTGCTGCGGTTTGTCCTGCTTGACGTGCATCAAAACGAATGTGGCGCCGGTGATCGGCCACGCGTCTTTGCCCGGCTGGTCGGTCAGCACCTGGTTGAAGGTCTTCAACCACTCCGCACCCGCGGCCGCGGATTTGAAGCTTGTATCGCTCGGCGACACATAGTTCCCAGCCGAATTGCGTAACTGAACGTGCGACATCTTGTTCTGCCTTGCGTATGCATACTCGACGTACCCGATGGAATTCGGCAAGCGCTGCACGAATGCCGATACGCCTTCGTTGCCCTTGCCACCGGCGCCTGCGGGCCAATTTACCGCGGTGCCTTCCCCAACTTTCGCCTTCCAGTCCGGATTGGCTTTGGAAAGGTAGTTCGTAAACAGAAAGCTGGTTCCCGAACCATCCGCCCGACGTACCACGGCGATGGCGGAATCCGGCAGCGGCACGCCGGGATTCAGCGCCGCGATTGCAGGATCGTTCCATTTCGTCACCTTGCCGAGGTAAATGTCCCCTAACACCGCCCCGGTCAACTTCATCTGGCCCGGCGTGATGCCCTTGATGTTGATGACCGGCACGACGCCACCAATCACGGTCGGAAACTGAATGAGCCCATCCTTCGCCAACTCGGCGTCGGACAGCGGCGCGTCCGACGCGCCGAAGTCAACCGTCTTGCCGCGGATCTGCCGCAAGCCAGCGCCGGAGCCTACCGACTGATAGTTGATGCGCGCGCCGGTCGCCTTGTTGTAAGCATCAGCCCATTTGGCATAGACCGGAGCTGGAAACGATGCGCCGGCACCGGTCACTTCTTGGGAGGAGGCACCGGCAGACAGTGCCCCGAGTATCACACCCGCAGCTAACCATTCGAGCAACGAAACCTTCATTGGCAACTCCACGAAAAGATCACGGTTTGTAGCGTCACAGTCTAGAAATGGGTTGTGACATGGCGGTGACAGCCCGTTGAGGGTCACCGCATTGTCATGCAACAGCGGCCGTGCCACGCGCAGCTATTCAACGCCCTGCGCCAGCGGCTAACTAAGCGCAGGCCGTAGTGTCGATGCGAGGCGTTGCGCCATCGCTTCCGCGGTCTCGACTTCGGAGGCTTCGACCATTACGCGCAGGACTGGCTCGGTTCCCGAGGGCCGAATCAGCACGCGGCCGCTGCCGTTGAGTTCGCGTTCCGCGTCTGATACCGCGGCAACGAGAGCCGTGTGGGAGCGCCATTCAAAGCCGCGCCCAACGGCCGCGTTGACCAGCGCCTGCGGCATCAACACCAGATCGTGGGTCAATTGCGCGAGTGTCTTTTTCTGGCGCCGCACCGCCGACAACACTTGCAACGCGCTGACAATCCCGTCGCCGGTGGTATGGCAATCGAGGCACAGCAAATGCCCGGAGCCTTCGCCGCCATACAGCCACTTTTTCTCCTGCAACATTTCGAGCACGTAGCGATCGCCAACCTTCGCGCGCGCAAACGGAATGTCGAGCTCACGCAGCCGGCGCTCCAGCGAGTAATTCGTCATCAGCGTGCCGGCTACGCCGTTGACTTTCGTGTGGCGCATGCGGTCGCGCACGATGATGTACAGCAGTTCGTCGCCGTTATAGACGCGGCCTGCGGCATCGGCGATCACGACGCGATCGGCGTCGCCGTCGAGTGCAATACCGTAATCGGCCTGGTGGCTGCGCACCGCTTCGGCAAGATGATTGGCGTGTACGGCCCCGACGCCGTCGTTGATGTTCAGACCGTTCGGCGACGCACCGAGCGAAATCACTTCGGCGCCCAGTTCGTGAAACACCGGCGGTGCCACGTGGTACGCCGCCCCATGCGCACTGTCGACGACGATCTTCAATCCCTTGAGGTCCGCTTCATTCGGAAACGTGCGCTTGCAAAATTCTATGTAGCGCCCGGCAGCGTCGTCGAGCCGCCTCACTTTGCCGAGCAGTTTTGCATCGACGCAGTGCCAGGGCTGCTCGAGCTCGATCTCGATGCGTTCTTCAACGGCGTCCGACAGCTTCGTTCCGCGCGCCGAAAAGAACTTGATGCCGTTGTCCGGATACGGATTGTGCGACGCGCTGATCACGATGCCTGCGTCAAGCCGCAGCGCGCGCGTCAGATACGCCACACCGGGAGTCGGCAGTGGACCGCAGAGCACAACGTCAACACCCGCGCTCGAAAGACCGGCCTCTAGCGCCGCTTCGAGCATGTAGCCTGAAATACGCGTGTCTTTTCCGATCAGCACCGTGGGGCGCTGATCGCCGATTTGATTGGTTGCCTTCAGCAGTGCGCGCCCGGTTGCCTGCCCCAGCCGCAATACGAACTCCGGCGTAATCGGCGCCTGGCCGACGGTGCCGCGTACGCCATCGGTGCCGAAATACCTGCGCCCGGCGCTCATCGCGCTGCGTCCTGCATCGCCTTGAACACGCTCAGTGCGTCGCGCGTCGCCGCAACGTCGTGCACGCGCACGATGTCGGCTCCGCGCTCGGCAGCCAACAATGCTGCCGCCACGGAAGCCGGGCCCCGGTCGTCCACGGCCCGGCCCGATGCACGGCCGAGCATCGATTTACGCGACAACCCCACTACGATAGGAACTTGCATACGTTCGAGTTCGGACAGCTCCGCCAGAAGCGTGAAATTATGCGCGTCGGTCTTGCCGAATCCGAACCCCGGATCGATCGCGATCCGCCGCTCGTCGATTCCCCGGGCCCGTGCGTACTGCACTCGCTGCGCCAGAAACCGCACGACATCCTTCGTTACGTCGTGATAGTAAGGCGCCTGTTGCATCGTGCCCGGCGTCCCCTGCATATGCATCAGAACCAAACCGCAGTCGTGTTCTGCAACCGCTTCGGCAGCACCCGGTTGCTGCAGCGCCCGCACGTCATTGATGATCGCAGCACCGGCAGCCAACGCTGCGCGCATGACCTCGGGCTTGCTGGTGTCAACGGACAATGGAATCGCCGTGCACGCCAGCGCCTCGACCAGCGGTACCACGCGTTTGACTTCTTCCTCCGGCGAGACCTCGGCCGCACCGGGACGCGTCGATTCGCCACCGATATCGATGATGTCGGCGCCCTCGTCGATTAACTGCCTCGCGCGGGCCAGTGCATCGGCGTGATTGAAATGACGGCCGCGATCCGCAAACGAATCAGGCGTGACGTTGATGATGCCCATGACGAGAACTCGGTCGAGCACGAGTTCGCGGCCACACACGTGCCACATTCGGTGCTCGATCTCGCGTTCAGCTGTACGCATCGGCCGCATTGTAGAAACTCAACAAAAAAGGCCGGAGCATCCGGCCCTTTTAGAAGCGTCGTTACAACTAAGCGGGCTGAACAACACCTTCGGCGCCGCCGCTGGCCGACTTACCACCGGCCGGCGGGACGGAGCCCGTCGATTTCGGCGGCCGCGGTGGGCGGCCGGCGAGGATGTCGTCGATTTGCTCGGTATCGATCGTTTCCCATTCGAGCAGCGCTTTGACCATCGCTTCGATCTTGTCGCGATTGTCCTCGATCAGCTTGCGCGCGGTTGCGTACTGCTCATCGATGATGCGGCGGATTTCGGCGTCGACCTTGCGCATCGTTTCTTCGGAAACATTGGTCGTCTTGGTGATCGAGCGTCCGAGGAAGATCTCGCCTTCGTTTTCTGCGTACACCATCGGGCCGAGTACATCGCTCATTCCGTAACGCGTGACCATGTCGCGCGCCATTGCCGTGGCGCGCTCGAAATCGTTGCTGGCGCCGGTCGTCATCTGATTCATGAAGACCTCTTCCGCAATGCGGCCGCCGAAGAGAACGGCGATCCGGCTTAACAGGTACTGCCGGTCGTACGCATAACGATCCTGCTCCGGCAGCTGCATCGTCACACCGAGTGCGCGGCCGCGCGGAATGATCGTGACCTTGTGCACCGGGTCGGACTTCGGCATCAGCTTCGCCACCAGCGTGTGGCCCGACTCGTGGTACGCGGTGTTCAAGCGCTCCTCCTCGGTCATGACCATCGATTTGCGCTCGGCGCCCATCATGATCTTGTCCTTGGCCTTTTCGAAGTCGATCATCTCGACCACGCGCGCGCTGCGCCGTGCGGCGAATAGCGCGGCTTCGTTGACCAGGTTGGCCAAATCTGCCCCTGAAAAGCCCGGCGAGCCGCGCGCCAGCAGATCCGCGCGCACATCCGCGCCGATCGGTACCTTGCGCATATGGACATTCAAAATCTGCTCGCGCCCGCGGATATCGGGCAGCGGCACCACGACCTGGCGATCGAAGCGGCCCGGACGCAAGAGCGCGGGATCGAGTACGTCGGGGCGGTTGGTCGCCGCGATTACGATCACGCCGACACCGGTTTCGAAGCCGTCCATTTCGACCAGCATCTGATTTAGTGTCTGCTCGCGCTCGTCGTTACCACCGCCCAGCCCTGCCCCACGCTGGCGGCCGACGGCATCGATCTCATCAATGAAGATGATGCAAGGCGCGTGCTTTTTCGCCTGGTCGAACATGTCGCGCACGCGCGCGGCGCCGACACCGACGAACATTTCGACGAAGTCAGACCCTGAGATCGAGAAAAACGGGACCTTGGCCTCGCCGGCAATCGCCTTCGCCAGCAACGTTTTACCGGTCCCGGGCGAGCCGACCATCAGCACGCCGCGTGGGATTCTGCCGCCGAGCTTTTGAAACTTGGACGGATCGCGCAGGAACTCGACCAGCTCGTGCACTTCTTCCTTGGCTTCGTCGCAGCCGGCGACGTCGGCAAACGTGATTGCGTTGTTGGTTTCGTCGAGCATCCGTGCGCGCGACTTGCCGAACGAAAACGCGCCGCCGCGCCCGCCGCCCTGCATCTGCCGCATGAAGAAGATCCACACGCCGATCAGCAGCAGCATCGGGAACCACGATACGAAGATCGTCGTCAACAGCGACTGCTCTTCCTCGGGTTTTCCATACACCTGGACACCGGCCTTGCGCAGATCGTCGACCATCCACAAATCGCCGGGCGACGTCAGCGTGTACCGGCTGCCTTCGACCGGAGTGACGTTGAGATTGCGGCCCTGGACGTCGACTCGCTTGATCTGGCCGGCTTTCGCCTGATCCATGAACTGGGTGTAGCTGACGTTTTCCGTGGGCTTCTGGCGGCTTTCGAACTGCTTGAAAACCGTGAACAGGACGAGCGCGATCACCATCCAGATGGCGGCTTTCGCAAACATGTTGTTGTTCAATGGTGCTCCTCTGCGCGCCCACGATTCGGGCGCTTGCTACTTCGGGGCCGCAATACGGATACGGCAGCCAACTTCAGTTGGGTACGTCTAGCAAATTCTAAACCCCACTATCGCAACTCGCGCCCCAACAAATAGACTTCTGCCGACGATTCGCGCGACGCGGGGGGTTTGCGGACTACGACGGTGCGAAAGACCTTTTTCAAGCGTTCGACGTATTGACTGTACCCGCTGCCCTGGAATGCTTTGACGAGAAAAGCACCGTTCGGTTGCAGATATTTGGCTGCAAAGTCGGCCGCGACCTCGGCCAGATGGAGGCTACGTGCTGAGTCGGCAGACGCAATCCCGGACAAGTTAGGCGCCATATCCGACAGCAAGAGGTCGATTCTGGCTCCCGCGAGAAGCTCGATCAGTTGGCGTTCGACTGCCTCGTCGTGAAAGTCGCCTTGAATTAACTCGACCCCCGGCAAAGGCTCGATGGGCAGCAAATCCAGTGCGACGATGCGGCCGGTAAGTGCCCCGTGGGGCCCCAGTAAGCGCTGCCGAACCACCTGAGTCCAACTGCCGGGTGCCGCACCCAACTCGACCACGACACTCCGCGGCCGCAGCAATCGGTCCTTGTCATCGATTTCCGAGAGTTTGTAGGCAGCACGTGAGCGAAAACCTTCCGCCAGGGAACGTTTGACGTACGGGTCGCTGATGTGGCGGGCAATCCACTCCGGATTCGAGCGGTTTTTGCGGGGCGCCTTGCGAGGATGGGATGGCACGTGTTCGCGTTGCAGTGAGCCGGCGAAAACATTCCGCCGGCACCTACTCTAGCGCGGCCATTAGCGTGCAACTTCGCGCCACCCAATCCTGCGCGCATTCGTCGCGCCACTACCGACATTCAAACCACGTGTTTCCTTGACGCCTGAAGCGCCGGTGGTGATCACCTTCAGGGTTGACGCCTGCAGCCGGATGATCGCGTTACCGACGGTAAGCGTTCCCGGCCTAGACAGCCCGACTTCGTTGCCGGTCGCAGTACTGACTGCGAGACCGTTAACGTAATTGAACTGATAGATCCAGCTGTCGCCACCTGCCGTGCACGCGTTGTTGTTGGGGATGTTCCCCGTGATCACCAGCGTTCCCAGCGCCAGTTGCGGGTCAATATTGACGCGCTCGCCCGTCGACGGCAGGTCCATGAACCAGCCGTTGTGCACCGACCAGTCCACCATCGATCCTGATACGCCACGGCGATTGTTGCCGAGCTCGACGATCGTGCGCGGCACGAACGTGTTGTTGCTGCGCGGACTGCCATGGTCGACATTGCCGTCCTGGAACGCGTAAACGCTGCCGACGTACGACCAGTCGCCCGCGGGTGACAATGTCGAAGGATCCTGTAGATCGGAAGCACCGAGATAGCGCCCAGTACCGACGAATACCGCACGGCTGCTTTCGATCAAGCCAAGCTCGGGCCGGGTTGTCACAGGCTGGACTCGCCCTGCTCCATCGAGCAACGTCGCCATTCGCATTACGGTCGGGGACGCTACCCCCAGGTCAAAGCGCCACATGTTGCCGCGCAGATCGCCGCCATAAACGTGCTGTGTCGAGTTGTCGGTATCGGGATCGCGTGCCCAAGCGGAAATTTTTGCGAACCCGGACGGGCTAAGGCTGTTACCGACGCCGGTGCTGGTCTTGGTGAGAATAGCTCCGGTTGCGAGGTCAACAACGTACAAGTAACCGCGGCCGTCTCCGCCGCTGACATTGTTGTACCCGGAAGTCAGCAGTACCACCCAGCGCCCGTCGAACCGCCGTTTTGTGATCACCGGATTGCCGAACGCCAGGCCGAGGTCGGCATCGACGATCGAGCACAGCGCAGAGTTCGTGCAAAGTTCCCATAGCGGGACCGGATTGGTCGGATCGGTGACGTCGAGCGCATAAAATCCGCGGCCGCCGGCACCCATTCCGCCCACCAAAACAGTGCGCCATTGCCCTCCGATCACAGCGTCTCCGACCGTAGGCGAGCCATCGACAAAGAACTCGTGCGAGCTCCCGTAGGCGGTCTCGGCCAATTTGTACAGGCGCGGTAACACCGTACGCGGTACGTGCGCCCACATCTCGGCGCCGGTCGTGGCATCGAACGCGTGCAGCATCCCGTCATTGCCGCCGCTGTAAACGACCGGCTGCCGTTTTGCGTGCAAATTCTTGAAGTCGAAATACGATGGTGTGATCGGGTCGCCATACGCGCGGCGGGGATCACGGACATACACGGGGCGCGAGCCCACCAGGTCGCCCAGCACGTACTCGCGCTCTCTGAACAGAGTTTCGTGCTGGCGTTGACCGCGCAGGAAATTCACCAGGTTCGAGCCGTCATTGACGGTCGCGCGCTCCGCTACGGTGAGCGACCCGCATTGCGACAAGTCAGTACATCGGTTGCTGAAATGAGAACGCGTCGAAGCGTCGAGGCTACCCCATGCAAATGACACGCGCGCACCTCCGACGGTCGTATAAATGACGCGCGAATCGGTGCTGGCGGCGACGCGGCCGTTCAACAAGGTTCGCGCCGACCAGTCGACAGTGTCCGATACCACCCCGCTTACAGGATCCACTCTCTGCGCTACCAATTCCCCATCCCAGCGGGTGGTGCGATACGTCGAGCTGAAGATCGCATTGTCGGTCGCGGTAATGTTGGGACTGCTGGTGGCCGACGCGGATGCTGCCGCGACCAACACTCGCAAGTCGGACAGTGCACTGACCAGTCCGTCATACAAACTGGGCGCGTCGTTGGCACTGATGAACCGGCCGCGTCCATTGACAGCGGTGTGCCAAAGATCGTCCAGCTTCGCCGGGTCGTCGTTGTTGTTCAGTGGTGGCACCGGCCAGTTGCACATTTGACCCGCGGTACCCCAGCTGCAATTCGAGTTGCCGACCCGGATGTTGTAGAAGTCGCCGAATGTGGCCGATTGATAGCCCGGCAGGTACTGCATTTGCCCGCCGAGGCCCAGGCTGATCGTGAAGGTCAGCATGTGTTGCGCCGGATTGGTATCGGTCAGCGTACCGGGACTGTTGTTGTCGCTGACGTCTGTGCCGAGCGCTCCCGTCGAGCCGGGCGGGCGCAAGTCGGTCATGTAGTAATACATCGCCACGTCAGCGAGATTGTCGTTAGCCCCGCTCAATCCCCCGTCGTAGGCGCCCGAGGAACGCGTCGAGTAGCCGCTGTCGACGTTATCGTTGTTGCCGATCGCAGAGCCGTCGACGCGCTGGCCCGCCGCACCGTTCCAGTAGCCATCGGTACTCAGGATCGCAACGTTCGGTTGGCACGAATACTCCACCGGATCGATGTTCATGCCCGAATTGATTCCGTTCGTTCTGCCCGCGAAGTGGCGCCCGACGCGCGACAGCGCCTCGCGCAGCGGTGTACCGCCGGACGGGTTCAGCGCGTACAGCCGGTTGTACCAATTGGTCCGGTGCGCCCCGACGAAGATATCGAGCGGCGTGTATTTGCTGCTGCTGACCGGTGAACCGGGATTGATCGTGATCATGCCAATGCGGTAGCGCCCGCCGATCTCGACGAAGGCGTAACCGACGCCGGTCTTCATCAGCTGCATGCGGGTGCTGTAGTACGCGTACCAGTTGGCGAAGTTGGTCATCTCCTCCGCGTACGTACACGTCGGTGCTAAAGCGCAGTCGGCGCGATTCGGCCTGCTGCCGTAGGTTGCGGTAGCCGGCACGATGTCGGTCCGGCGGAACGTGCCGTATCGCACGTGCGTGTGGTTGGTCGTGTAGGTGCGCTGACAGCGCGACCGATTGCTGGTCACGCCCGAAATGGCGGCGTTGTCGTTCGCATCGCTCGTGTTCTGGCAATAACGGATCGACGCCGGGTGAACGTAGTTTCCGGTGGGCGTCGCAGACAGCGTGCAATCGCGCAGGTCGGCGCTCAAGCAGTGCTCGCGCGGCTGGATGTCGTAGTAAAACGGGTTGCCGCCGCGAACCCGCGGATAGCGAAACATGCTGGACGACGACGTACCGTTCGGAAATCCATTGGCCGCGTCGGTGTTGTACTGAAACGGGTTGGGGGTGTTGATCCCGTTACGCCGGCACAGGGTCGCGCTGTACGGATCGTCTCCATCGTCTCTGCAATAGACGATCTCCGGATAGCCGCTGACGAGGTTGATGGTCGACGTGCCCGCGAAGCCGTTGACGCGAACGCTGGTCCACGGGGAGCCGAAGCTTGTCTTCAAGGTGCCGTCGGCATTGATCGCCGGAAAGTAGGTGACCTGCGGGTTGTAGTAGATCGTGTTGAACTGGCTCGAATACCACGGCGGATTGCCCTCGATTCCATTGGTCGTCGTTGAAGAACAGCTGCTGTTGCTGCAGCGGGGCTTGTCGACCCGGGCGCCGTCGACTTCCTCAGGCATGAAGCGCGATGCCATGCTGCCCGAATCGTCGACGATGAACATGATGTTCGGCTTTACCTGCGTCGACACCGAATTGGTCAGCGGGTTGTTCGCGATATCGGTGAGCTCGGCTTGCGCCGTCGTGCCGATGGCCAGTAGCACGGTGGCTGCCATGCGAATGATGAGTTTCATTGGGAGCTCGCTATAGGGAGACGAAGGCTTGCACCAACGTGCTGGTGTTGCGCGGGCCAAGAACGCGCACGGAAATTCGGTAGTAGTTCTGCGCAACGCCTGTGAAATTGACTGCATCGGCGGCGAAGCTGCCGCCATTCGCGGCAACGGGAGTGCTGGTCAGCACCGAGCAGGAATTGCCAGCGGCATTCGTGTTTCCCTGCGTTGAACACATGCGGTGCACGACGTATTGCACGCGGTTACCGGCGTCGTCCGATGCGCTGACCGTACAGCCGGCGCACTGCGCCCAGAAGGCTTCGTCGTCCCAATCAGGTTCGGCGACCATCGCGTAATACCCATCGTCGACTTCGGTGGTATTCAGTCGCGGCGTACCAACCGTGCTTTGCAGCCACAACACCGCGCTTTGCACGCCGGCGTCGGATGAATGCACGGTCGAGTTGCGGAATGCGAGATTGCCGGCGACCAGATGATGTGTGTCCATCGAGCGCGACAACGCGATCACCGAGATCAGCATCGCCACCAACGCCACCAGTACGACCATCAATACCGCGCCGCGCTGAGCGATTCGGGTTCGCCTGGACCTGAAGCTCACACGGGCCTCCAGATCATGTTGCGCAAGCTGATCGTCGATTCGAAAACGCGGTAGCGAAAGCAGCGCCAGTCGGCGCGTGCAGACAGATCGAGGTTGCCGCCGGCCCAGGTCGGTGCGACCGTCGTCACCGAGCAATTGCCGTCCGCATCGGCACGCTCCCCGACCGCGCTGCGCGCGACCAGCGCCAAGCGAACCGCAATCAGCCCTGCCCACTCGACAGAATTCGCAGGAGCCACCTCGGTCCAGACGTCGATGACACCGTCTGCATTCGTGTCGCGGCCGTACTGCGCCTGCAATTGAACGATGCCGGCAGCCACGGGCTGCGCGATGTTGCCGAGCAGAACCGGATCAACCACCAGATTTTCGTTCTGTAAGTAATAGCGGCTGAGGACCGGCGCCTGTCCGATCGCATACACCACTCCCGCCAGCGTGTAGTTCGGACCCAGGCCGCCGGGCTTGTTGTAGCGAGCGGCCACCTGCGTTCCGAACGGGCCGGTGTAATTGCCGCTGCCGTGATGCAGGCGATCGCGCTGCCCCGGATTTTCCAGGCTCGGCGTATTGGTGGCCTGTTGCAGCGTGCAGTCGAGTCCCGGCTCGGCGACGATCAGCAGCTGGCCAGCGACAATGCCAAAGCCGTTGTCGATGTGATAAACCGACGCTGCACTCGGCAGTGCTTGCGTCAGCCGCACGGGTACCGGCACCGCATCCGTGCTGCTATAGCTGATCTCGATTGTGTCGGGTGCACCCGCGGCACCTTGCGTGATCACCACTGGCGCCAGCGTGAAATTGAACTGGCGTGACGGCGCCACCCCTTCGTCGTAGGCAAGGACGGTGCATCCAAGCACCGCTGCGGTGTTGATGCCGTACCCGGCCATGCGCAGGTCGCGCTGCAGCGCGTACATACCGATCGAACCGGAGAATGTTGCGTCGCCGCCGCTGGTGGCCGCGCGTCTATAGCCTTCAGAAGCTGCGAACGTTTGATATGCGGCGAGGGTCACGACCAGCGAAATCGCCATCGAGATCAGGACCTCGACGAGAGACATGCCTCGCGAGCTGTTTATTCGAGAGGCCACCTTAGGGCCCCTGCAGCGTTGCGATAGCGGTGTGCTGGCGTTGCTGCGCGCCCGAAGGGGTCCAGGTAACGGTGACTGTGACCTGCGTGCCTATCACCGCGACGGTCGCATCAGCCGCCGGTAGTGTGTTGGTGAGTTCGGCCATCCAGGGGGCGATTCGATCGGTCGTCTGATACGAGCCGCCGGCGTACGCATAAGCCGCGACGTTGGCACGATCGACCCACATTTCTCCAATCAAACGGTCCGCAAGAAGCGCGGCGTCGACGCGATACTTCGCATCGGAGAACGTGGAGAAGGCGGTCGCATTCGCGCTTAGCAATCCAAGAATGCCGACCGCGAAAATTACGGTTGACACGAGTACTTCGGTCAGCGACATCCCGAGCGAGCGCGAGCGCGGCACGGACCGATGTGCTCGTGATCGCTGGGGTTGCATCTTCGGCACGAGACGCTCAGCAGCCGCGCGGATCGGTGCCTGCCACGGCCGGATCGCACATGCGAACGTCACCCGCTGGGCCCAGAGCAAGACGCAAGGTGCGGCGATCGGCGGCGCCGACGATCGGGTTTGCTACATCGATCTGGGTCGCCACTGCCGAGCCGTCAATATTGGCAGCCACGCGACCAAGTGAATCGAACGTAATCGTCGTTGCATCAGCGGGCACCATCACCACTTGCGGCTGCGCCGAGGTTTCACCCGCCCCGCGCGCTTGAATGACCGGCAGGCAATCGCCCGGGTCATCGACGTTCGCGGTGCCGTTATCAACCGGGTTGGCACAGCCAACGGTCCAGCTGACATTGGCGCCGTCGGTCAACACGAGCTGTACCAGGCGGTTACGGCGAATCGCTTCACCGCGCGCCAGCTGCATCCCGTTCAAAACCGATTCGGCCGCGGTGCGAGTTTGCGTATTGCCGATCCACACCGAGAACATCGGAGCGGCTTGCGTGTACAAAATCGCCGCAACGGTCATCACGACCGCCAGCTCGACCAGCGTCAGTCCGCGCTGATGACGCCTCATCTCATCACCCACTTGGTTCCAGCATCGCCCGGCAACGTGCCCCAGTACGTGGGTATTGCCGCGGTCGCACGCACGTTGGCCTGATTGATCGTGTAGACGAAGCCGTTGGTGCTACCCGCGCCGGTGGCCGTGGCGGTAAATGCCTGGCCCGCAGCGGTGATGGCGCACGTCACGCCAAAGTTATCGAGCGCGGCCGGCACCGCTTGACCGCAGGCGCCGCCGGCATTCTGGTAGGTACGGTTGTCCTGATAGAACTGCTCCATGCGGACGCGATACTCGGCCAGCGCATTGCCCGCCTCGACCAGATTTCCGCGCGTTATGTAGCGCGAATAGTTCGGGATGGCGATGGCCGCAAGAATGCCAAGTACGGCGACTACGACCATCACCTCGATCAGCGTGAAGCCGCTTTGGTCCCGCTTCTTCATGGCAAACGCCCTCCTGTGCACTACTGGGTAACGACGCCCGCCAGCGGTTCTTGAATGCCCGGGATGTACGATCCTGCAAGACCGACGAGCGGTTCGCGTCCCATCGCGGATGCAGATAGCGTGGGAAAAGCTCCCAAACTCAAGTCAAAACCGATTCCATTGCGAATGAATGAATTGATACTGACTTCCGCGCAGCGCCAGGTGTTAAAGGCGCGCGCGCATGACTTAAGGCCAGTCGTACTGCTCGGTGCGGCGGGTCTCACGGAAATGGTCCTGCGGGAAATCGACCGTGCGCTCGTATCCCATGAACTGATCAAGATAAAGGTGCCGCTGAATGACCGCGGCGAGCGAGCGCAAGTCGCAACTGAAGCAGCTGAAAACTTATCGGCTGCAATAGTTCAATCGATCGGAAAGATGATTGTGCTGTTCAGGCCGCAGCCTGAAAGCGAAGAAAAGCAGGAGCCCGAGGAGCCAGTGCGCCGGCGGCGGACGAAAGGTCGCGCGACCGGAGGAAAGACGCGCGATTAGCAGCTGATCGAAGCGTTAGCGTACGGCGCAGGCGGCCGCGCGACTCGCTTACGTATACGGCTTAGGTATACGAAATCGAAACGATCGAGTATTCGCGCTCGCCGGCAGGGGCGATCACGGTGGCAATGTCACCTTCGCTCTTGCCGATCAGCGCGCGTGCGATCGGGCTTGATACCGAAACCCAACCGGCCCTGATATCCGCTTCATCGTCGCCGACGATCTGATACTTCACCAGGTCACCCGAGTTCTGATCCTCAAGCTCAACGGTCGCGCCGAAAACGACTCGACCCGCCGCGTCCACGGTGGCCGGATCGATGATCTGCAGCGCCGAAAGCTTGCCTTCGAGCTCCTGTATGCGGCCTTCGACAAAGCCCTGCCGCTCGCGCGCTGCATCGTATTCGGCGTTTTCGGTGAGATCACCTTTCTCGCGCGCGTCCTTGATCGCCTGGATGATCGTCGGACGATCCACACCGCGCAATCGCTGCAATTCGGCCCGTAGTTTTTCGGCGCCGCGCGCCGTGATCGGTATCGCTCGCATGCTGTCTCAACCCAAAAGCAAAGCCCCGGCAGAGGCCGGGGCGAATGGCAATGTAGCTTAAAAGCTTTGCGTTGCGCAAATCTAGTGCAAGCGCCGATGCAGCGATTGCAGGTCGTAGACCTTGAGTCGGTCGAATTGCTGCAGCCCTTCGATCGCCGCGCGACCGCCGGCCATCGTCGTGTAGTAAGTGACGCGCTGCGCCAGCGCCGTGGTGCGGATCGAGCGCGAATCGGTAATCTGGCTGCGCACCTCACTCACTGTGGTTATGACCAGATCGATGTCGCCGTTTTTCAGCAGGTCGACGACGTGTGGCCGTCCATCTTTCACCTTGTTGACGACCGCGACCGGAATCCCTGCCTCATCGATCGCCTGCGCAGTGCCACGCGTGGCCACCAATTGATAGCCTTTGTCGTGCAACAGCCGAGCAACCGCCACCGCCTTGGGTTTGTCGCGATCCATCACGCTCAAAAACACGGTGCCAGTTTCCGGCAACGTCGAGCCGGCACCCAGTTGAGACTTAAACAACGCCTCGCCGAACGTATCGCCGACGCCCATCACTTCGCCGGTCGAGCGCATCTCGGGGCCCAGCAGCGGATCGACACCGGGGAACTTGGCGAACGGAAAAACAGACTCCTTGATCGAGAAATACGGCGGCACCACCTCGTGCGTTTCGCCCTGCTGCTCGAGCGTGATGCCGACCATTACCAGGGCTGCGATCTTCGCCAGCGGCTTCCCGGTCGCCTTGGACACGAACGGCACCGTACGCGATGCGCGCGGATTGACTTCAAGGACATAGACCGCGGTTTCCCCGTCTTGTGCCTGAATTGCGAACTGAACATTCATTAGCCCCACGACGTTCAGCGCACGCGCCATTTGTTCGGTCTGCCGCTTCATCTCATCGATCGTGGCCTGCGACAGCGAATATGGCGGCAGCGAGCACGCCGAATCGCCCGAGTGCACGCCGGCCTGTTCGATGTGCTCCATCACCCCGCCGATCAACACACGCTCGCCATCGGCGATGCAATCGACATCGACTTCAATCGCGTCGTCGAGAAAGCGGTCGAGGAGCACCGGCGAATCGTTGCTGACCTTGACCGCCTCGCGCATGTAGCGCTCAAGATCGCGACCGTCGTGCACGATCTCCATCGCGCGGCCACCCAGCACGTAGCTCGGGCGGACCACCAGTGGGTAGCCGATCTCCACAGCCAGCCTTAGCGCGTCTTCCTCGGTGCGCGCGGTGCGATTCGGCGGTTGTTTCAGTCCAAGTTGCTGCAGTAACTTCTGAAATCGCTCGCGGTCCTCAGCGATATCGATCGAATCGGGCGAGGTGCCGATGATGGGCACGCCATTGGCTTCGAGATCGCGCGCGAGCTTCAGCGGTGTCTGCCCGCCGTACTGCACGATCACGCCGAGCGGCTTTTCCTTGTCGACGATCTCGAGCACGTCTTCGAGTGTCAGCGGCTCGAAGTAAAGTCGATCCGAGGTGTCATAGTCGGTCGACACCGTTTCCGGATTGCAGTTGACCATGATGGTCTCGAATCCGTGGTCGCGCAGCGCAAACGCGGCGTGCACGCAGCAGTAATCGAATTCGATGCCCTGCCCGATCCGGTTCGGGCCACCACCGAGCACGACCACTTTCTTGCGATCGGTGGGCGCAGCCTCGCACTCGTCCTCGTAAGTCGAATACATGTACGCCGTGGTGGTCGCAAACTCGGCAGCGCAGGTATCGACGCGCTTGTAAACCGGACGGACCCCGTGCCGCAGGCGCGCGGAGCGCACGTCCGAGGCAGACGTCGCCAGCAGTTTTGCCAGGCGTCGATCGGAAAAACCTTTGCGCTTTAGGTACCGTAGCTCGTCCGACGTCAGGTCGGGCAGCGCCCGCCCTGTCACTCGGCCTTCGATCTGCACTAGCTCTTCGATCTGTGCCAGAAACCACGGATCAATCGCGGTTTCTTCGAACACTTCATCCAGCGTCATGCCGATTCGAAACGCGTCGGCCACGAACCAGATGCGGTCGGGTCCGGGTTCGCCGATCTCTTCGACGATCTCGTCGCGATCGCTCGAGTGCTCGTCTAGTCCGTCGGAACCGACTTCGAGGCCGCGCAGCGCCTTTTGAAACGACTCCTGGAAGGTGCGGCCGATCGCCATTACCTCGCCGACCGATTTCATTTGCGTTGTCAGGTGATTGTCGGCCTGCGGGAATTTCTCGAACGCGAAGCGCGGTATCTTGGTGACAACGTAGTCGATCGTCGGCTCGAACGATGCGGGAGTTGCGCCTCCGGTGATCTCGTTGCGCAATTCGTCGAGCGTGTAGCCGACCGCAAGCTTCGCGGCGACCTTGGCGATCGGAAAGCCGGTCGCCTTCGACGCCAGCGCCGAGGAGCGCGACACGCGCGGGTTCATCTCGATCACGATCATCCGGCCGTTCTTCGGATTGATCGCGAATTGCACGTTGGAACCACCGGTGTCGACGCCGATCTCGCGCAGGATCGCGATCGATGCATCGCGCATCAATTGATATTCCTTGTCGGTCAGCGTCTGCGCCGGCGCGACGGTGATCGAATCGCCCGTGTGGACGCCCATCGGGTCAAGGTTTTCGATCGAGCACACGATGATGCAGTTGTCCGCCTTGTCGCGGACGACCTCCATCTCGAACTCTTTCCAGCCGATCAGCGATTCCTCGATCAGCAGCTCGCGGGTGGGCGACAAGTCGAGCCCGCGCTGGCAGATCGCAGTGAACTCTTCCATGTTGTACGCGATGCCGCCCCCGGTGCCACCCAGCGTGAAGCTCGGGCGGATCACGGCCGGAAATCCGAGGGTTTCCTGCACTGTCAGCGCCTCGGCCAGCGACTTGGCGATACTCGATCGCGCCGACGACAGCCCAATGCGCGTCATCGCATCCTTGAACTTAAGACGATCCTCCGCTTTGGCAATCGCGTCGGGCGACGCGCCGATGAGTTCCACGCCGTACTTGTTCAGCACTCCGTTGTTGTACAGGTCCATCGCACAATTGAGCGCGGTCTGGCCGCCCATCGTCGGCAGGATCGCGTCCGGTTTTTCCAGCGCAAGAATCCGTTCGACGACCTGCCAGGTGATCGGCTCGATATACGTGACATCGGCCGTTTCCGGGTCCGTCATGATCGTGGCCGGATTGCTGTTGACAAGAATGACCTTGTAGCCCTCGTCCTTCAGCGCTTTGCACGCCTGCGCGCCGGAGTAGTCGAACTCGCACGCCTGCCCGATGACGATGGGGCCAGCGCCGATGATCAGGATGCTTTTTAGATCTTCGCGCTTCGCCATTACGCGTAGTTGTTGGGTGCAAGTTGGCGCTCGACCAGCTCGATCAGTATGTGAATGACCTTGATGTGCAGTTCCTGCACGCGGTCCGCATACTTGCCGGCCGGGGTAACGATCGCGATATCTGCCAACTCAGCAAGCGGTGTCGCTTCGCGACCCGTCAGTCCGATCACTTTCATTCCATGCTGATGCGCAGTTTCGACCGCTGAGAGCACGTTCTTGCTCGTGCCGCTGGTCGAGATAGCCAGCAGCACATCGCCGGCACGCCCGTGCGCTTCGATGAAGCGGGCAAACACCTGCTCGTACCCGTAGTCATTGCCGACGCAAGACAAATGGCTTGCGTCGCTGATTGCCAGCGCTGCATAGCCCGGCCGGTTATCGCGAAAGCGGCCGGTCAGCTCCTCGGCGAAATGCATCGCGTCGCACATCGACCCGCCGTTGCCGCACGAGTAAGCACGTCCACCAGCGGCGAAGGTGTCTGCCAGAAGTTGCCCGGCGGCTGCAATACGTTGCAGCATCGCTTCGTTGCCGATCAGCGCCTGCAACGCAGCGAGCGCTTCGCTCAACGTGTCCTTGACCGCGTCCACCGTCATGCCGAGACACTTTCAGCCGTGCTCAGCAGGTGCCGGCGCGCATCCATCAACTCGATGAACCGATCGAACAAATCGCAGAGGTCATGCGGCCCGGGACTCGCTTCGGGATGGCCCTGAAAACAATATGCCGGCGCGTCGGTTAGCTCGAAGCCCTGCAGCGAGCCATCGAACAGCGACACGTGCGTGACGCGCGCGTTCGCCGGCAACGTTTTCTCGTCGACGGCAAAGCCGTGGTTCTGGCTGGTGATGTAAACCTTGCGCGTCGCCAGGTCGAGCACCGGGTGATTGGCGCCATGATGACCGAACTTCATCTTCAATGTGCGCGCGCCGACGGCGAGCCCGAGTATCTGGTGGCCCAGGCAGATACCGAACGTCGGTATCTTGCGCGCGATGAATTCACGCGTCGCTTCAACTGCGTAAACGCACGGCTCGGGGTCGCCCGGTCCATTGGCGAGGAACACCCCATCGGGCTCGAGCTTCAGCACCGCGGCCGCGGCAGTTTGAGCGGGAACGGTCGAGACCCGGCAGCCGCGGTCGGCCATCAATCGCAGAATGTTTTGTTTGATTCCGTAGTCGTACGCGACGACGTGAAAGCGATCTTGTTCGCGCGCTACGAATCCAGGGGTGCCGTCGGCGCGGGCGAGCCGCCAGCTCCCTTCGTGCCACTGATAGGGCCGCTTGACGCTGACTGTCTTCGCTAGGTCTTGGCCGGCCATGCCCACGTACGAACGCGCGCGCTGCAACGCATGCTGAACGGCGCTTTCCTCCAGCGCGAGCACACCATTCGCTACGACGATGCAGCCGGCCTGCGCGCCTTGTTGTCGCAGGCGCCGCGTAAGCGCGCGCGTGTCGATGTCTGCGATGCCGACGACGCCCTGCTGCTGCAGATAGCTGGAAAGGTCGCGCTGCGCACGGAAGTTCGACGCCCGGACCGGCAGATCGCGGATCACCAAGCCGGCCGCGTGAACCCGCGTTGACTCAACGTCCTGGTCGTTGACGCCGGTGTTGCCGATATGCGGATAAGTCAGGGTGACGATCTGCCCGGCGTACGAAGGGTCCGTCAAGATTTCCTGGTAGCCGGTCATCGCGGTGTTGAAAACGACCTCTCCCAGCGTCTCGCCGGTGGCGCCGATCGATCGGCCGCGAAAGATCGTCCCGTCGGCCAGCACCAGCGCCGCCACGGGACGAGAATCAACTACCACGGGGGGCAAAACGGCTCCTCTTTTCCCGATAACCGCGGCATTTGCCGCGATGCTCGGGTGTATTCACCAAACCAGCGCGTATCGGCCACGGATAGACTGCCGGATTGTATCTTCACGTGCCGCCTGTCCCGCGCGCGGCCCACGCTGATAGAGACATGCTGCTGATTCCTTATCAGACGCGCTTCACGCCCAAGTCGCTGCCACTGGTCACGCTCGCGTTGATTCTTGTCAACGCCCTCGTCTATTTCATTTTCCAGTCGGGCGACCGGCAGGCCTACGCACGCGCCGCTGATTACTATTTCTCTTCGCAGTTGGCGCAGATCGAGCTGCCGAGGTTCGCGACTTACCTGGAGCGCCGTAACGATCGCGGCGCTTTGCAGGTGTTGCGCATGATCCGTGCGGGTGCGAGGCCGGAAGAATCCGTCGGGCTCGTAATGGCACTCGAAAACGACCGCGAGTTCATGCGCGATCTTCGCGAGGGCGCCGTGGTGTCGTCGTCCGACCCGGCCTATGCGACATGGCGTGATCAGCGCGCGCAATTCGATGCGCTGATTGGGCGCGTTTTCACCGAACGGTTTGCGTTGGAGCCGGAAACCGGGGGCGCAGCGTGGGGCGCGCTTCGCCTATTGACCTACCAATTCCTGCACGGCGACGCGGCCCACTGGCTCGGCAACATGATCATATTGCTGCTGGCGGGCCCCTTCGCCGAGGCCGCACTCGGTCGTTTTCGCTTTTTGGTCGCGTTTATCGGCAGCGGCATATTCGCAGGCGCACTGCACATACTGGTCAGCGATCAAGCACTGATCGGCGCTTCGGGTTCGATCTCGGGAGCGATGGCGATGGTGGCCGTTTTATACGGCACCCGCCGAGTGCCCGTGTTTTACTGGTTGTTCGTTTACTTCAACACGGCGCGGATTCCCGCGCTGCTATTGCTGCCAGCTTGGCTATTGATCGAGGCGATTCAATGGGCCGCCTCGCCCAAGTCGCCGGTGTCCTACAGTGCCCACATCGGTGGGTTCATAGCGGGTGCCGCGCTCGCGTGGCTGCTGCGTCCAAGCGACGAGAAAAAGGTTGACCGCATTCTGGACGAGCAGTTCGCGGAGGAGAGGCGCGGCGATCGGAAATCAACGCTGCTGCAGGAAGCGCAGGCAGCCGCGGCCCGTTTAGACACGCGCAAAGCGGCGCGCGCATACGGCGAGCTGCTGCAGAATGATCCGACCAACGTGCAGCACGCGACGGCGTACTTCAACATGGCCCTGCTGGGGCGCAACCGCGAGACGTTGCTGGATGCGACTTTGCGCGTGTTGTGGATTCGTGCGCGCGGTGCACGTTCGGAGCTCCGGCCGGTCTACTTACAAATGAGTCAGCCGCACGTGCTGGCGGCGCTTCCAGTTGACGAGCAGCTGCGGCTGGCGCGGCGGCTCGTAGCCACGCGCGAGGATGCGGCGGCGTTGCGCGTGCTCGACGGCCTGTTGGCGAGCGATACGCTGAAAAATTTATACGGTCGCCAGATTGCCGATTGTCTGCTCGGCTTGTTCACGACCTATTCGCGCCATGGATTGCGACAGCCGGCGGAGGACGTCAAGCGTCGACTGTCTTCCCACTTCCCGTCCCCAGGCACTCTGGGCGGAATCGCACCTACTCGGGAACCACCAATGACGATCCGCGGCGCAACCGGAGTGCCGCGCTCGCGCGTTACCTTGTCGGGCCCGCCATCGGATATGGAGCTCGACCTCGATACGCAGTTGCGGACCCGGTGGGGGCCTGAGTAATCCGGTTACTGCGGCTGTGCGGCGCGGCTCAACACTTGCAGATAGCGCCCCGCTTCCGTGGCGACCGCATCTGACGGATAGCGCTTAAGCAGGTGCTGCAGAATCCGCTGCGCCTCTTCCGGCTTGCCGCCCCACTCGGCCATCAGCTGCGCACCGATCAGGTAAACCTTCGGAACGTCCGCGTGCACGGCGTGCTTCTTGTCGAATCCCTTGATCAACTGCCCGGCCAGCTGAGGCTTGCTCTGGCTTATCGCCGCCTGCGCAAGCGGAGCGATGTGGTCGACTTCGCGTGGCATCCAGTCGGCGCGCCGCGCCTTCGCTTCTTCGACCAGCTCGATCGCCTCGCGCCAGTTTTCCGATTTCACCAGCAGCGTCAGGTATGAATCCGTATGGTGCTCGATCCTGGGCGTGCTGTTCTCGGCAAGCAACAGCCGATGCAGCCGCGCGTGCAACGAGAGATCGTTGGGTCGTTCGCTCAGGTCGTGCGACAAATGGTCGATCGCCTCCTTGATTTCGCCTGCCGACACCATCTGCCCGATCAGCGCGTCGCGCGTGCGTGCCTTGACATCGATCGTGCGCGCGTTGGCCACGCTGCGCATCGCCTGCTCGCCAGGGCCCATCACCGAAATGTCGAGCGCGTCGGCAAATTGATACATCGCGTACCCGACCAGGCCGCAAATCATGTAAGTGAAGTACCAGAAGGCGCATGACAGCAAAAGAAGTTGGATCACCGTGCCGGCCCCGAACCCGGTCTTCAAACCGGCGACGCTAAGCCCACCCCCTGCGGCCAGTGCCGCCAGCCCATAACTGCGGCACAGCTCGGCGACGAAGATGAACGCGGCAAGCGCCGCGTACGGTTTGCCGATGCGCTGGATCAGCGAAACCATCTCGGCCGGATTCAGCGCGCCACGCAGGCTGCCCGTAATGACCAGACGCATCGTCGCCGCAGGAATGATCGCCACGAAGAAAAACAGCCAAGCAACGATCGCGATGAATTCGTTGCCGCCGCTCATGAGTTCCAGCAATGTGGCCAGCACACCAAAGACCAAAGTCATCGCGGCATACTTGTACGGCAGGTACTCGCTGACCAAATCGTCATCGGTCAACGGGTAGTCGGACGGAAGCAGGAACCCTTTGGATGAGCGCTCGATGATTTTGAACCCGTACCGAACCCCCGTGACGAGGATCGCCAGCAGCGCAACCATCAGCAGCAACACGCCGAATCCGCCGAATAGCAGCAGCGCAAAGGAAGCTACAAAGGCGACCGACAGGCCGGCAATCCGTGCCAGGACTACTTTGTCGAGCGGCAGCAGGAAGAAGCGGTTGATGCGGCTGCGCTGCCAGAACGGCTCGATCGGGCCGTTATTTGCGTACGCGTAAGCATCTGACATGGCGCCGGCAGCCTACGATCGTGGCGAGACCATGTCCAGCATCACCTTCCGTCGGATTGACGGCAATAACTAGAGCTTTTCCGTTTCGCCCGCGCGCGGTTGCCACTTCATCAGGTGCGTTTCGACTCGGCCGACGGCCCAATCGAGCACCAGTGCAAAGGCCGTCAGCACCAGAATGCCGGCCATCACGGTATTGATGTCGAACGAGCCTTCGGCTTGCAGGATCAGGTAGCCGACGCCACGCGAAGAGCCGAGGTATTCGCCGACTACAGCGCCGACGAACGCCAGGCCGACGGACGTGTGCAGCGAAGAAAAGACCCAACTCGTCGCGCTCGGCAGGTAAACGTGCCGCAACAGCTGGTTGCGAGACGCGCCGAGCATCCGCGCGCTGGCGAGCACCGTTGGGCTGACTTCCTTCACGCCCTGATAGACGTTGAAAAACACGATGAAGAACACGAGCGTGAAGCCGAGCGCCACCTTGGATGCAATCCCCAGCCCGAACCACACCGCAAAGATCGGCGCCAGGATGACGCGCGGCATCGAATTCAGTGCCTTGATGTACGGATCGAAAATCGCGCCGGCTACCGGCGATAACGCCAGCCACATGCCGACGATCAAGCCGCCGATCGTCCCGGCCGCAAACGCGAGCACGGTTTCGAGCAACGTCACCCACAAATGCTGGTAGATATCACGATCGGTAATGAACCACGTCCAGATGCGAGCGAAAATCTTGACCGGCTCGCCGAAGAAAAACGCGGCCTGCCGGTCGTTTTCGAACATGATCGGAGGGATCAGTCCCGGGGTCGTCATCGCGTACCAGAACACGAACACCGCGACCAGCACCATCGCCTGCCACAGTCGCAGCGTTTTCTGACTGGGTCTGATAACGCTCCACATCAAGCGACGAGCTTCTGCTGTGCGTAGCCCTTCAAGACCTCATCACGCAGGACGTCCCAGATTGCCTTGTGCAAATCGACGAAGCGCGGTGTCACGCGCACCTCGGCGACGTCGCGCGGACGTGGCAGATCGATGACGAATTCGCCCATCGGATGCGACGCCGGGCCGGCCGATAAAACGATCACCCGGTCGCTCATCGCAATCGCCTCGTCCAGATCGTGCGTGATGAAAAGCACCGCCTTTTTCTTGGCCGCCCACAGCTCAAGCACTTCGTTTTCCATCAGTTGCCGCGTCTGAATGTCGAGCGCCGAAAACGGCTCGTCCATCAAAATGATGTCGGGGTCGAGTACGAGCGTTTGCGCCAGCGACGTTCGTTTGCGCATGCCGCCCGACAGTTGGTGCGGGTAGCGGTCGCCAAAGCCGCCGAGCCCGACCCGCTTTAGCCACTCGTCGGCTTGCGCACCGGCGTCGGTCACTCCGCGAAACTCGAGTCCTGCCATCACGTTGGCGCGCGCGGTACGCCACGGCATCAGCGCTTCGGTTTGGAACATGTAGCCCGCGCGAGCATTGACGCCGGATAGCCGCTGCCCGAATACGTATACCTGGCCCGCGCTCGGCTCGAGTAGCCCCGCCCCCACATTGAGCAGCGTGCTTTTGCCGCACCCCGTCGGACCCACGACGCTGACGAACTCGCCGGGCGCGACGGCGAGCGTGACGTTCTCGACGGCTGTGTACCGCTGCGAGCGATTATCGCGACTGACGAACGTACACGTCACGCCGCGCAAGTCGAGCGCAGCAGATCCGCTCACCAATCAACCCTTCGGATACTTCGCGTTCGCCTTCCGCACGAAATCGTTGGTGAACACCGCTTTCAAGTCGATCTTCGCTGCCTTCATGTTGTCGTCGACGCTTTGCAGCGCGCGCAGCGCGGTCGCTGCGCCTTGCTCGGGGAACATGCCGTCCCCCGAAAGCGCCGGCTTGGCCTTCAGGAATGCGTCGATATAAACCGCGCGGTCGCCGAGTAGATAGCTTTCCGGCACGGCCTTGACGATATCCGATGGCCCGGCCTGCTGAATCCACTTGTTGGCACGCACGATCGCGTTGGTCAGCGCCTGCACGGTGTTCGGATTTTTCTCGATGAATGAAATCGGCGCGTACAGCGTCGCGGCCGGCATCGGACCGCCGAATACCTTATCGGCTTCTGCTACATCGCGCGTATCCGAAATGATCTGGATATCGTTGCTGCGTGCAAGCATCGTGATCACCGGATCAAGGTTCGATATGGCGTCGATCTGGCCCGCGCGCAGCGCCGCCACTGCACCCTGCGCGGCACCGACGCCAACATACGAGACATCCGTCGGCTTCAGCCCCGCCTTGGCCAGAATGAAATTCGCCATGATGTTGGTCGACGAGCCCGGCGCAGTGACGCCGATTTTCTTGCCCTTCAAATCGGCGACCGTCTTGTAGTTCGGCATCGTCTTGGTGCTGACCGCCATCACAATCTGCGGCGCCCGGCCCTGCAACACGAACGCGCGCATCGGCTGGCCCTTGGCTTGCATGTTGATGTTGTGTTCGAACGCACCCGACACCACGTCGGCGCTACCGCCCACGACTGCCTGCAAAGCGCGCGCGCCGCCGGCAAAATCGACGATAGTGACCTCGAGCCCTTCGGCGTCGAAAAATTTCTTCTGCTCTGCGATCGTCAACGGCAGGTAGTACAGCAGATTCTTGCCGCCTACCGCGATCGTTACCTTCTTGCGCTCGGGCGCTTGCGCGCTTCCAATCGCAGGAAAAATCAGCGCTGCGGCGCCTGCCGCCAGGACTTCACGCCGCGTCAGCGTCGTTCTCATTTATGTCTCCTCGTGAACAATCGGTCGAGCCTAGCGCAGCAGATGTTCACCGGCTGCCCCGCATGTACCCGTATCTACCCGTATCTACCCTAGCCAAGCGTGACACCGGATAAGAAGATGGCGATGCATGCGACATAGCCGACGAACCACACCAGCGAGCGCGCCCAATGCCAGTCGCCCAGATAGCAGATGACGTAAGCAATGCGCGCCAGGACGAACCCTACCGCGAGTAGATCGAGTCGCCCTTGCGGGGCCTGGGTCAGGTGAGCAATGATCACCGCGGCCGCGAAAAACGGAAACGCCTCGAAGCTATTCGACTCTGCAGCGGCAGCGCGCGCCCGGTATCCCTGCTGCTTCCCGAGCCAGACGCGCGGATGACGATTGTTGTAACGCTCGCCGCCAGCTTTTGCGATGCCGACCGCGACCAACGGCATTACCCCAGCGATCAGGACACACCAGTAAGCGACGGTCATGCGCGAGTTTAGTCTCTACGCTAGTCGGCGCGACGATCAAGCATTGCCTGCGCCACCGTGTTGACATCGGTGTACTCGAGTTCGGCGCCGGCAGGAACGCCGCGCGCCAGACGTGTCACCTTCAGTTGCGGGTCACGTTCGCGCACCAGCTGGGTTACGTAGTGCGCGGTGGCGTCGCCCTCCGGGGTAAACGACGTCGCGACGATGACCTCACGCACGATCTGATCGGCCACGCGCTCGAGCAGCCGCTCCATCTGAATCTCGCGCGGCCCGATCCCGTCGAGCGGCGACAACCGGCCCATCAACACAAAGTAGAGGCCCCCATAGGCGAGTGATTGCTCGATCACGAGCTGATCGGCCGGAGATTCAACGACACACAGCAGATGCGCATCGCGCTTCGCGCTGCTGCACGTGGCGCAGATGGCCTGCTCGGTCAGGGTATTGCAGCGCTGGCACTGCCCGATCGTGCGTGCCGCGATCAGCAGCGATTCGCCGAGCCGCAGGGCGGCGTCGCGATCGTGCTGCAACAAGTGGAAAGCAATGCGCTGCGCAGAACGCGGCCCGATGCCGGGCAAACGCTTCAGCGCGTCGACGAGGGTGTCAATCGTATGACCCAGCTTCATGGTTGTCGATGCAGGTGCCAGCGAAGCGGTGGCGTAAACGCGACCGCCGCATCCACCGAGGAGGCTAGAACGGCAGCTTGAATCCCGGCGGCAAGGGCATGCCAGCCGTCACGGAAGCCATTTTTTGTTGTGACACATCTTCGGCGCGGCGAACGGCATCGTTGAATGCCGCTGCAACGAGGTCTTCTAGCATGTCTTTGTCTTCACCCACCAGGCTTGGATCGATCGCGACCCGTCGCACATCGTGCTTGCAGCTCATCGTGACTTTGACCATGCCGGCGCCGGACTGGCCTTCCACTTCGGTACTGGCAAGCTCGTCCTGCATGCGCTTCATGTTCTCCTGCATCTTCTGCGCCTGCTGCATCAAGCCTGCGACTTGCCCCTTCATCATGCTGGCCTCTCGTTACCGAATTGGATTGCTCGCCTTCGCTCAGCCCCTGCGTCGAGGCGACTCGCTGCGCTTCGCGCCGCGGTATGAACAACGAGGGGACTCGGCTGGGCCCCTCGTGCTCCCCGACCCGCATTACGGGCAGAAGTCATGAAGTCTTTTCCGTATCGCTGTCTTTACTCTCTTTATCGCTGCGCGGACGAATCGACGCCGGGTCAACCTGCGCGCCGAAATTCTCGATCAATTCTCGCACGAAGGGATCGGCATAAATCGACTCCTCGGCTTGTCGCTGCCGCTCAGCGCGCGCCTGGTCTGCAATTCCCGCCGAGGTGGGTCCGACGGTGTTGCCTACCTCTGCAGCGAGGCGTATCGGGCGACCCAACGCTTCACTCACCGCCGCCTGCAGTTTCTGCAACGCACCTGCATCGAGCAGCGTCTTCAATGGAACGCGTAGTTTCAGGCGATCGCCTTCCTGCGCGATCAATTCGCTGCGCTGCGCGAGCTCGCGGACCAGGCCCGATACTTTTAGCTGCGCGACGAGACCGGTCCAGTCGCCATCGAACTGCGCAATCGCAGCGGCAGGCGCACTGGGCGGCGGTTTTACTGCGGCCCCCAGGTCTGCCTGTGTTTCGCCCGCCGGGGCGGGGGTCGCGCGGGCAGGCGCCGCGGGTTTCGACGCCGTCGCACCGCGCCCGGTTACCGTTTCGGCGGGCGCAAACGCCAGCATGCGCATCAGCCCCATCGTGAAGCCCGCATATTCGTCCGGCGCCAGGTGCATCTCATTGCGCCCATGCAATGCGATTTGATAAAACAACTGAAGTTCGTCGGCTGCGAACGTCGATGCCAAGCGGCGTAATTCGTCAGCATCGACTTCATCGTCGGCGGCGTTCGGTACTTGCTGGATCAACGCGATTCTGTGCAGCAAGCTCGCCAGGTCTCGCATCGCCTGCGCAAAGGACGCACTGCGCTCGTTCATTTGATCGGCAATCGCCAGACACGCAGCTCCCTCCCGCGCGGCGATCGCATCGAGAAGCCTTATTAGCGTTCCTTGATCGATCGCTCCCAGCATCGTGCGCACCGCGTCGAGTGTGATCGTGCCACCGGCGTACGCGATCGCCTGATCGAGCAGCGACAAACCGTCGCGCATGCTGCCGCGCGCCGCATGCGCGAGCGTACGTAGCGCCGGCGGCTCTGCCTCAATTTTTTCGGCCGACAGTATTTCAGTCATGTGTCCGGCGATGGCTGCCGGCGTCATTTGTTTTAAGTTGAACTGCAGGCAACGCGACAGCACGGTGACCGGCACTTTCTGCGGATCGGTCGTCGCGAGAATGAATTTGACGTACTCGGGCGGCTCTTCGAGCGTCTTCAACATCGCGTTGAAGGCATGCGATGACAGCTGGTGCACCTCATCGATCATGTACACCTTGAAGCGCGCACTGCTCGGTGCGTACATCGCGCGCTCCAGCAGCTGCACCATCTCGTCGACACCGCGGTTGCTCGCTGCGTCCATCTCGATGTAATCGACGAAGCGGCCGGCATCGATCGCAGTGCACGGCTCGCAAACGTTGCAAGGTGTCGCAGTAATCCCGCCCTTGCCGTCCGGCCCGACGCAGTTAAGTGCTTTCGCAAGAATTCGCGCCAGCGTGGTCTTGCCGACGCCCCGCGTGCCGGTGAACAGATAGGCGTGATGCAACCGGTTCTCGCTTAGCGCATGCGTCAGCGCACGTACCACGTGCTCCTGCCCGACCAGGGTCGAAAAATCGCGCGGGCGATACTTGCGGGCCAGAACCTGGTACGACATGCGGTGATTTTACGGCTGCGAGAGCGTGCGGGGTATCGACAACACCGCGAATCGATGCAGCGCGTCGCCGCTAAGGCGACAGAGCTGCCACTCGGGCAGTACCGTCGCGCCGAGCGACTGATAGAACTCGATCGCGGGCTGATTCCAGTCGAGCACCGCCCATTCGAACCGGCCGCATCCGCGCTCAACCGCGACACCTGCGCAATGACGAATCAGCGCCTTGCCAATGCCGCGGCCGCGCGCCTCCGGCACGACAAAAAGGTCTTCGAGATAAAGGCCGCGGCGCGCGAGAAACGTCGAATAGTTGTGAAAGTAAAGCGCAAAGCCGAGTGCGCTTTCGCTGAGTGCGCTTTCACCCTCCCACGCGATCACGGCTTCGATCACGGGCCGCTCGCTAAACAACTCCTGCTGCAAATCCTGGGCTGTGCCAACGACTTGTGCAGCCAGCTTCTCGTATTCCGCCAGCCCGCGAATCAGCGCGTGCAGGACGGCGACGTCGCTTTGGAGTACAGCTCGGATCGAAACGCTCATGGTCATGACATTACAAGAATCGAAACCATCAGCCGCGTATCATCCGCGACGGCGGGCCCCCTCGCACTGGGGTGCCGTGAACCTGGTCAGGTCGGGAACGAAGCAGCCACAGCGGAGTGCCACAGGTGCCGAGGTTCAGGCTCGCCTTTTCCGCCGCAGGCGGAAAAGCGAGCCTTGTCTCACTGAAGATGCAAGAAGGGGCTGTGCCCCTCTTGGAACTCCCCCTTATTTAAGGCTTTTCCAGGCGCGCCAGCCGTTCAGCAGCGGGAAGTAGAGTCCGAGTTCGGCCGCGCCGCCGAGCGCTTGTGCGTATAGCTCCAACTGGCTCGCATAACGCAGCCGTTCGCGGTCCAGAAAGGCTTCGACATCGGCGCCCTCGTGCGTGCCGGTTTTGTAGTCGATGATCCAGCGCACCCCTTGATCATCGACAAACGTGCGGTCGAGCACGAGACGTTTCGCACCAGCTTCCGTGCGAACCGTCAATCTAAGCTCGCTGCGCGCGTCTTGGTGCGGTCCCAACAGCCACTTCGCCTGTGGGTCGGACAATGCAGTGGTCAGCGCTTGCGCGACGCGGCTGCGCGCTGCGCTCAGCTCGCCACCGCCGATTCCTGCTGCAGCGAGCTCGCGCTCGATACGCGGCGCGAGCGCGTACACCCGCGCGGCGTTCCAGCCACGCAACGAGTCTTCGCCGATGCGCTGCAGCCAGCGATGCACCACCATTCCGATTCGGCGCGCGGATTCGCCAGCCCACGAAAATTCAATCGTCTCTTCGGCGACTGCGGGTAGGTCGGCGTGCCGGCCGACCGCGGGTGGAGTGACCGGAAAAGTCCAATCGGCAGACAGTCTCCGTAGCGACTGGTCGTAGGTCGCGGGTTGCACAGCCGAAGCGACGGCGCTGGCACCGGTCGCGCGCCCTGAAAATGCGCGTGTGCATTCGTCTTCTACCGCCGGCCAAAGTCGTTGCAGCAGCGAGTTCTCGCGTGGCAGGGAAAGATCGCCATCCACGCTCGGAAGGCAGGCCACCCACTGCAACTGTTTGCGGGCGCGCGTCGCCGCGACGTACAGCAGGCGCTCATCTTCGTGCACCTGCCGCTTTAGTTGCAGTCGCTCGATCCAGCAGTAGATGGAATCGTCTTTCTTATCGACATCCGGCGGATAGATGGGGCTGAGCAGTAACTCGGCGGGGCTCGACTCGGCCGGCCGCTCGAGCCACTGCATCAGCTGCGCATTGTCGCTGGGCGGCACCCGATCCAACCCGGGAACGATCACGTAATCGAACTCGAGTCCTTTGGCCTTGTGAATCGTCATCACCTGCAACCCGCGGCTCGCATTGACATCGGCCGCCGCATACAGCCGCACCAGCGATGCTTCGAACGCCGCGACATCAGTCACTCCGCGGCTTCGTTCTTCGTGCTGCACCAGGTGACTGAAGAAAGACTGCGCATCGGCACGATCGGCATCGTTCGATACGCACGCCGGGCCGCCGAGCAGCCACCAGGTTTCGCGAACTCGTTCCGCGACCGGACTTCGGCCGTACAGCTCGAGCGCGCGAGCAAGCACTCGAGCCACACGCGCCAACCGCTGTTGCCCGTCCGTCGACAATTGCGATCGACGCGACGGGTCGCACACCAGTTGCCAGATCGTCGTACCCACCGCCCCTTCAACCAGCGCAGAAAGGTCCGACAACGTCAAACCGCACCACGGCGCGCGCAGCACGGCCAGCCACGCAACTCTGTCAGCGCGGTGCTCGAGCGCGCGCGTTAATGCGAGCAGGTCGCCAATCAGCGGGCGCGCGAGCAAGAGCTCGAGTTCGACGGCAGTGAACCGCAGCGCTGCTTCACGCAGCGCGGGCACGATGTGCGTCAGATGCGTTCGCGCGCGCACCAGCAGTGCGATCGATGCGGACGGATCGTCGGCCTGCATGCGCCGCACGAGTTCCACAACGCGCTTGGCTTCGTCGGCAGGCGAGCCGTCGAAGAGCGCATTGAAGCTCACCGCTTCGCACTGTGAAGGATCCGACGCTTGATCTGCCACCGACGACTCGAACGCGACACTTCCGGTCGCGATGTCGCTGTCGCCCGGCAGCACTCGAACAAACGCGGAGTTCGCCCATTCGACCAGCCGCTTTTGCGACCGGAAGTTGCGCGTCAGCTGCAAGCGTTGCAACGGCAAGCGCGCGATGCCGGTGCTCCATGCACGCAGGAACAAACCCACCTCGGCCTCGCGGAAGCGATAAATCGATTGCATCGGGTCACCGACGATGAAGACCGTCCGCCCGTCACCGGTCCGCCAGTCGGCGACCAGTCGTTCTACCAGTTCGTACTGCGTGATCGACGTATCCTGGAACTCGTCGATCAACAGGTGACGGATGCGCGCGTCGATTGCGTGCGCTATCTCGCCCCCGTCGTCTACACCATGCGCGTCTCCACCCAGCGCGTCGACTGCCGCGCGCGTCACCTGAACGAAGTCGCTCTCGCCTGCGTCGGCGAATGCGAGCATTAGTTCCGCAGCGGCGCGCGGCAGCAACGCAACGATCGACTCGAGCACGTCCCATTGAGCCGGCGTGAAATGCGGCGCCGGCAAATCGCGCAGCGCGTGCAGTGCTTGTCGCAGCGTTTCATTCGATCGCAGCGCGTCGGTCAGGGCGGCGATTCGCTGCTTGAAAGGAACGGCAGCGGCAAATGACGGAAAGCCCTCGAGCTTGCTGAATCGGGTGCGCCAGTTGCCCTCCTTTGTCAGCAGCATGGCGGCCAGCGCGCGCCACGCGTCGAGCCGTCGGAAGCTTGCTTCCGGCAGACGGTCGAGGTCGGCGCACGGCGACAACCGTGAATCGTTCGGTAGGTTGCCGGCCGCATAGCGCGCCAGTGCAATCAACTCCTGCGCATCCACGCCGAGCAACGCCTCGCATATGCGCTCGATGTGCATAGAACACTCGTTCTGCATCGGCGCCTCGAGCGCGGCACGATCCAGGTGCCCGACATGCCGCAGCCACTGGTCGCGGCGTGCAAGCATTCCGCTGAGCAGCCGATGCGCGCGCGGCCAGTCGTTGTCGAGATGCGTCAACAGTCTTGCAATGTGGCGCGCAATAGCGCGATCCTCCGTTCCGGTACGGTCGATGAGTGCCAGAGTGGTATGGGCCGCCGCGTCGTACAGCGGCTCGGCCCGCTCCGTCACTTGCGTAATGGGAGCAAAGCGCGTCGTGATCGGCAGCTGCCGGGCCAGCCACATGGCCAGCGCGTCGATCGTCTGTACTTTTAGCCGCGCCGGATTCGCGGCCAGCTCCCACCCGAGCTCGCGGTCGCGCACAGCGACTTGCTGCGCAAGTTGCAGGGTCCGTGCGTGGTGCGCCTGCTGCATCTCGAGATGATTGCCCGCGGCGGAGGCGTGCGCAAGCGCGCCCAGCAGCCGGTCTTTCATCTCGGCGGCCGCCTTGCGAGTGAACGTGATCGCGACAACTTCCTCGGGCGCGCCGGCGCGCGCCAGCAATGCCAGCACGCGCTGCGTCAGCAGTTCGGTCTTGCCCGACCCCGCCGGCGCTCGAACAATGAAGCTCTGGCCGGTGTCGAGAGAGAGAGCGCGCGCGGCCGCATCGTCGTCCAGCATCGCGGCATCCAGATGCACGTCGCTTGGTGTTTCGACCGGCGCCTCGTTCTGCAGCGGCAGCAGCAATTGCGCATCGCTGCGTAACGGCTCGTTACTCGTCATCTCGCACCCACGGCGTACCGTCGTCGTCATCGCGTGCACCAGCGGCAACTGCGCCGCCACGCTCGTTGATCCGGCACAGCGTCGGCAGATCACAGTAACGGCAGGTCTGCGGCAATCGTTTGGGATCGACCGCCGCGTCACCGCCGGCGAACTGCATCGCGAGGCGCTCAAGCACGTTTGCCCAATGATCGACCAGCGCGCTCCAAGTTGCGTGCTGACCCTTCCACTGAAGATTGGAACGGCCCGGGAGCAGATCCGGGTCTGCGGCCAGCGCGCTGATTCCAACATCGCCGGTCCGTACTCGGGCCAGTGCAATGGCCTGCGCCGCCGGCTCCGTAGCCGTCAGATACAGAGGCAACTGCGGCTCGTCGGGCCGCGCTTCGAGCCAGCCGGGGCTCTTCGCGCCACCCGTTTTGTAGTCGATCACGACGCGCGAGCCGTTCGCCGTTTCGTCGACTCGATCCAGGCGTCCGGTAACCGTCAGCGGACCCACCTGCATGGTTCGCGCCTCTTCGATGGCAACCACGCGGAACGCAGCGCGATTCGCGATCTCGTAGAGCAACCATTGCTCAATCACGCGCACCAGACGCGCCGACTCGAGCTCCGTCAACGCAGCGGAGAAGGTACCGCGCCGTCGTTGCAACCGCAGCTGCGCCGCATCCGCGGCAGCGCTTAACAGCTTCTGCCGCTGCGCTTCCGACGTTGCTGCCAGGGCGGCGCGGGTTGGCTCCGGGAGCGCGGTCCAGAAAGCGGCCAGCGTGTCGTGCACCAGCTGCCCACGCTCGCGATAATCGAAACCGTCGTGCGGTGATTCGATCGCTCTGGCGTTCAGGCGATGGATGGCGAACGCGCGAAATGGGCACGCTGCCTGATTCTGCAGAATCGCCGCCCCGCCGCGCAGCGGAGTCGCGGCGCGCCAGGAGGGCGCCACCGCGTCGCGTGTAATTGTTAGCGCGGCCGGTTTCATCACATCGATCAGTCGGGGTGCGCGTGGCGGGGCAGTCCATTCTTCGAATCCGGCGATCATCGGGCTCGGCGCGATCTGCCGGTCGACGTCGACGGTCGCGTGACTGACGATCACTTCCGGAGCCGATTGGAGCAATCGCTTCAGTTGTCGCCGCGCTCGCTCCAGCTCTGCAGTCGCGCTCGAGCCCGGCATTCCGGCGGCGCGCTGCAGCTCGATCGGCAACAACGGATCGGGCTGCGAAGCCGGCGGCCATGCTTCAGCTGTCAGGCCCATGATCCACACGTGATCGAACGTCAACGCGTTGGCTTCGAGCACACCCAGCAATTGCACCGGCGGCGCACCGCCTTCGGGCTGGAATATCGTGTTGTGCGCGCTCCGCTCCAGCTGACTGAGCGCCGCCAGGGCTGCGATTCGCCCGACGGTTCGATCAAGCGCGGCAAACTCGGCCAGCAGTTCCTGCCAGCGCGCGCGCACCTGATACTCGTTCGAGTCGAGCGTTGCTTCGGTCACACTGAGTCCGCTCGAAGAAGACCCGCCGATCGATTGCAGGGCCTGCGCGAACGCACTGGCCCATTCGGATGGCCGCCGTGACCGTGTCGCATGTTGCCGTCGCCAAAGACTCAACGCGCGCATACCGGCGAGCAACTGCGTAACGTCGACGCCGCACTCTCGCGCCGAGGCTTGCACAGCCTCAAGGATCCGTTCCAAGTCAACCGACCGCTGGCAGCGCTGGCGCAGCTGCGCGTCCGTCAAGTCGCGAGCGTCACGCTCACCGGCTGCGCCCGAAAAATAAGGCGAGCGCAGCATCGCACTTGCGTCTTCGAACGGGACGCTGTCCACTGCCAATCGAAGCACACGCAAGAAGAATGCAATCAGAGCAAGTTCGGACAGCGTGCCGCCCAGCGAAACTGTGTAAGGCCGCGCGCGTGCCGGTGCCAGTAATCGATCCGGAACGAGCACCGCATCGAGCGTCGCCGTCAGCGAGCGCCGGCGTGAGGCGAGCTGCGGCACGACGATACCGATTCGGACACGAGGATCTGCCGCAAGCCGCGCGGCGACCCAGTCGGCCATCCTCTCGTTTTCGTCGTTCTCGTCCAGGCACGCCGCGCGCCAAGGTATCGCAGCGTGCTGCGCCGGCTCGAGCCGCTCACACAATGTGCCGCGCGTGACCAATGCATCGAACAGTTGCTGTTGCTGCGGCGTGGTTTCGTCAAAGCCAGCCAGCACCAGACGCGGCGAAGCTGCGATGGTGCCCGCGTCGACATGGTCGCGAACGATGTCCGGCAATCGCGCGAGATCGGTAGCGCGCACAGCTTCAACGCGCCGGTAATACTCGCCAGCCCAACTGACCAACACGCGCGTGTCGGCCACCATCGTGTAACGCCGCACTTGCGCCGCTACATCCCATTGATGCGCGAGCGCCCATGCGCTCGCCGCCAGGTCCGCACCTGCTGCAGATGACAGCATTCCAAGGTCGCTGTCTCTGACCACCGCTTCCCACAGCGCACGCTCCTGCGTCGCCGTCAACGGGGTTGGCATGCTCGGCAAGTCTGGATCGTGCTGCGCCAGGTCGTACAGCCTCTCGACGAACGCGGTGATATGGAAGAATTTGCGGCGTCTCCCAGACGGTTCGCAGGCGCTCTGTCTGATATCGATCAAACTCGGCGCTCAGCGAGCGGGCCAGACGGCGATTGGACGTGACCACGTAGACGGCTACCGGTGAGCTGGCAAGGAGTTCAAATAGCGCGTCGCGTTGCATCGAAGAGGCAGCAAAATAGTTAGGCTATACGGCGGGTAGGCTAAACAGCATTCCAGGCTTCACAAGCGCAGCGGAAGTGATACCATGGCTGCGAAAGCGCGCCGCGTTGCAAATCCTGACCAGCAACTTTTCAGTCTTGCAATCGGGTCTAGCGCCGCCAAATCCCCTTAATTCAGTTCCCTTTCTTTCTGATGCCGCGCGCCGCTGTAAGCGCCCGCAAGCGAGAGGACTCAAATGAGTGACATTAAATACACCAGCGACTCCGCGTTCGAGGCCGATGTTTTGAAGTCTGCGAGCCCGGTCCTGGTCGACTACTGGGCCGAATGGTGCGGCCCGTGCCGCATGATTGCGCCGATCCTGGACGAAGTGTCCAAGGAGTATCAGGGCAAGATCACCGTGGCCAAGTTAAACGTCGATGAGAACCAGACGACGCCGGCCAAATACGGCATCCGCGGGATTCCGACGCTGATGATGTTCAAGGACGGCGCGGTGGTCGGCACCAAGGTCGGCGCGCTTTCGAAATCTCAACTGACGGCTTTTATCGACAGCAACCTTTAACCAACTCGGTGGATCGACAAGCGATCCACCGCCCTCCCCGCGGGCGCGCTCCCAACGCCCCACTTCTTCTGTAGCGACTCTATGCACTTATCAGAATTAAAAGCAATGCACGTTTCACAACTGCTCGAAATGGCGATCGGGCTCGAGATCGATAACGCCAACCGGATGCGCAAACAGGAGCTGATGTTTGCGATCCTGAAAAAACGCGCGAAGGGAGGCGAGCAGATATTCGGCGACGGCACACTCGAAGTGCTGCCCGACGGCTTCGGCTTCCTGCGCTCGCCCGAGACTTCGTACCTCGCAAGCACCGACGACATCTATATATCGCCATCGCAAATCCGCCGCTTCAACCTGCACACCGGCGATTCGATAGAGGGCGAAGTCAGAACGCCGAAGGACGGCGAGCGCTATTTCGCACTGGTCAAGGTCGACAAAGTCAATGACCAGGCGCCCGATTCGACCAAGCACCGCATCCTCTTCGAGAATCTGACGCCGCTGTTTCCCGACGAGCCGCTGATTCTCGAGCGCGACATGAAGGGCGACGAGAACATGACCGGCCGGTTGGTCGATCTGATCGCGCCGATTGGGAAAGGCCAGCGCGGCCTGCTGGTATCAAGCCCGAAGTCGGGCAAAACGGTGCTGATGCAGCACATGGCGCACGCGATCGCCGCCAATCATCCGGACATCGTGCTGATCGTGTTGCTGATCGACGAGCGACCCGAGGAAGTGACCGAGATGCAGCGCTCGGTGCGCGGCGAAGTCGTTGCGTCGACGTTCGACGAACCGGCAACGCGCCACGTGCAGGTCGCCGAAATGGTGATCGAAAAAGCCAAGCGCCTTGCGGAAAGCAAAAAGGATGTGGTGATCCTGCTCGATTCGATCACGCGTCTGGCACGTGCCTACAACACGGTGATTCCGGCGTCGGGCAAGGTGTTGACCGGCGGTGTCGACGCCAACGCGCTGCAGCGGCCCAAACGTTTTTTTGGCGCCGCGCGCAACATCGAAGAAGGCGGCTCGCTGACGATCATTGCCACCGCATTGATCGATACCGGCTCGCGCATGGACGACGTGATCTACGAGGAGTTCAAAGGCACCGGCAATATGGAAATCCATATGGAGCGCCGGCTCGCCGAGAAGCGCGTTTATCCCGCGCTCAACGTCAACCGTTCGGGCACCCGCAAGGAGGAACTGCTGCTGAAGCCCGAGATCCTCCAAAAGGTGTGGATCCTGCGCAAGCTGCTTTACGGAATGGACGAGATCGAGGCGATGGAGTTTTTGCTCGACAAGATGAAGGCTACGAAGAACAACGCCGAGTTCTTCGACATGATGCGTAGAGGGGGGTAGCGGACCTTCTTCTGCTTGCTCGCCCCACCCAAAACCCGGATAATCCGCCCCTTCCAAATCCTGGCGCGTGGTCGAGCCTAAGCGCGGCGACTGGCGGCCACCTGTGAGCTATACAAGGCTTAGTCAGACGATGAAACAAGGCATCCACCCCGAGTACCGCGAAGTCGTTTTCCAGGACATGCAGAACGAGTTCAAGTTCATTACGCGGTCCACCCTGCAGTCGCGCGAGACAATCGAGATCGACGGCAAGACGTATCCATTGTTCAAATTGGACACGTCGTCCGAATCGCACCCGTTTTATACCGGCGCACAAACTCGCATCGTCGAAGCGGGCCGCGTCGAAAAATTCCGTCAAAAGTTTGCGGCGAAAACGGAAGCGGTCAATGCCGCTGCCGCCGAGGCTACCAAGGCCAAAGCGGACGCGCGGCGCCGGTGACAGGAATTTTCGTTCGCGTAAAAAGGCAGCTTCGGCTGCCTTTTTTGGTCATACATGCGAAATGTGATGCCGCTAATCCGTCTGTGTTGCAGTTGTGCTAAAAAAAATTGTCTGGCTCTGCCAGCGATTTTTTCTGACTAATCGGACAAAAGTAGGGTTTCACTTTTGTCCGCCTTTCACCATCGTCCCTCGCCGGCCCGGGTGACCGAAGCCGCGGCAGCCAAACTGCCGCGCTGGATGTTCTTCGGTTTGCTTGCCGCTTACATCCTGCCAGGCCTGTTGGCGCGCGATCCCTGGAGCCTGGAGGACGCTTCGGCGTTCGGGGTGATGTGGACGATGGCACACGGCGGTATCGCCGAGTGGTGGCTGCCGTCGGTAGTCGGAGAGCCCTTGCCCGAGGAAGGGCCGCTGCCGTTCTGGGTCGGCGCGATGATGATCAAATTATTTGGAGGCCTCTTAGGCGATATCGTCGCCGCGCGCCTGGTCACGGTGTTGTGGTTCTTTATCGCCACGACGAGTCTCTGGTACGCAACGTATCGTCTTGCTCGCCGTCCCGAAACGCAACCCGTCGCCTTCGCGTTCGGTGGCGAAGCCAACCCACGCGACTACGGCCGCACTCTGGCGGATATTGCCGTGCTGCTGATGCTGGCAACGATCGGCATCGTGTTCAGGCTGCACGAAACGGTCGCCGAAGCTGCACTGTTTGCATTCGTGGCAACGCTGCTGTTTGCCCTGGCGGTATCGCTCGAGGATCCCTGGAAAGGAACCTTCGCCGCAGCCGTTGCGCTGGCCGCCGTTGCACTCACGCGTGGCCTGCTGCCGGCCGCCGCATTGATGATCGCAGCGCTCATCTTTGTGTTGTCGTTCGGCAGGCATCGCTTCCTACGGGCGATCGTGCTGATCGTGATCGCCGTTGGGCTATTCGCCGTGTGGCCGCTGGCGGCGCAAAAGGCAACGCCGCAAGCCGTTCTTTACTTCGATGCCTGGTGGGCGTGGAACGCGCGCGAGCTTTACGGTCCGAGTTTGTCGGGCTTGATGTGGGCCGTACGCAACGTCGGCTGGTACACGTGGCCGCTATGGCCGTTCGCGCTCTGGACCCTGTATTCATGGCGCAGCTTCTGGCGCCGCCCGCACGTGCTACTGCCGCTGCTGATCGCGATGGCGTCGATGCTTACGCTGCTGATTGTGGCGGACCCGAGCGATCGTGAATTGATTGTGGCGATCCCCCCGCTCGTGGTACTCGGCGCCTTCGGCGTATCGACATTGCGGCGAGCCGCGGACGATGCGATCGACTGGTTTTCGCTGGCGCTGTTTACGTTGGCCCTGCTTGCCGTCTGGGCTTACTTCGCCGCGTGGAATGCCGGGGTTCCGCCCAAAATGGCGGAGTCGGTCGCGCGCCTAGTGCCTGGTCTGGACGCGTCGGCACCGATGGTTGCGACCGCGATCGCAGTTCTTGCGACCGCTGCCTGGGTTACGTTGGCGGTTTGGCGAGTGCGGCGGCGTCCGAAAGTGCTCTGGCGCGGTCCATTTTTCGCTGCGGGCGGCCTCGCCGCCGTGTGGATCGTCGTCGTATCGCTGTACGGCGCTCCCATCGAGTACTCGCGCTCTTATGCATCGACAGCGGCGGTGCTTGCCGATCAGGTCAGGCGGGCCGGCGGAGATAGCTGCGTGCAGACGCATCATCTTCCGGTCGGTATTCGCGCGATGTTGGCTTATCACGGCGGCGTGAACTTCGGGCCGCAACTTGCCGCCCCGGTGTCGTGCCGCGTTGCGATCCAGCGCGATAGTCAGCGCACGACGAGCGACGATGAGCCGTTGCGCGGCTGGAAAGTCGCCTACGAGTTCACGCGCCGCGCGCGCTATGACGAAGTGTTCCGGGTGTGGGTGCGCGATCGATGACACGCGCGCCGCGCAGCAACGCTAGCGACGCTCCCAACCCCACTTCAGATCTTCCGCCAGACGCGGCAGCCGAACGGCGCACTCCTCCGGACACGTCCACCCGCGCCTTCGTCAAGCTAGGGTGGCCGCTTTTCATTGCGAACCTCGCCGTGGTCGGCAACGGCACGATCGACACGATCATGGCCGGTCGACTGTCTGCGACCGACCTCGCGGCGGTAGCGGTCGGCTCAAGCATCTATGTTTCGGTCTACATCGGCTTGATGGGGGTCCTGCAGGCGTTGTCACCGATTGCCGGCCACCATTTCGGGGCGCAGCGCTGGCGCGCGATTGGAGACGATCTGCAGCAAGCGCTTTGGCTCTCGCTCTTCCTGGCGATTGCCGGTTTGCCGATCGTGCTCGCGACCGACCCCTGGCTCGCCTTTGCGCGCGTGGAGGCCGATGTGGCATCGGTTGCAACGACGTACCTGCACGCGATCGCCTTTGGTCTTCCTGCGGCGTTGGCGTCGCGCACGTTCGTCGCGCTGAACGCAGCGGTGTCGCGCCCAAAGATCACGATGATGATCAACGTGATTGCGCTGGCGTTGAAAGTCCCGCTCAATGAAGTCTTCATGTCCGGCGCGGGACCGATTCCGCCGATGGGTGGCGCCGGCGCTGGCGTTGCGACCGCAGTTCTTGCGTGGCTCACGCTTGCGCTGAGCGTTGGCGTATGGCAGTTCGATCCCTATTTTCGGCGTTTTCACAGCGCGAGCATTCATCATGCGCGGTGGGCGAGTCAGCGCGATCTGCTGAAGCTCGGCGTCCCGATAGGCCTGTCGGTGCTCTTCGAAGTGACGTCGTTCACGTTCATGGCAGTCCTGATCGCGCGGCTCGGAACTGCGTCCGTGGCCGGCCATCAGGTGGTTGCCAACGTAGCCGCCATTCTGTTCATGGTTCCGCTTGCGCTTGGCGTCGCTACCAGCGTGCTGGTCGCACAGTCGCTGGGTGCCGGCGCTCCACGCGTCGCTCGCGCTGCTGCTCTGCGCGGATTTCGACTGTCGATAGTCATTGCGCTGGTGGCTGCATCGCTCGTCTGGCTGCTGCGTGAGCCGCTCGTTTCTTTGTATACGATCGACGCTGCAGTCGGTGCAGTCGCGCTGTCACTGATTGGCTGGGCCGCAGTTTTTCATGTCTTCGATGCCGTTCAGGGAGTCTCCGGGTTCGCGCTGCGCGGCTACAAGAACACGTTCTGGCCGATGGTGATCTATGGCGTCTCTCTGTGGGGTGTCGGACTGATAGGCGGCTACTGGATCGCTTTTTATGACACGTCGCTGGGCCCGCCACGCGGCGCTCTCGGGTTTTGGGAAGCGGCGACGGTTGCTTTGGGCATCGCCGCGTTTTCGCTCGCTTGGCTCGCTGCCGACGTTTCTCGCAGAACGGCTCAACGAGAATAAAAAAGGCCGGGAGTCCCGGCCTTGATTCTTTGCGATTGGGCCGGTTAGCGACCCGTCGCCTGTAGCGCCGCGATGCGTTGTTCGATCGGCGGATGGCTGGAGAACAACGCCAGCATTCCACTCGGCCGGGCGTTGATGCCGAACGTTTGCACCTGCTGCGGCAGCTGGCCGGGATCCTGTCCGCCGAGTCGCGCGAGCGCATTGATCATCGGGCGATTGCTGCCCATCAGCGCAGCAGCACCGGCGTCCGCGCGAAATTCGCGTTTGCGCGAGAACCAGGCCACGACAATGGCCGCCAGGAACCCGAGCGCGATATCAAGCACGATCGTGGTCAGGTAATAGCCGATGCCGGGCGCGCTGCTCTCGTTACGCAACACCATGCGGTCAACGACATAGCCGATCACGCGCGACGCGAACACGACGAACGTGTTCATCACGCCTTGCAGCAGTGTCATCGTCACCATGTCGCCATTGGCAATGTGCGAGACCTCATGGCCCAGTACGGCCTCGACTTCGTCCTTGCTCATGGACTGGAGTAGCCCCGTCGAGACTGCCACCAAGGCACTATTCTTGAATGCACCGGTCGCAAACGCGTTCGGCTGGCCTTCGAAAATCGCCACTTCGGGCATGCCGATGCCGGCCTTTTCCGCGTGTCGCTGAACGGCGCCTATCAGCCACGACTCCATTGCGTTGGACGGCTGGCTGATCACCTGCGCGCCGGTCGACCATTTCGCCATCGTCTTCGACAGCAACAGCGAAATGAACGCGCCGGTAAAGCCGACGACCAGCGAGAAGATCGCCAGGCTGCCGACGTTCAGCGTTTGGCCGCCCAGGTTGAAGTTGATGCCGAACACCGACGACAGCACGGTCAGGAACAGCACCAGTACCGCCATAATCGCAAGGTTCGTCAGAACGAACAGAGCGATACGTTTCATAAGGTCTTCTCCACAGAGTGATGAAAAATCGGTTAGCGAGTCGGTTACGACACGCCGGTAGAACATCCGCAGTTTCCAACTACGCTACATCGTTTTCCCCCGCATTGCCGGCCCGACGAACTGAAGCGTTGGACCAGCCGACCATCGTCGGGTTCGGCCAGTTTCGGATATGAGGGCGGCCGTCGCCTGCTCAATAGGTGGCAGGCGGCACGCCCGGATAGAATTTCGATTCCTTCCACGCCCAACTCCTCCATGTCCGCCGCCGATCTAGAGCACGCCATCGCACGTCCTATCCCGCTCGTGCCAAGGCTGATTTTCGCCACGCGCTGGCTGCAGTTGCCGCTGTACATCGGCCTGATCCTGGCGCAGGCGGTCTACGTGTATCACTTCTGGGTCGAACTGGTGCATCTGGTCGAGGCTGCGTTCGGCGATGCGGCTGCGTTGGACGCGCTGATCAAGAGCATCGGCTATCAGTTACCTACGATAGTCAAGGACGGCGTCGTGGTCGGCTATGAACCGCCGCAATTGAACGAAACTGTAATCATGCTGGTCGTGCTGGCGTTGATCGACGTCGTGATGATTTCGAACCTGCTGATCATGGTGATCATCGGCGGCTACGAGACGTTCGTGTCGCGCATGTACCTGGAAGGTCATCCCGATCAGCCGGAGTGGCTGTCGCACGTGAATGCGAGTGTGCTCAAGGTCAAACTCGCCACCGCAATCATCGGCATCAGCTCGATTCACCTATTAAAGACCTTTATCAATGCGGCAAACTACTCGGAGAAAGTGTTGATCGCGCAGACCGTGATTCATGTGACCTTCCTGCTGTCAGCGATGGCGGTTGCTTCGACCGACCGGTTGATGGTGGGAGCCGGCAAGGCGGCGAAAGAGCACGCATGACGAGCGTTCGCCAAGCCGACCTGATCGAGAGCATTGCTGCCGCGCTTCAATACATCAGCTACTACCATCCGGCCGATTACATCAGCCACCTTGCGCGTGCGTACGACGGCGAAGAAAGCGCCGCCGCCAAGGATGCGATTGCGCAGATCCTGACCAACTCGCGCATGTGCGCCGAAGGCAGGCGGCCGATTTGCCAGGACACCGGCATCGTCAATGTGTTTCTGAAGATCGGCATGAACGTGCGACTGGATGGGTTCAGCGGCGGGCTCGAGGAGGCCGTCAATGAAGGCGTGCGCCGCGGCTATAACCATCCGGACAACCTGCTGCGCGCGTCGATCGTCGATCCGCCGGAGTTTGCTCGCAAAAACACCGGCGACAACACCCCCGCGGTGATCAACGTGCAGCTGGTGCCCGGTGACCAAGTCGATGTGACGGTCGCCGCGAAGGGTGGCGGATCCGAGAACAAGAGCAAGTTCGTGATGCTCAATCCGAGCGATTCGATCGTCGACTGGGTGCTGCAGACGGTGCCGACGATGGGCGCGGGATGGTGCCCACCGGGCATGCTCGGTATCGGGATCGGCGGCACCGCAGAGAAGGCGATGCTGCTCGCCAAGGAAGCGCTGATGGAGGACATCGACATGTTCGACCTGAAGCAGCGCGGCGCGGGTACGGATGTCGAGAAGCTGCGCATCGAGCTCTATGACAAGGTAAACGCGCTCGGCATCGGGGCCCAGGGGCTGGGTGGGCTGACCACGGTGCTCGACATCAAGATCAAGATGTATCCGACCCACGCGGCCGGCAAGCCGGTCGCGTTGATTCCGAACTGTGCAGCGACGCGGCACGCGCACTTCGTGCTCGACGGTTCGGGGCCGGCCTACATCGAGCCGCCATCGCTCGATCTATGGCCCGACGTGAACTGGCAACCCGATTACAACCGCAGCACCCGCGTCGACCTCGATACGTTGACAAAAGAACAGGTCGCGTCGTGGGCGCCGGGCCAGACACTGCTACTCAGTGGCCGCATGCTGACTGGCCGCGACGCGGCCCATAAGCGGATTGCCGACATGTTGGCGAGAAACGAAAAGCTACCGGTCGACTTCACCAACCGCGTGATCTACTACGTCGGCCCTGTCGATCCGGTGCGTAGCGAGGTGGTCGGGCCCGCCGGGCCGACCACCGCAACGCGGATGGACAAGTTCACCGAAATGATGCTGGCGCAAACCGGACTGATCGCGATGATCGGCAAGGCCGAGCGCGGCCCGGTCGCCATCGATGCGATACGCAAGTACCAAAGCGCGTACCTGATGGCGGTCGGCGGCGCTGCTTATCTGGTCGCCAAAGCGATCAAGAGCGCGCACGTGGTCGCTTTCGCAGACCTCGGCATGGAAGCGATCTATGAATTTGATGTGCGCGATATGCCGGTCACGGTAGCCGTCAGTGCCAATGGCACATCTGTGCATCAGACGGGCCCTCGCGAGTGGCAACAGCGAATCGGCAAGATTCCAGTTGCAGTGGAATGACCTTAACAAGCACCCGTTAGCGTCAGCCAGGAAAAACGCCCGTCGACAGGTAGCGATCCCCACGATCGCAAACGATAAATACAATCGTCGCGTTCTCGACTTCGTCCGCAACGCGCAGCGCGATCGCACACGCACCGCCCGCCGAAACACCGCAAAAGATTCCTTCCTCGGCTGCCAGTCTGCGCGTCATGACTTCGGCGTCTATCTGAACGACCGATTCGATACGGTCGACACGCGCGGCGTCATAAATCTTCGGCAGATACGCTTCGGGCCACTTTCGAATACCGGGAATCTGCGAGCCTTCTGCGGGCTGCGCGCCGACGATCTGAATCGCCGGATTGCTTTCCTTTAGGAAGCGCGACACTCCCATAATCGTTCCGGTCGTCCCCATCGCACTGACGAAGTGCGTGATGCGGCCGCCAGTGTCGCGCCAGATTTCCGGGCCGGTCGTCTCGTAGTGCACGCGCGGATTGTCCGCATTGGCAAACTGATCGAGCACAACCCCTTCGCCGCGCGCCTGCATTTCGAGCGCGAGATCGCGCGCGTATTCCATGCCGCCTTTATCCGACGGCGTCAGCAGCAATTCTGCGCCGTAGGCGCGCATGCTCGAGCGGCGTTCGAAGCTCAGGTTATCCGGCATGATCAACGTCATGCGATAACCCGTCATTGCAGCGATCATCGCCAGTGCGATGCCGGTATTGCCGCTGGTGGCCTCGATCAAGCGGTCGCCGCGCTGGATCGCCCCGCGCTCCTGCGCTCGAGTGATCATCGACCACGCGGGCCGGTCCTTAACCGATCCACCCGGATTGTTGCCTTCGAGTTTTCCAAGGATGATATTGCCGCGCCGGGCATTTTCAGTTGCAGCGATGCGCTGCAGACGCACGAGCGGTGTGCTACCGATCGTTTGCTCGATCGTGCGAAACGCTGCGCCTGCCACCCCAATCACCCGACGTCCAGTTCCTCGAGGCGGCGCGGCGGATAAGTATCCCAGCTCGAGCAACCGGGGCAATTCCAGTGAAACTCGCGCGCGCGAAAGCCGCATTTGCTACAGCGGTAACGCGCCAGCTTTTGCGTGTGATTGCTCAGTAGCGAGCTGAGCAATCGCAGCTCGCCATCATCGGTGCCATTACTCTGATTGATCGCCATGCGTGCTTCAAGGAGCCGCTCGAAGCCCAGCAGCGAAGGATGCCGCTGCGTTTCCTGCGCGATCAAATTTTCGGCAGTCGCCGAGCCACGCCACGCCGTGGCACGATGCGCAACAATATCCAGCAGGTCAATCGACGGGGCATCAAGTAACGCGCGCTCGAGCCAGTTAAGCGCCTCCCCCTCGCCCCCTTGAGCAGCCATTGCATCGGCAACACGGGCCGCTATCAACGGAACATGCTCGGCCGAAGCCTCTTCTACCCGGCGCCATTGGCGCAACGCTTCATCCGGCGCGCCGCGCTTCGCCGCAATGTCGCCCGCCAGGATCAGCGCCCGAATCGACTTCCGGTTGGCCGTCAGTGCTTCGTCGATCGCGCGTTGCGCCCCCTCCAGATCGTTGCGTACCAAAGCATCGCTCGCCAGCTCGCAGTAATAGTGCGAAATGGCAACGTAGTGAGACTCGCCGGCTTCGCGCTGCAATTGCCGTGCGCAATCGACCGCCTTCAACCACTCGCGCTCCATTTGATAGATGCGCAGCAGCGCACGCAACGCATCAAAGCGATGATGCCGGTCCTGCAGCAGTTGCACGAACGCATCTTCGGCACGATCGAGCAGACCCGCTTTCAGATAATCCTGACCCAGCTCGTCCAGCGCCTGCGAGCGTTGCCGCGCGGGTAGGTCCGCGCGGTTCAGCAGATGAGTGTGTATGCGGACGGCGCGATCGAACTCGCCACGCCGCCGAAACAGGTTGCCGAGCGCCTGATGCAACTCGATCGTTTCCGAATCCAGCTTTACGACCTCGATGAACGCATCGATCGCTTTATCGGGCTGATCGTTCAACAGGTGATTGAGGCCGCGAAAATAGGAGCGCGGCAAAGCCGCATTGTCGGTTTCACGAACGCGCGATTCGAACCCCCGGAAAAACCAGCCTGCTGCAAACAGTAGCGGCAGTGACAGCAGATACCAGAGCTCAAACTCCATGTTGCCGGGCCACTCGCGGCTGTGTCACGACCGCTCGCCGCTTCCCAATTCGGCCACGGCACCCGACTGGCGTGCCGCGCTTGCCATGCGTTCGGCTGACGGGCCGGATGTCGATGGCAATGAGCCAGAGCGTCGCAGCTGTGTCATCTCTCTACGCATCTTGTAGATTGGCAGCGACAACGCCAGCGCGCCCAGCAGCGCACCAAGTGCAACGCAAACCAGCATCACAACGATCAATGGAACGTGTTCCCACACGAGCTCCGAGTTGAAGCGCACCGGTACCGGCGTCGTGTTCTTCAGGGCAAACCACAGCACCAACAGAAAAAAAACCAGCTTGAGCAGCCACGCGGCGAGCTTCATGCGACGAGCCCTCGGTCATCCACAGGATCTTCATTGTAGGGAATGCGCACGAAAAAAAGGCCGCGATCCGATCGCGGCCCTGCTGGGAAACCTGAAGCTACTCGTCTAACTCGCCGTCGGCGCCCGGATCGGTGCCTTCGTGGCCGTCAACGCGCTCACGCAGTTCCTTGCCCGCCTTGAAGTGCGGTACATGCTTGGCGGGAACCTGTACGCGATCACCGGATTTCGGATTACGGCCGACTCGCGGCGGCCGGTAATTCAGGGCGAAGCTCCCGAAGCCGCGAATCTCGATGCGCTGCCCGGTCGACAGTGCTTCGGTCATCGCGTCGAGCATCGTATTGACGGCTTCATCCGCATCGCGCGCGACCAGTCGCGGATTGCGCTCCGCCAGGCGCGCAATTAACTCTGACTTGGTCATGGTTTTAGTCATAGACAGGGGCGCCGGCGCCAGCGCGCCGGCAACTTACTTGTTGTCAAGCTTCGCCTTGAGCAGTGCTCCCAAGTTCGTCGTTCCCGTTTGGGCTTCGGACTGCATGCGCTCCATCGTCGCCGCGGTTTCGACGCTGTCCTTTGCTTTCACCGACAAGTTAATGTTGCGGTTCTTGCGATCGATATTGATGATCATCGCGTTGACCGCGTCACCTTCCTTCAGATGATTGCGTGCGTCTTCGACGCGATCGCCCGAGATTTCGGATGCGCGCAAGAAGCCCTCGACGTCGCCTCCAAGATCGATCACGGCGCCCTTCGCATCGACCGACTTCACCGTGCCTTCCACCATCGCACCTTTTTCGTGGCCGGCGGCGAAGTTGGTGAACGGATCGCCGGACATCTGCTTGACGCCAAGCGAAATGCGCTCGCGCTCGGTGTCGATCGCCAGCACCATTGCCTCGATCTCGTCGCCCTTCTTGTAGCGGCGCACGGCTTCTTCGCCGGGCTCCGACCAGGAGAGATCGGACAAATGAACCAAGCCGTCGATGCCGCCCGGCAAACCGATGAACACGCCAAAGTCGGTGATCGACTTGATCGCACCGCCAACCTTGTCGCCCTTCTTGTGCTGCTGCGCAAAGTCTTCCCACGGATTGGGCTTGCACTGCTTCATCCCGAGTGAAATACGGCGCCGGTCCTCGTCGATCTCGAGCACCATCACCTCGACTTCATCACCCAGGTTGACGACTTTCTTCGGGTCAACGTTCTTGTTGGTCCAGTCCATTTCGGACACGTGCACCAACCCTTCGATGCCCGCTTCGATTTCGACAAACGCGCCGTAGTCGGTGATGTTCGTGATCTTGCCGAACAACCGTGTGCCTTGCGGGTAGCGGCGGGCGAGTCCCACCCACGGATCTTCACCGAGTTGCTTGACGCCAAGCGATACGCGATTTTTTTCCTGATCGAACTTCAGGACTTTGGCGGTAATCTCCTGCCCGACCTGCACGACCTCGCTTGGGTGTCGGACGCGGCGCCATGCCAGATCGGTGATGTGCAACAGACCGTCAATGCCGCCCAAGTCGACGAATGCGCCGTAATCGGTGATGTTCTTGACGGTGCCTTTGACGACCGCGCCTTCCTTCAGATTGTCGAGCAGCTTCGCGCGTTCTTCGCCCATGCTGGCCTCGACCACGGCACGGCGCGAGACGACGACGTTGTTGCGCTTACGATCGAGCTTGATGACCTTGAAGTCCATCGTCTTGCCTTCGAACGGCGTCGTGTCCTTGACTGGACGCGTGTCGACGAGCGAGCCGGGCAGGAAAGCGCGAATGCCGTTGATCATCACGGTCAGTCCACCTTTGACCTTGCCGGTGATCGTGCCAGCTACAAGCTCAGCGGAGTCGAGCGCTTTTTCAAGGTTCATCCACGCCGACAAGCGCTTGGCCTTGTCGCGCGACAAAATGGTGTCCCCGTAGCCGTTCTCGAGCGACTCGATGGCGACCGACACGAAGTCGCCGGGCTTGACATCGAGCTCGCCGTTGTCATTCTTGAATTCTTCAAGCGGGATATATGCCTCGGATTTGAGACCCGCGTTGACGACGACAAAGTTGTAGTCGACCCTGATCACCTCGGCGGTGATCACTTCGCCCTGCTTCATCTCCTGCCGATTAAGGCTTTCTTCAAACAGGGCGGCAAATGATTCGCTGTCAAACGTCTCGGTCGTCTGCCGGTTAATAAATCCTTGATTCTTGCTGCTGCTTTGAGTTTGTGGGGATGCCATGCGGTACCTGTTAATACATCTCGCCTCGGCATTGCGCCAGAAGCGGTGTTAGTCAAACGCAGAAGGGAAGCCCCGACTGCCCGTGTAGTTCTATTGCGATACTTCTACTGCCGTGAAGCAAGTTCCTGGGATTGCGCGTACAGCTTCAGCACCAACGCAACGACCTCATCGACCGAAAGTTCCGAGGAATCGATGCGGTAAGCGCCGTTCGCGGGCCTAAGTGGCGATGCCGCACGCTGCGCATCACGCTGGTCGCGCGCCTCGATATCACGCATGACCTGTTCCTGCGAAAGGGGACCGATGCTAGCCGAAAAGCCTTTTTCGATCAACTGTTTATGGCGTCGCTCGGCGCGCGCGCGAGTGCTCGCTGTCAGGTAAATCTTGGGGTTCGCCTGAGGGAAAACAACGGTACCCATGTCGCGGCCATCGGCCACCAGCCCTGGCGCTTTGAATTGCGATCGTTGCAAGCTCAAAAGCGCCTGTCGGACGCCATCAATTACGGCGATCCGCGACGCCGCCTGGCTGACCTCCTCGCTGCGGATAGCATCGGTCACATCTTGTCCATCCATCATTACACGTGCACCGGTGAACCGCGGTTCGAGCTTCGCAGCCACGGCGGATAGCCGATCCGCATCGTCGATGGCAATGGCATCCTGCAGCGCCCGCCAGGCGACCAGCCGATACAGCGCGCCGCTGTCCAGATAGTGAAACCCAAGCGCCCCGGCGACGCGCTGCGCAATGGTGCCCTTGCCGGAAGCAGTCGGCCCGTCAATCGTGATGAGCGGAACAGCCGTCATTGTTGAACTAGTTCGGCAAGTCGCTCGAAGTAATCCGGAAATGTCTTGGTGACACAGCCGGGGTTGCGAATGTGCACCGGTACCCCGCCCGCGGCGACCAGCGAAAAACACATCGCCATCCTGTGGTCATCGTAGGTATCGACGGTCGTTTCGAGGAATTGCCCCGGCGGCGTGATGCGTATCCAATCGGAGCCCTCGTCAACTTCAGCGCCGACCTTGCGCAGCTCGGTTGCCATCGCAGCAATTCGGTCGGTTTCCTTGACGCGCCACGAACCGATATTTCGCAGCGTACTTGGCCCGTCAGCAAAAAGCGCAACGATCGCCAGTGTCATTGCGGCGTCTGGGATGGGGTTGCAGTCGGCGTCGATCGCATGCAAACGCCCCCTAACTGGAGCGCTTGCCGTGATGCGATTGGCGCCGAAATCGATCCGTGCTCCCATGTCAGCGAGCACATCGGCGAATCGAACGTCGCCCTGCACACTGTCCCTGCCGACGCCATCGACGCGAACCCGGCCCCCTGAGATTGCACCCAGCGCGAGAAAGTAGGAAGCACTCGATGCATCGCCCTCAACAACGAATCGGCCGGGTGACCGATAAAACGCTTTTGGAACGAGATAGTCATTCCGTTTGCGAGCTACGTTGACGCCGAACCGTTTCATCAATGACAAGGTCATGTCGACGTACGGCTGCGAGATCAAGGCCCCCTCGACGGAGACTCTCAGGCCACGGTCAGGCGCGACGAGCGGCGCCGTCATCAGCAAGCCGCTGAGAAACTGGCTGGACACATCAGCCTTGATCGAAACGTTGTCGCTTGAAAGACTGTCTGCCGGTTCGATTACCAGCGGAGGGAAGCCGTGCGAGCCGCTGTAACGAATGCGTGCACCCAAAGAATTCAGCGCATCGACCAGATCGCGGATCGGCCGCTCTCGCATGCGCGCCACACCATCGAGTTCATAGCGGCCGCCTGAAAATGCCAGTGCCGCCGTCAACGAACGAAATGCGGTGCCGGCATTGCCGAGAAACAGGCCGGTCTCGCGAACCGGAAAACGTCCGTCGCAGCCGCCCACTTGTAGCCCGCCGTCGCTCGCATGCAGTTCAATGCCGAGTCTCGCCAGCGAGGTACTCATTGCACCCACATCGTCGGCTTCCAGCAAGTCAACGAGCGTCGTCGTGCTGTCAGCCAGCGCCGACATCAGCAACACTCGATTGGAAATGCTTTTGGAGCCCGGCAACCGAACCGCGCCAGAGGCGCGGTTCAACGGGTCAATGGTTAAGACGGCGGGCCATGCAATCACGCGGAGATGATGCCATGCCAGCCCCAGGGGAAAGTCGTTCTACCGGCCCCAGCAAACCTCCTGCGTCCCGCCAGTAAACGTCCGCTGTCCCGTGTGATCAATACTAATCGAGGTACACACATCGCCGGCCATGGGGCCGCCTGGTGTAGGTGTCGCGGTAATCGTGTATGTCACCGGTGTAAGGACCGGCAACGCGATGCCGTAATTTGCACCACCCTGCGCCGGTGATTGGGTAAGGCTCGCCGGCAATACCGCACCAGCATATGAGCCCGATTGCGTGCGCCACCGTTCCACCCAATTCGCCGCAATAAGCAGCTGACTGCGCGCCTCCGAACGGTTGCTGCGCGCGACGTAGGCCCAGTAATTGGGAATCGCGATGGCGGTGAGGATGGCGATAACTGCCATTACCATCACCATCTCGATAAGGGTGAATCCCTTCACTCGAACCCCCAGACTGTTCCTCATCGGATTGGGCGCCATGACCGAAGCGGCATCAGACCCGCGCACACCGTTGGGATGCGAGCAATCGTTCCATCAACCCTCATTCCCACGTGCGCACAAACGCCGGTGGCTCCTTGCTGCAAAGCGCGGTTGCCCGACATCTTGTACTTCGGGTTGGTCAACATGGTCTTGACGTCCGCATCAGTCATGGAATGAATCGCCAGCAGTCCGCTCGGATCAACAGCGTCATACAGAGGCGGCAAGCCGCCGACTGAGCCCGGCGAAACTCTGCGGCCGACCACGACGGCACCCTGGCCGGCGAACGCATTTTGCGTAAAGGCGCCCGATAGGTCAAAGCGATACAAGAAAGAAACGCCGCCCGGCACGCAGCGATCTCCCAACGACGTCGGGGAGAAGGTCGTCACGGCAAGTGATCCAGAATCCAGAATCGGACTGGCGATGACGCGTTCCCCGTCGGTCACCATTGTGGTTGCGTCTATGAGCGGAATATAGAAGCCGTTCTGCGGCGCCAGCCTGAACGCGGCCAGATCAGCGGCTTTCAGCTGCCGAAATACGTCATCCGGTGTCGCCGCATTGCCATCGAGATCGAACTGCTCAAGCCGAATCTGTTGCAATGCAGACTTCAGAATCGTCGTCGATGTCGATGTTTGCCCTACGTCTCTGACTGCATACAGCGATTGAACCTGCATATCGGTTGGGTCGCTAACTTCGAATAGCTTCCCCGTACCGAAGGTGACGAACAACCCGCCCAGCGGATGTGGAGTAACGCGCGGCGCGGCGCTGATCGGCTGCGCAACGCTCGCACTGTCGGTGGCCTTGAACAGAGGCAGCGGACTCGCCATCGAGCCCAATGCGCTAGCCCACTGTGTCTTGTCGGCGCTGCTCAGATTGAACTTCCACAGATTGCCTTGCTTGTCACCCGCGTAAACGGCGACGATATTGCGGCTGCCATCGTAAAGAGGCGTGACGGCGCCCAATCCATTGGGAAGCAATGCGGTGCCCCCAAGGTTGCCGATTCTCCGTACCAATGACCCCGTCAGTGCATCGATGATCAACAAAGATGCTTCATTGCTGCCGCTTTCGAAGCCATTGCCAACGATGTACACCCAGCGCCCCTGGCCATTGGCAGCCGTCGTGTCACGCACACTCCCGATCACGCCGGGTTGAAACACGTTGCCAAGATCGTTACCGGCACCGATATCTGCAGGAAGCTTGTCCCACAGCAACGTGATACCCCCCGTAGCGCTAGTCTCGTCCGGTGTCGTAATGTCCAAGGCGAAAAGCCCCGGCGCACCGCCGCCCGTAGTGCCGATCGCGATCGTCTTCCACGCCGTGCCGTTCCAGATGTCCCCTTCAACGACGGGACCGTCAACGAAGTAGCGGTGGATATAGGCCGGCGCCGTCAGATCTTTCAGAGTCGGGTACAGCGAGCGCGGGACGTAAGCGAAAGTTTCGCGGCCGCTGGTGGCGACGCCCACGCGCGCGTCCAAGACGTGGAACATACCGTCGTTGGAGCCGAACATCGCAATTTCCTTGCGCGTCGTTTTCTTCGTCTGCAAAAACGGGATCCGGTAGACACTGGAACCATGCGGCGCGACAACATTGAGTGATGCCGCGGGGCCTAAGTGATAAGCGTGGTCGGTCGCTTTCGAGAACTGCGGTGTCGAGTTGACAATATCGCCCAGCACAGTGATCGGACGCAATCTCAGAGCACCCCCTTTGGTTTGTTCCGTAGTGGGCTCCCCTCGAAGCCATTGCAATACGGGACTGTCGGGCAGGCTCAAGGTCTCGCTGAAAGAATCAAGATCCGTCCTTTGGGCGGCGGTCAGAAGGCCCCACTGGAACTGTCTAAAGTCCGATGCAAGTGGCCCAACGGCGGTGTAGATATTCCGCGCGCCAGATGCCGGAAAATTGGCACTCCACTTCGCTGCCGGCTTGAGGCCCACCCCACTAATCAGCCAGTCAACCAGCTCTTTGGTATCGAACGCCTCGACCTTTCCGTCCCAGATATCGGTGCGGAAGCTACTCTCGATGATCAGATTGCCGGTTGCTACGGACGTGTTGGAAACGCTCGGAGCCGTACCCGATGAAGGATCGGCAAGAATCTCGGCGAGCGCGGACTTGATACTTGACCGCAACTGTTCGGGGTCGGCAGCAGCATAAAAATTACCCTCTGACGCCACGGCCGCACGAAACGTGTCGTTGGTCCGATTGCCATAGCCAGGGGTTGCAGACAAGGGCGGATAAACCGTTCCGCACCCGCCGATCGTCGCGTTCACCGGGTCCGAATTGAGGTCGACAATTCGACAGTCTTCGGGGGGCGTACCGACCGAAGGCCAAGTTACGCTACCCGCGCGGGCATTAATGATCGCGCGATTGGTCGCATCGTCCATCGTCGCTTTCACGCCGTAGCCGACGATGTAATTCACCATGTGCTGCCAGAACGCCTTCTTGGTGGGAAGGTCGCGATCAAATCGATTAGCGAGATCCGGCCTCAAATCATTGGCCCAGTAGTACTTCGCAACGTCGGTCAACGTATATGTGTCGCTGCTCGCACCTGCGGTGAACCATGGCTCCGTCGCCGGCAAATACTGATAGCTATAGAGTTGCAGCGGGTCTTTGCGGTTCGACCCAGTGATAATCGGCCCGGTTTGGGAGTCGATGTCCAGTACCGAACCAAACGGTGACCCAGTTGAAATCGGCGTCGTGTTGATGCCGTCCGCGACAGCATCCTCCATCCTGGGCTGCGGCTTTGGCGTGACTCCCGGCGGCTTGACCTTTGTCCATTCGCCGTCAGTCGCAAGCAAATTGAAATTGCGCCGGCACCAAAGATTGTTGGCGACCGGCTCGCCGACGGAGGGGTCGTCGGCGTAAGGATTGCGAGCGTCCCTGCGCGTGAAGTAAGCGCCAGCCGAATGGATCGCTTCGCGATTGGGTGTTGACCCCGTCCATTGAAGGCCGAAGAGCCAGTCAAATACCTGTTGCCGGTCCGACGTTCCCACCGTGAACGGTCTCACTCCGCGCTCAACTGCAGTCGGACTTGTAAAGTTGTCGCCGTCAATGGAAGGCCGTCCTACGAAACGGCTTCCGACGTTACCCGACGTGGGCGGATCCCACGGATTCGGTGCATCCGGGAAGCGATTGATACGCCCGAACCCAAACCGCAACGTCTGGCTGGCATCGGTCGCTGCGGACAGTACCTGCGATGTCACCGCTACCGCGGCAAACAACCTATTCCTGTAGTACGTGTACCAGTTGGCGAAGTTCTTCGCTTCTTCTGTCCACGTACAGGAATTCGCAAAGGCACAATCGGTACGCGTGGCCGCGGGCAGGCCGGTGACTGCATCGACGACCGGGAACATAGCGGCCAGATTCACCGTCCGATCGATATCGACCAGCAGGTATTTGCCCGGTTGGTTCTCTTCGCCTGGCGTACCCGTAAAGCGGAAATGGCGCGCGGGAGCCCACCCGCCCGGCAAGTACGTGCGGTTCGCCACCGGGCACGTCGCGTCGGCCGGGTTGAACGTCTGGCACGTACCGTTGACGAACCCAGTGACTGGAGCGGGCGGCTGGTTGATACAAGCACCCTGCGTAGTGCCGATGATGGCCGGCGGAGGTTGATTGCTGCAGGCCCCATTGATGAACCCTAGCAATGGTCCGAGCGGTTGGTTGATGCAAGCGCCGTTCACGTAGCTGAGGATCGGTGCCGGCGGCTGATTGGTACAGGCGCCATTGACGTAACTCGTTATCGAGCAAACTTGGCGAAACCCCGACTCTTCACCCGCATCCGGCACCAATGACGCAGGTAGTGACCGGAACCTGCTGATAGGCCAGGCAAGGAGGTAAAGGCCCGTACACAGGAACCTGTGCGTATGCCAAACAAGGAGGAGCAGGACCGTATTGCGGCACCTGAACGTACGCCAGGCAAGGCGGGAGTGGCCCGTAGACCGGGTTCTGCGCATAGGCAAGGCAAGGGGGCAACGGCCCGTAGGTCGGAACCTGGTTGTAGGTCAGGCACAGATTGCAGGTGAAGCCGACGCCTCCGGTGAAGAGGTCTTCATTCGGCGGTCCTTCTCCCGGCATGCCGGGGTAGCGAATGTACTGTCCGGCCGCTGGGTTCACGACCTGGGGATTGGTTCCAATCGTGCCTGTGTTGGTTGTGACCTGGGTTGCCGACGGCGTGTAAAACGGCGTTACCGAGGCCGGCCACTTGCGCATGTCCCACGGGGTTAACTGCGCCGGATTCGCGACGGCAGTCGAGCCGCCCCAATTCGCCTGCGGGAAGTTGCTGCCTCCCCCTTTATTGTTGTCGTTCCAAGGCGAATACGTGACCGCCGGGTTGTACCAAAGTGGGTTCAGCGCGGGCGAGCGAAGCGCCCAGTCGTCGTCCAGATGCACACAACGGTTGCCGATCCGAGTCGACACCACCACGCCATCAATAGGCTGTCCCGCACCGTTGGACCTGCAGGTGGGGCCAGGTAAGACGACTCCGCTGGGCAATGGCAGCGTGTACTCGCGCATCGAGTTCGAGTCATCCATCATCAGCATCACGTTCGGCGGCAGCGCGCTGACCGAGAACAGGGGCTCCTGTGCGATCGCCGCTGTTGCTACGGTGGGCTGCAACACCATCAGCCATATAAGTGCCAACCCGAGCGCGCGCATCCACAGCGGTCGCAATCGCGCTTTGTTGGTGTCGGTAGCATCGTCAACATTGTGGCGATTCATAAGCACACTCCGGCGTTTTTCATCGTCATCGTTAATCTATGTACAGGCGCATTTCGCTTTGCGCGAACATCGAACGGGTGGCGTTGAGCGCACCCACGAGGTCCGCCGCGTTGGTCTGCACGCGCGCTGTAATCCGAAACTTTCTCCAACGGTCATCGATACCGTTGCAACCGCCGCCGTTCTGACCGGTCGGCGAGATGGGGGGCAGAAGCTCGCAGGTGGCGTCTTCAATGATGCACACCGGGTCCGTGGGGGAGAAGGCCGGGGGCAGCAGATTGGATCCGACGAAATTGAGCGAGACAGCGTCGTTATTCCATGTTGCGTTTGTTGGGGTCCAGGGCGGCACCCCGGGCGCATCGATGTTCACCGGGATCGTTACGGTGTCATTCGGAGCCGCAATGATTCGCGCTTCGCACCAGCGCAACGCAGTCTGAACTGCGCTGTCGAGCACGACTGTTTCCCGCGTATTGGCGGCGAGCCGTTCGTCAATCGTGCTGCGCCGAATCTGCGTAACGACCAAGCCAGTCAGCACAGTCAAGATGACCAGAACAATCGGCAGCACAACACCAGCAGCAAAGCGTCGCCGCGCTACTGCCGATAGCGCGCAGGGCGTACTGGTATGCCTGCTCATGGCGTCAACGACGGAGTCGCCGTCGCGTGTGAGCGAATTGTGAAGACCTGCGAGTACGAGCGATGCAAGACTCCACCGGCAGGATTCGGCCCCACCAGCGCCAGACCCGTTGCGGCCTCAACCGCGGTGACCGGGCACGTTGGTGTTGAATTGGGAGGTAGGGCGGTCGCTACGCCGCCCTCGTTGGTGCGAACTGTTACGCAAACCATGACCGCGACTACGTAATTCCATGGATCAACAATCGCAGCGGACAGCCCGTTGATGAAGGCCGCGTCTCTAACTGACCCGCCCAGTGGCGCTGCGTTGGTGGCGCCTCCTGCACCTGCAAAATATGCCGCGTCATCCAAGCGGTAGAACACCTTGAACTCGACAACGTCCTCGACCAGGGGCTGATTGCCGCCACCTCCGCTTCCACTGCAGTAAAGCGCGAGGCGACCTGCAGCATTCAGTGCTAAGGCAAACACGTTTGTAACCATGCGACGTGGGACTCCCGCACCCGCTCTCCCGGAAAGGGGGTCGATCGTCTCCAGCGGTGTTTGATCACCGAGGCAGTCGGTTAGCTCAACTCGGGTTTGCTCTGGAATAGAAATTGCTGCAACTTCAGGCCGTGCTTGAAACCTCACGTACAGCGCGTCCTGTTGTCCGGCACCGGTGCAGTTCAAATCGAGCAACGGAGGGGTCGCGGGCAACGGAACAGCAAAACGACTGTTAGTGCAGCCTCGTACATACGCCCCATCAAACAGCGTTTGATTCTGGCTGGCGTAGTCGGACCCGAGAATTTCGCCATACCCAGCAAGTTTGACCGCGCCTCCGATCACGAACATCGCGATCTGGCCCGATTCCTCGGCCGTGCCTGCCTCGCCGGCAAGCCGCGAAACGCCGCTGGCGGACAGATAGAGCGATGAAACGCCGGCAATGATCACAAGGCTAATCGCCATGGCGATAATGAGCTCGATCAGCGTCCGGCCGGACTGCCGAGCCGATAGCAGGTGTACGGGTTCGCTTGTCATGGAAAGACGGAAGTCGTATAGCAGCGGTACATCTGAGTCAGGCCGGCACCGAACGTGGCGTTCAGGCCAGCGCAGGTGGCGTCAACGACGCTTGACAGAGCAGCACCGGCGGCCTGCTGCGGCTCTGGCCACGCGAGGGTGACTGCCATCATTCTCGTGTCGGCCGGATCAAAAATTACATAGGCAGCTGACAATGGAAGCCGGCGGCGCAGCTCAACGGTCCACTGATCGAGATCACGCCTGGCAACTTCCGTCCAGGTGCATGCAGTGTTCAACGCGCACTGTCTTATCAGAGCCGTGTCAGCAGCCGCAGCACTGAACCTTAAGTCGTAATCGCCCACTGTGAAGCCCAGATGATTGGCGCGCATGCGCTCCGCTAATTGCGCGACCAGTTCAGCGGCAGCTTTGCGATCGAACGAATCCTTCTGAAACGTCAGAGCTCGTGCCTGCAGGCCAAGCAACCCCAAGAGGCCGAACGCCACTATGGTCAGCGTCACCAGAATTTCGACCATTGACAGCCCGGACTGCACCGAACGCTTAGAAAATCGACCGTGCATCGCTTTCATAGTGTCGGGCAAGTATTTAAGGTGGGCCGATAAGCGCGCACTCGACCCGTGCTTCCTGCTACGGCCAGGCAGCGACCAGCAACGGTTAACGTCAGGGGATTCGGATCACGGTTGGCAATCGCTGGAGTGGGTACTGGCCCGTAATCGACAAAAAACCTGGTGGCGACCACGCCCGCAGGCATTCCATCGCCCCTATAAGCAACGCGCTGCGCGCCCGCCATGGTGGACCACACGGCCGCGCGCGTTGTTCCAGGATTCGCTGCCGGTTGTCGCATCAACAGAAAATCCTCTCCAAACTCGAACGCAGAAAAGTTGACGCCGGTCCCCGCTTTTGCAAACACTATCCAGCCGCTGCCCCAATCATTGCCGTCAAATCCCAGCCCAGCGACATCACTACAAGCGAGAACTGCCTCAGGCGCGTTAGCGTCGGTCGTACGGCAGACCGTAACGTTTTGATTGCGCCGAATTGCCTCAGACCGCGCGTACTCCAAGTTCGACAACAGCGTGCCCGACGCGCTGGAAGCGCGGGTCGACGCGATCAGCGTTTGGAAAGACGGCACAGCAGCCGCGATCAGAATCGCACTGATTGCCAACACCACGAGCATCTCAACCAACGTGAAGCCGCGCAAACGCATGACTACCTCCTGATGACAAAGCTTACCCAGCGAAGTTGGACAAAGCCCGTTGAGACCGCCCAATGGATTCCCTTTCGCGACAAGCGGACGCACGGCAGCGACAGCTACTGACTTCGCACGCCGAAGTAAAGAAGAACGGAAGACTTACAGGTTACTTCGACGGATAGCGGTGCGACAGGCGCTAGTCCAGCCGCATTAGCCGCTAGCGTTTCGACACGGCGCTAACCGGCGAGCGTACGACCTGCCAAGACCGCGCTTGCGAAGACGCGGTTCAACGTGTCGCCGTCGGCCGCTTCAAGAGCGCGCTGCAGCCGATCCAGCAAGACGCGGTAGTCGTTTAGTTCCTCCGCAAGGGCGTGCCGGTTAGCAAGACACACATCGGTCCACATTGATGGGCTGGACAATCCGATTCTGGTGAAGTCCCGAAATCCAGCACCCGCGATGGCAAACTTTCTTTCAGCATCTGGCTTGGCACTAATCTGTGCAAGCAACGCATACGCAAGCAAATGTGGCAAATGGCTGACTGCAGCGAACACACGGTCATGCTCTTCGGCTGTCATACGCTCGACACGGCAACCCGCACTTCGCCAAAGCGCTTCTACGCGATGCACCACTTCCATGTCGGTCTCTGCTACCGGCGTAGAAACGAAGACCTTGTCGTTGAACAGAGCTGCCTCCGAGTAGTCAACGCCCGAGTGCTCACGGCCTGCGATCGGATGGCCCGGCACGAAGCGCGCGAATGCCGACCCCAATGCGTGGCGGGCAGTTTCAATTACGCCCGTCTTTGTGCTGCCGACATCGGTGACGATGGCCGCTGGCCCAAGATGCGGCGCTATTGCCAGCAACACGTCCCCAATCGCTCCGACTGGGGTCGCGATCATCACCAGGTCGGCTTGCTCAATGGCTCGAGCTGCTGATTCCGCAGATCGATCGATAACGCCGAGCTCGATAGCCCGTTTCAAAGCTTCCGGTTGACTGTCAAACCCTGTGATGACGTCAACTTGGCGGGCTGCGCGCAATGCTCTGGCAAACGACCCTCCAATCAACCCGACCCCGATCAGCGCGAGTTTCATCGGCGCGCGGCCGTCAGCGCCTCGACAAACCTCGAGTTCTCTTCAGGCAGACCTACCGTAACGCGCAGCCACTCCGGCAAGCCGTAGTTGCTGACTGGCCGCACAATCACACCGCGCTTCAGTAGCTCCTGGTACACGCGAGAGGCACCTCCTACCTTTACCAGCACAAAATTGCCGAAGCTCGGCACGTACTCGAGACCCAGCGTGCGAAACGCGTCGTTCAGTTGCTGCATGCCGCTGAGATTGAGGCGATAGCTCTCCTCCAAAAAAGCCGCATCGGTCAACGCCGCAACTGCTGCAGCTTGCGCAGCCGTGTTCACGTTAAACGGATGCCGTACGCGGTTTAGCAGATCGGTCAGTTCCGGCTGGGCAACGCCGTAGCCGACGCGCAGCCCCGCCAATCCGTACGCTTTCGAAAACGTGCGTGAGATCAACACATTCGAATAGCGGCGCACCCATTGAGGACTGTCGAAGCGGAGCTCCGGCGGCAGATACTCGTTGTACGCCTCATCGATCACAACGACGACACGCGACGGGACGCTAGAAAGGAAGCTCTCGATCGCTGCGGCTGCAAGATGCGTCCCGGTGGGATTGTTTGGGTTGGCGATATAGATCAGCGCCGTGTCGGACGCGATCGCCGAAGAGATCGCATCCAGGTCGTGACCTAAATTCCTGGCGGGGGCGACGATGGCGCGCGCACCGCGTGCCTGCGTAGCGAGTGCGTACACGGCGAACGAGTGCTCCGCATAGACGCAGCTGCGACCGGGAGCGAGCAGAGCGGCTGCTACAAGTTCCAGGATGTCGTTGCTGCCGTTGCCCAACGTAATCCAGTCGAGCGGAACATTCAGCTTTGCCGCCAGCGCAGACTTCAGCGCGAACCCATTGCTGTCCGGATATCGCCCGAAATCGCTCATTGCGTCCGCCATGGCGCGTCTTGCGGACGCGGGCATGCCGCGCGGATTTTCGTTCGACGCTAACTTGACGATCGATTGGGGATCGAGTCCGAACTCGCGCGCCAGTTCATCGATTGGCTTTCCCGAGACATACGGAGCGATAGCGCGCACGTACGGAAGCGCAGGCAGAGAAAGCAAAGCTTCCGCGGCATTCATCGCGCTTCCGTTCGCTCGGCCGGATAGGACCCAAGACACTTATAGAAGGCACACGCCTTCTGAAGCTCGGTCAGAGCCCTTGCGACCTTGGGCTCTTCCACGTGGCCCTCCACGTCGACGTAGAAGTAATACTCCCAGGTGCCGACGCGCGCCGGCCGTGACTCGAAGCGAGTCATCGACACATCGTGCGCAGCAAGTGGCGACAGCATATGAAACACTGCGCCCGCTTTATTGGGTACCGAAAGGATCAGCGACGTCTTGTCGTGCGTCGAAGGCGTCAGCGGCTGTTTCGACTGCGGACCCAGCACGGCAAACCGCGTACGGTTATGCGTGTCGTCCTGAATTTGCGCCGCGACCATTTGAACGTTGTGGTGACGCGCTGCCGCCTCCCCCGCAATGGCGGCTGTCGTTTCGTCCTCGGACGCCATGCGCGCCGCTTCGGCGTTGCTCGCGACGGGCTGCCGTTCCAGCGACGGGCAGTGCTGGTTGAGCCAGCCGGCACATTGCGCCAGCGCTTGCGCATGCGCACATACGCGCACCACACCGTTCATCGAGCCACTCTTGCTAAGCAGGTTGTGCTGGACTGAAACCGACACCTCGGCCAGCATGCCGAGCGGCGTGGCGAGCAACAAGTCGAGTGTGCGATTGACCGCGCCTTCGGACGAATTTTCGAGCGGCACGATCGCCAGTTCGGCGCTGCCCGCCTCGGTCGTGCGAAACACATCATCGAGCGTGGCGCACGGCAGTCCCGTAACGCTGGAGCCGAACTGCCGTTGCATCGCCATTTCGGAAAACGTCCCTGCCGGGCCCAGGAATGCGACGGTCAGTGGACGCTCCAGCGCACGGCAGGCTGAAATGACCTCGCGAAAGATGTGGGTGACGTGATCTCGCGACAGCGGTCCTCCATTCAGCGCGGCTGCACGTTGCAGCACCGCGGCTTCGCGCTCAGGGCGAAATACAGGCGCGCCCACCTCGTGCTTAATCATCCCCACATCGATCGCCAGTTGAGCGCGTTCGTTCAACAATGCGACCAACCGCGCATCGACCGCATCGATCGCGTCGCGCAGCGTCTTCAGACGACCATCAGTAGGTTTATTCATCGCTGCGCGCGAACGATCGCATCAACGCAATCAACCGCGCACGCCTTCGATCGGCATTGCGTCGTCGCGCACCTCAGGCCTGCGGCGGTTCGTCTGCGGCGCCGCTATCTTCGTTGTTGCCGGTACCGACAGTTGTCGCGTGACTGCCATCGTTACCCATCGCGTCGCCATTCACAACATCGCTGTCGCGCTCGACGACGCGTTGCAGGCCGGACAGCAGCGTGCCTCCGTCGAGCGCGATCAACGTAACGCCCTGAGTGGCGCGTCCCATCTCGCGAATCTCGGCGACGCGGGTACGAATCAGCACGCCGCCCGTCGTGATCAGCATCACTTCGTCGTCGCTGCGCACGAGAGTCGCAGCGACCACCTTGCCGTTTCGCTCGCTCGTCGAAATCGCGATCATTCCGCGCGTCGCGCGCGAGTGGCGCGTGTATTCGACGATCGGGGTGCGCTTGCCGTAGCCGTTTTCGGTTGCAGTCAGCACGCTCTGCCGCTCGTCTTCGGCGACCAGCATTGCGATTACCTGCTGCCCTTCATCGAGCCACATGCCGCGAACGCCGCGCGCCTGCCGGCCCATCGGGCGCACGTCGTTCTCGTCGAAGCGCACAGCCTTGCCGGCATCCGAAAAAAGCATCACGTCGTGTTTGCCGTCGGTAATCGCGGCACCGATCAAATAGTCCCCGGCGTCGAGATCGACCGCGATGATGCCGGCCTTGCGCGGGTTGGAGAATTCCGTCAACGCGGTTTTCTTGACGGTGCCCATCGCGGTAGCCATGAACACGAAATGCTCTTCGTCGAACTGCTTGATCGCCAGCACGACCGTGATCTTCTCGTTCTCCATCAACGGAAACATGTTGACGATCGGTCGGCCACGCGCGTTGCGCTGCCCCTGCGGGACCTCCCACACTTTGAGCCAGTACAGCCGGCCGCGATCGGAGAAGCACAGGATCGTATCGTGCGTGTGGGCGATGAAGAGCTGATCGATCCAGTCATCTTCACGCGTGGCCGCCGCCTGCTTGCCGCGCCCACCGCGCCGCTGCGCGCGATAGTCGGCGAGCGGCTGGCTCTTAATATAGCCGGCGTGCGACAGCGTGACGACCATGTCTTCGGGCGTGATCAGATCTTCGGTGATCAGATCCTGAGCGCTGCGCACGATCTCCGAGCGGCGCGCATCGCCGAACTCGCTTTTCAGGGCGAGTAGCTCTTCGGCAATGATGTCGGTGATCCGCGCCGGCGTGGCGAGCACATTCAGCAGATCGGTAATCTGATCCATTACCTCGCGATACTCGTTGACGATCTTGTCCTGTTCGAGCCCGGTCAGGCGCTGCAGGCGCATCTGCAGGATCTGTTCGGCCTGCTCGTCGGAAAGCCGATACAGCCCATCGTCCATCAGTCCAAAGCGCGGATCCATCGCTTCCGGACGATAGACGTTCATGTCGCGTCCTGCGCGCGTCAACATCTCGCGTACCACCGACGAGTCCCAGGCGCGGCCCATCAACCCGGCCTTGGCGACCGGCGGTGTCGGCGCCGCTTTGATCAGAGCGATGAATTCGTCGATGTCTTCCAGCGCCACCGCAAGACCTTCGAGCACGTGGCCGCGCCGGCGAGCTTCGCGCAGCTCGAACACCGTGCGCCGCGTAATCACCTCGCGCCGATGCGACAAGAATGCGTCCAGCATCTGCTTCAGATTCAGCACGCGGGGCTGGCCGTCGACGAGTGCCACCATGTTGACGCCGAACGTGTCCTGCAGCTGCGACTGCTTGTACAAATTATTCAGCACCACATCCGGCTGCTCGTTGCGCTTCAGCTCGAACACGACGCGCATGCCGGATTTGTCGGATTCGTCGCGGATATCCGAGATGCCCTCGATGCGCTTTTCATTGACCATCTCGGCGATACGCTCGAGCAGTACGCGCTTGTTCACCTGATAGGGCAGCTCATCGATGATGATCGCCGAGCGTGTGCCCTTGTCGATTTCTTCGAAATGCGCCTTGGCGCGCATCACAACGCGGCCGCGCCCGGTGCGATAGCCTTCACGCACGCCTTCGACGCCGTAGATGATTCCGGCGGTCGGAAAGTCGGGCGCAGGAATCAACTCTATTAGTTCATCAATGCTGGTTTGCGGATTGCGCAACAAGGCCATGCAGCCATCGATCACCTCGCCCAGGTTGTGCGGGGCAATGTTGGTCGCCATGCCCACCGCGATGCCCGCCGAGCCGTTGATCAACAGATTGGGCACGCGCGCGGGCAAGACCAGCGGCTCGCGCTCCTTGCCGTCGTAGTTGGGCGCGAAGTCGACCGTCTCCTTGTCGATATCGAGCAGCAGCGACGCTGCTATCTTCGACAGCCTCGATTCGGTGTAACGCATTGCCGCCGGATTGTCGCCATCGACCGAGCCGAAATTACCCTGCCCGTCGATCAGCAGATAACGCAATGAAAAAGGCTGCGCCATTCTGACGAGGGTGTCGTAAATCGCCTGATCGCCGTGCGGGTGGTATTTCCCCATCACGTCGCCGACGACGCGCGCACACTTTACGTACGGCCGGGTATGCACGTAGTTGCTCTCGTGCATCGCGTACAGCACGCGGCGGTGCACCGGCTTCAGACCATCGCGCACGTCCGGCAAGGCACGGCCGACGATCACGCTCATTGCGTAGTCGAGATACGAGCGCCGCATCTCTTCTTCGAGCGAAATCGGCAGCGTTTCCTTGGCGAACTGATCCACGTTTAGGCCTGGCAACTAAGCAAAAATTAGGCAGCGAAGTTTATCAGTCGAAGGCTCCGATTTCGCCTCAATCCGATGTGTCGTGTGCTGTAATCGCGCGCCGTTTAGTAACTGCAACAGACCCGATCCGATGACCGACATCGATACCCTCGTCCACGCCCGCTGGGTCATTCCCATCGTGCCGCGCGCGGTGGTGTTCGAGCGCTATGCCGTTGCCATCGCCGACGGCAAGATCGTCGACGTATTGCCGTCAGCGGAGACCCCGGATCGCTATCGCGCCTCCAGCACGCACATTCTCGAGACCCACGCCGTGACGCCGGGGCTGGTCAACTGCCATACGCATGCGGCGATGGCTCTAATGCGCGGCGTCGGCGACGACTTGCCGCTGATGCGTTGGCTGAAGGAACGTATCTGGCCGCTCGAAGCCGCGCTGGTCTCGGCCGATTTCGTACACGACGGCACCCAGCTGGCGGCACTTGAAATGTTGCGCTCGGGCACGACCACGTGCTCGGACATGTATTTCTATCCGGACGCCAGCTTGCGCGCATTGCGCAGCATGGGCCTGCGCGCCGTTGCAGGGATTATTGCGATCGAGTTTCCGACCGCTTACGCAGCCGACGCGGAGGACTACCTGCGCAAAGGACTGGCGACGCGCGATGCGTTTCGCAACGATCCGCTGGTGAGTTTCACGCTGGCTCCGCATGCGCCCTACACGGTGGCCGATCAGACGCTGAAGCGCATCGCGGTCCTGGCAGAAGAGCTCGATCTGCCGATCCATACGCATGTGCATGAAACTGAAGACGAGATCGCCGAGTCGATCGCCAAGCACGGCTGCCGCCCATTGCAGCGGCTTGACCGTCTGGGGATCGTGTCGGAACGATTGATCGCCGTGCACGCGGTCCACTTGAACGAGCACGAAATTGCTCTGCTGGCGCAGCGCGGTGCTTCAGTGGCTCACTGCCCGGCATCGAATCTCAAGCTCGGCAGCGGGCTGGCGCCGCTCGCCAGGCTTTCCGCGGCAGGCGTCAACATTGCGATCGGCACCGACGGCGCGGCAAGCAATAACCGTGTCGACATGCTGGCTGAGCTGCGCCTGGCAGCGTTGCTCGCCAAAGGCGTCGCCCATGATGCCAGCGCATTCGGCGCGCCCGCAGCACTCGAAAGCGCTACCTTGGGTGGAGCGTGCGCGCTCGGGCTGGATCGACGTATCGGCTCAATCGAAGTCGGCAAAGACGCTGATCTGGTCGCGTTCAATATGGCGGCGGTCGAAACACAGCCGCTGTACGACGTTGTGTCACAAATCGTCTACGCCGCGGGGCGTGAACAGGTGACCGATGTCTGGATCGCTGGCAAGCCTGTTGTGCATAAGCGACACGCCCTGGCCGATAGTGATGGGTTGCTCGAAAAGACTCTGATGGCGTCGGTCGGTGCGTGGCAAAATCGCTGCCGACAAGTCTTGCTAACGAGCGGGGCTGTTTCGGCAGGCTAACGCGCCTTTCGAAACGACCACCGATCGACGCGGGCTTGCATCGATCGTTCGGTTTGCGCTCCGAACGGTTATTCCGAATCTCGAGTGAGGAGCACCAATATATGAAATTCATCAAGCTGGGCCTCGTGGCCGCGGCACTGATGACCGTCTCGGGCGTAAGTCTCGCCCAGCAGAAGGACATCAAGATCGCCGATCCGCGCGAAAGCCCGTATGTGATCGACTCGCGTGGCGTTGTTGTCATGAACCCGTTTGGCCTGTGCTGGCGAACCGGCTTTTGGAGCCTTGAGCGGGCCAGAAGTACCAAGGTCGAAGGCAGTCCTTTCCCGGTCGGTTGCGACTGCGACAAGGCACTGATGCCGAAAGAGGTCTGCGAGCCGCCTCCGCCGCCACCCCCGCCGCCCGCACCGCCGGCTCCGCCGCCGCCGCCGCCAGCACCACCGGCGCCGCCTGCTCCGACCAGCGAGAAGGTGACGTTTGCGGCCGATGCGTTGTTTGACTTCGACAAAGCAACGCTGCGTCCGGAAGGCCGTGCCAAGCTGGATGACCTCGTGTCCAAATTGGCCGGTGTGAGCCTCGAAGTGATCATCGCGGTCGGCTACACGGACCGCATTGGCAGCGACGCTTACAACCTGAAGCTTTCGCAACGTCGTGCGCAGGCGGTTAAAGACTACCTTGTCAGCAAAGGTATCGAGCCGAACCGCGTCTACACCGAAGGCAAGGGCGAAACGAATCCCGTCAAGCAGTGCGCGGATCCGTCCGCCAAAGGCGAGATTCGCAATCGTCCGCAGCTGATCGCGTGCTTGCAGCCGAACCGTCGCGTCGAAGTCGAAGTGGTCGGTACGCGTCCGGTCAAGCGCTAGACAAGTCGTTAATAAGAACGTCTGCTCAAACTAGCCCCGCCTCGGCGGGGCTTTTTTTTTGCGCCTTTTCTCGCAATCGCGGTTGCGTAACATCCGCCGCATGAACGACAACGTCGACCGAGCCGAGCTTCTGAAATTCGGCGAGCTTGCAGGAACGTGGTGGGACCGCGACGGACCGATGCGGCCTCTGCACGACATCAATCCCGCGCGGCTCGAGTGGATCGAACGACTTGTTTCGCTGGCAGGCAGGCAGGTGTTGGACGTCGGCTGCGGCGGGGGTGTGTTGACCGAAGCGATGGCGCGAAAAGGCGCAGTTGTTCTTGGCATTGATCTGGCGGACAAGCCTCTTAACGTCGCGCGCCTGCATGCACTCGATTCGAACGCGCACGTCGAGTATCGCGAGTGCGCTGCCGAGAGTCTGGCTGCCGAGCGTCCAGGCGGCTTTGACGTCGTGACCTGTATGGAAATGCTGGAGCACGTTCCCGACCCGGCGCAAACGGTGCAAGCGTGCGCACGCTTGGCCAGGCCCGGCGGTTGGGTTTTTTTTTCGACGATCAATCGCAACCTGAAGGCGTTCGCGCTGGCGATTGTCGGCGCCGAGTACGTCTTGAACCTGTTGCCGCGCGGCACGCACGAGTATGAAAAGTTTCTGAAGCCGAGCGAGCTTTCGAAATTCGCGCGAGCCGCCGGACTGGACGTGTGTGAAGTCATCGGCATGCAGTACAACCCATTTACAAAGAATGCGACGCTGGGTCGCGATACCGATGTCAACTATTTGATGGCGTGCCGCAAACCGTAGAAAAGCCACCCTCGCGCGTTCGGCTGGTCTTGCTCGACCTCGACGGCACGCTGGCCGATACGGCGCCCGATCTTGCCGCGGCCGCGAACCGGATGCGAATCTCGCACGGCATGGAGCCGCTGCCGATCGCCGAGTTGCGCCCGTATGTATCGCACGGAGCGCGCGGCATGGTGGGGCGGGCCTTCGACGTTGCCCCCGACGACGCGCGTTACGCCGAGCTGCGGCAGGAGTTCCTGCGTGAGTATGAATTGGCGCTGTGCGTTGATTCTTGTTTGTTCCCGGGCATGGACGACGCCCTGCAACAGTTGGAGCAGCGCGGGATCCGGTGGGGAATTGTCACCAACAAATTCGCCCGTTTTACAGTGCCGCTGGTGCAGGCGCTGAAGCTTTCCGAGCGTGCGGCGTGCGTCGTCAGCGGCGACACCACTCCGTTTTCGAAACCCCATCCAGCCCCTTTGCTGCACGCACTGTCGTGCGCGTCCGTTGATGCGGCCGTTGCCATTTACGTCGGGGATGATCAACGCGATATCGATGCGGGACGCGCAGCCGGTGTGCGTACCGTGGTTGCGAGTTACGGGTATCTCGGTAACGGGGTACCGTATCAACAGTGGGGTGCGGATAGCGTCATACATTCGCCGCCAGAACTAATTGCGTTGCTGGCCGAGTAGGCATTTGCGTGGGGAGGATCAGCGGCGGACTGAAGATCCCCACGATCGAGGTCGCGCGCCCGAGATGGAGAAGCTGATCATCGCGAATCTCGCCGTGGCTCCGGAAGATCCGCGCGCACCCGCCAAGCAACGCGCGACAGTCGTACGCCACCGGCTGGAGACCGAAGCTAAGTCCGCGCGTGCGATTACCCCTGGTCGAGCCGACTCGACGCCGATGTCCACCAAGGAATCCGGGGCGAAAATGCGGGTTACTTCTTGCTTAAGTGACGCCGCTCCCACGTAGGATCTGTTCTTATGTAGGCGACTTGATGATTGACCACACGTGAGCTGCCTACCGCGCAATGCGAATGCAACAGGCCGACTCCGGATGGGCTGAACCGTTCGGAAGCCCCGCCGCCTCGCGTTGTTATCGTTTCTACTACCAATTGACCCTACGCGATTTGTTACTGCGCGGGCACTGAAGTTGCATAGAGTAAACGTTGCATAGAGTGAATGAAGAGCCGGGACATAGCCAGCGAATGCAGCACGATTACAGGGATGCTGGAATAAGGACGCGCGTCATAGCGGCACTCTTGGCGGCGTGTGCCGTCGCGTTTAGTGGCTGCGGCAGCGGAGGAGGCGGCGCCTCTACCCCCGCGCCTACGCCGGTTCCTCCGGCCGCGGGAAGTCCTTCGATTCAAGTTCTGCCGCAGACATTTAGCTTCGGTAAGGTCACCACCCGCAACGTTCCTGCTCCGCTTGAAGTCACCATCAGCAACGCAGGCGGCGCGGCACTGCGCGTTTCCAACATCGCCTTTAAAGCGCCCGCCGACCCCAGCTTCATCCTGAGCCCAAGCGCCGGAGCGAAGCCGTGTGCTTCAGTCTCTCCCACTATCGCGGCCGGGGATTCGTGCACATTTCAGATCGCGTTTCAGCCTGCGAGCACTACCGCATTCAGTACGGTTCTACAGATCGATTCCAACGATTCCAGGACGCCGATTTTCTCACTGCCGATAACGGCCAGTTCCGAGGAGGTTACCGCCCTGACGGTGCGGATCAATCAACTCGATACCGTTTGCCCGGTGAGCACTGCCTATGTTTCGGTCACGGACCAGGGCGGCTACCCAGTCCTCGGGCTCCTGGCGGGCAACTTCACGGTAATGCAGGGGACTTTCCCCGTCATGCTCACGTCGGCACGCTACATCGCAGACATCTACAAGACAATCGCCATTTCAGCGGTGTTGGACCACAGCGGCAGCGTGACCGAACAACCGGTCGCCTTTAACGACATGAAGGCCGGATTCACCGGCCTGCTGGCCGCCATGCGGGCGGATGACATCGCACAAGTCATCAAGTTCGGCACCGAGTTCGAAGTCGTTCAACCATTTACATCCGACAAGTCACTACTGGCTGCTGCGATAGCAGCCAGCTTCGACCGGGGAAACGCGACAAGGCTGTACGACACAGTTTTCAGCGCCGTGGATAACACGGCAGTCAACACTGCCTATCGACGTGCAGTCATTGTCGCGACGGATGGCGTCGACGCGGGTGAGACGGGAGCGCCGTTGTCAAGCAAGACATTGAGCGACGTCATAGCCAACGCAAGAACAAAGAACGTCGCGATATTCACCGTCGGCATTGGTGCATCGCTGGATGGCCCCGGCCTGGAGAGGATGGCTCTTGAAACGGGAGGACTATATTTTCAGGCAGATGCCTCCCAGAATCTGGCAACCATTTACAAGCAGCTGGCAGCGCTGTTGTTCGAACGACAGTATGTGCTGACGTTCACACAAGCGATGACGGGTACTCCTGGGATCAACGTACCTCTGAGCATCAGTGCGAGTTTCGGCGCAACCACCGGCAGTGGCGAAAGGCCGGTGACCTTGTGCAACTGACGTAAGGACGCAGCAACGAACATGGCGCTGCGCAAGCAATTTCCCGCTGCGCGATCGGCTATTTCTGTCAGTCGCAACTCGACGCCGCCGGCGTCAGCAACTGGGGCGCCAAATCGCCGGTTGATTTCTCTCTGAAGTGACGCATCTGTAGTCGTACAATCCAAATCCTTTTCGGGGGCGACCTGGCTTCGACGTGGGTCGTGAAGGATCTCAGGGCATGCCGAGGACCAGTCACCTCGTAAATCCATCTGGAACACTACAAACGCCAACGAAGACGCGTTTGCTTTAGCCGCTTAATACCGGCTAGACGCTGCACTAGCTGGCCCCTGGGCTAGGTTAGGCAACTAACAGCAGCGCCATTTACAGAGGCTGGATGCCGGTGGAGTCACGACGGCGGCATCGAGATCAGTGACTGGCTGCGCGTCGGCCTGCCGATCGGCTAAGCGCGTGGTGAGAGCTCAAATAGACCGGCTATGCATGTAGAACTGGATCTGGATCATTCGCGGACGCGGGTTCGATTCCCGCCGCCTCCACCAAACAAAGTGCCACCGCAAGGTGGCATTTTCGTTTGGTGGTCGTGGTGGACTTGGATCAGCCGCCGGCTTTGCAGATCGCCGTAAGGCGAGATGCAACCAATTCCCGGCGTTCTATTTGGCCGCCGTTGCGCGGTGCATCGTCCAATGGCATCGTGAGAGCCGTTGTTTCTCCTTTAGGTGGCTTATAAGAGTTCGTTTGCTAGTCGGCATTCTGCTTTCTCTCTGCACCACTGTTGTAATCGCGCAGTGGCGGCTACTGCCCGGACTGGCGACCGATATCGGTGTCGGAGCAGGTGGTCAGGCGTGGGTCACCGGCATCGATCAGGTCGAGGGAGGCCAATCCATCTATCGCTGGAACGGCAGCGACTGGCAATCGTTCCGGGCGGCGCACTACGCATCGATGTTGACCCGCAAGGCACCCCGTGGGTCGTGAATAACGAAGGCCAGATATTTCGCGCGGGCGCCGGTGGCTGGCAACGGATGCCCGGGCTGGCGCGCGACATCGGCGTGGGAGCGGACGGCTCGGTGTGGGTCATCGGCATCACTCAGACAACAGGCGGATTCACGGTCCATCGCTGGAACGGACGCGACTGGAACCTGGTGCCAGGCGGTGCGGTAAGCATCGATGTCGATCCGAGCGGCACGCCCTGGGTGGTCAACGATCGCGGCGAAATCTTTCGCCGCTTGCCCACTGGGCAATGGAAGCGTCTACCCGGCAGCGCCACCGCCGTGACCATTGCAGCGGACGGCACAGCGTGGGCGCTCGGCAGCGATCGCGTACCGGGCGGCTTCAGCATTCAGCGCTGGACCGGCAAGGGATGGCGCCGGGTCAACGGCGGCGGCGTTGCGCTGTCTGCCGCCGCGACGCCGTGGCTCGTCAACTCCGACCATCACATCTTTCGCTGGAACGCGAAACGCTAACTCGGTGCGAGAATCGGCTGATGCCCGATCAGACGGATATCCCGACGCTGCAGCGACTTCTGCAAAGCAACCGGCGAATAGCCGTTGTCGGAATATCGGCTGAGTGGCACCGACCGAGTTTTTTCGTGGGCAAGTATCTGCTCGAGCACGGCTATGTGATGATCCCCGTCAATCCAAAGTACCAAGAAGTGCTTGGACAGCCGTGCTATCCCGATCTCGCGGCGGCACGTGCAGCGGGAGCGATCGACATGGTCGATTGTTTTCGCAAGGCCGATGACATCGGCCCGCTGGCGGACCAGGCGATCGCGATCGGTGCGAAAACGCTTTGGATGCAGCTCGGTGTCGTCAATCAGGCAGCGGCTGCGAAGGCAAGTGCGGCCGGACTCGACGTCGTGATGGACCGGTGCGTCAAGATCGAGCACGGGCGGTTGTTCGGCGGGCTTAACTGGGCCGGCGTCAACACGCGCGTGATCTCTGCGCGGCGGCCGCGCCAATTGCCTTATTAGGGTTTGGATGTCTGACCGCGCGTTCGGCATCGAGACCTTGTGCCTGCACGCGGGTCAGTTGCCCGATGCCGCGACCGGCGCGCGCGCGCAGCCGATTTATCAGACCACGAGTTACGTGTTCGACTCGGCTGATCACGCGGCGAGCCTTTTCAACCTGCAGACGTTCGGCAACGTCTACTCTCGCATCAGCAACCCCACAGTCGCCGTATTCGAAGAGCGCGTCGCCGCTCTGGAGAATGGCCGTGCGGCTTTGGCGACGAGCTCGGGAATGGCGGCGCAGCTCACCGCGATCCTGGCGATCGTTCAGCCCGGGGATCACATCGTTGCCTCGAGTCTCCTTTACGGCGGCACGTATTCGCAGTTCGCGGTCATGCTGCCAAAGATGGGAATTCAGTCGACGTTGGTCGATCCCGACGATCCCGAGAATTTCCGGCGCGCGCTGCAGCCGAACACGCGCCTGGTCTACGCCGAGACCCTGGGCAACCCGAAGATCAACGTGCTCGACATCGAGCCGGTAGCGGCGATCGCGCGCGAAGCGCAGATTCCGCTGATGATTGACAACACCATGGCGTCGCCTTACTTATGCCGGCCCTTCGACTGGGGTGCCGATATCGTCGTGCACTCAGCCACGAAGTACATCGGCGGCCACGGCACCACGATTGGCGGCGTGCTCGTCGAAAGCGGCAAGTTCGATTGGGGCAACGGCAAGTTTCCCGACATGGTCGCGCCATCGAAGGGCTATCACGGCGTCAAGTTCTGGGAAACCTTCGGCGACTTTGCATACACGATGAAAGCGCGCATGGAAGTGCTGCGCGTGCACGGCTCGTCCCTCGCGCCGATGTCGGCGTGGATGCTGCTGCAGGGGCTGGAGACGTTGCACGTGCGCATGGAGCGTCACGTGCAGAACGCGCGCCGGGTGGCCGAGTTCCTCGAAACGCACCCACGCGTTGAGTGGGTCAACTGGCCGGGCCTGGAGTCAAGTCCGTACTACGCGCTGGCCAAAAAGTACTTGCGCCTGGTCGACGGCGAACCGGGCGCGTCGAGTGTGATGACCTTCGGAATCAAGGGCGGCGCCGCGGCAGGCGTAAAGTTCATCGACGGCCTGCAGTTTATCTCGCACCTGGCGAACATCGGCGATGCGAAGTCCCTGGTGATCCACCCTGCATCGACGACGCACCGGCAGCTGTCCGACGACGAGCAGCGTGCCGCCGGTGTGTTGCCGGAAATGGTGCGCCTGTCGATCGGTATCGAATCGATCGACGATATTTTCTGGGACCTTGAGCAGGCACTAAAAAACAGCAGCTGATCAGAAGCCGACCGCCGCCTTCCCCTTCAGCGCAAGGATCTGGCGCGCATCATCCGGTGTTGCGATTTCAAGTCCGAGGCCTTCGATGATCTCGCGCACCTTGCGCACTTGCGCGGCGTTCGATTCGGCCAGCTTCCCAGGCCCGAGCCACAGACTGTCTTCGAGCCCGACGCGAACGTTGCCGCCCATCGCGGCCGACATGGCCGCGATCGGCAGCTGGTTGCGGCCGGCGCCGAGCACGCTCCAGCGATATTGATCGCCGAACAGCCGGTCTGCGGTGCGCTTCATGTGCGCGACGTCGTCCGGATGCGGACCGATGCCGCCCAGGATCCCGAACACGCTCTGGATGAAGAGCGGCGCCTTGACGGTCCCGCGATCGAAGAAGTGCTTGCGCGGTGTACAGGTGGCCGATGTCGTAGCACTCGATCTCGAAGCGCGTCGCCGTTGTCCGCGCACGACGTCAGGATGTGTTCGATGTCGCTTGAAACGTGTTCTTGAACACGCGATCGTCGGACGCCTGCGAGGTATGGCCGCTCCCAGTCGAACTTGAAATCCTTGAAGCGCGCGAGCATCGGATAGAGGCCGAAGTTCATCGACCCCATGTTGAGCGACGCGACTTCGGGCTTGAGCTGCAGCGCCGGCTGCAGGCGCTCCTCGATCAGTCATGGTCGGCTGCGCCGCCGGTCGTGAAGTTGATGACGACGTTCGAGCGGCGCGCGATGTCGGGCGCGAACTCGCGAAAGTACTTCGGATCCTGCGTCGGCCGCCCGTCGACCGGATCGCGCGCGTGCAGGTGGACGATCGCCGCGCCGGCCTCGGCGGCGCCGACCGCAGCGTCGGCGATCTCCTTCGGCGTGACCGGCAGATGCGGCGACATCGAAGGCGTGTGAATGGAGCCCGGTCACGGCGCAGGTGATGATGACTTTGCGTGATGCTTTGGTCGATTCGGCCATGCGTTCTCCTGCAGGATTTAGTTATTCGAATCAGTTTCGCGCTTGTGCCGCGCGCAGCGCCAGCAGGCGCCGGTCGCGCCACTCGCGTGCGCTGCTCGCGTTCGCCGCGGCGGTCGACGGCGCACCGAGCGCCGCGGCCACGCGCTGCGGCGCTCGGTCCGTCCCACACCGCAGGCGGCGGCGGATCGGCTGCGAGCCTGCGATAGAAGCCGCTGTAGCGCGCGCAGTAGTCGGCCACGCCGCCGGGCGCATTGAGCTCGATCGTTTCGAACGGTCCCATGAACGACCAGCGCATACCGAGGCCGTCGCGCATGGTCTTGTCGAGATCGTCCGGCGAAATGACGCCATCGGCGACCAGCCGCATCGCCTCGGTCAGCAGCGCGCCTTGCAGCCGGTTCAGTACGAAGCCTTCGATCTCACGCCGCACAAGGACGGGCACCTGACCCGACGTGCATTCCATCGTCGCTCGCGCGCGATCGAGCGTGACTGCGCTGGTCCAGGGCGCGCCGCACAACTCGACGACCGGCACCAGATGCGGCGGATTGACCGGATGCGCCACCAGGCAGCGCTCGCGTCCGACAAGATCTGCAGTGAACTGCGACGCAGCGATCGCCGACGTGCAGCTGGCGAGTATGGCATCGGGCAGGTGCAAGCCGCGTCGAGTCGGTGAACACGCTGCGCTTGACGCCGACGTCCTCGGGCAGGTTTTCCTGCACCCAGCTCGCGTTGGCGAGCGCATCGTCGAGCGCCGTCGCAGAACGTCGATGCGCGCGAGCGCCGCGCGCCGCATCCACCAGCATCCCCGCCTGCTCCTGTTCCGCGAGCGCCTGCTTGATCAGGTCGCGCGCAGCCGCGAGTTGTGCCGACACCGATGTCATAGCAGACGCACGCTCCAGCCGGCGCGTGCAAAGACCACTCGCCCACGCGCGGCCAATCAGTCCGGCGCCAACGATCGCCACAGTTCTTCTGTTTACATCCACAAAACTTGCCTCCTGAGTTCGAGATTGTCTCGCAGCGCGGCCGCCGGCCCTTCATGCACGATGCTGCCGCGCTCCAGCACGTACGCGCGATCCGCCAATGCCAAGACGAGATCGAGATTGTGTTCCACGATCACGATCGCTAGTTCGCGAGCGCAGCCGATCGAACGCCGTCGAACAATTCCTCGATCACCGTCGGAGCCAGGCCTTCGAACGGCTCGTCGAGCAGCAGCACGCGCACGTGACCCGCCAGAGCGCGCGCGACCGCAACCATCTGCTGCTCGCCGCCCGAGAGAAAGTCCGCCGGCGTGTCCAGCCGCGCGCGCGAGCTGCGGAAAGAACTCGATGATCTTGTCTTCGGACCACGCGATGCCGGTGCGCCAGTCGTGCCGTTTGAGCCGCGCCGAGCTCGAGGTTGTCGCGCACGCTCATTCCCGCAAACAGCGCCGCTGCCCTGCGGCACGTAGCCGATGCCGCGGCGCGCGATTGCGCGGCGCCGGCCGCTGCGCGAGGCCGTCTCGCCGAGCGCGATCGTTCCGTTGGCCGGCGGGCACGATGCCGATAATAGTCTTCAGCAGCGTCGACTTGCCGGCGCCGTTGCGGCCGAGCAGCGCAACGATCTCGCGCTCGTGCACGGTGAGCGCACACGTCCTTGACGATGTGGCTCTTGCCGTAGAACGCATCGACGCGATCGAGTGACAGCAGCCGCGGCCGCGCGCCCGCCCGACGCGTCACCGCGCGCCGTGGCGGCAAGCGCGGCGGTGCCGGAGCCGATGTAGACCTCGCGCACGGCTGCGCTGTCGCGCGCGTCGGCAGCGGTGCCATCGAGCAGCACCCTGCCATCGTTCATCACCGTCACGCGATCGGCCAGCGCGAACACGCGATCGATGTCGTGTTCGACCAGCAGCACCGGCAGATCGGCGGCGATGCGCTTGATCAGCGTGCGCGACACGCTCGCGCTCCGCGGCCGCGAGCCCGGCGAGCGGCTCGTCGAGCAGCAGCACGCGCGGCGCGCCGCGAGCGCGAGGCCCATGTCGAGCAGTCGCTGGCCGCCGTACGACAGCTCGCCCGCGTCGGCACGCTCGATGCCGGCACAGCCCGAGGAAGCGCATCAGCTCGCGCAGTCCGCTCGCGTCACCGGCGCGATTGCGCCGTCGCATCGTCCAGCCATTGAACGCGACGCGCGTCGCGCCTGCACCGCGAGGCGCAGATTCTCGTGCACGCTGAGCGCCGGCGAAGAGATTGGTGATCTGGAACGAGCGCGCGAGGCCGGCAGCGACGATTCGCATGCGGCGGCATGCCGCGCGAGTCGGCGCCGGCCAAAAGAGCGATGCGTACCGCGATCCGGCGCTGAACATGCCGGATGATCAGGTTGAACAGCGTGGTCTTGCCGGCGCCGTTGGGCCCGATCAATGCGTGCAGCGTGCGCGCGCGACCGCGATGCTCGCATCCGACGACGGCGTGGATGCCGCCGAACGATTTGGCGAGATCCCGTCGGCCGTCAGCACGCACGCCGCGTCGCGCCGCATCGGCGCGGCGAAGGAAAGCCGGCAGCGGCGACGCCCTGTTCGATCGCGCGCGCCGCCATCGCCGCCGCTTCGACGCCGTTCGCGCCGCATGGGCTCGGTCAGGCGCTGCCAGACGCCCACCAGTCCGCTCGGCGAAAACACGATGAAACCCACGAACAGCAGGCCGAAGAACAGTAGCCAGTTCGGCGTCCAGATCGAGAGGTACTCGCGGAACAGGATGTAGAACAGCGCGCCCAGTGCCGGGCCGAGCAGGCTGCGCATGCCGCCGATGATCACCATCGCCAGCAGCTCGCCGGAGAACGACGACCGCGGTCGGATCGGCCGATGCGAAGCGGTGATGGAACACGAACAGCATGCCCGCGAAGCCCGGTCAGCACCGCCGACAGCACGATACGCGATCTGCTTGTAGCGGCGGTCGGATAGCCGACGAATTGCGCGCGCTGCTCGTTTTCTCGAATGGCATCAACACGCTGCCGATCGGCGAGCGATGGAAGCGCGCCAGACCATAACACGATCGCAAGTCCCATCGCGCCACCAGCGTGTAGTACAGCCCAGCGATTTTCGAGATCGACGCCGAGCCAGCGTTGCGCGCGTGACGCCGCCGAGCCCGTTTTCGCCGCCGGTAAACGCGGTCCAGCGAAACGCGACCGAGTACACGAGCGCCGACGAACGCGAGCGTCAGCAGCGAGAAGTACACGCCGCGCCGGCGCAGCACCAGGAAGCCGATCGCGACCGCAGCGAACGCAGAAACATCAGCGCAAACAGCGCCGGCCACAGCATCGAGCCGCGAAACCAGTGCAGCTGCGCCAGCGCCGCGGCATATGCGCCGAGTCCGAACCACGCGCCGTGACCGAACGACACGAGGCCGGTGTTGCCCACCAGGATGTTGAGCGCCATGCACGCAATGGCGAAGATGACGACGTCGGTCGCGCTGGTCAGCGTCAGCCCGCCAGCGAGCAACGCGAACGGCAAGACGACCAGCAGCACAGCAGCGACGAGCACGGCGAGCGAGCGAGCGCAGCCTGCGGCATCATCTCGAAACGCTGGATGCGCTCGCCGGTCAACCCGCGCGGACGCAGCAGGAGCACGAGCAGCATCAACAGGTACATCGACGCTTCCGCCGCCGCCGGCAGAAAGTACACGGTCAGGCCGCGCACGACGCCGACGATCAGCGCCGCCCACACCACGCCCCAGAACGACCCGAGCCCGCCGATCACGACCACGACGAACGACGCGGTCAGGATCTCCGCGCCCATCGCCGGGTGCACGCCCGTGATCGGCGCCAGCAGCACGCCCGCGAGCGCGGCGAGCGCCGACGCTGATCGCGACGACTGCCGTCATGTACGGCGTCAGCGAAATGCCGAGCGCCGCGACCATGTCGGGGTTCTGCACGCCGGCGCGCACGACGCGGCCGAACGAGCGTTCGCTGCAGCAGGAACCACAAGCCGGCGACCGCGCCGCGGCGACGCCCAGCATGACCAGCCGGTAACTTGCGAGTAGATGAAATCGCCGACGAAAAGCTGACCTCTGAGCGCTGGGGAATCGAGAACGGCAGCGGCGCTGCGCCGAAGACCACGCGCAGCGATCTGCTCGGCGACCATCGCGAGCCCGAACGTCAGCAGCAGGCCGAGCGCGGGATCCTCGTGATAGAAGCGCCGAAACAGGAAGCGTTCGATCACGAGACCGATCAGCGCGACGAGCGACCGGCGAAGCGAGCAGCACGCCGCCGAAGCCAAGTCCGAGCCGCGGCGACGATGACCGCGAAGTACGCGCCGAGCGCGTAGAACGCGCCGTGCGCGAGGTTGACCAGACCGCCCAGCGAGAAGATCAGCGACAGGCCGAGCGCGATCAGCAGGTAATACGCGCCGGCGAGCAGGCCGTTTATAACCTGCTCGAGAATCTGCACCAGCATGGGGTCAGCCAACGCGAGCGCGCGCGCGACAGTTTACAGTCGCGCGCGCATCGAGGCTTGGGTCATCCCGCGATCAAGCCGGCATCGTGCAGGTGTTTTCCTCGCGCGTCGGCGCGATCGACTCGAGGCTCTGGTTGTCGGCCGGCACCGGCGCCGAGAGATCTGAACAGCTCCCATTGTCCTTCACCTGCGCCGCGCGGCTTGAAGCGTGACGGTGTACATCTGCTGCATCAGCTGGTGATCCCACGCGCGGTAATAGCCTTCGCGCGTCTTCAGCACGTCGAACCTCGCGCCCTTCTCCATGTGCTCGGCCACCTTGGTGGAGTCGGTGCTCTTGATGCTCGTTCATGGCCTGCGCAAGATGCTTGGTCGACAGATAATCGCCCCACGCCTGGTTCTCCGGCGGCTTGCCGTACTTCTTGGTGAAGCCGTCGGTGAAGCGTCTGCGCCGATGGCGTCTTCACCTGTGGATCCCACACCAGCGGCCAGATGCCGGTGACATTGCCCTTGCCGGCGCCCCACGCCACCGCGGTGTCGAAACCGAAGCCGGCGACCGGGAACGGCAGGCCGAACTCCATGTACTGCTTCATGAAGTTGGTGATCTGCGCGCCGGCGAGATTGGAGACGACCAGATCGGGCTTGGCGTTGCGGATTTTCAGCAGATACGGCGAGAAGTCGGTGGCGTCGGTCGGCGACCAGCTCGTCGGCGGCGAACTCGCCGCCGTTCGGCTGTCATGAAGCGCTTGGCGACTCGCAGCAGGTCGTGGCCGAACGCATAGTCGGCGGTCAGGCTGTACCACTTCTTGCCTTGACAAGGCCGTCGCGCAGCAGCGCCTGGCCCGCGGCGTCGACGTACATGCTGTTGGCCGCCTCGGTATGGAACATGTAGCGGTTGCACGACTTGCCGCGCAGCTCGTCGGAGTTGCAGCCGGTGTTGAAGAACAGCGGTCTTGTTGCGCTGCGCGACCTGCGCGATCGCAAGGCCGGACGCGGAGCTGATCTCGCCTACGATCGCAACGACCTTGTCGCGCTCGATCAGGCGCTGGGCCTTGGTCGACGCGGTCTGCGGGTTGACGCTGTCTTCGGCGATCAGCTCGATCTTGCGGCCGATGATGCCGCCCGCCGCGTTGATCTCGTCGACCGCGAGGTTGACGCCCATGACGGCGTATTCGCCGAGCGGCCCGAGGAAGCCCGTGCGCGGCGTCAGATGGCCGAGCCGTACGGCATCGGGTTGACTGCGCACAATTGCTGGAAATCCAATGGCCGCCAGGGCACCGGCAGCTGCTGGCAGCATGAATCAGTTGGCGACGGGAATTCGACTTCGGTTGATCCATGACGTCTCCTTGGTGGGCTTGCTCGACCGGGCCCTTATGGGTGGGGCTTCGATGTGTGACTGCAGTCGCAGTTTATAGTCGGGCGACCGACAGGTGTCCATTTGTCCTGACTCGAGCACTGGCACGCGGCGAACACGACATGAACTTGGATCTTGCGGAAGCGCGCGTGCTTGTGACCGCTGGCGCTTCCGGCATCGGGCTCGCCATCGCACGCGAGTTCGTCAGTGAGGGGGCACGGGTGCATGTGTGCGATGTCGACGCGCGCGCGCTGGCTGCGCTTTCCGTAAGCGACCGAGAGCTGTCTTGCTCATCGGGCGACGTCTCCGACGCAGCTGCCGTCACTCGAATTTTTGACACTGCGTTGACCCACCTCGGCGGGCTCGACGTGCTGGTCAACAACGCCGGCATCGCCGGGCCGACCGCGCGCTGTGAAGACATCACCTTAGCTGACTGGGAGCGCACGCTCACTGTGAACCTAACGAGCCAGTTTCTATGCGCGCGGTTGGCGATTCCGCATTTGCGCGCAAGCCGCAACGCAAGCATCGTCAATTTGTCGTCGGCAGCCGGTCGCCTCGGCTTCCCGCTGCGAACGCCCTACGCGGCGTCCAAGTGGGCGGTGATCGGATTCACGAAGTCGCTGTCGATCGAGCTCGGAAGCGATGGGATCCGTGTCAACGCGATCTGCCCCGGATCGGTCGCCGGTCCGCGGATCGATTCGGTCTTTGCAAACAAAGCCGCGGCGCGGGGCGTGCCGATGGAAACCGTGCGTGACGAGGCGTTAGGCAAGACATCGATGGGCCGGTTGATTGCGCCCGCAGACATCGCGCGAGTGATCGTGTTTCTAGCGTCACCCGCCGGCGCGAATATCTCCGGTCAGGCCATCGGCGTCGATGCCGATGTGCAATCGCTGGCGTGACTCGCGCGGCGAGCGACTAACGCTTGCTGCCGCCGAGCAGTGCGGCGACGCGGGGCTTGTCTTTTCCTGCGGCGGGCGCCGAGGCCGGGGGCAAAGCTGGCACGGCGTTCTGCGTGGATGCGCTGGCTTCGTACGGCTTGCTGAAAAAATCATCGACGGCAGAACCCGCGGCGCGTACCGGCGCCGCACTGCGGCCTTCGCGCCGCGGCGCGCGCTCGCGCCGATCGCTGCGCTCGAATCGAGCCTGCGATGCGATATCCAGTGAGCGAATCTCGAATTTCTGTTTGGTGAGCTTCTCGATCGCCGCAACGGTTCGCTCGTCCGATCCGGTCATCAGCATGATCGTTACGCCGCTGAGGCCGGCACGCCCGGTGCGGCCGATACGATGAATGTAATCCTCAGCCGCAAACGGAACGTCGTAGTTGATGACGACCGGCAGCTCGACGATATCGAGGCCGCGCGCCGCGACATCGGTGGCGACCAGCACTTCGACCGCGCCGGACTTGAAGCCTTCGAGCGCCTTCATGCGCTCGTCCTGTGTCTTGTCGCCGTGGATAGCGTCGGCGTTGATGCCGGCTTTCTGAAGCTGCCGCGCCAACCGGCGGCATTCGATCTTCGCGTTGACGAACACCAACACCTGCGTCAGACGGCCGTTATCGGGCCCGCGCGTGCGGAGCAGCGTCAGCAGTGCATCGACCTTTTCGGATTCGTGCAGCTTGAAGACTTCCTGCGTCACGTTATCTGCCGTTGCATTGCGGCGCGCAACTTCGATCAGCTGCGGATCGTTTAAAAAGTTTGCTGCCAGCTTCTTGATCTCTTCTGAAAACGTCGCAGAGAACATCAGACTCTGGCGCTGCTTCGGCAGCAGATTCAAGATCCGGGAGATGTCCGGCAGAAATCCCATGTCGAGCATGCGATCGGCCTCGTCGAGCACGACGATCTGCACCTGTGACAGGCTGGTGTTCTTTTGCTGCAGATGATCGAGCAGCCGGCCCGGCGTCGCGACCAGAATCTCAACGCCCGCACGCAAGGCCGCGGTCTGCGGATCCATGTCGACGCCGCCATAGACGACCGCACAGCGCAACGGAGTCTTGGCCACATATTTCTTGACGTTATCCGCCGTTTGATCGGCTAGCTCGCGCGTCGGTGCAAGTATCAGTGCACGCACCGGATGGCGCGCCGGCGACATGCTCGCACTCGCATGCGACAACAGTTTCTGAATGATCGGCAGCGCGAAGCCCGCCGTCTTGCCGGTGCCGGTCTGCGCCGCACCCATCACGTCCTGCCCCTTCATCACGGCCGGAATCGCTTTCGCCTGGATCGGCGTCGGTGTGGCGTAACCCATCTCAGTGATCGCCGCAAGTATCAGCGGATCGAGGCCGAAGTGAGTGAAGTCCTTGGGGTCAGACATTAAGTGGTGGGCCTCCCGTGAGTCGAACACGGCACCAACGGATTATGAGTCCGCTGCTCTAACCAAGCATGAGCTAGAGGCCCGTTGGACGGAGTTCTACTCAAGGAAACTCTTCAGCTTGTCCGAGCGGCTCGGGTGGCGCAGTTTGCGCAGCGCCTTCGCCTCGATCTGCCGTATCCGCTCGCGCGTAACGTCGAACTGTTTGCCGACTTCCTCAAGCGTGTGATCGGTCGACATCTCGATACCGAAGCGCATGCGCAGTACCTTGGCTTCGCGCGGCGTCAGCGAATCGAGCACGTCCTTGGTCACGTCGGAAAGGCTGTTGTACTGCGCGGCATCGACCGGCGCAATCGTCGACGTGTCTTCGATGAAATCGCCCAGATGCGAATCGTCGTCATCCCCGATCGGCGTTTCCATGCTGATCGGCTCTTTCGCAATCTTCAGGATCTTGCGGATTTTGTCTTCCGGCATTTCCATCTTGACCGCGAGCGTCGCGGGATCGGGCTCTTGCCCCGTCTCCTGCAGGATCTGACGCGAAATCCGGTTCATCTTGTTAATCGTTTCGATCATGTGCACCGGGATGCGGATCGTGCGCGCCTGGTCCGCGATCGAGCGCGTGATGGCCTGGCGGATCCACCACGTGGCATACGTCGAAAACTTGTAACCGCGCCGATATTCGAACTTATCGACCGCCTTCATCAGTCCGATGTTGCCTTCCTGAATCAGATCGAGAAACTGCAATCCGCGATTGGTGTATTTCTTCGCGATCGAAATCACCAACCGCAAGTTGGCCTCGGTCATCTCGCGTTTGGCCTTTCGTGCCTTTGCCTCGCCGGTGGCCATCTGCTTGTAGACCTCGCGCAGATCCTTCAGCGGCAGCACAACGCGTTTTTGCAGCGCCCCGAGCTTGCTTTGCAGCTCCTGAACCGCCGGCAGATTGCGCCGTAGCACCTCGGCGTGCGACTGCTCCGAATCGGCTTCGCGCCCGGCCCAGCGCATATTCGTCTCGTTGCCGGGGAACGTCTTCAGGAAGTGCGTGCGCGGCATGCCGCATTTGTTGACCGTGATCTCGTAAATCTGCTTTTCGATCGACCGCACTTCGTCAACCTGACGTCTCAACGTATCCGACAACCGCTCGACCATCTTTGCGGTGAAGCGCAGGCTCATCAGCTCGTCGAGAATTTTCTGCTGCGATTTCAGGTAGCCCGGTGACTTGTAGCCTTCCTTTTCGAACGAAACGCGCATCTTGTCGAACAGCTTGGTGACGTGGTCGAACTTGTCGAGCGCGCGTACTTTCAGTTCGTCCAACTGCCCCGCGGTCATGCCCGACGCACCGATGTCGGTCGTTTCTTCGCCCTCTTCGTCTTCCTCGTCGCCGCCCGCGGTGGGGAAGTCCTCGGCCAGGGGATCCATCAAGCCGTCGACCACTTCGTCGATCGGAATCTCCGCGCCGCGAATGCGCTCGCCGTGCGCGAGAATTTCAGCGATCGTCGTCGGGCACGCCGAGATGGCCATCACCATGTGTTTCAAGCCGTCTTCGATGCGCTTGGCGATTTCAATCTCGCCTTCGCGCGTCAGCAGCTCGACCGAACCCATCTCGCGCATGTACATGCGCACCGGATCGGTGGTCCGGCCGAACTCTGCATCGACCGTCGACAACGCTGCCTCGACCTCTTCTTCCGCAGCATCGTCGGGTGTGGCCGCCGGCACGTTCTCGCTCATCAGCACCGTTTCGGCATCCGGCGCCTGGTCGAACACCTGCAGACCCATGTCGCTGAACGTGCTGATGATCGCGTCGATCGCCTCGGCGTCGACCAACGCATCGGGCAAGTGATCGTTGATCTCGGCGTACGTCAGAAAGCCGCGCTCCTTGCCAAGCTTGATCAACGCCTTCAACTTGTTACGGCGCGTTTCGAGGTCTTCCTCAGTGCCGTGGTAGCTGCGCTCGAGCGCCTCTTTCAGCGCTTTTTCCTTGGCCCGGCGGTCTTTGGCGCGCAACTTGGTTGCGCTCATTTTCTCGACGATCTGCACGCTCGGATCGTCGCCGGCGTCAACTGCTTCAGGCACCGCGTCGGCGCCCCCGTTGAGCAGCTGTTCCGCGCTTTGTTTCGGCTTGCGGCCGGGTCGACCCCGCACGGCTCCGCCCGTTGCATCAGTGGAGGTGCCACCGTTTTGAACAGCAACGTGTTCGGTAGTGCCGAACGAGCCATGCCGCTTCGCCGCCGAAGACAGCAACGTCGTTTGGAGCTTTTTGATTGCGCCCTTCGCAATCTTGCCGTGCTCGTCGTACGCCATCACGCGTGAAGGCTTCGCCTTCGCTTCGACTTTTCTCGTTTCCTGCTTTCTCGATGCCATCGCGTCACCTGTTTCGACCGGACGGCGCTCGGCGCCCGATCGGTTCGTCATTGCCAAGCGTGCTCGTGAGCGATAAAGGCGCCACGTGCGCAGTCGACACACACATCATTGGGTTCAAATGAGCCTTCTCAACCAAGCCGTGCTTCCATTGAATGCAGAATCCGGCCGATCTCTATCGAAGCGCTGCGCAGGGCAACCGATTAATTCAACGTCTGATCCGAAGATCGCGTTCCGGTAATTTTGCACGCTGTCGATCAAATTTATTCGCGCCACCGATCATTCGCGATCTCCTGGGCGCTCGACGCTCTCTCCGCCCGCTAAACCGGGCGAGGCACGTCGATAACCGCTAAATCTAGCACAAAGAGTACCCCCTTGCGTAAAAAGTTCAATTTAATCGTGTACTTGCCACGCAAACGGCGTCATCTGGGCACGGTTACTCGGTTTGCCGGGCCCCGCGCCTGCGTATAGGCGTGATCGGCGGCCCGATACGCATCCAGTCGCTGTGGCGAGGGGTCCCTTTCGTAGTCGGCCAAGCGCTCGGTACGTTCGCGCTCATAGCGGCGCAGCCTTAGTTTCGCGAAGCCCTCGGATACGATCTCGCGCGCCATTTCGACACCAGTGTCGACTTCCATTTCCTGAGCCGCCAGCGCTCGATACTCCTCGGCATGCTCGCTGTCGGCCAGCATCTCGAGCAGGGCACCGTGACTGAGCACTGCCGCCTCGGCGGCGGTGCTCGCCGTCGAGGCGCGCCACACTTCGGCAATCTCCCGGTCGAGCCGGTCGGCGCCGTGCAAATGCTCATCGATCACGTCTTGATTGAATTCGCGGGCGAGCGTCGGGTGGGCGAGCAGTTGTTGCAGGATGGTCAACTTCAGGTCACTGACCTCCATCCTTGGCGTATGGCGTTCGAACGAAGCGACACGTCTCACCGGCGCCTTGCGCAGCCCATACAACGATTCAACCGCGTCCAGCGGCGTGCGCGCCGTCTCGGCGAGGTCCCGCAATAACTGCAGCCGCATCGCGCCCGGCGCCATCGACAAAAGCAGTGGCTTCGCGGCGCCGAGTAACGCAGCGCGGTCCTCGGCGTTCGACGGTCGCTGGTCTGCAGTGCCCATCAGGGTTTTGATGAAAAATTCCGACAACGGCAGCGCTTCGGTCAGCGCGGATGCGAATGCTGCTTCGCCCCGTTCGCCGATCAAGCTGTCAGGGTCTTGACCTTCCGGCAGCAACACAAAACTGGCGCGCTTGGTGTCGGCCACTACCGGCAGGGCTGCTTCGAGTGCGCGTCGCGCGGCCTTGCGTCCCGCTGCGTCACCGTCGAAGGCGAAGATCACATGATCGGCCACCTTGAAAAGTGCGCTCACGTGCGTGCCGGTGATGGCTGTACCGAGCGCCGCCACCGATTCAGCGAACCCCGCCTGCGCGAGTCGAATGACGTCCAGATAGCCTTCGGCCACAATCGCACGGCCGCACTTTCGAATGGCGTCGCGCGCTTCATGCAAGCCGTAGAGCTCATGACCTTTGCGAAACACCGGTGTTTCGGGTGAATTCAGATACTTCGGTTCGCCCGCATCGATGACCCGCGCACCGAAACCGATCACCAGCCCTCGCGCGTTGCGAATCGGAAACATCACACGCCCGCGAAACCGGTCGTAGCGTTTTCCTTCCTCGGAGATCACCAAGCCCGCTTCCACCAGCTGCGGATCGTCGTAGTTGTCAAAGGCTGCCCGCAGCGGTTGCCAACTGTCGGGGGCATATCCCAGCGCAAAACGTGCGGCGGTTTGACCACTGACGCCACGCCGCTTCAGATACGCAATGGCCGCCGAGTTGTCTCTAAGCTGAAGTCGGTAAAACTCGATTGCGCGCGCCAGAACGTCGGTCAGCGCGCGCGTTTTCGAGTGAGCGTCCGCGGTGCGCTCGGTCTCGGGGACTTGCATGCCGGCACCGTGCGCCAAGTCGCGGATCGCATCGACGTAACCCTGCCCGCGGTGCTCCATCACGAATCCGATCGCACTGCCATGCGCACCGCAACCGAAGCAGTGATAGAACTGCTTTGATGGGCTTACCGTGAACGACGGAGACTTTTCAGCGTGAAACGGGCACAGTCCGAGGAAATTCTGTCCGCCCTTTTTCAATTGCACGTAGCGGCCGACAATGTCGACGATGTCGACACGCGCCAGCAGGTCCTGAATGAAGCTCTGGGGAATCATCGGGGTGTCGCGAAAGTGTACGCATCCGCGATGCCGATGCTGCGCACTTCGCGATCGATCACATCAGCCGCTGTTTGACCAGCGCCGAGGCCTTACCCATGTCGGCACGGCCAGCGATACGCGGCTTTAGCAACGCCATTGCCTTGCCCATCGCTTGCGGACCGGTCGCACCCGATTCGGCAAGCGCGGCATCGACGGCTGCCGACAATTCTGCATCCGACATCTGTTGCGGCAGGTAGCCTCTTAACAGATCGAGCTCGTCTTTCTCTTTTCCAACCAGATCCGGGCGGCCGGCCTTGCCAAACTGCTCGATCGAATCCTGGCGCTGTTTAATCAGCTTCTCTACGATACCGAGCACGGCGGCATCGTCCAGAGCGACACGTTCGTCCACTTCTTTCTGTTTGATCGCCGCGAGCAGCAGACGAATCGCGCCGAGACGATCGCTCTGCTTTGCGCGCATCGCGTTTTTCATGTCTTCGGTGATGCGGTCTTTTAGCAGCGTCGACATGAGGCCCCCAAAAAAAGAAAGCGCGCCAATGGCGCGCCGCGCGCTCCGCCGCTCGGCGGCTTAGTAGTAAAGCGCCGCCTAGTAAAGCTTCTTCGGCAGCATCTGGCCGCGCAGACGCTTGAAGTGACGCTTGATCGCGGCAGAGCGCTTGCGCTTGCGTTCTGCAGTCGGTTTTTCGTAAAACTCCCGGGCCCGCAATTCGGTCAACAAGCCGCTCTTCTCAATAGTGCGTTTGAAGCGGCGCAAAGCCACTTCGAATGGCTCGTTTTCTTTAAGGCGAATGGTAGGCATTGGTAAGCTCGAATCCTTCGATTTACTGCGCTTGCGCAGTTCGGACAGCCCGGCATTCTATCCGATCTTGCGGGCACAACAACCCCCTGAGCTGACGCGGCAGGTAGCGGATACGCAGTCCGTACACTTGATCCATGCTGATTCTGGGAATCGAAACCTCGTGCGACGAGACCGGCCTTGCATTGCTGGATAGCAAACACGGACTGCTCGCACAGCAGTTGTATTCGCAGGTCGATATGCACGTGGCCTATGGCGGCGTGGTCCCCGAATTGGCGTCGCGCGACCACATTCGCCGCGTTCTGCCGCTGCTCGATCGCGTGCTCGCAGCCGGCAAGCGAGAGCTCGCACAGATCGACGCCATAGCCGTGACGGCCGGCCCGGGGTTGGCGGGCGCATTACTCGTGGGAGCGAGCATCGGCTATGCGCTGGGCTACGCGCTCGGACGGCCGGTTTATCCAGTGCACCATATGGAAGGTCATCTGCTGTCACCGCTGCTGTCGTGTCCAGCCCCCGAGTTTCCGTTTGTCGCGCTATTGGTGTCTGGCGGTCACACGCAGTTGTTGCATGTGGGCGGCTGGGGAAATTACCGCCTGCTCGGCGACACGCTCGACGATGCTGCCGGTGAAGCCTTCGACAAGACCGCGCAACTGCTCGGACTTGGCTACCCCGGCGGCCCCGCTGTATCGCGCCTTGCCGAATTCGGCGATCCCAGCGCGCTAAGACTGCCGCGCCCGATGCTCGGCAGCGGCGATCTGAATTTCAGCTTTAGCGGTCTGAAGACCGCGGTTCTGACCGCCGTTCGCGGCGCGGGGCCGAGCAATCTTTGCGAACAAGGGCGCGCCGACATTGCACGTGCGTTTGTCGACGCGATCGTCGACGTGCTTGCGGCCAAGGCGCTGCGCGCGCTTGCTCAGACCGGTCTAAACACATTGGTGGTCGCCGGCGGAGTCGGTGCCAACGTGCAGCTTCGAGCACGTTTGCAACGCGACGTGGCGGCACTTGACGGCAACGTATTTTTCCCACCGCTGGAGCTTTGCACCGATAACGGCGCCATGATTGCACTCGCGGGATTGGCCCAAATCAAGCGCGGCGGGAAATCACCACGCGACAGCGGCGCGGTCGCGTTTTCGGTGCATGCACGCTGGTCGCTCGCCGAAGCAACGACGTGCTAGCGCCGCCCCGCTACCGCCGACTTCGCGTCGCCAATGCGCCGCTCGGTACCGGCGAGCAGATTCCGGATGTTGACCCGATGGCGATACACCGTGAAACCTGCAATCACGACAAGGGCGACAAAACGCGCGTCAAATCCCCACCCGAACGCGGAATAAAACGGCGCAAAAATAGCGGCGGCAATCGACGCCAATGATGAATAGCGGAAGAACACGGCAACGATCACCCATGTGATCGCCGTGGCTAAAGCAAGCCACGGGTTGAGCGCAATGATCACGCCGGCCGCGGTAGCGATACCCTTGCCGCCGCGAAAACGCAGAAAGATCGGATACAGGTGGCCAAGCACGACTGCAATCGCCACCAGGGCCGCGCCGAAATCGGCAACGCCATATTGCGGCCCGAAGCGCAGCGCGAGCCACACTGCCAGCCAGCCTTTGAAGCCGTCGCCAAGCAAAGTCAACGCAGCAGCGCCCCGGCTGCCCGAGCGCAACACATTGGTCGCACCGGGATTGCCGGACCCGTAGCTGCGAGGGTCCGCCAAACCCATCGTGCGACTGACAATGACAGCAAACGGGATCGATCCGATCAAATACGCGCCACAGATTGCCAGGATCAAATTGACGAGGTGCATCTCGCTAGTCTATTTCGCGTCCTAGCCGCGCGGATGATGTTGCGCATGCAGCGCCTTCAACCTTGCGCGCGCTACGTGCGTGTAGATCTGAGTGGTTGAAATGTCGGCATGGCCTAGCAGCAACTGCACGACTCGCAGATCGGCGCCGTGATTCAGCAGATGTGTGGCGAACGCGTGACGGAGTCCGTGCGGTGACAGCGGCGCGTCGATCGCGGCGCGCGCACTGTAGCGCTTGATCAATACCCAAAACATCTGACGACTCATCGAATCCGCGCGTTGCGTGACGAAGAGAGCGTCGGCCACACGCCGTCCTAGGATCGCGCCGCGCGCATCCTTAAGGTAGCGCTGAATCCAGTTGCGCGCTTCTTCACCCAGCGGAACGATGCGCTCCTTGCCGCCTTTACCCAATACGCGCACCAAGCCTTCGGTGAGCGACAGTTGCTGCAAGGTCAGGCTGACCAGCTCAGAGACACGCAGCCCGGTGGCATACAGAAGCTCCAGCATCGCGCGGTCGCGCAACCCAAGCATGGTGTCGGTATCGGGTGCGCGCAGCAGTGCCTCCACCTGATCTTCTGAGAGGGACTTTGGAAATCGGGGCGGCTTTCTCGCACTTTTCAGGCGCAGTGTCGGGTCGCGCGCGACGCGGCCCTCTCTGATCGCCCATCGGTAGAAACGCCGCATCACGGCAAGCCGCCGGTTGGCAGTAGACGCCAATGTCGTGGCGTGCTTGTCTGCGAAATATTGAGCGAGGTCTGCTTCCTGTGCCGATGTCAGCGTTGTACCGCGAGCTGCCAGCCACCTTGCCAGCCCGCAGAGATCACGCCGATACGCCGTGAGCGTATTGCGGGCCAGACCGTCTTCGAGCCACACCGCGTCGGCAAACGTATCGATCAAGTCATCTGCCGTGCTGGCCGATTCCGTAGCGCCCGCCTGGCCTGATGCGCGCGACGGCATCGTTGCAGGCGACCTAACCGCGCAGGCCGGCGGTGCTCACACGAGACGCAACTCAGTACCGGCTTCGTGCACCAGCAGCCAGCGCTTGATGCGCTCGTACGCGCCGCCGCGGTGATGCGCGAACCCGCCGATGCCCGAAGCGGCGACGACGCGATGACAAGGGATGGCAAGCGGCAGTCGGTTGTCCCCACACGCCTGGCCGACCGCGCGCGCCGCGCCATTCACTCGCCGCGCCAGTTCACCATACGTCCGGGTTGAGCCCGGCGGGATGAGGGCAATCTCCTTCCACACCTGGCGTTGAAAGTCCGTTCCTTCGATCGCCAGCGGTAGGTCGATCGGAGCTGAACCATCGGCACAGTAGGCGAGTAGTTGATCGACGACGCGTTGCGCCAATGCGTTGAGTGCGGGTTGGGGTGGAACCTCGGCGGTCAGGAAACAAATTTCTTCGACGCACGCTCCACGTGCACGAACACCGACCAGCCCGAAGGGCAGCCGCACGATCGCATCGAAGCGTTCGGCCGCGTCGGTACGCGGCAACTGCAAGTCGGGTGCAGTCAGCATTGTTCAGGTGCCCAGCATGCCCTTCTTAAGCGACTCGTCGGCGGGCTTGTCGCCCAGCCAAATGCGCAGCACCGCAGAGAAAAAATCGGCCCCTGGAATCGCGTCGCCGCGCGGTTGGTCATTGACGCTGATGCGAGTGCCGCCGCCTGGCGTGTAGTCGAAGTTGATCGCTTCACCCTTTTTCGCCTCTCCGATTGACTTCAACGTCGCCGTCAGCGCGTCGGTCTGCGGCTTCAACGCCGCCAGTTGCGCTTCGCTCAGGTTGTTCTTCAACCCATCGTTGAACGAATCGATGAAGCTGCCGGCGTCGACATCGCGCAGCATCCGCAACGAAACGCGCCGCGCACCTTTGTCACCGATCAATGTCGCCGCGTCGGTGCTTCTCTGCGGGACATACAAACCCGCCACATAGACTTTGAATATCGCGCGTCGCCGCAAGCCAACGCCATTCAGGTTCAGAGTCTGGCCGCCGACTTGCGCCGTGGGCTCGAACTTTTGCCCTTCGACCTCGACAGGCTGGGCGCCGATCGAACACGCCGCTCCCAGTCCCATCAATCCTACGATCAAATGTGTCCGCAGCCGCTGAGTCATCGACGTCTCCCCTAATTGAGGCTGTTCTACGCAGCCACCTGATTCAATCCCTTGGGTAATGGAAACACCACCTTTTCCTGCACACCGTCCAGCGGGCGCACGCTGACGGCGCCCAGCTGCTTCAATCGGTCGATCAACGCGGTCACCAATACCTCGGGCGCAGAAGCACCGGCGGTAACGCCGATTCTGCGCTGACCCGCGAGCCACGCGGGCTCCAGCTGATCCGCGCTGTCTACCAGATAGGCTGGTACACCGAACCTTTCCGCTACTTCGCGTAATCGGTTCGAGTTCGAACTGTTCTCGCTGCCGACGACGATGACGACGTCCACTTGCGGCGCCATGAACCTGACTGCGTCTTGCCGGTTCTGGGTCGCATAGCAGATGTCCGCTTTTTTGGGCGCAATAATTGACGGAAAGCGCCGTTGCAACGCCGCGATGATCGCAGCGGCGTCGTCCAGCGACAACGTCGTTTGCGTGACGTAGGCAAGTTGGTCCGGCGCTCGAACCTGCAGCCGCTCAACGTCTTCGACGCTTTCGACCAGGTGCATTCCGCCATCGGACTGGCCCATCGTGCCTTCGACTTCCGGATGACCCAGATGCCCGATCATCACGATCTCGCGGCCGGCGGCGCGCAGTTTTGCGACCTCGACGTGAACCTTGGTCACCAGCGGACAGGTGGCATCGAACACGCGCAGCCCCCGCTGTTGCGCGTCGCGCTGCACTGACTTGGATACGCCGTGCGCCGAGAAAACCACGATGCCGCCTGTCGGTACTTGATCGAGCTCATCGATAAACACGGCGCCCTTGGTGCGCAGGTCGTCGACGACGTACTTGTTATGAACGATTTCATGGCGCACGTAAATCGGTGCGCCGTGCACCGCGAGTGCCCGCTCGACGATTTCGATCGCGCGGTCAACACCGGCACAGAAACCACGCGGCTGCGCCAGGACAACTTCCATCGCTTTCGGCGGCTGGTTGTCGGACATCGCGCTACGATTGTTCACTTCCATTGGCAACCAGTTTAGTCGAGGTCGGCTCGGTGGCGATCAAGGATTGGCCCGAAGGCGAGCGTCCACGCGAACGTCTGCTTGCAATCGGCGCTCATGCGTTATCGGACGCCGAATTGCTCGCGGTGTTCCTGCGTACCGGCACGCCGGGACGCTCGGCAATCGATCTTGGGCGCGACGCGCTGGCGCGGTTCGGGGGGCTCAATGGCTTGTTCGCCGCGGATGCGTCGGCGTTGGCCGAAGTCGGCGGCTTTGGTCCGGCCAAGTACACGCAGTTGCAAGCGGTGCTCGAGCTCGCACGCCGGGCGTTGCAGGAAGACGTGAAGCGCGACACGCTTCTTTCGTCGCCGGCCAAGGTACGCGACTACCTGCGATTGACCTTGGCACGGCTCGAACACGAAGTATTCGTGGCGCTATACATGGACTCGCAGAACAAGTTGATTGCGACCGACGAGTTGTTCCGCGGGACGTTGACTCAAACCAGCGTGTATCCGCGCGAGGTCGTCAAGCGCGCGCTGAAGCACAACGCGGCGGGTGTCATCTTTGCGCATAACCACCCGTCCGGAGTGGCGGAGCCGAGTCGCGCCGATGAGTTGCTAACGTCCAACCTGAAGCAGGCGTTGTCGCTGGTCGATGTGAAGGTTCTGGACCACTTGATCGTCGCCGGCTCGGCAACGGTATCTTTCGCCGAGCGCGGCTTGCTGTAGCTAGAGCGCTGCCAAACCCTTATACTGCGCGGCTTCGCGAAATTTGCATCAGAATTTGTAGAGGAAGTTTGAGGAAGGAGCAGCGATGGCACGAGTGTGTCAAGTGACGGGCAAACGGCCGATGACCGGCAACAACGTTTCGCACGCCAACAATCGGACCAAGCGCAGGTTCATGCCGAATCTGCAGTATCGGCGCTTTTGGATCGAAGGTGAAAACCGCTGGGTGCGCCTGCGTGTCACCAACGCAGCGTTGCGCACGATCGACAAGCTTGGCATCGACGTGGTGCTCGCCGACCTGCGCGCTCGCGGCGAAATCTAAGAAGCTAAAGGGAAAGCACCATGGCCAAAGGCGCTCGCGAAAAGATCAAGCTCGAATCACTGCCGGAACCGGCCACTTCTACACGACGACCAAGAACAAGAAGACAACGCCGGACAAGATGGAGATCAAGAAGTTCGATCCCGGTGGCGCGCAAGCACGTTGAGGTACAAAGAGATCAAATTGAAGTGAAGCGTCTGATAATAACAAAAAGCCCGGCACTGCCGGGCTTTTTTTGACCTGTGCTTATGCGGTGAGCGTTCGGTAGCTCCGCATCCTGATTGCGGCGTCCTGCAGCGCATGGATGCCGCTCGCTTCGGCCCGATGGATCCAATCCTGCAGGTGCACCAACATCTGTTCGCGTGACGCCGACGAACGCTCCCAGGTCGACAATAGCTCGGTACGCATCTCGACCAAGGTTTTCATCACACCGCTGCGCTTCATCATATCTGACAGCGAATGCTGTTCGGCGGCGGGCAGCTTCGAGACATCGCCGTTGCGCAACACGCGCTTCAGCCGTGCAAAGCGCGCGTGCTCATCGCCCGACAGGCCAAGCTTCTGCAGCTCGTCGCGATGCGCAAGCTTCAGTGAGCGCGCATATTTGGCCAACAAGTCGTAGCGGTTCGAAATCACGGCCTGCAACGTCTCTAAATCGATCGATCGCTTGGGCTCGGCCACGTACGGCTTCGGCGCGACGCGCAGAACTTTCGCCAAGCCAAGCGCTTGCAGCCCGCGGATATAGACCCAGCCGATATCGAATTCATGCCACTTGGTCGAGAACTTGGCCGACGTCGGATAGGTGTGATGATTGTTATGCAGTTCTTCGCCGCCGATCCAAATGCCCCAGGGGACAATATTGTTGCTCGCATCGGGCGAGTCGTAGTTGCGGTACCCCCACCAGTGGCCGATCCCGTTGATCACGCCGGCGGCATGCAACGGGATCCACAGCATCTGCACACCCCAGATAGCGAGGCCGGCGAATCCGAACAGGATCAAGTCGGCGCCGACCATCAGGCCGACGCCCTGCCAGGTGAAGCGGCAAAAACGTTGCGCTCGATCCAGTCGTCCGGCGTGCCGGTCCCGTAGCGCGCTAGCGTATCGGGGTTCTTCGCTTCCTCCATGTACAGCTCGGGCCCTGTCAAAAGCACGGCTTTAATGCCGCGCGTTTGCGGGCTATGCGGGTCTTCGGCGGTCTCCACGCGGGCGTGGTGCTTGCGATGGATCGACACCCACTCCTTGGTCAGCATGCCGGTCGTAAGCCACAACCAGACCCTGAAAAACATGGCCGCGGCGGGATGCAAATCGAGCGCGCGATGCGCCTGACTGCGGTGCAGAAAAATCGTCACGCTGGCGATCGTGATGTGCGTCAACACCAACGCCGCGACGATTAACTGCCACCAGGTGAGTTGCAACAGACCACCGTCCAAAAACTCAAGCAAATACATGCATCGTCCTTTGCGTTACGCCAATCAGACCGCAGGCGCCCATATCGTTCATATTGTACGCAGCGTTCGGGCTTAATGCGCCTGCGACCTCTATCTCGGTGCCGTTTTTCAGGTGATCGAGCGCTCGAATCCGCGTCCGGACCCGGCTGGGCATTTCTAACCCGGCTGCTTCGCGCCCCCGGCCAACGACTCCGGAACAGACCTGATCCGCACGTCGCGCTGCGGGAACGGAATTTCAATGCCCTCGTCCCGGAATCTTTTCAGCACGCGACGGGCGATGTCCGAACGGATCGCCAGGCTACCGGCCTCCGGATCGCGAATCCAGAAGCCGACTTGCAGATCGATACCGTCGGCGCCGAAACCGGTAACAAACGAACTGGGCGGGGGATCATCCAGGACACGCGGTTGTTCAGCCGCAACTTCCACCAGAATCTGCAACACACGATCGACATCGGCATCGTATGCAACTGACAGCGTCACCTTCACGAGCACAGTGCTGTTGGTGTACGAATGATTGATGACGGGAGTGGACACCAGCATTTCATTCGGGACGATGGTTTCGGTGCCGTCGAGCGCCTTGATCACCGTGTAACGCGCATTGATCTGCGACACTGCGCCGTAGAACTTGTCGACCGTGATCATGTTGCCGATCGACAGGCTGCGGTCGAGCAGGATGATGAATCCGCTGACGTAATTGCTGGCAATTTTCTGCAAGCCCAGTCCGAGTCCGACCCCGAGCGCGCCACCGAATACCGACAGCACGGTCAGATCGATGCCGACAAAGGACAATGCGAGCAGCACCGCCATCAGCGTCAGTACCGCCTTGACGAGACGCGCAAGCACGACGCGCGAGTTCGGCGCGAGTGATTTGGCGCCCATCAAGCGCGCCTCGATGACCGATCCGATCCATAGCGCAGCCAGCACGGTCAAGACGACGCTGACAATGCCGGCCAGAAGATCCCACAACGTCAGCGGTGGTTTGCCCAATGGAAACCGGACCGCATCCAGTTGGGCGATCAGGTCATTCAATAAACCGGTCACATGCAGCGCGACGACGAGCCAGATCGTGATCGCGATGCCGAGCTCGAAAGTGCCAATCCAGGTGGCGCGCCTCAGTGACCGTCGCAACACATAAACAAACAAACGAATCGCCGCCATCGCGCCCAGCAGCAGCAACGCGAGTCTCAGCAAGTGGACTTCCTGCGCACGCACGACTCCGCCGAAGTAGAGCGCAAGCCCTCCGAGCACCAACAACACTATCGCTGCGACAGGAAACGCGAGGCGGCGGAAGCCGTCGATCGAGAACTTCAAAACATCGACACGAACACCGTGCGGCGCGGTGGCGGCGGCCGTCAGCGTCGCCCGCGCGCGTCGTTCGACGTAACGCGAATACAACCAGCCAGCCACTAGCGCGGCAACGATGACTGCGAGCTGCCAGGCCTGCGGCGGGCGTGCCAGCTCATTGCCCAAAATGTGCAGGACTTCTTCGAACAGCGTTTGTCGGTTCACTGCGACGTTGACTCGATCTGCTATCGGCGCTCAAACACCGCAGCGAAGAATCCATCGGTGCCGTGCAGGTGCGGCAGCATTACAAAGTACGGAGCAAAGCGCGCCGCCTGCTGCACGTCAACGGACTGAGCCCGCAATACGGTCGCCGCCGGGAACAGTTCATAGTCAGGGTGCGCGGTCAGAAAGTCATCGACCACCGACTGATTCTCTTGCGCAAGCAAGGAGCACGTCGCGTACACCAGCCGTCCACCGGGCTTCAAAAGGCGCGCAGCGGCGCGCAACACCGAGCGCTGCACCTCGTTGACACGCGCCAGCTCGGCTTCGCTGAACCGCCACTTCAAGTCCGGATTGCGACGCAGCGTTCCGCTGCCGGAGCACGGGGCATCGACCAGCACGGCGTCGCATTTGCCATTCAAACGCTTCACCCGAACGTCCGACTCATTGCGAATCACCACCGGGTGCACGTTGGACAGGCCGCTGCGCTTGAGTCGCGGGCCCAGGCCCGCCAGCCGCTTCTCGTTCACGTCGAACGCGTACAAGCGCCCGCTGGATCGCATCAGCGCACCGAGCGCCAACGTCTTGCCGCCGGCACCGGCACAAAAATCAACGACCATTTGGCCGCGTCGCGGTAGCAGCAGCCGCGCGACCAACTGGCTGCCTTCATCCTGCACCTCGATCCGGCCTTCGCGATACGCTGGCCAGTGGGTTAACGCCGGCTTGCTGGAAAGCCGGATCGCGTCGGGCGAGTACGGCGTCGGCGCTGCCCCCACATGATGGGCTGCCAGTTCTTCGAGCACTTCCGCGCGCGCGGCCTTGATCGAATTGACGCGCAGATCGAGGGGCGCGCTCTCTTTCAGCGCGTTGATCAACGGTGGCGCATCGTCATACTGGCGCTCGATTTCCGCAAACAGCCATTCAGGCAATTCGGCCTGCACCGAACCCGGCGCCTGCGCCAGATCGATCGTCAATGCCTGCCTAACCGCGTCCACATCGCGGCGTAACGCGCGCTCATCGATCGCCTCGAGCCCATGTTGACGAGCCAGTGTCAGCAGCGCGGCAAAGCGAGCCGCACGCGCCGGATGCGCCGGCTGCATCATCCAACCCAACGTCGCGTAACGGCGCAGCGCGAAGAAGACCGCTTCGGCAATCAAGCTGCGGTCCCGCTGGCCCAGCGCCGGATGAAGACGAAAAAAACGCGACAGCAACACGTCGGACGGCCCGTCGAACTTCAGAATCACGGCCAGCGCGGCCGCTAGCGAATCAACGACCAGCGATGTGATGCGGCTGGACGATACGTGCGGCGTGGCACCGTTGCGCGATGCTTGTCTCGGCGCGCGCGTGAACTCCTGTTCGAACGCGAGCGGACGAGCGGTCCGCGCCTGGTTTGACTTTCGAGGCGGAAAGCGGACGGCATCCGACAGCTTGCGGCCTTCGCGTTTCACTCGCTTCGGCGCTCCCATATTCCTCACGCCAGCACCGACAGCTCGCCGCGCGCGATGTCTATAAGGACTGCACGCCGCTCTACGCATCGAACATGGCCTTCAAGGACGTGCCGCACTGCCCGCGGCAACAATCGATGCTCCTGCTGAAGCACGCGCGCGGCAAGAGTCGCGCGATCGTCGTCTGCATGAACCGCCACCGCGGCCTGCGCGATGATCGGACCGGCATCGACTTCGTCGGACACAAAGTGCACGGTGGCGCCATGCACTCGCACCCCGGCGTCCAGAGCCCGCTGATGCGTGTTCAGGCCGGGAAAGGACGGTAACAACGAAGGGTGCACGTTGATCAGACGCCCCGCATGACGCCGCACAAACTCCGGCGTCAAGACGCGCATGAACCCCGCTAGCACGATCAGCGCCGATGAATAGCGCTCAATCGTCCGCGCCAGTGCCTCGTCGAATGCGGCGCGCGAACCGAACTCGCCGTGCGGCACGATATGCACCGGCACGTCATGCGCCCGGGCCACATCAAGCGCTTCCGCGTCGGCACGACTGCTGATGACGGCGGCGACCTTGGCGCCAAGTTCGGCATCCCATCGCTCCGCGGCGGCCGTCGTCAACAACGCCTGCAGATTGCTGCCCCGGCCGGAAACGAGGACCACGATGGGTCTGTTCGTGGGCTTAGTGGCGCTGTTATTCATTCGACCGAATTGTACTGGCGCGTCTCAAACACCCCGATAAATCATGACGATGCAGTACTCGACCGTATACTCCGAGGTCGTTTTCGCACCGCATCATTGGCGGTCTTATGAAGGTAACTCGCGGCGCGCCGCACCAGTCCGATCGTGCGCCTTGCGCGCTGACGGTCGGCAATTTCGATGGCGTTCATCGCGGCCACCAGGCGCTGCTGACACGTGTCGTCGCAGCTGCACACGCGCGCGATCTGACGCCCGCAGTGATGACATTCGAACCGCATCCGCGCGAATTCTTCGCACCCGACCGAGCACCGGCGCGCGTGTCGAATCTGCGTGACAAGCTGGCTGCGTTTGAGCGCTGCGGTATCGAGCATTCGTTCGTTCAGCACTTCAACCGCCGCTTCTCGCAAATGGCGCCGAGCGTCTTTATCGAAGACGTGCTGCTGACCGGCTGCGCGGTGCGCTGGCTTCTGGTGGGCGATGATTTCCGCTTCGGGGCGCAGCGCGCCGGAGACACTGCGCTCCTCGCTGGTTACGCGGCGCGCGGCGCATTCGATCTCGAAGTGATGCCGGCGATCGCGCACGATGGCGAGCGCATTTCAAGCACTGCGGTGCGCGAAGCACTGGCGGCCGGCGATTTGACGCGCGCTTCGATGTTGCTCGACCACGCTTACACGATTAGCGGCCGCGTGCTGCACGGACGCAAGCTGGGCCGATCAATTGGCTTTCCTACGCTCAATTTGAAGATCGAACACTCGCATCCGGCGCTGCGCGGGATTTTCGCGGTCCGGGTGCATTGCATCGGCGAGCGGCCTATCGCCGGCGTGGCGAGCATCGGCCTGCGGCCTACGCTTGGACACGAAGGACGGTGGCTGCTCGAGGTGCACTTGTTCGACTTCGCCGATGCCGTGTACGGACGACTGGTGACCGTCGAGTTCGTGAAGAAACTGCGCGACGAGCAAAAGTACGAGACACTTGACGCACTGTCGGCCGCGATCGGCGATGACGCAGCCAAAGCGCGTGCGTTATTGAACAATGCCGTGGCGTCCTGAGATATCCGTTATGCCCGACGAAAAACGAAAACCGGCACCCGACCCCGCAACGCGCAAATATCCGCTGAACCTGCCGGAGTCGCCGTTTCCGATGCGCGGTGATCTTGCCAAGCGCGAGCCACAGTGGGTGCGCGAATGGGACGAGCAGGACATCTACGGGCAAATTCGCGCGGCGTCGGTCGGCCGGCCAAAATGGATCCTGCATGACGGGCCGCCGTATGCGAACAACGATATCCACATGGGCCAGGCGTTGAACAAGACGCTGAAGGATTTCGTCGTCAAAAGCCGGCAGATGGCGGGCTTCGACGCGCAGTACGTCCCGGGTTGGGACTGCCATGGGATGCCGATTGAAATTCTGATCGAGAAAAAGTACGGCCGAAATTTGCCGACGCGCGACGTGCAGTCGCGCTCGCGCGCGCACGCTGCACAGCAGATCGAGCGGCAAAAGAGCGACTTCAAGCGGCTTGGGGTGCTGGGTCTGTGGGACCGGCCGTACAGGACGATGGACTTTAGGAACGAAGCCGACGAGCTGCGCGCACTCGCGAAGATCATGGCCAAGGGCTTCGTCTTTCGCGGCTTGAAGCCGGTTAATTGGTGCTTCGATTGCGGCTCGGCGTTGGCTGAAGCCGAAGTCGAGTATCAAGACAAGGTCGATCTCGCCATCGATGTCGCGTTTCCTCTGCGCGATGACGAGCGCACCAAACTCGCTTCCGCGTTCGGCTTGGCGAAGCTGCCTGACAAGCGCGTGTACGCAGCGATCTGGACCACGACGCCGTGGACGATTCCCGCCAACCAGGCGCTGAACGTCCACCCTGAGGCGAGCTATGACCTGGTCGATACCGAGCGCGGTTTATTGGTGCTTGCCAGTGATCGCAAGGATCAGTGCCTCAAAACGTATCAACTCAGTAGTGCAACTTTGGCGCAAACCGCGGGCAAGAGTCTGTCGCGGATTCGCTTTCGGCATCCGTTCTACGATCGCGACGCACCGGTTTACCTCGGCGACTACGTGACGTTCGATATCGGAACCGGCATCGTTCACTCCTCACCAGCGTACGGCATCGATGACTTCGTCTCGTGCAAGGCGCACGGTATGACCGACGACCAGATCATCAATCCGGTGCAGGGCGACGGCGTGTTTGTCGCGTCGCTGCCGCTGTTCGGCGGCCTGACAATCTGGGACGCAAACCCGAAGATCGTCGACGTGATTCGCGAACACGGGCACTTGCTGCACGTCGAGAAGATCACGCACAGCTACATGCATTGTTGGCGCCATCGAACGCCGGTCATCTATCGCGCGACGTCGCAGTGGTTTGCAGGTATGGACGTCGTACCAAGCGACGGCGGAACTCCGTTGCGCGAGCTGGCTCTGGCAGGGATCGAAGCCACACAGTTTTTTCCGCAATGGGGCAAGGCGCGGCTGCACGGCATGATTGCGAATCGCCCCGATTGGACGCTATCGCGCCAGCGCCAATGGGGCGTGCCAATGGCGTTCTTCATTCACAAGGAAACCGGGGCGCTGCATCCGCGCACGCAGGAGCTGCTCGAACAAGTGGCACAGCGCATCGAGCAAGGCGGCATCGAGGCGTGGCAGGATCTCGATCCACGCGAGCTGCTGGGCGACGATGCCGACGACTATGTGAAGAACCGAGATACGCTCGACGTCTGGTTCGACTCCGGCGTGACGCACCAAACCGTGCTGCGTGGTTCGCATGCGGCCGAATCTCATTTCCCGGCAGAAATGTATCTGGAAGGGTCCGACCAGCATCGCGGCTGGTTTCACTCTTCGCTGCTGACCTCGTGCATGTTGAATGGCGTGCCGCCCTACAAAGCGCTGCTGACGCACGGCTTCGTCGTTGACGGCAACGGCCGCAAGATGAGCAAGTCACTCGGCAACGTGATCGTGCCGCAGAAAGTGGCCGACACCCTCGGCGCGGAAATCATTCGCCTGTGGGTTGCGAGTACCGATTACTCGGGCGAGCTGACTCTTTCCGATGAGATTCTCAAGCGGGTCGTTGAAAGTTATCGACGGCTGCGCAACACGCTGCGATTTCTGCTGGCCAACGTCAGCGATTTCGATATCGAGCGCGACATGTTGCCGGCGAACGAGTGGCTCGAAATCGACCGCTACGCGCTGGCGATGACGCGCGAAATGGCTGCGGGCGTTCGCGCCGATTACGACCGCTACGAATACCATCCGATCGTTGCGCGGCTGCAGACGTTCGCCTCGGAAGACCTGGGCGCGTTTTACATCGACATCCTTAAAGACCGTCTTTACACGACCAAGCCGGATTCGAAGGAGCGGCGCTCGGCGCAGTGCGCGCTCTATCGGGTTACCGAGGCGCTGCTCAAGTTGATGGCGCCGCTGCTGTCGTTTACTGCAGAGGAAGCGTGGAAGGTACTGAAGAGAAAAACCGACGGCACGATCTTTGTCGAAACCTTTCCTGCGTTGCCGGCGATGGCCGACGAAGCCGCGCTGGTCGACAAGTGGACCCGGCTGCGCGCGGTGCGCGCCGAGGTGCAGAAACAGCTCGAGCCGGCGCGCGAGCGCGGCGATATCGGCTCGTCGCTGCAGGCCGAAGTGGAAGTACGCACGAACGCCGAAACCGCTGCGTTACTGCAATCGCTGGGCGATGAGCTGAAGTTTGTACTCATCACCTCCGCTGCGCGAGTGACGCAGGTTGAAGATGCAAGCAATGCGCAGATAGTCGTCACACCATCGCCATATACCAAGTGCGGGCGCTGCTGGCACTGGCGCGCCGACGTCGGAAGTGACACCAGTCACCCGACGATTTGCGCTCGCTGCGTCAGCAACTTGTTCGGTGCGGGTGAGCGTAGGACGTTGGCCTGATGTCGTTTGTCAAACAGCCGACCTGGTGGCAGCGGATGTTGCCGTGGCTGGGAGTTGCGATCGGGATCATCCTGGTCGATCAATTGACGAAGATCACGATCGAACAGCGCTTCGAGTTTGGCGACGTCGTGCCGGTCACTGGCTTCTTCAACCTGGTGCTGGCCTATAACAAAGGCGCTGCATTTTCCTTTCTCGCCACCGCATCGGGATGGCAGGAAGGATTCTTGATAACGGTAGCGATCGCGGCGTCGGCCTTCATTCTTTACCTGCTGGCGCGCCATGGTCATCAGCGGTTGTTTGCGCTGGCGCTCGCGATGATTCTCGGCGGCGCAATCGGCAACGTCATCGATCGCATTGCGTACGGTCACGTCATCGACTTTCTTGACTTTCATGCGGGCGGCTGGCACTGGCCGGCCTTCAATCTGGCCGACAGCGCGATCGTCGGCGGCGCGGCGCTGCTGATCGTCGACGAATTGCGCCGCGTGCGACGCGCGAAATAGCCATGCAGCTTGCCAACAAGCACTTCGTCGTCGGCATGACCGGCGGCATTGCCGCGTACAAGATATGCGAGCTGGTGCGTCGGATGCAGGACGAGGGCGCCAGCTTGCAAGTGGTGATGACTGAAGGCGCTCAGCAGTTCGTTACTGCGACGACCATGCAGGCGTTGAGCGGCCGTCCGGTCGAAACGGATCAATGGAAGAGCCTGACCGGCAACGCGATGCCGCATATCGAGTTGACCCGCAACGCGGATGCAGTCATCGTCGCACCGGCGACCGCCGATTTTCTGGCCAAGCTCGCGCATGGGCTCGCGGACGACCTGTTGGCGGCGCTCGCGCTGGCGCGCGACCCGGTTCGCACGCCATTGCTCGTGGCGCCAGCGATGAACGTCGAAATGTGGAACAACCCGGCAACTCAACGAAACCTTGCGCAGCTGCGCGCCGATGGCATCGTGATCCTCGGACCCGCTAGCGGTGCGCAGGCGTGCGGTGAAACGGGTCTGGGCCGTATGCTTGAGGCGCACGAGCTGCTCGAAGACATCGTTGCCTTTTTCCAGTCGAAGACGCTGGCGGGCAAAACGGTCCTGCTGACCGCGGGTCCGACGTTCGAACCGATCGATCCGGTGCGAGGCGTCACCAATTTGTCGTCGGGCAAGACCGGTTTCGCCGTGGCGCGTGCCGCACGCGACGCCGGCGCACAGGTCACGTTGATCGCGGGACCGACGGCGCTTGCGACACCCCGCAACGTGCGGCGCATCGACGTGACGACAGGTCAGCAAATGATGGATGCAGTGATGGGCCATCTTCCGGCCGACGTCTTCATCGCGGTCGCTGCGGTGGCCGATTGGCACATCAGTAATCAGCGCGGCAGCAAGATCAAAAAGACGGCTACCTCCACGCCGCCGGAACTGCAGTTCGCTCCGAATCCAGACATTCTTGCCACCGTGGCGGCATTGCCGTCCGCGCCGTATTGCGTCGGCTTCGCTGCCGAAAGCGACGATGTGATCGATAACGCACGCCGCAAGCTCGCAACCAAGAAAGTACCGCTCATAGTGGCAAATCGTGCCCAGGATGCCTTCGGCGCGGACCGCAGCGAACTGTCACTGATCGATCAAGATGGCGTGACGACGCTGCCAAAGGATGACAAGCTGGCACAGGCGCGACGATTGATCGCCGAGATCGCGGCGCGACTGAGATGATCGACACTCACGAACCGAAGGACGGCGATTTCATCGCCTACATTGAACAGCTTCAAAGAGAATCCGCAGCTCGGTTGCTCGCGAGCACGCAGCATCTGGTTACGCAACTCGACAAGAAACCTCAAGCCGGCGCAAACAAGGCCGATCATTTTTTTGCCGGCCGAAAGCCGGCCGATCTTCGCAGTGCAGGAGAGTTGCGGGCCAGTGTCGCGCAAGTAGCCGTCCAATTGTCGCCTGGCCGAGTATTCGCTTCTGCAATATTGATCGCGACGGGCGTGGTGCTTGCACTTTACTGGCTGATTGCCACGACCAGCATTGCGCTTCTCTTGATCGGCACCGCATTGATATTTTGGGGCGTGCGACGGTTCAGTCGTGCTTTGAGGGAACTTTCTTCGCAGCAGGGAAATCAAGCAGCGGTTTCCAAAGTCTTCAGCGCAGGCACGATCAAGACGAAGTGATGCGCGTCGATGTCCGCATCCTCGATGCACGACTGCGCGACCAATTGCCCGGCTATGCCACGCCGGGCGCAGCCGGACTCGATCTACGCGCATGTGTCGACGCCCCGTTACTGATCGAACCGGGCACAACTCATCTGATAAAAACCGGACTTGCGATTCACATCGCCGATGCGGGCTATGCGGCGATGATTCTGCCGCGCTCGGGGCTCGGTCATAAGCACGGCATCGTGCTCGGCAATCTGGTCGGGCTGATCGACTCCGACTACCAGGGTGAGCTGATGGTCTCGACCTGGAACCGCGGCCGAGAGGCATTCACTCTGAATCCGCTTGAGCGGCTCGCGCAGTTGGTGATCGTCCCCGTTGTGCAGGCGCAGTTCAATGTGGTCGAGGACTTTGCGGCGAGTGAACGCGGCGCCGGCGGGTTCGGCAGCACGGGCAGATGACGCCAGTCGCGGCGCGCGAAGGTCAACCCCACGTGTGATGTCGTAGCGCAACGCGCGGAGACATCACCCAATGTGCATCGACGGACTTGCTCCGGCGATGCACCTCTAGTTAATCGTTGTGAGTGCACGTGCGAGCCGAAGGCTCGCGTACACGAGCAACGCTTAACCCAACATATCCGCCCAGATCGTGGTCGCCCAGCTTTGCGCGTAAGCGCCTTCGAGCGCCCACGATGCACGGTCCTGCGACGAGATGCCGCCCGCGCCTGCCACAGGCTCCAGCGTTTTCTTTTCCGGCGACCAGCGATGCACGCTGTCGACGTGCACTGCGTTACGGTCGTCGATGAAGCTGTAGCAGGTGTTCGCCATCGTCGGCGGCACGACCGTGCGGCGGTTCAGTAGTTCGACGATCGCCGCGGCGGCGGCCTTGCCGTGCTGGTTCGCCATGTGGCCGGACTTCGGCATCGCCGGCGCCGACAGGGTGGAGTCGCCGAGCACGTGCACATTCGGCACCTTGATCGACTCCATCGACGACCAATTCACTTCGCACCAGCGATTGTTGGCCGTGATCAATCCGGCGTCGCGCGCAATGTTGGCCGCGCGTTGCGGCGGAATATAGTTGACGACGTCGCCGCGCACCTTCTCGCCGATTTCCGTGACGAGCGTGCCCGACTTCAGGTCGATCTCGTTTACGGGCGAAGAGACGCGATACTCGACGATGCCCTTGTAGTCCTCGCCGAACACACGCGAGAACAGCGGCTTCTTGGACACGTAATCCGGGTTGGCGTCGAGCACGAGCAGCTTGCTCTTCGGCTTCGACTGCTTCAGATACCACGCGATCTGGCACGCGCGCTCGTACGGTCCGGGCGGGCAACGGTACGGCGCCAGCGGAATGCTCATCACGACCACGCCCCCATCCTTCATCTCGGTCAGCTGGCGGCGCAGCGCGACCGTCTGCGGACCGGCTTTCCACGCGTGCAATACGGACGCTTCGCCCGCGGCGCTCCATCCCTGCAACCGGTCATACATCAGCTCTACACCGGGCGATACGACCAGCCGGTCGTAAGGCAGCGTCGCTCCGGAGGCCAGACGCACCTGCTTTTTGTCGACGTCAATCGCACTCGCGGTGTCGCGCACGCGCTTCACACCGTACTTATCCAGACCCGAGTACCCGACGGTCACGTCGGCCAGCGTCTTGCTGCCCCCGAGCACGAGGTTCGACATCGGGCACGAAATGAACGCTTCATTCGGCTCGACCAATGTGACGTCGACGGCGCCGTCGGACCACAGGCGCAGATACTTGGCTGCAGTGGCGCCGCCGTAGCCTGCGCCGACGACTACCACTTTGCCGACGCTCTTCTGCCCCATCGTCGCGCACGCGGACAGGCTGGATGCAAGTGCGCCTGCCGAGAACACTTTCAACGCATCGCGGCGTGTAATTTTTGGCATAGTCATGGATGTCCCCTAGCGCGCCGGCTTTTGCCGTGAGTAAAAATCGGCAATCAGCTCCACTTGCTGATCGGTGTAGCCCTTGGCCAGCTGATGCATGATCGTCGCCGGCCGCTTGCCGTCGCGAAACGCGCGCATCTGTTCAACGATGTACGTTTTCTGTTGTCCGGCCAGACTGGGCATTGCGCCCTGCGCCGTGCCCAACGTGCCATGACAGTTGGCGCAATTCGACGCAAGCACACTGCCCGCCCGCAGATCGGCGTCCGATGTCTGTTGCGCGTACGCAGCACCGGCCAACCCCAGCAGCGCAAGCGCGCACGCCATCAGGTTTCTTGTTTTCATGGTCCCCCCTCGTGGATGAAGAAATGGCCCGCAGAAGCGGGCCATTGTGGGGACAATCCAAACGCGCCGTCAACCGAAGGCTACGACGACATTCTGATCAGCTTATTCTGCTGCTACTCCGAGAGCACGGGCTCGCCCTGCTCGCGCTGCGGCGCATCGCCGCTGTCGCTGGGCGGGAAGTCGAGTTTGATCTCGCCCTTGTCGTCGACGTCGACATCCACCCGGCCGCCGGTCAACAGCTTGCCGAACAGCAACTCGTCGGCCAGCGCGCGCCGGATCGTGTCCTGAATCAAGCGCGCCATCGGCCGCGCCCCCATCACCGGGTCGAAGCCTTTTTTGCCTAGATGCTTGCGCAAAGCATCGCTGAAGATGATGTCCACTTTCTTGTCGTGCAGCTGATCTTCGAGTTGCATCAAGAACTTGTCGACCACGCGCAGGATAATCTCCTCGTTCAATGCCTTGAAGGAAATCACCGCATCGAGCCGATTGCGAAACTCCGGCGTGAACATGCGCTTGATATCGGCCATCTCGTCGCCGGACTCGCGCGCGTTTGAAAAGCCGATCGAGGCACGCTGCAGCATCTCGGCGCCGGCGTTGGTCGTCATCACGATGATTACGTTCCGGAAGTCGGCCTTGCGACCGTTGTTATCGGTCAGCGTGCCGTGGTCCATCACCTGCAGCAGGATATTGAAGATGTCCGGATGCGCTTTCTCAATCTCGTCGAGCAACAGCACGGCATGCGGCTTCTTCGCGATCGCTTCGGTCAGCAACCCGCCCTGATCGAAGCCGACATAGCCCGGCGGCGCGCCGATCAACCGGCTGACCGCGTGGCGCTCCATGTACTCGGACATGTCGAACCGGATTAGCTCGATGCCCAGCGTGAACGCAAGCTGCTTGGCGACTTCGGTCTTGCCGACGCCAGTCGGCCCGGAAAACAGGAACGAGCCGATCGGCTTGTCCGGCTTGCCGAGTCCGGAGCGCGCCATCTTGATCGCCGCCGACAGAGCCTCGATCGCAGGATCCTGACCGAACACGACGTTCTTCAGATTCCGATCCAGGTTCTTCAGCTGCGCGCGGTCGTCGCTGGACACCGTTTGCGGCGGGATGCGAGCGATCTTCGCAATGATTTCTTCGACCTCGGTCTTGCCGATCGTTTTCTTCTGCCGCGACTTCGGCAGAATGCGTTGCGCCGCACCGGCTTCGTCGATTACGTCGATCGCCTTGTCCGGCAGATGGCGGTCATTGATGAACTTGGCCGACAACTCTGCCGCGGCGGCGATCGCGCTCGACGTGTACTTGACGCCGTGATGCTCTTCGAAGCGCGATTTCAGCCCTTTCAGAATCTCGATCGTCTGCTGAATCGTCGGCTCGACCACATCGATCTTCTGGAACCGGCGCGACAGCGCGTGATCTTTCTCGAAAATGCCGCGGTATTCGTTGTAGGTCGTCGCACCAATGCACTTCAGTTGCCCGCTGGCAAGCGCCGGCTTCAACAGGTTGGACGCATCGAGCGTACCGCCCGACGCCGAGCCGGCGCCGATCAGCGTATGGATCTCGTCAATGAACAAGATGGCGTGCGCGTTGGCTTTCAGCTGCTTCAGCACGGCTTTCAGCCGCTGCTCGAAATCCCCGCGGTACTTGGTGCCGGCCAGCAGTGCGCCCATGTCGAGCGAATACACGCTCGACTTCTCAAGTATCTCGGGCACGTCGCCTTTGAAAATGCGCCATGCCAGGCCTTCGGCGATCGCTGTCTTGCCGACGCCCGCCTCGCCGACCAGCAACGGGTTGTTCTTCCGGCGACGGCATAGAATTTGAATGACCCGCTCGACTTCGGGTTCGCGACCGATCAGCGGATCGATCTTGCCTTCCTTGGCGAGCGCGTTCAGGTTTTGCGTGTATTGCTCGAGGGCCGACGGTTGGTCTTTGCCGTCGCCCTCTGCGGCTTCCTCGGCACCAGGCTTGCCTTTCTCTTCGCCCTGCCCCGCCTTGGTGATGCCGTGCGAAATGAAGTTGACGACGTCGAGTCGCGTGACACCCTGCTGATGCAGGTAATACACCGCGTGCGAATCCTTCTCGCCGAAAATCGCGACCAGCACATTGGCGCCGGTGACTTCCTTCTTCCCGTTGCTCGTGCTTTGCACATGCATGATCGCGCGCTGGATCACGCGCTGGAAGCCAAGCGTCGGTTGCGTGTCGGCTTCCGAGTTGGGCGGAAGAATCGGAGTGTTGTCGGCGATGAAATTCTGCAGGTTCTTGCGCAGATCATCGATATTGCACGCGCAGGCGCGCAGCACTTCCGCGGCAGATGGGTTATCGAGCAGCGCCAATAACAGATGCTCAACGGTGATGAATTCGTGTCGCGCCTGGCGGGCCTCCACAAAGGCCATGTGCAGACTGACTTCGAGTTCCTGGGCGATCATGCTTCCTCCATCACGCACTGCAGCGGATGCTGATGCTGGCGTGAATAACTGCAGACTTGCTCAACCTTGCTCGCTGCGATATCGCGTGGGTACACGCCGCAGACGCCGCGCCCTTCGTGATGAACCTTCAGCATGATCTGAGTTGCTTGCTCTCTCCCTTTGCCGAAGAACTTCTGCAGGACGCCGACTACGAATTCCATCGGTGTGTAGTCGTCGTTCAACAGAACCACTTGATAAATGGGCGGTGGCTTGACGCGAGAAGACTGCTTCTCGACGACGGTGCCTTCGCCCAACCGCTCACTCATCTGGCCGCATTCTATGCAAATCGACCATCCAACACGGGATTCAAATAGCGTACCAATCATACGGTAAATCGGTACGCATCCCGTTTATTCAACCATGTACAAACCTCGAATTGACGAGGGAAAACACGCGTGCTCTAACGTAATGCTCTCATTGCAAACATCAAGACGTTTCGATCGCAGTTTCTCAACCTCGATCTTTTTTGCTGTCACGTTTAACCAATTCGCCGCCGTTTGCGATGACAATTTCCGAAAATACTTCCCCGGACGCGCCGAAACTATCGGTCAAACGTTGTTCGCGGCGCTATTGACCGCCGCCGGTTTTGCTCGAACAATCGCGGCGTCAATGCCATGACCGGAATCGGTTGCGGCGTTGCGGCACCCACGAAATCGTTCGGTGAGGGTGGCAGGTGGGCGGACCGCGATAAAGCGCGCCAGCGCCGAAAGCGGATTCCGCCTTGTCTTTGTCGTGGAGGGGTGAGGGAATGTCGACTGGAACGGTTAAATGGTTCAATGATGCCAAGGGCTTCGGCTTTATTACGCCGGACGATGGGGGTGAGGACTTGTTCGCTCACTTCTCGGCCATCAATATGAATGGCTTCAAGACGCTCAAAGAAGGTCAGAAGGTAAATTTTGAAGTCGTGCAAGGCCCAAAAGGCAAGCAGGCGTCGAACATTACCGGCGGATAAATCTTCCGCTGTAAAAGCCCCGCTGCGGCGGGGCTTTGTTTCCTTTTTCGGTAGGTGCGGCGGTTGCAGGCCGCTACATATTCGCGATCATCACTTCCCCGAAGCCGGAGCAACTGACCTGCGTCGCGCCCGGCATCTGGCGCGCGAAGTCGTACGTGACCTTCTTGCTCAAGATCGCTTTCTCCATCGAGCTGATGATCAGATCGGCCGCTTCGCCCCAGCCCATGTGCCGCAGCATCATCTCGGCTGACAAGATTTCCGAGCCGGGGTTCACGTAGTCCTTGCCGGCGTACTTCGGCGCCGTCCCGTGGGTGGCTTCGAACACCGCCACCGTGTCGGACATGTTGGCCCCAGGCGCAATGCCGATGCCCCCCACCTGCGCCGCCAGCGCATCCGATATGTAGTCACCGTTCAAATTCATCGTCGCGATCACGTCGTATTCGGCGGGTCGCAGCAAAATCTGTTGCAAGAAAGCATCGGCGATCACGTCTTTGACAACAATATCGCCGTGCGCAGCCTTGAGCTCCATCCAGGGCCCGCCGTCCAGCAACTCGGCACCGAATTCTTTTTGCGCCAGCGCGTATCCCCATTTAGCGAACGCGCCCTCGGTGTACTTCATGATGTTGCCCTTGTGCACCAGCGTCACGCTTTTGCGCTTGTTGTCGATAGCGTACTGAAACGCTCTACGCACCAGACGCTCGGTCCCTTCGCTTGAAACGGGCTTGACGCCGATGCCCGACGTGTTCGGAAACCGGATCTTCTTGACTCCCATCTCGCGCTGCAGGAACTCGATTAGCTTTTTCGCTTTGTCACTTTGCGCTTCGTATTCGATCCCGGCATAAATATCTTCCGAGTTCTCACGGAAAATCACCATGTCGGTCTTTTCCGGCTCCTTGAGCGGGCTCGGCACACCTTTGAAATAGCGAACCGGGCGCAGGCACACATAGAGGTCAAGTTCCTGCCGCAGCGCCACGTTGATCGAGCGAATTCCGCCGCCCACCGGCGTTGTCAATGGGCCTTTGATTGAAACGACATATTCGCGCAGGATCGCGAGCGTTTCGTCGGGCAGCCACACGTCCGGGCCGTAGACCTTGGTTGATTTTTCGCCGGCGAAGACCTCCATCCAGACGATCTTCCTGCTGCCGCGATACGCGTTTTCGACAGCGGCATCGACAACCTTGATCATCACCGGTGTGATGTCGATCCCAGTGCCATCGCCCTCGATATACGGAATGATCGGCTGATCGGGAACGTTGAGCGTGAAATTCTTATTGACCGTGATCTTCTGCCCGGTTGAGGGCATCTTGATGTGCTGAACCATCGCGTCTCCAGTGCGGTTTATTTGCGGCGAGTTTACTCAGCCGTTCGTTGGCGCATGCTGGGCGATGTCAACCGCCACGGAATCGAAGCCGTTTTTCGCCCTGACCGTTGCGGTCACACCATAACTCTAGGGGAATCACGATGAAGAATGCGATCGCGTTGCTGATCGGAGCAACATTTGCGGGCATCACGCTCGCGCAAACGCCGGCACCCACGGTACCGCCAGTGCAAACGCCGCGGGCGATCACCCCACCGGTCGAAGTCAAGCCATCCGTGTCTGCCAACACAGCCACCAAAGCGGAAGTCAAGAGCGACAAAGCCGCCGCAGGTGCTGCAGTCAAGACTGAAAAAGACGCAATGGCTAAAACGCCGAAAAAGCCGAAGGGTGCAAAAACCGTTACGACCAACGACGGTAAGGGCGAAGTGAAGGGCGAAGTGAAGGGCGACGTCAAGGCCGATGCCAAGGCCGATACGAAAAAAGCTGATAAGAAGCCGTAACCGAAGGTAGCGGGAGCGAGGCGGGGCAAGTCCCTGCCTTTTTTTGCGCGCTATAAAGCGAAGCTTCGGTGCGACGTGGATCTGTCAGATGAAACGACTGCTCATCTTGTTCGTTTGCGCATTGTTGACACCGTGCGTGTCGGTAGCGCAGCAAGCCCCGCAACCGGCTCTGAATACTACGAAGTTAACCACGGGCATTCACGTGATTACGGCCGAAGTCGCCGCGACACCGCATTCGCGCATGGCGGGCCTGATGATGCGCGAGCGGCTGGCACCGAATCACGGCATGGTTTTCGTGTTCGAAGACAAGTCGCACCATTGCTTCTGGATGCGCAACACGCTGATCCCGCTGTCGATCGCCTTCATCGATGACGATGGCACTATCGTCAGCATCGCTGACATGGCGCCTAAAAGCGAAGCGTCAACGTGCCCCGTCCGCCCCATCAGGTACGCGCTAGAAATGGACCAGGGCTGGTTCGCGAAACGAGGCGTATCAGCCGGAAAAAAAATCAGCGGACTTCCACCACGCTAAGCGAATTTTCGTGGTTGCTCAAGGCGAAATCCCAGTTAACGAGGTTCTTCAGAAAGCCTTCGACAAACTTGGGCCGCTCGTTGCGGTGATCGAGGTAATAGGCGTGTTCCCAAACGTCGAGCGTCAATAGCGGCTTGACGCCTTTCGTCAAAGGATTGTCGGCGTCGTCAGTATTAAGAATGTCGAGGCCGTCAGCCGTGGCGACGAGCCACGTCCAACCCGAGCCAAAGTTGCTGACTGCACTCTTCGAAAACGCTTCCTTGAACTGCGTGTACGAACCCCACTTGTCGCCAATCGCTTCGGCGAGTGCACCGGTCGGCTCGCCGCCACCGCGGGGCGCCATGCAGTTCCAGAAAAAGGTGTGATTCCAAGTCTGCGCAGCGTTGTTAAACAAAGGACCCGACGACGCTTGAATGATCTGCTCGAGGGTTGCATCCTCGAACTTCGTGCCCTTGATCAGGTTGTTCAGCTCCTTTACGTAGGCGCGATGGTGCTTGCCGTAGTGAAACTCCAGAGTTTCCTTCGACATGGCAGGTTCAAGTGCGTCCATTGCATAAGGCAGCGGTGGAAGTTTGTATTCCATGGGGGATCCTCGATCGTGATGGTTTGAAGTAAGCCGGAGAGTGGCAAGCACTGAGCCCGAAAAAAGGTGGGGCCGAGGTGCCCCACTTCGGTCGGCGACTTACGCGCCTTAGAAAACGGCGCCGCCTCGATTCTGTTGAATGACCATCATGTACAGCATCGGAATCGAGAACATCGTGTTGAACCGCGAGGTCAGCATCGCCAGACGAGCCGCTTTGGCCTTCTCCTCGGCCGCAACCTGCACGATCCCTAACGCCTTTTTCTGATTTGGCCAGATGATGAACCAGACGTTAAACGCCATGATCAATGCGAGCCACATGCCAATGCCAATTGCGACAAATGGCGCCTGCAGAGTCAATGCGCGCACCAGATAGCCCATCATCCAGGCGAGCAAACCACCCGTGACTACGGTCGCCAGCGCCGACCAGCGAAACCAGAACAGAGCGGTCGGCGCGATCACTTTGCCGATAGCCGGCTTTTGTTCATCCGGAATCTTCGACATCGACGGAATCTGTACGAAGTTGAAGTACCACAGCAGACCAATCCACATCACGCCCGACAGAACGTGCAACCAGCGCATGAAGAACGTCGTCCACGCATGGTCGATGCGAATTGTGGTGCCCGTCATACCGACCACGATCGCCACCAGCACGACCAGTAGCACCACACCCGCTGTCAGCGTGCGCCCCAGCGATTGGAAGATTGCCCCCATCATGCCTCCCCGCTTGTTGTTTGCTTAATACTGCAGCGTGCAATCTAGCATGCGTGGCAAAGAACACGCACTAAGGCAGCACGCGTTCGACACGCGTGCTGGCGCCGCCGCGCGCAAATTCGACCTCGAGCGTCTGCCCAATGTCCACCCCCGCCGCGTCGCTCACCAGCGCCCCGCTCGCGTCACGCACGATGCTGAAGCCCCGCGCCAGAATTTGCGCCGGACCGAGATGCGCAAGCGCCGCCAGTCCGGTTTCGACGCGCGCCCGCGCGTGCGCAAGGCGCGCTGCCATTGCTGAGCGCCGTGCGGTCGTCAGCGCAGCAACGCGCACAGAAGGCATGCTCAGGTTGGGCCGCGCCACCAACAACCGATGCATTCGCGAGCCGACTCGCCCGCGCGCATGCATCAGCGCTTCGACCAATGCGGCGCCGCTGCGCAGGCGCAGGTCATCGAGCCGTCCCGCCTGCGTTTTCCACGGGACGCGCTGTGCGCCGGTTAGCCGCAGCACATAGTCGATACGCTGGTGAAATCTTTCAAGCAAGCGTCGCAGAGCGCGCGCAAGCGCAGCCGGCTGCGCTTCGACGCTGGCGAGTAGAGCCGCTGCCGGAGGTGCGACCAGTTCGGCCGCGGCGGTGGGCGTTGGCGCGCGAAGATCGGCGGCAAAGTCGGCAATCGTGATGTCGCTTTCGTGCCCGACGCCGACGACGACCGGTACCGCGCACGTCACGATCGCGCGCGCAACCGATTCCTCATTGAAAGCCCACAGATCCTCGATCGAGCCTCCGCCGCGCACCAGCAACACGACATCAATCGCATCAAGCGCCGCGCGCCGGGATACCTTCCGCAGCATGGCGGCGATTTGCGCACCCGCACCTGCGCCCTGTACCGGAACGGGGTAGATGACGATGCCCACGTACGAAGCTCGCCGGCCAAGTGCCGTGATCACATCGCCCAGCGCCGCCGCCTGCATCGATGTGACCACGGCCACGCGGCGCGGTATGCGGGGCAGCGCACGCTTGCGCTCGCCGGCAAACAGCCCTTCGGCGGCGAGCCGGGCTTTGAGTCTCAAGAACTCCTCGAACAAGCGTCCCGGCCCGGCGCGGCGCATCGATTCGACACTCAACTGAAACTCGCCGCGCGCTTCGTACAAGGAAACGACCGCGCTGACCTCAACCTCGTCGCCTTCTTGCGGCATCCAGCCGAGCAACTGGTTGCGCGCGCGGAACATCACGCATCGCGCCTGCGCCTGGTCGTCCTTTAGCGCAAAGTACCAATGCCCGCTCGCCGCGCGAGTCACGTTGGCAATTTCGCCGCGAACGCGCACCAATGGGAAGCTTCGCTGCAGCAAGCCAGAAACCGCGCGGTTCAACGCGGAAACTGTCAGCGCAGCCCGCGCGTTTTCTGGATTCGCACCGTCGAACTCAAGCGCCATGCGGGTTTCCGAGCAGAACCTGTCCACACATCGAGACAGATCGCGGATCGCGCTGATGCGTGACCTTCGTTGTAAGCATGGTTAAGTTAAGGTATTGAAATTGATGGACTTTCAAACACTGCCTAACCGCTGTGCAAGCTATACAAACCAAATTGCAACAAAGGCTTAGGGCTGCGGGCCACTACTTCTTCACATACTTGTCCACAGTAACTGTGGAAACTTGCTGCGCATGTCAGGCATCTCTACAGTGCGCCCTCGCGCAGGCGCTCACACCGCAAAGGACTTCCGTTGTTTGCCATCATCGCTGAACTTGGCTGGCCCATCTGGCCGCTTATTCTGGCCTCCATTCTTGCACTGGCTTTAATCATCGAACGAGCTATCGCGTTACAGCGGAAAAAAATAGTGCCGGCAACGCTGCTGGCCGATGTGCTCGGCATTTACAAGCGGCGACAGATCACATCCGAGGTGATCTCGAAGCTGGAAGCCAATTCACCTTTGGGCAAGGTGCTGGCCGCCGGGCTGCGCAACGAGCGCACGACTCGCGAGGGCGCGATGCAGCAGGTCGAGGCTGCCGGCGCCGTCGTTGCTAATCGGCTCACGAAGAATCTGACCCTGCTCGGCTCGATCGGCTCGATCGCCCCGCTGCTGGGGTTGCTGGGCACCGTCGTCGGCATGATCGCTATTTTCGCGTCCCAGCAGGCCGGATCCAACCCGCAGGACCTTGCGCGCGGCATTTCAGTAGCGCTTTACTGCACTGCACTTGGGATCATCGTCGCCGTTCCTGCCGTGCTGGCCTATCGATACTTCAAGCGCCTGGTCGATGACTATCTGGTCGACATGGAAGAGCAGGCCGAACGGCTGCTCGAAACCGTGTTTGCAACCGCCAAACCCGAACGAGCGGAGCGCAGCTAATGCGGTTTCGGCGTCCGCTGGACGAGGAGCCCGAGCTCAACCTGATCCCACTGATCGATGTGCTGCTGATCGTGCTGATCTTTCTTGCGGTCAGCACGACGTATTCGCGCTTCGCGGAACTACAGATCACGCTGCCGTCGGCCGACGCGGCCCAGCCAACGATACAACCGAACGAGATCAACGTCGCCGTCACCGCGGATGGCCGCTACGCGATCGAGCGCCAGCTGCTCGCCTCGAACGACGTGCGCGCGTTCGCGGACGCGCTGCGGGCGGCGAACAAAGGGCCAGAAAGCAGGAACCCGGATACCACGCTGCTGATCATCAATGCCGACGCGCAAGCCCCGCATCAGGCGGTGATCGGTGTGATGGAAGCAGCACGGCTGGCCGGCATCGTTCGTATCAGTTTTGCAACGCAACGCACCACCGGCGGCAAGTAGACGGCGTTCCGCCGGTCTCGTCGCCCCTCGCCGTGCTGCCGCAAACCTGGCTACTGCTCGCCCTGACCAAAGCGTGGCAGCGTCGCGGCGTATTTGCCTGGTTGCTGGCGCCCGCGTCACTGCTGTATTACGCCCTCTATCTGTGCCGCGGCGCGCTTTACGCACTTCGGATACGCCAGCCAACCCGGCTCGTTGTGCCGGTGGTCGTCGTCGGCAACCTGTACCTCGGCGGCACCGGCAAGACTCCGCTGACCGTCGAACTGGTCCGCGCTCTCACTGCACGCGGCTGGCGCCCCGGCATCGTGTCGCGCGGGTACGGCGCGCGCGAATCGGCCCCGCGACTGGTGCATCCGGGCGACGCCGCGCGTCAGGTCGGAGACGAGCCATTACTGATCGTGCGCGCAACGACTGCACCCGTGGCGATTGCGAGGCGGCGGGTCGAGGCGGCGCACCTGTTGCGTGTAGAGCACCCGGAGTGCGACGTCATCATTGCAGACGACGGCCTGCAGCACATGCAACTGGGGCGCGATATGGAAATCGCTCTTCTGAATCATCGTGGATTAGGCAACGGCTGGATGTTGCCTGCCGGGCCGTTGCGCGAGCCACCGAGTCGACTCGGTCGGGTCGACGCGATCGCACTCAACGGCGTCAGCGCAGAGGTGCCCGACCTCGCCGTCGACACTCCGAGCTATCGCATGCGGACGCATCTGGCCAGCGCGTTCGCGTTGCACTCACCGAAGCTTCGTATCGAGTTGTCGACACTGGCGGCGGAACAGCGCTCGCATGGCTGGCGGCTGACCGCTGCGGCCGGCATCGGAGCACCCGATCGATTCTTTACCATGTTGCGCGCCGCCGGACTCGTGATCGACGAGCTACCGCTGGCAGATCATTACGATTACAGCACGAATCCGTTTTCCGATTGCGCCGCCGACCGCATCCTGATCACCGAAAAGGACGCCGTAAAATGCGCCGACAATTCATCACTCGCAAATGACCCGCGGCTGTGGGTCGTGCCGCTGGTGACCGAAGTCGATCCGACGCTGATCGATGCCGTTGTCGCGCGGATCTCGACAGTAAGAAACGCGAGAAAGAACGCTCATGGACCATCGCCTGCTTGACATTCTCGTATGCCCGATTTGCAAGGGCTTGCTTGAATATCGAAAGAGCGCGCAAGAGCTGGTGTGCAAGGCTGACGCGCTCGCGTATCCGATTCGCGACGGCATCCCGGTGATGCTCGAATCGGACGCACGCAAGGTCGAACCTGCCGAAATCGGCCGCTGACTTTGAACTTCATAGTCATCGTGCCGGCACGGCTGGCTTCAACGCGCCTGCCGCGCAAGCCGCTGGCGGATATCGGCGGTGTGCCGATGGTCGTTCGGGTCGCGCGCAACGCAGCGACAAGCGGTGCCGCGCGCGTAGTGGTCGCGGCCGATGACGAACAGATCAGCGGCGCCTGCCGGGCTCATGGAATCGAAGTGATAGTGACTTCCCAAGCCCACGACAGCGGTACCGATCGCCTGGCCGAGGCCGCGCGGCTGCTTGCTCTCGAGCCGCAAACCATCGTTGTCAATGTGCAGGCGGACGAGCCGTTGTTGCCCCCCGCCGTCATGCACGACGTTGCGCAGCTGCTTTACTCGCGCACGGAGTGCGAGATCGCCACCGCCGCGCATCCGATCGCCGATGCGAGCGAGTTCTTCAGTCCCGACGTCGTCAAAGTCGTCGTCGACGGCCACGGGCGGGCCTTGATGTTTTCGCGCGCCCCTATTCCGTGGGCGCGCGATGGTTTTGGACAGACGCGGGCGGTGCTGCCGGCCGGATTGCCCGCCTGGCGCCACGTCGGGCTTTACGCCTATCGCGCTGGATTCCTGGCGCGCTTTCCTCTACTTCCACGGCCGGCGATCGAAGAGCACGAAAAGCTCGAGCAACTGCGCGCGCTGGCGCATGGCATTGGCATCGCCGTGCTGCAGTTGACTTCCGCGCTGCCGCCGGGGGTCGACACAGCCGACGATTTACAGCGCGTCCGGGCGATGGTCCGAGACTAAACTCGCGCCCGCTTGCTGACGTACATCGGGGGAGGCCCGTCATGATCAAACGTTTTCTCGCGGCGCTCGTTGCAACCGCTGTTATTGGCGTCACCCCGGTGGACGCCAAGACATTGCGCTGGGCCTCGCAGGGCGATCCGCAGACCGCGGACCCGTTTTCGCAGAACGAGGGGCTTACCAACATGTTTTCGCAGTCGGTCCACGACACGCTGGTGATGCGCGACAACACGCTGAAGCTCGTCCCCGGGCTCGCGACCAGCTGGCAGCAGGTCAATCCGACGACGTGGCGGTTCATGCTGCGCCAGGGCGTCAAGTTTCATGACGGTTCGCCGTTCACCGCCGACGACATCGTTTTTTCGTACGAGCGCGCCAGCCACGCCGATCTCGCAGCTGCGGCAGTACGCGATCCCGGTCGGGCAAGCCGCGCAAGATCGATGACTTCACCGTCGAGTTCGTGCAGGACAAGCCGAATCCGATCACGCTCGAGCACGCGACGACGATTTACATCATGAGCAAGGCGTGGGCGGCAAGAACAAGGTCGAGCAAGCCGCTCGACTTCAAGGCGAAAGAGGAAACTTATGCGTCGCGCAACGCCAACGGCACCGGGGCCGTGGATCCTGGTGTCGCGCGAGCCTGGCATCAGCACCGTGCTGAAGCGCAACCCGGATTGGTGGGGCCTGAAAGACGGCCGCGGCCCGGGCAACGTCGACCGAAGTGATCTACACGCAGGTCACCGCCGATGCGACGCGCATGGCGGCGCTGCTGTCGGGCGAGGTCGACTTCATCCTCGACCCGCCGCCGCAGGACGTGCGCGCGCATCGAAGAGAGCAAAGGAACCAAGGTCGTGCGCGGGCCGGAGAACCGGGTCGTGTTCTTCGGCTTCGATCAAACGCGCGACGAGCTGTTGTATTCGAACGTCAAGGGCAAGAACCCTTTCAAGGACGTTCGCGTGCGGCAGGCGGTCTATCACGCGATCGACATCGAAGCGATTCGATCGCGCATCATGCGCGGCTCGGCCGCTGCCGACTGGCGGCATCACGCCATCGCATCAACGCGTCGAACCCGAGATGCTGAAAAACGGATGCCGTACGACATCAACCGGGCGAAGCAAGTTGCTGGCCGAAGCGGGCTATCCCGAACGGCTTCGAGGTCACGCTCGATTGCCCGAACAACCGCTACGTCAACGACGAAGAGATCTGCATCGCGGTGGCGGCGATGCTGGCCAAGGTCGGCATCAACACCAAGGTCAACACACAGCCGCGCGCGACGTATTTCCCGAAGCTCGAGAAGTACGACACCAGCATGTTCATGCTCGGCTGGGGCGGCGCGATCACCGACGCGCAGACCACCCTGTCGCCGGTGCTGCGTTCGAAGGACGACAAGACAGGCAATGGCTCCTTCAACTACGGGCGCTATGTCAACCCGAAGCTCGACATGCTGATCGATAGCGCGGCAGTTGAGCCCGATGCAGACAAACGGCGCGAAATGATCCGGCAGGCGATCGCCGAGCACAACGCACAGGTGCATCACGTTCCGCTGCACCGGCAAATGATTCCGTGGGCAATGCGCAGCAACGTGACGGTCGTGCACCGACCGGATAACGTGTTGAACATGGAGTCGGTAACTATCGGCGGCAACGAGTAGCACCCTGCGGTACCTAGAGGGCCGGTTCGCCGGCCCTTTTTCATTTTGTCAGCTCATTTGGGTAAACTCGCGCGCTGTCTTGTCGAAACACGCAGTCGCATATAACTACAAGATTGAAGTCGGGGACGGAGATGCGACTAATACTGCTTGGGCCGCCGGGCGCCGGCAAAGGCACGCAAGCCGCGTTCATCAAGGAGCGTTACAGAATTCCGCAGATTTCAACCGGGGACATGCTGCGCACGGCGATCGCGGCCGGCACGCCGCTCGGCGTCGCCGCCAAGAAAGTGATGGACACCGGTGCGCTGGTATCCGACGACATCATCGTCGGCCTGGTGAAAGAGCGGCTGCGTGCGGCCGACACCGCCGCGGGTTACCTGCTCGACGGTTTTCCGCGCACGATCGCACAGGCCGAATCGATGAAGGACGCGGGCGTCAAACTCGACTATGTGCTCGAGATCGATGTTCCGCAAAGCGACATCATCGAACGCATGAGCGGCCGCCGAGTGCATCCCGACAGCGGGCGCGTGTATCACGTCAAATTCAATCCACCGAAGGTCGAAGGCAAAGACGATTTGACCGGAGAACCGCTGATACAGCGCGATGACGACAAGGAAGAAACGGTGCGCAAACGCCTCGGTGTGTATCGCGACCAGACCAGCGCGCTGGTTGGCTACTACTCGAAGCTCGCCGCCAGCGGCAACAAGGACGCCCCAAAGTATCGCCGCATTTCCGGTGTCGGCAGCGTCGACGAAATCAAGCAGCGGGTAGCGGCTGCGTTGTCTTCATGAATTTGAATATTGAACTAACCGTTTTCTAACAATTTCGGCAAGGAGAACAGCATGTCTGGATTGGTACTCGCGCTCGCCTGCGGCCTTGCGGCCCTGGGTTTCGGCGTGTGGTCCATTCTCTGGATTCTGAAGCAGCCCGCGGGCAATGCTCGAATGCAGGAGATCGCGGCCGCGATACAACAAGGGGCACAGGCATATTTGAATCGTCAGTATCGAACGATCGCGATCGTCGGCGTCGCGCTGGCCGTGATCATCGCGCTCGTGCCGCAGTTGGGCATCTGGACCGCGATCGGCTTCGTGCTCGGTGCTGTTCTATCGGGCGCCGCGGGTTATGTCGGCATGAACGTCTCGGTGCGGGCCAATGTGCGTACCGCGCAAGCCGCGACGCTTGGATTGAATCCAGCGTTGAACGTGGCGTTTCGCGGCGGTGCAATCACCGGCCTGCTCGTCGTCGGCCTGGGACTGATCGGCGTGGCTGGTTTCTACTGGGTGCTGCGGTCTACTCATTCGGGAGCCAACGTGCGCGAGTTGCTGCATCCGATGATCGGGTTCGCCTTCGGTGCTTCGCTGATATCCATCTTTGCGCGTTTGGGCGGCGGGATATTTACTAAAGGGGCCGACGTCGGCGCCGATCTCGTCGGGAAAGTGGAAGCCGGGATTCCGGAGGACGATCCACGCAATCCGGCGGTTATCGCCGACAACGTCGGCGATAACGTCGGCGATTGCGCCGGCATGGCAGCCGACTTGTTCGAGACGTTTGCGGTGACGGTGATCGCCACGATGCTGGTTGGCGGGTTCGTGTTTAAAAGCGCCGGCGACGCCGGCATCATTTATCCGCTGGTCATCTCGGGCGTGTCCATTCTGGCGTCGATCGTCGGCTGCATGTTCGTCAAGGCGCGCGAAGGCGGCAAGATCATGAACGCGCTGTATCGCGGCTTGCTGGTCGCCGGTGCGATTTCGCTGGTTTTGTTCTATCCGGTCACCGACTGGATTCTCGGCCCCGTTATCGCCACCGCGGTGTCGTCCAAGGTCACCGTAATGAGCTTGTATTTGTGTGCGGTGGTCGGGCTGGTGCTCACTGCCGCGCTCGTCTACATCACCGAGTACTACACGGGCACGCAGTTCAAGCCGGTGAAGTACGTCGCGCAGGCATCGACCACCGGGCATGCGACCAACATCATCGCCGGCCTGGCGGTGTCGATGAAGGCGTGCGCGTGGCCGGTGATTGCGATCTGCATCGCGATCCTGACCTCGTACTGGCTGGCCGACTTGTACGGCATCGCGGTGGCTGCCACTGCCATGCTGTCGATGACCGGCATCATCGTTGCGCTCGACGCCTACGGCCCGATCACCGATAACGCCGGAGGTATCGCCGAAATGGCCGGCCTGCCGAAGGCAGTCCGCGACGTCACCGATCCGCTCGATGCCGTCGGTAACACCACGAAGGCGGTGACCAAGGGTTACGCGATTGGCTCGGCTGCATTGGCCGCGCTGGTGCTGTTTGCCGATTACACCGGCGGGTTGGCAGCGGCTGGATTGAACGTCACCTTCGACTTGTCGAACCCGAACGTCATCATCGGCCTATTCATCGGCGGCTTGATCCCGTTCCTGTTCGCCGCGATGGCGATGGAAGCCGTCGGCCGTGCGGCCGGCGCCGTGGTCGAGGAAGTGCGGCGCCAGTTTCGCGACATCAAGGGCATCATGGACGGCACCGGCAAGCCGGACTATAGCCGTGCGGTCGACATGCTGACGACATCGGCCATCAAGGAGATGATGATTCCGTCACTGTTGCCGGTCCTGGTGCCGATCCTCGTCGGACTTCTGCTCGGTCCTGCAGCGCTGGGTGGCGTGCTGATGGGCACGATCGTCACTGGACTTTTCGTCGCGATTTCGATGACGACCGGCGGTGGCGCGTGGGACAACGCCAAGAAATACATCGAAGAAGGTCACCATGGCGGCAAAGGCTCGGACGCACACAAGGCCGCCGTGACCGGCGACACGGTGGGCGATCCTTACAAGGACACCGCCGGCCCAGCGGTCAACCCGCTGATCAAGATCATCAATATCGTGGCATTGCTGATCGTGCCGATCATCGCGAGTGTGTACGGCGGGCAACCGATGACGGGAAGCGGTCCCGGTGTCGCACCGGCAGTGCGAATCGCTCCACCCGCGTCAGTTCCCGCCAATCCGGCGCCGGTAGTAGTGCCGGCGAAGTAACGCAGCGCCGATCGCGATGCACATTCGCGCGATCGGCGATGCCGACTTGCCGGCGGTGCAAGCGATCTACGCGCATCACGTGGCGCACAGCCTCGGCACCTTCGAGACCGAGCCGCCTGCACTAGGCGAAATGCACTCGCGCAAAGAGAACATCGTGCAAGCGGGGCTTCCGTACCTGGTGGCGGAGGTCGACGGGCGCGTCGCCGGCTATGCATACGCCACCCCCTTTCGTCCGCGCGCCGCGTATCGAAGCACCGTTGAGGATTCCGTCTACGTCACGCACGACGCGATCGGACTGGGGATTGGCCAGGCGTTGCTCAACGAACTGATCGAGCGTTGCACCGCACTGGGATTGCGGCAAATGCTGGCGGTGATCGGCGATTCCCAAAATGCGGCGTCGATCGGAGCGCACCGGGCATGCGGCTTTTCGTACGTGGGCGTGATGAGCTCCGTGGGCCGCAAGTTTGACCGCTGGGTCGACGTCGTCATCATGCAGCGCGCGCTGGGAGCCGGCGACGCTGAAACGCCCAGCTGACGCCGGACGGCTAGCCGCTTCTTGTGTCGCGGATCCGCCGCAAAGCTTCCGCGCCCGACTCGCAGATGGGCGGCGCGACCCCACGCCGATCAAGCGCATCACCAGTTTTGCGCGCAAGAACGCAGAGGTCGAGTTGCGCGTCACGCCAACGCTTGCCGGCAGCGATGTCGCGAACCAATTGGGTGATCACTCCTTACGGCAGGTTGTACGCCTCGATGCGGTTGTCCACTGCCAGCGCCTGGAGTTTCGGCACCCGGCCCCAGTGGCCGCCGTTCACACACCGCACCAATCCTTCGTATCCCAGATGGTTGAGCCCGCGCTGTTTGCCATCGCCCTGGCCGGCGGCGTACACCCGGAATAGTGTCCGGAAAACCGATGCCGACAAACCCGGTCGTCGCGACAGTGTCGCCGTCCTGGATCAGCTGAACGGCGTCGCGCGCGCTAACCAGCTTGCCGCGTTCAAAGCTGCGCACCCCGTGCAGTAGTTCGCGACCTTGTTGGCCCATTATTTGCTCACTTTTCGGCTCGTCACTGTAGTCATCCAATCGGATACTTGCCAGCAGTGACTGAAAGAGTCAGATTGCTGCTTACTGATACATTGGAGTTCAATCAAGCAAGGATTTACGTGTCGTCACTTCGCGCACCGCTGCTCACGCTCATCCTTCCGCTTCTCGGACTGTCGCTCGCTGGCTTGACGGACCCTTGCGCGGCGCAGCTGCGGCTTGACGTGGTGCCTGAAAGCGCGCTGCCGCGCGCCCACCATCGAATGGCAGCAGGCGCCTCCGCCCAATCGATCCCGGCTGCCACGTCGCGCACCTTCACTGCATCTGCGGGGTCGACCTGGATCGGTTCTGCAATCCAGCTCGAAGAGCCGCGCGTCAACAGCATCGGCCAGTACTCGCGGCCAAAGTTTCACGTCGGAGTTCCTTCGGAGTCAATGCGAGGGTTTCTGAACTCTGCCGGCTTCACTGCAGATAAGTGCCAGTTGCCGATGGTGCGCGCGCGCACCAAATCGAACGGCGACGGCGACATCAACGGCACCCTCTGGCTCTTCGCACGCTGCACATTCCACTGATCATGGCGTGACTCTAGAATCCTTCGCTTCAGGCGGGGGATTCATGCAGATCGATAGCAGCACCTTCCTTGTTACCGGGGGCGCCTCCGGCCTTGGCGGCGCTGTCTCGCGAATGATCGCCGCCCACGGGGGCCGCGTGGTCATCGCCGATGTTCAAGCCGACCGGGGTGAAGCGTTGGCGCGCGAGCTCGGTGCAAACGCCTGCTTCGTTCGATGCGACGTCACCCATGAACAAGACGCTCAGGCTGCCGTCAGCGCAGCGCAGGCGCTCGGCACTTTGCGCGGGTTGGTCAACTGCGCGGGTGTCGCGATTGGCGAAAAAACCGTCGGCAAGGATGGCCCGCACACGCTGGCGAGCTTCACGCGCGTGATCGGGATCAACCTGATCGGGACGTTCAACATGATTCGCGTCGCGGCCGACGCGATGTCTGGGCTCCAGGCAACAGCCGACGGCGAACGCGGCGTGCTGATCAACACGGCGTCGGTCGCCGCGTACGACGGACAGATCGGCCAGGCCGCCTATGCCGCCTCGAAGGGCGGCGTGGTCGGAATGACGTTGCCGATAGCGCGCGACCTGGCGCGCCAGGGAATTCGGTGCATGACGATTGCACCCGGACTCTTTGCGACGCCGATGTTGCTGGGCATGCCACAGGAAGTGCAAGATGCGCTCGGCAAGCAGCCGCCTTTCCCATCGCGGCTTGGCAATCCGGATGAATACGCCGCGCTGGTAAAACACATCATCGAGAACGTGATGCTGAACGGCGAAACGATTCGCCTCGACGGCGCGATTCGGCTGCCACCGAAGTAGCAGGAGGTCTTATGAGAACCGAACGCAATTGCGGTTTCGTGTTTGTCGCCGCGTTGCTGGCCGCGTGTGCCGCGCAAAGCGATCGGCCGTCGCAACCGGAGGCGTCGTCGGTCTTTCGCGTCGGCTTAAACACGGTGACTGCAAGCAAGCATATGGCAGCGGCGGCGAATCCACTGGCCACCGAAGCGGGCCGCGAGATTCTGCGTGCCGGTGGCAGTGCGGTCGACGCCGCGATTGCGATTCAGATGGTCCTCACGTTGGTCGAGCCGCAGAGTTCGGGCGTCGGCGGCGGGGCATTCTTGATGCACTGGGACGGCCGCCGGGTGATTGCGTACGACGGTCGAGAGACGACGCCGATGGCGGCCGATGAAAAACTGTTTCTGCTGCCCGACGGCAAGGCGATGCCTTTTTACGATGCCGTGGTTGGCGGCCGCTCGGTGGGAACGCCCGGCGCAGTCCGCATGCTCGAAGTCGCGCACAGGCAACATGGCAAGTTGCCGTGGGCGCGCTTGTTCGAGCCTGCGCTCCGGCTGGCGGATAACGGCTTCCCGATGTCGCCGCGCCTCAACATGCAGCTCGCCTCCGAGAAATACTTGAAGAACGACGCCGCTGCGGCCGCATACTTTTACGGCACCGACGGCATGCCGAAAGCAGTGGGCACACTGATGCGCAATCCGGCGCTGGCCACGACATTGCGCTCGATCGCTGCCAATCCGAATTCGTTTTACGCCGGCGAAATTCCGGCCGATATCGTCAAGGCGGTGAGCGCACACGCTAACGCCGGCCGACTCGCGGTCACCGACTTCGCCGCCTATCAAGTTAAGCAGCGCGAACCCATCTGCACCGAATACCGGCTGTGGCGCGTGTGCGGCTTTCCGCCGCCGTCTTCCGGTGGCATCGCTGTCGCCCAGATGCTCGGCGTGTTCGCGTCGCGCAACATTGCGGCGGTGCCGCCAATCAGTGCGATGAGCGGTGACAGCAAGCTCGAATTGCAGCCCGACGCCGTGCATCTTTTTTCCGAAGCGGGACGTCTCGCGTTCGCCGATCGGGGTTTGTACGTCGCCGACAGCGATTTCGTGAAGGTTAATGTAGCCGGCTTGCTCGATCCCACGTATCTGAAACAGCGCGCACATCTGATCACCGATCGCAGCATGGGCACCGCCAAGCCCGGCGTCCCGCCCGGCACTCAGGTGGGAGCCGCGCAAGACGCGTCGGCGCCCAAAGCTGCCACGTCGCACATCTCGGTGGTCGACAGTTACGGCAATGCCTTGTCGATGACGACGACAATCGAAGACGTGTTTGGCGCGCGCATGATGGTGCGCGGCTTTTTGCTGAACAATCAACTGACCGATTTCTCGTTTGCGCCGACGGCGGATGGATTGCCGGTCGCCAACCGCGTGCAACCGGGCAAACGCCCGCGCAGCTCAATGGCGCCCACACTGGTGTTCGATCGCACCAGTGGGCAGCTCGTCGGTACCGTCGGCTCACCGGGAGGCTCGCAAATCATCGGGTACGTCGCCAAGACGCTGGTCGGGGTGCTCGACTGGAATCTCGATGTGCAGCAGGCCATTTCGCTACCGAACTTCGGCTCGCGCAATGGACCGACCGAGTTGGAGCGGGGAAGGTTTACCCCCTTCACACTCGAGGTGCTGAAGGCGCGTGGCCACGATGTGCGCGAGATCGATATGGCCAGTGGGCTGCAGGGCATCTTCCGGGTTCGACTGGCGAGCGGTGCGCTCGGATGGGCGGGCGGCGCTGATCCGCGCCGTGAGGGCGTTGCGCTGGGTGATTAGATGAAGCGGCCCCTTCGAAGCGGCCGCGTATGCGCGCGCGGTACAAATTCAGCTAAAGCGTGCGCGGTAGACTTTCGTTTCCTATTTCCAGCCATTACGGGAATTCAAACATGACGATCAAAGTCGGCGACAAATTGCCTGAAGGCGAACTGCAGGAATTCGTCGAAACCGAAACCAAGGGCTGCTCGCTCGGACCGAATACATTCAAAGTGCAGGATTTGGCCGAAGGGCAAGAAGATCGTCGTCTTCGGCCTGCCGGGTGCCTTCACGCCGACCTGTTCGGCCAAACACGTGCCAGGCTACGTACAGCAACTCGACAAGCTGAAGGGAAAAGGCGTAGACGAAGTGTGGTGCCTGTCGGTCAACGACCCGTTCGTGATGGGCGCGTGGGGCCGCGACCAGAAGACCGGCGGCAAGATCCGAATGATGGCCGACGGCAGCGCGGCTTATACGAAGAAGCTCGGCCTCGAACTCGATCTGACCGCGCGCGGCATGGGCGTACGCAGCCAGCGCTTCTCGATGCTGGTCGACAACGGCGTCGTCAAGGCGCTGAACGTCGAGGCGCCCGGGCAAGTTCGAGGTCAGCGACGCCGACACAATGCTGAAACAGATGAACTGACCAGCCAGCCAACGGCAGCGGAGGCGCCATGAAAACCCTCGAAGAACAGATGTCGGTCTATCTGCGCTATCACCGCAATCCGAAAAACCGGCTGACGCATTTCGTCGGCGTCCCGCTAATCATGTTTTCGCTGTTTGTTCTGCTCGCGTTGCTGCGTGTTGAGTTGGGAGGGTTCTCGATTTCAGCAGCCACCGTGCTCGCGGTGGTGGTGCTGGTCTACTACTTCCGGTTAGACGCCGTGCTGGCTGCGGCGATGACGCTGTTCGTCGCGGTGCTGCTGGTCGGAGCGCATGGCGTTGCCAGCGAAGGAGTCCGGCCGGCGCTGGTGGTGTTCGCCGCGACCTTCGTCGGTGGGTGGGCGCTGCAGTTGATCGGCCACGTATTCGAAGGCAGGAAGCCGGCGCTGATGGACAACTTTTTCCAGGTTTTTATTGCACCCATCTTCCTGATGGCCGAAGTGTTCTTTGCATTTGGCTACAAACGCGACGTCGCGGAGAGGATGGAGCAACTATCAGCGCGCTCGGAGCCGAGCTAAAGCGCTAAGCGCGGCGCACGCGGAAGTCACGAGCCCGAAACCCGAGTGCGAATAGCGCGGCGAAGTAGGCAAGTGTGCCGGCACCGATGACCAGCGCGAGCCAGCCGGCGCGTTGCCACGGCAGATCCTGCATCGCAGACCACCGCCAGTGCTCGCTGAGCCCACCATAGGACCCCGGCCAGCGCCGCCAGTGCGATCGTCAGGCGTGCAACGAATGACGCCCAGCCCGCAGCAGGTTGATAAAGCTTTCGCCGTCTCAGTCCGACAAAAAGCGCCAGCGCGTTGGCACACGCACCCAAGCCAACCGATAGCGCCAGGCCAGCGTGCGCGAAGGCTGGCACCAGCACAACGTTTGCTAGCTGCGTGGCGATCAACACGGCGATGGCAATCTTGACCGGCGTGCGAATGTCCTTCTGCGCGTAGAAACCGGGCGCGAGAATTTTTACCGCGACTAATCCAAGCAAGCCGACCGAATAACCGATGACGGCCAACGCGGTTTGCTGCACGTCGAACGCGGTGAACTCCCGTCCCTGAAAGAGCACGGCGACAATGCCCTGCGCTGTCATCCCAAGGCCGACCGCCGCCGGCAACGCCAGCAGGAAGACAAGGCGCAATCCCCAATCGAGCAGATGCGAATACTCCTCGATGCGCTGCTGCGCAAACGCGGCCGATAGGCTCGGCAGCAGTACAGTGCCGAGCGCGACACCGAGCAGCGCGGTCGGAAACTCCATCAACCGGTCGGCAAACGCCAGCCAGGTCACGCTGCCGATGGTCAGGTGCGACGCAATGTTCGTGTTGATGATGATGCTGATTTGCGCAACCGATACCGCGAACACAGCCGGCAGCATCAAGCCACTGACCCGGCGCACGTCGGGGTCGCGAAACGCGGCAAGCGGCGCCGACCAGTGAACGCGGACGCCAATCGCTCGCAACGCGAGCAGCTGCATGCCTAGCTGCAACGCCCCGCCGATGACGACGGCGAACGCAAGCGCCATGATCGGCCGTTCCAGATAGGGAGCTACCCACAGCGCGCACACGATAAACGACACGTTCAGCAGCACCGGCGTAGCCGCCGGTATCGCAAACCGGCGGTAGGTATTCAGGACGCCGGCCGCAAGCGCGACCAGCGACATGAACAGGATGTACGGAAACATCCAGCGCGTCATCACCGTGGCCAGCTCAAACGCATCCGGGTTGCGAGCCAGGCCGGAGGCGATCAGCCACACCAACACCGGCGCGGCGATGACGCCCAGGGTTGAAACACCGAGCAGCACCCAGAACAGTGCCGACGCCATACGCCCAACGAACACACCCGTGCTTGCTTCATCACGGCTGCGCACATCGGCCAGCATCGGAACGAAGGCCTGCTGAAACGCGCCCTCTGCAAACATCCGGCGCAGCAGGTTTGGAATGCGGAAGGCAACATTGAACGCATCGGTCTCGGCGCTGACGCCGAAGATTCTCGAGATCAACATGTCCCGCGCGAGCCCGGTGAGGCGGGATACGAAGGTCAGGCCGCTAACGGTGGCTAGAGCACGCAGCAATATCGGTTCATAAAGAAGAAGCCTGCAGTTCGGAGGGCGTCCAGTTTGCTATAGTGCCGCCCCTTTCTCAGCACACGCTGAGCATCGCTGCTCCGGACACGAATCTTATGGCCAATACCAAACAAGCCCGTCATCGGGCACGTCAGTCGACCGTGCGCAATGCGCATAACTCGGCGCAGCGCTCGCGCCTGCGCACTGCGATCAAGTCGGTCCGCAAGGCCATCGAAGGTGGCGACAAAAAGGTGGCGCTCGACACGTTGCACCAAGCGACCAGCGTGATCGATTCGATTTCCGACAAGAAGGTCGTGCACAAGAACACCGCCTCACGAAACAAGAGCCGTCTGGCCGCCGCCGTAAAGGCGATGGCGTGAAGCTTGTCGTGTACGCGAGCCTTCGGCTCAAGTGCACTCATCGCACCTAGTTAGATCCGCAACCTTCGGCCCGCCCTGCCTTCCAAAGCGCGGCGCGCGGAACAGAGGCGAAAACATCCGGCACAGCGCGCTTGCATTCGGCGAGCGTTTGCCGGATAAATCGCCTTTTTTTTCAGCCCTTCTCCCTCGCGCGCTGCATGGCCAAGCCATCTTCTAAGGTACTCGTCATCAATGACGAGCCGTTGATTCTGCGCGAGCTACTCAAGGGGCTGAACTCCGCCGCGCGTTCACTCGACAATCCTTTCGGCATTTCGTTCATCGGCGCGCTGACGGCCAAGGAAGGGCTGGCACTGATCGAGCGCGACGGCGACATTCAAACTGCGATCGTCGACGACAAGCTGTACGCCGTCTCCGACGGCCGGGCCAACGGCAAGCCCGCCCGCAAGAACGGCGACGGCAAACGCAACCTGCAAGTGTCCGCGCTGAAGCTGGTGCAGCGGATCACGTCGCTGCGCCCCGAGCTCGACATCTACATCCTGATCGAGAAGGAGAAAGAAGATCAGGTGGTCGATGCGCTGTTTACGGAAGCGGTCGACGGTTATTTTTACCGCGAGGAACGTGACTACCGCGGCATGTATCGCATATTGAATGCGCAGATCGCCGAGCGCGCGCGCACCCCTTTCTACGATGCGCTGAAAGCGTATGTGATGGCCGCGAAGGACGCATGGCACACGCCGGGGCACTCGAGCGGCGATTCGATGCGCGGCAGCGCCTGGGTAAACGAGTTCTACGACTTCATGGGCGAGCACGTGTTCGACGCCGATCTATCGGTATCGGTGAAGGCGCTCGATTCGCTGATGGAGCCCACTGGCGTGATCGCCGAAGCGCAACAGATGTCGGCACGCGCGTTCGGTGCGCGGCGCACGTTCTTCGCGACCAACGGCACTTCTACCGCCAACAAGGTGATCCTGCAGACATTGATCGCGCCCGGCGAAACACTGCTGCTCGATCGCAACTGCCACAAATCGGTTCATCACGGGGTCGTGTTGTCGGGTGCGCAGCCGATCTACATGGACTCCTCGGTCAATCGAAAGTACGGCGTGTTCGGTCCGGTGCCGAAGAAAACGATCTTGAAAGCGATCGACGGGCATCCCGAAGCGCAGGTGCTGATCTTGACCTCGTGCACGTACGACGGATTGCGCTACGACCTGAAGCCGATCGTCGACGCCGCGCACGCGCGCGGCATCAAGGTGATTGATCGACGAGGCGTGGTTCGCGCACGCGCGCTTCCACCCGGCACTGCGCCCGACCGCGCTCGAAGCGGCGCCGATTACGTCACGCAATCGGCGCACAAGACGTTGTCGGCCCTGTCGCAGGCCGCGTACATCCACGTCAACGACCCGACGTTCAACGAGCACATCTTTCGCGAAAACTTCAACATGCACACGTCGACCAGCCCGATGTACAGCATGATCGCGAGCCTCGACGTCAGCCGCAAACAGGCGGTGCTCGAAGGCTACAAGCTGCTGCAGCGAACGTTGATGCTGGCCGATGAACTGCGCGAGCAGATCAATTCGACCGGCGTCTTTCGCGTGCTGGAGCTGGACGATCTGCTGCCGGATGAAGTCGAGAACGACGGTATCAGGCTCGACCCGACCAAGATAACCGTCGACGTCGCGTCGTGCGGGATGACTGTTGACGACCTGCAGAACGAGCTGTTCACGCGCTTCAACATCACTGTTGAGAAATCAACGTTCAACACGCTGACATTGCTGCTGACGATCGGAACCACTCGATCGAAGTGCTCACGTTTGTACGACGCATTGATGCGCATCTCGCGCGAGAAGCGCGCGCCACGCCGGTTGTACCGCACGCCCGATCTGCCGCCCTTCACCGATCTCGCGTTTCTGCCGCGCGACGCGTACTACGCGACCGGTGAGCTGGTTCCTTTGCTGGACGACAACGATCAGGTCAATCGCGAGCTTGCCGGGCGCATCAGCTGCGACCAGATCGTTCCGTATCCGCCGGGCATTCCGGTGCTGGTGCCGGGACAGCGCATCACCGACAACATCGTCGAATATTTGGTCCGCTATCTGCGTGTGCAGAACAAGGTCGAGCTGCATGGCGTCGTTTATCAAGGTTACGTACCGTCGGTGCGCGTGCTGTCGTCTGATGAGGAACACCAGCTAATTGCGCTCGTGGCAAGCCGGCCACCGCGCCGGCGCGCGGCGTAGACGCCATTAACAACTGCAGGGTGCTCGTCAGTGGTAGACGCAGAGCGGCGGTCGCGACCTGCCTCGCACGAGATGTTTTTTTCCTCCCACAAGTGAATGCCTCGCGCAAGCGTTGGGCGGAGCGGGCCTGCCTTCGGGGCGTCGCCCGAGGAACGGAGCAACGCCGGGCGTTTAAGCGAAAAAACGCTTTAGCCTTTTTTTGCGCCGGCGTTGTGAGTACCGCAGTGGTTGGCACTTTAGTGCCCGACGCCCAGGCAGGCCCGCTCCGCCCAACGCTTGCGCGCTGCGACGCAGTTCCGCCCGACCTAGCCGCGCGCCGCGACTCAGCACCCGCCCGGCGTGTGCTTTCGAACAACTCGGCTCTTATAATCGCAAGGACGCGGCGCCGGAGCATCATCCGCCGCGTTCTTTTTTTGGCCAGCAAGGACTGCCAACGATGACGCACTTGATGAACACTTATAACCGGCTGCCGGTTGCGTTTACCCACGGCCAAGGCGCTCGCTTGTACGACGAACAGGGCAAGGAGTATCTCGACGCGCTGGCGGGGATCGCGGTCAACGGCCTGGGCCACGCGCATCCGAGGCTGACCGCGGCGCTCGCCGATCAGGTGGGCCGCCTAATTCATACATCGAATGTTTACCGAGTGCGCGAACAGGAAATGCTGGCCGATCGCATCTGCGCGCTTTCCGGCATGCAGGAAGTGTTCTTTGCAAACTCGGGCTCGGAGGCCAACGAAGCCGCGCTGAAGCTGGTCCGCATGTTCGGACACAAGCGCGGCGAGTCCGAAGCGCAAACGATCGTGATGGAGCGTGCATGGCACGGCCGCACGCTGGCTACCCTGGCGGCGACCGGCAGCGACAAGGCGCGCAAAGGGTTCGAGCCGTTTCCCACTGGATTCGTCAGGGTTCCCTACAACGATATCGGCGCCGTAAAGCGCACCGCCGACGCGGACCGACGTGTACTCGCGGTCTGGCTCGAAGTGTTGCAGGGCGAAGGCGGCATCCACGTGGCGGATCTGGATTACGTCAAGGCGCTGCGGCAATTGTGCGATGAGCGCGGGCTGCTGTTGATGATCGACGAGATCCAGAGCGGCATCGGGCGCACTGGCAAATGGTTTGCGCATCACTGGGCCGGCATCACGCCCGACGTGATGACGCTGGCGAAGGGCCTGGGGTCGGGCGTACCCATCGGCGCATGCGTCGCCGCCGGTCCGGCGGTCGGCGTCTTCGGGCCGGGAAACCATGGCACTACATTCGGTGGTGGGTCGCTCGCCATGCGCGCCGGCATCGAAACGCTCGAGATCATTGAAGAAGACGGACTGATGCCGAACGCAGTCGCGCAGGGCGAGCGCATTGTTGGCGGATTGAAGCGACGACTGGCGGGCGTCAGCGGCGTCGTGCAAATCCGCGGCATGGGTCTGATGATCGGTCTGGAACTGGACCGGCCGTGCGGTGAACTGGTGCGGCAAGCGCTCGCCGCAGGACTACTGATCAACGTCACGCACGACACGGTGATTCGAATGTTGCCACCGTTGATCCTGAGCGCGCAGGAGGCCGATCTGATCGTGGAGCGCTTGGCGCCGTTGATCGCGTCGTTCTTGCGCCCGCAAACAGAGGTCGACTCAAGCGATACCGCGAAGGCGGCCTGAGTTGCATGGCCGGCGGCATTCGCCATTTCCTGCAATTCGCTGATTTCGATCGCACCGAGCTCGAGTGGGTCTTCGAACGCTCGCGCATCATCAAGGACCGCTTCAAGCGCTACCAGTTCTATCAGCCACTCGCCGATCGCACGCTAGCAATGGTGTTCGAAAAAGCGTCGACGCGCACGCGGGTGTCGTTCGAAGCCGGCATGTATCAGATGGGCGGATCGGTGATTCATATCACCACTGGCGATTCGCAACTGGGCCGCGCCGAACCGATCGAAGACACCGCGCGCGTCATTTCGCGGATGGTCGATATCGTGATGATCCGCACCTTCGAGCAGGCGAAGCTCGAGCGCTTCGCTGCGCACTCGCGCGTGCCCGTGATCAACGGGCTGACCAATGAATATCACCCGTGCCAGATCTTGGCCGACATTTTCACGTTCATCGAGCACCGCGGACCGATCGCCGGCCGGACCGTCGCTTGGATCGGCGATGCGAACAACATGGCGTACACGTGGTTGCAGGCGGCCCAAGGGCTGGGATTTCAGCTCAATGTGTCGACACCGCCGGGTTATGCGCTGGACGCCTCGCTGGCCGCCACCGGCGAACATCTGCAAGTCTTTCCCGACCCGATGGAAGCTGCGCGCGGAGCCGACCTGGTGACGACCGACGTGTGGACGAGCATGGGTTTCGAAGCCGAGAACGAAGTCCGGGCGAAGGCTTTTTCGGACTGGCAAGTCGACGCCGAAATGATGCAGGCAGCAGGGCGTAATGCGGTGTTCATGCACTGTCTGCCCGCACACCGCGGCGAGGAAGTCGCCGCCGACGTGATGGACGGTCAGCAATCACTCGTGTGGGACGAGGCGGAAAATCGGTTGCACGTGCAGAAGGCACTGATGGAGTATCTGTTGCTCGGCGAAAGCGTCAGCTGACCTTATGAACCTGCCTAATAGGTCGGGAGTCGTTTCGGCAGGCACTACTAAACCCGGACCGCAGCGCTAACTGTCAGCGGTTCACGCATTCCAAGCCTGCACGCGCCGCGGCGGACAGCTTGGCGCCGATATGATGCGGTTGGCGCTCGCCACGATGCTCGTTAAATAACTCCATGGCCACCATCCTGCAACACCTTCCGACCGGCGACAAAGTGGGCATCGCTTTTTCCGGCGGGCTCGACACCAGCGCCGCGTTGCTGTGGATGCGTGGCAAAGGAGCAATCCCGTACGCGTACACCGCGCATCTCGGCCAGCCCGACGAGCCGGACTACGACAGCATCCCCCGCCGCGCGCTCGAGTATGGCGCCGAGAAAGCGCGGCTGATTGACTGCCGTTCACAGCTGGCTGCCGAAGGGATTGCAGCTCTGCAATGCGGCGCGTTTCACATCTCCACCGCGGGGCTTACTTACTTCAACACGACACCACTTGGTCGCGCTGTGACGGGCACGTTACTGGTCGCGGCAATGAAGGAAGACGAGGTCAACATTTGGGGTGATGGCAGCACATACAAGGGCAACGATATCGAGCGGTTTTATCGCTACGGCCTGCTCGCCAATCCGGAGTTGAAGATTTACAAGCCGTGGCTCGATCAGGCATTTATCGACGAATTGGGCGGGCGCGCCGAATTATCCGAGTTCATGCGCGCACGCGGTCACGCCTACAAGATGTCGGCTGACAAAGCCTATTCGACCGACTCGAACATGTTGGGGGCAACGCACGAAGCCAAGGACCTTGAGCAGCTATCTAGCAATGTGCACCTCGTCGATCCCATCATGGGAGTCGCGTTCTGGCGCGATTCGGTTGCCATCGCGCGCGAAGAGGTCCGCATCCGATTCGATCAAGGCCGGCCTGTGGCGCTGAACGGGCGCGAGTTCGACGATTCGGTTGAGCTGATACTCGAAGCGAACCGAATTGCCGGCCGCCATGGACTGGGAATGAGCGACCAGATTGAAAACCGCATCATCGAGGCAAAAAGCCGCGGCATTTATGAGGCGCCCGGGCTCGCGTTGCTGCATATTGCCTATGAGCGACTGATCTCCGGCATCCACAACGAAGATACGATCGAGCAGTATCGCGACGGCGGGCGGCGGCTCGGACGGTTGCTTTATCACGGACGTTGGTTTGACCCGCAGGCGATCATGCTGCGCGAGAGCGCGCAGCGCTGGGTAGCGCGCGCCGTGACCGGCGAGGTCACCGTTGAACTGCGCCGCGGTAATGATTACTCAATCCTCAACACCGAGTCGGCCAATCTCACCTACCGGCCCGACAGGCTGACGATGGAAAAGGGCGATTCGAGCTTCACGCCGGCCGATCGAATCGGCCAGCTGCAGATGCGTAACCTCGACATCGTCGACACGCGGCATAAGCTTGCAAGTTATGCACGGGCCGGCTTACTGACGACCGATTCTGACTCCGCGTTATCGCGGCTTACCGACGAGAGCAACGAGCGCTAGGTTGCTGCAGTGCTAGGACCGACCGGCTGTCGGCGGGGCAAGCGCATTGGCCGTTTGGATGAATGCGCAAACAAGAGCTGCTGCTTATAGTTGGCCTGTCTGTGGTGCCGGTGCTCTCCCGCGTACTCCTCCGCATTCGAGCTCTCCGACCGGCACCTAGACACCGCACGTTTTAACCTTGGCCCGCGCTCGCGGGCCTTTTTTTGCGCGCTCGAAAGGAAAGCCGCTAGCATCCAACCCATGGAAAAGCGCGTCCGCTTCCGCTCCACGTGGTTGCCTTGGGCGTTGTTGGCACCGCAACTGGCGGTGATCGGTATCTTCTTTTTTTGGCCGGCAGCGCAGGCGTTGTTGCAATCGGTGCAGATTCAGGACGCGTTCGGCGCCACACGCGAGTTTGTCGGGCTCGATAATTTTCGCCAGCTATTTGCCGACGAGACGTACATCGATTCTTTCAAGACCACAGCGATTTTTTCGGTGCTTGTGGCCGGCTTCGGCATCTCGATCGCATTGGTACTCGCTTTCTTTGCGGACCGTGTGCTGAGCGGCGCTGCGGTTTACAAGACCCTTCTGGTGTGGCCGTACGCCGTGGCACCGGCGGTAGCCGGGGTGTTGTGGCTTTTCATGTTTGCGCCATCGATCGGCATCGTGCCGTACGCACTGCGCCTCGCGGGTTACGAGTGGAACCACCTGCTGAACGCCGATCATGCGATGGCGTTGATCGTGATGGCAGCGGTATGGAAACAGATCAGCTACAACTTCCTGTTCTTTCTAGCCGGACTTCAGGGAATACCCAAGTCGTTGATCGAAGCGGCCGCGATCGATGGCGCCGGGCCATGGCGGCGCTTCTGGACGATCGTGTTTCCGCTGCTTTCGCCGGTGACGTTCTTCTTGCTGGTGATCAACATCGTTTATGCGTTTTTCGAAACGTTCGCGATCATCGATGCATCGACGCAGGGCGGGCCGGGCAAAGAGACTGCGATCCTCGTCTACAAGGTGTACTACGACGGTTTCAAGGGGCTGGACCTCGGCAGCTCTGCGGCGCAGTCGGTCGTGCTGATGGTAATCGTCATCGCGCTGACCGTCGTGCAGTTCCGCTACGTTGAAAAGAAGGTTCAGTATTAGTGATGAGGCCCCCGCGCTCGCTTGGTTCGCTGCCCCCCGAGGGGGCGCGTCAGTACCTTGAGGCGGCCCGGCGGTACTGACATGGTCGAGCGCCGCCCTGTACTGACGGTCCTGACGCACCTTGTGCTGATCCTCGGCGTGCTGATCGTCGCGTTCCCGGTTTACGTGACCTTTGTTGCATCGACCCACACTGCGCAGGCGATTGTGCAGGCGCCGATGCCGCTGGTGCCGGGCGATCAAATGCTGCATAACTACACGGCGGTGCTGGTCGGCACGGATGCCGGCGCGGGCTCTGCAGCGCCGGTGGGCCGCATGATGTTCGTCAGCATGGTTAGCGCGCTGACAATCGCACTCGGCAAAATCGCGATCTCTTTGCTGTCGGCGTTTGCGATCGTCTACTTTCGATTTCCTTTTCGCAATTTCTTTTTCTGGGCGATCTTCGTCACGCTGATGCTGCCGGTGGAGGTGCGGATCGGCCCCACGTACGAAGTCGTATCCGATCTCGGAATGCTGAACAGCTACGCTGGGCTGACCGTGCCGCTGATTGCGTCAGCCACCGCGACATTCCTGTTCCGGCAATTTTTTCTGACGGTGCCCGATGAGCTCGCAGAGGCGGCGCGCATCGACGGCGCCGGGCCGATGCGTTTCTTCTGGGATGTATTGCTGCCGCTCTCAAAGACAAGCATAGCGGCGCTCTTTGTAATTCAGTTCATTTACGGCTGGAATCAGTATTTGTGGCCGCTGCTCGTGACCACAGAGGAAAACATGTATCCGGTCGTGATGGGGATCAAGCGAATGATCTCCGGCGGCGACGCGGCGAATGACTGGAACCTGATCATGGCCACCGCGATGCTCGCGATGTTGCCGCCTGCATTCGTTGTGTTGCTGATGCAGAAGTGGTTCGTCAAGGGTCTGGTGGAGACAGAAAAATAAATGGCTGCGATCGAATTTACCGACGTTCGCAAAAGTTATGGCGCCTTGCAGGTGGTGCATGGCATCAACGTCGCAGTCTCGGACGGTGAGTTCGTCGTGCTGGTGGGGCCGTCGGGATGCGGAAAGTCAACACTGCTGCGGATGGTCGCCGGCCTAGAAGAAATCAGCGCGGGCACGATTCGTATCGGCAATCGGGTGGTCAACGACCTCGAGCCCAAAGATCGCGACTGCGCGATGGTGTTTCAGAACTACGCGCTGTATCCGCACATGAGCGTGTACGACAACATGGCGTACGGGCTGAAAATCCGCGGATTGGCAAGAAGCGATATCGAAAAGCGCGTCAACGACGCGGCTGCCATTCTCGAGCTGAGCAATTTCTTGCAACGAAAGCCGCGTCAACTGTCCGGCGGCCAGCGACAACGTGTCGCGATGGGCCGCGCGATCGTGCGCGAACCCGCAGTTTTCCTGTTCGACGAACCGCTTTCGAATCTGGACGCGAAGCTGCGCGTGCAAACGCGGCTGGAGATTCAGAAGCTGCACCGGCGCCTTCAGACAACGAGCCTGTATGTAACCCACGATCAGGTCGAAGCGATGACGCTTGCACAGCGCATGATCGTGATGAACGCGGGCCGTGCCGAACAGATCGGAACACCGGACGACGTCTACTCGCGGCCAGCAACGACCTTCGTCGCAAGCTTTATCGGTTCGCCGCCGATGAATCTGTTCAAGGGCAGAGTGTCGAGCGATGGCAATGCATTTGACGCGCTCGAAACCAGGATTGCACTGCCCGAGAACGCGCTAGCGTTGGCGGGTCGCGAGTTGATACTCGGCATACGGCCCGAACACATGCGGCTCGGCGGTAACAACTTGTCGATCGAGGTCGAAACCGTCGAAATGCTCGGCGCCGAACATCTGATTCATGGCACCGTCGCCGGTCACGACACGATCGTGCGCACAGGACCGCACGACAATCCGGCGCCGGGTTCCTTGTTGCGATTGGGACTGACAGGGGGCTCCGCGCACTGGTTCGAGCCGGCGACGACGCAACGCATTTCGATGTGATGCTCCCGCGGGTATACCGCAGCAGCGGCTGGCGCTGCGTCAGCCGCTGCTGTCGCGACATTGCCTCGCCCGAGATGTTTCTCTTTCTCCCATGATAAGTGAGTTAAATTTCCTCAGCGCAAGCGTTGGGCGGAGCGGGCCTGCCTTTGGGGCGTCGCCCGAGGAACGGAGCAACGCCGGGGCCGTTAAGCAAAAAACGCTTTAGCCTTATTTCGCGCCGGCGTTGTGAGTACCGCAGTCGCGGCGGTTGCCGCCGCTCTGTGAACGCTACCGGAGCGGCGCAGCCGCCGCACTTTAGTGCCCGACGCCCAGGCAGGCCCCAACGCTTGCGCGCCGCGACGGACTAAGCCAGCTTCTACTCTTTACGCCGAAATTCGCAGTGAGGCTTGGTGCAGTCGCCGTATAGCGCCAGTGCATGCCCGTGCAATTTGAACCCACGCGTCGCGGCCACTTCATGCTGCCGGTTTTCGATTTCGGCATCGACAAACTCTTCGACCCGTCCGCAGGTCAGGCACACCAGGTGATCGTGATGCGGTCCTTCATTCAACTCGAACATCGCGCGGCCGCCTTCGAAGTGATTACGCGCCAATAGTCCGGCTTGCTCGAATTGCGTCAACACTCGGTACACAGTGGCAAGCCCGACATCGATATGCTCCGCCATCAGCGCCTTGTAGACGTCCTCGGCGCTCATGTGACGCACGCCGAGTTCTTCGGAGCTTCGCTGAAAAATCTCGAGCACCTTCAGCCTCGGCAACGTTGCCTTAAGGCCGATGCTCTTGAGTTCGCTGGACGACGGCGGGATGCGGCTCATTGCTGTTGCGACTGCCGGCTTGGTCGCCAGCGCACTTGACGGCGCATTTGACGGCTCATTTTGCGGCTCATTTGACAGATATCATACGAGCTTCCTTATCGGCGTCGTCTTCAATATGACTCATCGTGTGTCGCTTTTCTTGTTGAGTTCGTGCATCGCGTTAAGTGCGTGCCAGACGCTGTCGAGTGCCGGCTCCTCCGTGGCCGGTTGGGCGCCGACGTTCCTTGGGCCGTACCGTCCCGATGTCCATCAAGGCAACATCATCACGAAGGAAATGGTCGAGCAATTGCGGCAAGGCATGACGCGCGAGCAAGTTCGCTTCATGCTCGGGACGCCACTTTTGACCAGCGAGTTTCACAAGGACCGCTGGGATTACGCGTACTACCTCAACCCTCGCAAGGGCGAGGTGCAGAACCGAAGGCTCACCGTTCTTTTCAAGGACAACAAACTCGACAGCTTCAGATCCGACGAGATGCCGCAGGAGCATATGGCTGACGTGCTGATCCTCGGGCCGGATGCGCGCAAGAAGCCACGGCAGGCGCCTCGCCAGACCGAGAAGGCACCGGATATTCAAACGCCGGCGCCAGGACGCGAGCCCTCCAATTGAAACTTGCGATCGCCGGCGCCTCCGGCCGCATGGGTCGCATGTTGATCGAAACGGCGTTGGCGCAACCCGACGCGACGATCACGGCCGCGTTCGATCGTGCCGACAGTCCAGCGATCGGGCGGGACTGCGCCGAATTTTTGGGACGTTCGACCGGAGTTCCAGTTGCGGCCGACTTGAAATCACTGGGTGAGGCCGAGGTTCTGATCGACTTCACGCGCCCCGAGGCCACACTGGCTCACTTGACTGCCTGCACCGCCGCCGGCGTCAATATGGTGATCGGCACGACGGGCTTCGACGAAGCGGGTAAGCAAGCGATCGGCGCCGCCGCGACGAAAATCGCCATCGTCTTTGCGCCGAACATGGGTGTTGGCGTCAACGCCATGTTGAAGCTGCTGGACCAGGCAGCAAGGATTTTGAACGATGGATACGACGTCGAAATCGTCGAAACGCACCACAGGCACAAGGTTGATGCGCCGTCGGGCACGGCGCTGAAAATGGGCGAAGTCATTGCCGAAGCCCGCGGCGAGAAGCTGGACAACATTGCCGTCTACGCGCGCGAAGGCAATGTCGGAGAACGCAAGGCGGGCGCGATCGGCTTTGCCAGCATCCGCGGCGGTGACGTGATCGGTGACCACACCGTTCTGTTTGCCGGAGTCGGCGAGCGCATCGAGATCACGCACAAGGCTTCGAGCCGAATGTCGTACGCCACCGGCAGCATGCGAGCGGCGCGGTTTCTAACCGGCCGTCGCAGCGGGCTGTACGACATGTTCGACGTCCTCGGCATCAAGTAATCGCGCCACGTGGAATCGACCGCACTCGGACTTTCGCACTTCTGGGCACAGGCCGACACAGTTATTCGCCTGACCGCCTATTTGCTGTTGGCGATGTCGGTCGCGAGTTGGTTTCTGATCGTGTGGAAGACGTGGGCCTGGTTGCGCGTGCGCCGCGCTTCAAAGGCGCTCGACAATTTTTGGAGCGCAAGCTCGGTCGAGTCGGCGGTCGCACAATTGAAGCCGCACGACCGAGAGAATATCTTTGTGCCGCTCGCCAGCGGCGCCGCCGGTGCCGCTACCCATCCGGCCTCCGAAGGAAGTTTGGCGGCGCAGATCGATCGCTCCGAGCTGATTACACGTGCGTTGCGGCAGAGAATCAATGAAGCGGCCGGCAAGCTCGAGTCGGGTCTGACAATTCTCGCCTCCGTGGGGAGCACCGCGCCGTTTGTGGGATTGTTCGGCACCGTCTGGGGCATCTATCACGCGCTGATCAACATTGCACGCTCGGGGCAGATCGCGATCGACAAAGTAGCCGGCCCGGTCGGCGAAGCGTTGATCATGACCGCGGTCGGGCTCGCCGTCGCCATTCCCGCGGTGCTCGCGTACAACGCATTTACCCGCGTGAATCGCGTAGTGCTCGGCCAGCTCGACGGTTTCGCGCACGACCTGCACGCGACGCTGACGATGGGCTCTCGGCTCCCGGCGAACACGTGAACGGTTCGAGTTCAACCACTTCCTGTTGTTGTTACTAAATGGCGTTCGGAGGATTCGAGCGGCACAGCGGTCCGTCGCAGCCCATGTCCGAGATCAACGTGACACCGCTCGTCGACGTGATGCTGGTACTGCTGGTGATCTTCATCATCACCGCGCCGCTGCTCTCGTACGCGATCAAGCTCGACCTGCCGAATGACCCGGCGCCCGCCGCCGAAGCGGCAGTGAGCACGATCAAGCTGTCGATCGACGCCGAAGGAAACGTTTACCTCGACACCGAGCCAATCACCGATGATCAACTGCGCGCTCGATTTTCGGCCGCTGCCAAGGCATCGCCGATTCCCGAAGTCCACGTGCGCGCCGATAAAGCAACGCGCTACGAACGGGTTGCCCTCGTGCTGTCATCGGCACAGCAGGCCGGATTGACGAAAATAGGATTCGTTACCGAGCCCCTCGGAACTCCTGCAGAAGCGCCGGTGCAACGCTGACTGTCGCGCGGTTTGGCCGATACAAATGCTCTTCTGCAGATGAGCGGACCCGGAAAGTTTCGCGCAATCGCGCGGCTTGTTTGATTTCGCTATCCTTTTCGCTGGCTCTCGGGGGACCGAGTAGTGGAAGCTTGTATATTCATGAGACTGCTATCAAGGAAGGCCAGCGGATGAAAAGTGGCTACGTCACAGCCGGACTTCTGATGTGCGTATTTGCGCTCACTGGCTGCCCAAACAAGGGCTCTACGGACAAGGGCTCCCCTGGCGCCGCCAACAGCGACAGTAAGGCCGCGCCACCGGTTACAGCCGCAAACGAACGAAGTGTCCGAATTGCTTCAATCACTCCCGATCCGGATAAGCCACTTCGAGCGGGCAGCACCGTGAAACTGGCGATAGCTGTGGAGTACGCCGTGCCCACTCCGGGCGGAATCGTGGGAATGGTGATCCAAGATTCCAACAGCGCGCCCGTGAAGAGCAATCTTCGAGAGGTCCCGAGCGGTTCCGGAAAGTTGAACTCAGAAATCGAATTCGTCGTCCCGAACACGCAGCATATCGACGTTCATGTCCCGCTTTACGTAAAGGGCGAGAGCAAGTCCAGTCAAGTGGCAGTGCAAAAGTTTCTGATAACTCCAAAGTAGTAGTACGCAACCTGCTTGGCTCAAGCCGGCAGTTGCAGCCACTTCAGCAGTGGTTGCCACTGTTCGCGATCCTTCGCGACGCGGCCCGGCGCCACATCCCATAGCGTGAGCCCTTGCGCCGCCAGGTACACATAGTTTTGCGTGTCGCGCAGGTACCCCACGACCGGCAATCCCAGGCTTTCGACGAATCGGTGCAACTGCTCGGCGGCACGGGTGCGTTCATCGACCCGCATGCCGAGCACGCCGACTTTCCCCCTTTCGCTAAGCGTGCCGCGCTCCGCGAGCTTGGCGAGAAAAGTCTGGGTCGCAAAAATATCAAAGATAGAAGGCTGCAGCGGCACGATCACGCGGTCGGCCAGTTTCAGTACCTCTTTCAAATCACCACCGCGCAGGCCGGCCGGGCTATCGAGCACGACGTGGGTCACACCTGCGCGAGGCCGCGCAACGCGTTGGTCGTCACGCTCCCAGGATTCAATGCGTGGGGCCGAGTCGGGTCGTATCGCAAGCCAAGCAACCGCCGATTGCTGCCGATCGAGGTCACCGAGCATCGTCCGATGGCCTTGGAGTGCGTAGTAACCGGCCAGATTGGTGGCGGCCGTGCTCTTGCCTACTCCGCCCTTCGGATTGGCGATTAGGACAATCATTCAGCCAGTCTAGCCGAGCAGACCCCGGTGCTACCATCGATGCATGCTTGATGACCTCGACAAATTGGCCGCGAAAGTCAAGGAGATTGCCGCGACGGTCACAAGCCTGCGCGCAGAAAATCAGCAGCTGCGAGCGCAGTTGGTGGCGGCATCCGCCGAGCTTGACGCGATGAATACCCGGGTCGATGAAGCCACGCGCCGGCTCGACGCCTTGCTGCAGCGCCTGCCCGAGCCGATCAACACCGCCAGCTCATCCGCTCAATGGAAAACCTGAGCGTATCCATCCTCGGGCGCGAATACCGTCTCGCGTGCAGTCCTGACGAGAAGGATGCGTTGCTAAAAAGCGCGCAGCTCGTCGATTCAAAGATGCAGGCGATCCGCGAAGCCGGCAAGGTAATGGGCGCCGATCGGATCGCAGTGATGGCGGCCCTGCAATTTGCGCATGAGTTGTTGAACACGCGCGGCAGCGATGGCGTCGAGGCCGGCGAGTTGCACCGGCGCATTCGCGACCTGGTACAGGTGTGCGATGAAGCGTTGTTGCCGCAGGAGAAATTGTTCTAATTCGACAGCTTCGTTGATTGCGACGCGCTAGACTGTGTGCAAGCGTTCGAATCAGGAACGCAAGAGTTTCCCTGCGGTGTTCGCGCAAAGGCCTCATAGTTCCTTGAACCAATGCGCTGTGCGCAAGGTTGCTGGCCTCGCGCCGTGGTGTGATCGGCACGCGTTTGCTGAACCTAAACGGCGCGGACAGCGACCACCCTGAACCGATGGTTCAGGACATTTGGCCGGGCGGCACAGGCGGGGATCTATTTGTTCGACGCAGCGATGTCGTTACCGCGCTGCTAGTCGACGCCGGGGTTGAGAAAGCGGTGCACCGCTTGCACGACCACTGAGCCTTCTCCAACGCCAGAAGCGACGCGTTTGACTGAACCGGACCGTACGTCTCCCACTGCGAAGATGCCCGCTACGGTGGTGGCAAACGTGGAATCCAGCGCGCTTCCGTCGGCGTCGCGGCCGGTGATGATGAATCCGCTGGGATCCAGTGCCAGGCAGCCATCCAGCCAGTCGGTATTGGGCTCGGCTCCGATCATCACGAAAACGTTGCCGATACGCCGTGTTTCGCTCGCACCGCTTTTTCGATGGGTCCAGGTGACTTCGCGCAGGATGGCATCGCCGCCAAGCGCGGTGATCTCGGTAAAAGGATGCAGCGTGATCTTGGGCGATGATTCGATTCGCCGCACCAGATAGTCAGACATCGTCGCAGCGAGTCCGGCTCCGCGCACCAGAATGTGCGCGTGCTCCACGGTGCGTGACAGAAACACTGCGGCCTGCCCTGCCGAATTACCGCCGCCGACGATGACGACTTCTTCACCTTCGCTTAACTGCTGCTCCATCGCAGTCGCTGCGTAATGGATCCCCTGGCCTTCGTATCGCTCGTAGTCCGCCACATCGAGTTTCCGGTAACGAGCTCCGGTCGCGATAACGACGGCGCGCGCCGTGACCGAGCGCTCGTCTTCGATGCGCAAGCGATACGGTGTGTTCTCGCAATCGATCCCTAGCACCGCCCGCGCGATGGCTAAACGCGCGCCAAACTTCTGCGCCTGAACCTGCGCGCGTCCAGCCAGCGCCTGGCCTGAAATACCGGTCGGAAATCCAAGATAGTTTTCGATCTTCGAGCTGGTTCCCGCCTGCCCGCCCGGCGCCAGCGCTTCCAACACCACCGTGCTCAGACCTTCCGAAGCGCGTAGACCGCAGCGGCGAGCCCGGCAGGCCCGGCGCCGACGACTGCAAGATCGAATACGGCATCCGCATCGAACGGTTCGGTCAGTCCGAGCTTATCGGCGAGCGTTGCATTGCTCGGATTGCGCAGCACCTCTTCGCGCGGCGCAATGATGACCGGCAGATCGCTCGGCGCTACCTTGAAGCGCTTAAGCAATCCCTCGGGATCGCCGCGGCCATCGGTATCGAGCAAGCGATGCGGATAACCATTGCGGGATAAGAAACCGATGCAGCCGCATCGTGTCGGCGCCATGCACGGAGCCGATCAATGCGATGCCTCCCTGCGCATGACGGATCAAGCCGACGCGGCGCAGGATGTAAGCCCGCATGATGATTTCACCGATATCGGGCTCGGCGCTGAGCATCTTGCGAAAATCGGCACGCTTGACGCGGATCAGGCGGGTGTTCGTGCCCGTGCGGCCCGATACCAGAATCTGCCGATCGTTGAACAGGTCAAGCTCGCCAGTGAACTGGCGCTCACCGTGCACCGTGAAAACCTTGGGCTGCCCATCATCATCGACATCGAAGATCTCGATGCTGCCGTCGAGCACAAGAAAAAAATCAACGCTGCGCTGCCCGCGCTGGAACAGCATCGTTCGCTTGCGCAGTCCTTGCTCTACGCCATAGTTCCCGACCCGGTGGGCGGCGTCGACGCTCAGGCGTGGAAAAGTTTGGGCTTCGCGCGCGTACGGGTCGGTCGGATCGACTTCGGGCGCAGACTCGACTCGCTCGGCAAGGGGCAATGTCGTCATCGACATTTCAGTAGCGTACGCGAGCACGCCGCTCGCCGCCACTGGTAGGCTGACTCAATGGAACCGGTGCTCTATGCGGCGGCCGTGATACTCGCGATCACCGCCGTCGTGAATCTGGCGGCGCGCAGCATCAACCTTCCCGCGCCGATCCTGCTCGTAATCGTCGGCAGCGCAATCGCGCTCGTTCCCGGCTTGCCGCGCATCGCACTGCCGCCGGACCTGGTGCTGCTCGTTTTCTTGCCGCCGCTGATCTATTACGCAGCGTTCGGCATGAGCTGGCAATCATTTTGTGTCCATCTGCGACCGATTGTTTTGCTCGCCGTCGGCTGCGTGGTGTTCACGACGATCGTCGTGGCGGCCGCCGCTCACTGGCTGATCGGTCTCGCGTGGCCGGTTGCGTTCGTGCTCGGCGCGATCGTCTCCCCGCCCGACGTTGTCGCCCCCTCGCGATCGCGCGCCGGCTGGGGGTGCCAAGCCGCATAACAGCGGTGCTGGAGGGCGAGGGCCTGGTCAACGATGCGACAGCGCTGGTGCTTTTCAAGTTCGCCGTCGCTGCGGTTCTGACGGGCGTTTTCTCGCTTCCGCAGGCGGCGATGACGTTCGCCGCAATAGTGGTCGGCGAAACAATCTGGGGACTGGTTGTCGGCTGGCTAATGTTAAGACTGCGTCACTGGGCCGCCGACCCGCTGATCGAAGTCACGTTATCGCTATTGACGCCGTTTTTAGCGTTCTGGGTGCCGAACGCCATCGGAGGTTCCGGTGTCCTCGCAACAGTTATCGCGGGTCTTTACGTTGGTGCCAAGGGCGTTGAGTTGATCCGCTCGAACACGCGCCTGCAGGCGTTGTTCTTCTGGGATTTCGTCACGTATTTGGTCGAAGGTGCGATCTTCCTGCTGACCGGCTTGCAAGCACGAGTCGTAATCGATGCGTTGGAGGCAATGCCGTGGAGTCATTTGTTGTTTTACGCCGTACGCATCAGCCTCGTCGCGATCGTCGTACGTTTCATCTGGGTGTTTCCGGCCACGTATTTGCCGCACTGGCTGTCTCCCCGGTTGCGACAGTCCAAGCAGGCACCACCCTGGCAGTATCCTTTTATCGTTTCGTTTATTGGTATACGCGGTGTCGTATCGCTGGCGGCAGCGCTCAGTATTCCACTGCTGGTCGCTATCGATCAGCCGTTCCCTGATCGAAGCCTGATTTTGTTCTTAACGTTCAGCGTGATCGTGGTCACGCTGGTCTTGCAAGGTCCTACGCTTCCGTGGCTGGTCCGAGCACTTGGCCTCGTCAACTCGGGCAGCGAAGAGCGGCGGCAGCAACTGGAGCTCGAAGCAGAAGCGCGCGTTGAAGCAGCACGTGCGGCGTTCGATCGTCTGCAACAGCTTTCGACGACCCGCGAATTTACCGGGGACCAAGCCCGCCAGCTGAGCGCGCTGCAATCGGAGCGTGTCAGCCAGCTCGAGCGCCGCCGCGATCGCGACGGCGCTGGCGGCGTGGTCGCTGCGCGGCTGGACCGTGTAGAACTCGCGCTTGTGCAAGCCGAGCGCGAGCACGTAAACAGCTTGTTGCGCAGTGGACGCATCAACGACGACATCCGCCGCAAGATCGAACGTGACCTCGATCTGCGCGAAGAAGCCATCCGCCGCAGCATGGGTACCGCCGGTGAGGACGCGCGGTAGGCGAGCGCGTCGTGGTCCTTATCGCGCGTAAGTAATCGTCAGGTCGCCCACGCCTTCGACGTGCCCTTCCAGCTTGTCGCCTCTATTGACCGGGCCGACGCCCGAGGGAGTACCTGAAAAGATCAAGTCGCCGGGTTGCAGCGTGACCAGGCCGGATAAGTAGGCGATCTGTTCGGGGACACTCCAGATCTGCTGCGACAAATCACCCTGCTGCTTCACTTCGCCGTTGACCTTCACTCGGATCGCCCCCTTTGCCGGGTGCCCGATTTCGCTCGCGGGCCGCAGCGCAGAACACGGGGCTGATTGATCGAAGCTCTTGCTCATTTCCCAGGGACGGCCCAGCTTCTTCGCCTCTGCCTGAAGGTCGCGTCGGGTCATGTCCAGTCCGACGCCGTAACCCCACACATGCTCGAGCGCCTTCCCAGCCGGAATGTTTCTTCCGCCCCTGCCGATAGCGACCACCATCTCGATCTCGTGGTGGACGTCCGTCGTGCCAACCGGGTAGTCGATCGTGGATTCGCTTTGCGCGATCGAGCTCGGTGCTTTCATGAAAAAGAATGGAGGCTCGCGATCGGGGTCGTAGCCCATCTCGCGCGCATGTTCGGCATAGTTGCGGCCGACGCAGAAAATGCGGCCGACCGCAAAACGCACATCGCTGCCCATGATAGGCAGCGATGGCAGCGGCCCGATGTCGATAACGTAGTTGGCCTGGCGCAGATCGTCTTTTCCCATACTTTTCTCGAAGTCGTAAGTCAGATTGACTGCAAATTGGATCGAATCGTGCAATCCTGCCAATATTCTAGGCGCGCCGTTACTTACTCGGACTAGCAAGGAGAAGCGATGCCAAGGTGGGCACGCGTTGGCTACGCCGAACGCGAGTGCTTCGGGACGATCGAGAACGATACGATCGCGTTGCACACGGGGAACATGTTTACCAATCCGCAGCCGACCGGGGAATCGATCCCGATCAGCGCCGCAAAGACGCTGACGCCGACGGCCCCGAGCAAGATGGTGGCGCTGGTTGACAACTACCATGCGCTCGTCGCCAAGCTCGGGCACGCGATCCCAGCTGAGCCGCTTTATTTTTTGAAGGCCAACAACTCTTTTCTGGCCGACGGCGAATCGATTCGCACGCCGCCGTCGTACGCAGGTAAGGTGCTTGTATGAAGGCGAGCTCGGCATCGTCATCGGCAAGCGCTGCCGCGCAGTCGACGAAGCCGATGCGGCCGGCTACATCTTCGGCTACACCTGCATCAACGATGTCACCGCCGTCGACATCCTGAATAAGGATCCTGGCTTCGCGCAGTGGACGCGCGCCAAGAGCTTCGACACGTTCGGCGTGTTCGGTCCGGTGATCGTAACCGACGTCGATCCCGGCCACGCTCGTCGTCAGGACAATTCTCAACGACCAGGAGCGGCAGAATTACCCCGTCGTCCGATGCCATATTCGCACCCGCTCGATTGGTAAGTCTGATTTCGCGCGATCTGACACTGGAAGCCGGAGACGTCATCGCGTGTGGCACATCGATCGGCGTCGGTTCGATGAAGCCGGGCAGCACGGTCAGCGTCGTCATCGATGGAATCGGCACGCTGACAAATCGGTTCGACTGATCATGAAAATTGCAATCATCGGGGCCGGTGCAATCGGGGGCATGCTCGCCGTCCGACTTGCATTGTCGGGCCATGCAGTCACCGTCGTTGAACAGGGCGCGCATCTCGAGGCGATTCGCAGCAACGGGCTCAAGCTTGTTCACCCGGACGGATCGGAGGAAGTCGCGCAAGATTTGCGCGCGGTGGCGAGCTGCGCTGACGCCGGCTCGCAGCACCTCGTGCTGCTGGCGTTGAAGGCGTACACCATTGCGGCGGTGGCGCCGCAGATGCGGGCGCTGTTCGGCGACGACACCATCGTCGTGACGCTGCAAAATGGCCTGCCGTGGTGGTATTTCCAGAATTTCAACGGGCCGCACGCAGGCTATCGCCTCAAATCGGCCGATCCGGATGGCGTGGTTGAAGAAAACATCGAAGCGCACCGCATCATCGGGTGTGTCGTCTATCCGGCGGGTGAGATTGTCGCGCCCGGGGTGGTGAAACGGCTCGAAGGCGATCGCTTTCCAGTCGGAGAGCTGGATGGAACCGAAAGTGAGCGCGTCAAGAAAGTTTCTGAAGCGCTCGTCGGCGCGCGGTGGAAAGCGCCGATCCTGAACGACATCCGTTCCGAAATCTGGCTGAAGGTGTGGGGCAACATGAGCTTCAACCCGATCAGCGCGCTGACCCACGCAACGCTGGTCGATATCTGCCAGGAACCCGCGACGCGCCAACTTGCGGCCGACATGATGCGCGAGGCGCAGACGATCGCCGAAAAGCTAGGGGTTACGTTCCGCGTGGCCGCTCGAAAAGCGCATCGAAGGCGCCGAAAAAGTCGGCCGGCATAAGACCTCGACGTTGCAGGACGTGGAAGCCGGGCGCGCGGTTGAAGTCGATGCGCTGATCGGCTCGGTGATCGAGCTGTCCGAGCTGACCGGCACGCCTGCCCCTGCGTCGCGCGCCGTGCACGCGCTGCTCAAACTATTGGTAGCGACGATGCACGAGCAGCGTGCCCGCGTCGTGCTGCAGCGGGTCTAGCTACGTGCCGTAACGCACCGGTGAGTTGAACTGTTGTAACGCTGCGAGCGCACTGAAACACGCCAGCAGCGCGGTCTTCGGATTGTCGGGCGACGGCACGCTCTCGAATCGCAGGTCGATTGAGCCGGTCGGGCCGCGAATGCGGATGAAATGCGTGTTGAACTCGAGCGCCGGGTCGGCCACGACGGTCAGCCGCGTGCGATCGAAACCGATTCCCGCCAGTGAAAGCGCCGCAGCGATGTTCACGTTGGCGGGAAAGTGCGGCACGCCGTCGCGCGCGGTACCGTCGAACAACGTTACCGCTGCGTCGAGACGATCCAGATCGACGCCCAGGCGCTCGACGTACGGAATGTTCTTCCACGCGGCGGGCGGCTTGGTGACGGTGATCGTTACCTCGTCCGCGCCCGCGACGCACGCCGCCTTCAGCGCGTCCAATCCGCCGATGCCGCCGGAGGGCACGTAGAGCAGCGCGCGATGCCGCGCGGCTGCGTGCTCCAGCCGCTCGCGCAGGTTGTCGTCGGCGAGCGCACCCGCCGAAAGCACGATCACCGCGATGCCGCTCGATAGCAGCGCTTCAACATGCTCGCGCACGGCCGCATGCGAAGCGGCCTCGATCACGACTTCCGGCCGTAACGCGAGCAGCTCGTCGCGCTCGGTCACGAAGGCGATCCCGAATTCCTCCGCGAGCGACTTGCCGCGCGATCGTTCGCTGCGGCCCATCACGGCGACGACGTCGGCATCTCCCATCGCGCCGCGCCGCGGCCTGCTCGATGAAGAGCCGGGCGATCGCGCCGCCGCCGATCAGTCCGATACGCATTGCAATAAAGGTCGTGGGTTGACGCCGATTGTGAGCAGCGACGGCCGAGTCTAGTATGTCCCTGCATTCTCACGACCTATTCAGGAGTAATCCATGAATCCCATCCGCGCAGCTCTCGCAGTCACCGCCGTTCTCTCGGCGCCTCTGGCGCTCGCCGCTTATCCTGAGCGGCCCATGAAGCTCGTCGTTCCGTGGGCGGCGGGCGGCGATACCGACAATATCTACCGCGCGTTCCAGCCGCATTTCCAAAAGCATCTCGGGGGCACGCTCGTGATCGCGAACGTAGGTGGCGCCTCGGGCACCAAGGGCGCAAAGGAAGCCAAGGATTCGCTGGCGGACGGCTACACGATCTTCGCCGTGCACGACTCGATCCACTCGACCTTCTACACCGGTGTGGCTGACGTGAACTCGACCGACTTCCAGCCGATCTGCCTGGTTTCCTCGACGCCGTCGATCGTTACCGCGAGCCCGAAGAGCGCGTGGACGGATATGAAGGCGATGCTCGCCGATGCCAAGGCACGTCCCGGGCAGGTCAGCGTGGGCGCCACGCTCGGATCGACCAGCCACTTCTTTCCCGCGCTGGTGGAGAAAGCGGCGGGCGTCAAGTTCAAGTACGTCTCCTACGAAGGCACGGCGCCGCGCATGAACGCACTGCTGGGCAGCCATATCGACCTCGCTGAATCCAACCTCACGCAGAAGGGCAAGGTCGATGCGGGGCAGATGAAGTTTCTCGCGATCGCATCGGACAAGCGCACGCCGGAAGCGCCGAACGTGCCGACATTGAAGGAGCTCGGCATCGATGTGACCTACGCGGTGAATCGCGGGCTGCTCGCGGTGAAGGGCACGCCGCCTGACGTGATGGCGAAGCTCGAGTCGGCGTGCGCCGCCGCGGCGAAGGAACCGGCGTTCGCGGCGTCGATGAAGGACCAGGGCACGCTGGTGAATTATCTCGGCGCGAAGGACTATGTCGAATTCCTGAAAAAGAACGACGGGCTGAACAAGGATCTCGCAAAGGATCTCGGCATGCTGAAGCGCTGAGGTATTTCGGCGCGCCGCGATGGGCCGCGACGCGATCACCGGGCTCGTCGTCTTCGCGACGAGCCTGTTTCTTTTCTGGGCCACGCTCGGGCTCGAGCGCCATCCGCTGGTCCCGGTCGGACCCGAGTTTTATCCGCAGCTCGTTCTCGGCACGACCGCCTTTCTCGCGTTGCTGCTAGTGGTGTTCGGCGTGATCACGCATCGGCGCGCGCCGGCGCCGGCGGTGCCGAAGGCCAACGCCAACTACACACTGGTTGTCGTCGCCTTCGCGATCTTCGCGATCTACGTTATCGCGCTGCCTTATCTCGGATTCCGCTTGGCGACTTTCGCGTTCCTGATAGCGATGCCGCTAGCGTTCGAGCCGCCGCGCGGCGCGCGCCGGCGCTGGATCGTGGTGTTCTTAGTTGCGTTGTCCGCCACCCTTGTTATCTATCTCGCTTTCAACAGTTACCTGCAGGTGTTGCTGCCGCGCGGGCGCTGGACCGGGTTCTAGCAAGATAGGCAGCGTCGGACTACTGGATTGGCCAACACTTCTCTTCAACGCCGGATAGTCGGGGACCTGGTCAGGGCTGGCCGAGATTCGCCCTACGCGGCGGATGCCGACGAACCCGATCCTCGTTACCTGGGCTACGGTGTCCGGGCTGTCGAGATGCGGCACATCATCGCCAGACACCGGGCTGAAATACTCAATCTCAGTCTGCAAGACAAGCTCGATCTGGCCACGAAACTCATTGGCTCCGGCTATGGCGAACAGAAAAGCGTCGCGCTCCACGTCCTGGAGCCAATTTCTTCCTGTTTCACACCTGACCGATTCGATGTTCTCGATCGATTGATCAGAGGTCTGCATGGGTGGAGCAAGATCGACTCGTTCACGGGATCGCTGTTAAGGAAGGTCCTGGAACGACACCCGAACGAACTCGTGAAGCTGGTAAGGCAATGGAACTCCGATTCAGACCTGTGGATGAGAAGAGCGAGCGTTGTCTTGTTCACTCGAAAGGTCGCACTCTCCGGCAAGTACAACGACGTCGCTCTGGAACACTGCGAGAGTCTGAAGCACGACGCGGAAGACCTGGTGCGGAAAGGTGTCGGCTGGTCACTCAAAGACCTCATGCGAAGCGACAAGAAGCGAATCCTGAAATACGTCATGTCGCTGAGGGAGCAAGGAGTTTCCAGCGTCGTTACCCTGTACGCGCTGCGAGACATCAAAGGCGAGGAGCGAGCGAGGATTCTGGGACGAAGTTGACTTCGCGGCTCGTGACGTAACACGTTGCGAACCAAGTGAAGTCCGCATCGACCGACTGACGTCGTTCACTCAAGCATGTACGAACTCCTTGGCGCCGGCATCGCCAACATCCTTCAGCTGAAGTATCTGGTTCCGCTGATCATCGGCACGCTGGTGGGCGTGATCGGCGGCTCACTCCCTGGCGTGACGATCACGATGACGATCATCGTGGCGTTGCCATTCACCTTTGGACTCGACCCATTGCAGGGGTTGTCCGCGATGGTCGGCATTTATGTCGGCGGATCAGCAGGTGGCTTGATCACCGCGACGCTGCTCGGCATTCCGGGCACGCCTTCTTCCCTGGCGACGTTGTTCGACGGCTTTCCTATGGCGAAAAAGGGCGAGGCCGGGCGCGCCGTATGGCTCGGCATCTGGGCCTCGTTCTACGGCGGACTGCTGGGAGGCATATTCCTGATCGCGGCCACCGGCCCGCTCGCCGCCTTTGCGCTCAGGTTCGGGCCCTGGGAGTATTTTTCTCTGTTCGTGCTGGCACTTTCGATGGTGGCGGGGCTGGTCGAAGCATCGCTGCTGAAGGGACTGATCGCGGGCATGCTGGGGCTGGTCGTGACCGTGCTCGGCAACGACCCGATGATGGGTGCTCCGCGGCTCACTTTCGGCATTCCGTTTCTCGAAGGCGGCGTCAATTTCCTGCCGGTACTGATTGGTGTGTTCGCTTTCTCGCAGATCATGACCGACGCCGAGAAGATGGGGGGCACGCAGCGCATTCCGCAGGCGGTGAGCGCCGCCGCGGTGCTGGCTGTATCGCACGCGAAGATCACCTGGGAAATTCTGTCGCGGCCGTTCCTGCTGCTGTGGAGCTCGCTGATCGGCGTCTGGATCGGCGTGCTGCCGGCGATCGGCGGCAGCGCCGCAAACATGATGGCGTACGACCAGGCGAAGAAGTTTTCCAAGCGCCCGGAGGAATTCGGCAAGGGGAGTCCGCAAGGCATCATCGCGTCCGAGGCCTCGAACAACGCCAACGTAGGCGGCTCGCTTGTCACGATCATGGCGTTCGGGATTCCCGGCGATGCCGTGACCGCCGTCATGCTGGGCGCGCTAACGATCCACGGCATCCAGTCGGGCCCGCTGTTCATCTCGCAGCAACCCACGATCGCCTACGGGATCTTCGCGGCGTACCTGCTCGCGCACCCGATCATGGTGGTGATTACCGGCATCGCAGCCCGCTGGGCGCTCAAGGTAGTCACGGTGCCCAAGTCGCTGCTCTACCCCGTCGTGCTCGTGCTGTGCGTAGTCGGCGCCTTCGCACTCAACAACACGATGTCGAGCGTATATGTGCTGCTCACCTTCGGCGTGCTCGGCTACGCGATGGTGAAGGTCGGGCTGCCGCTGGCGCCCTTCATCCTCGGCGTGATCCTCGGCGACCAGATCGAGATCAACCTGATCCGCTCGATCATGAGCGATCCGGATCCGTGGCTCTTCGTGACGCGCCCAATCTCGGGAGCGCTGCTCGCAGCCGCGGTGGCGTCGGTGGTATTCGCGTTGTGGCAGCATCATCGTGCCGAGGCGAAGAGGCGCCTACGCGACGGGAACGCGCAGGCCGACGCGGCGGATTTCTAGACGAAGCGGACGGGCAGCGAGATGTCGAACTGTTTCATCAACGCGCACAGATCCGTGCTGCGTTGGAGGGCGAGCCCGACGGTCCGAAGCGCTTGGCGCTCAAGACAGCGTAGGCGAGCTTGAGCAGAAGATCGCGTTACGGCTTGAGGCGCTCAAAAGGAGCGCCCCTAGGCGCCGCGTGGGTTCAGCACGAGTGGCCACTGTATGCGACGAGGTCGCTTGTGCGCTGCGTTTCTCTGATAGTGTTATTCGCGGTCGCCTAGCCAAAATCAGTAACTTACGAGCGCGAGCAGTGCACCATGGTTGTGTTATCTGCCACGTCAACTGCAACCTAAAACGAGTTAGGCGCCATGGCAAGCTCAACCGAACGCGAATGGTCGTCTGTGGAATCAATACTCGACGTAATGGCCGATCTTCCCGAATTTTAGGTTGCGATCGACCGAACGTGAATCCGAAGGGCGGGTTTGGAAACACTCCGCTCAAAATTGCCGCCGTCTGGGGTGACGTCCGCGCCATTGAGCTGTTGATTTCAGCGGATGCCGACATTAACGAACGAAATGAAGATGGAATGACGGCGCTTCACCACGCTGTGGCGCAAGATCACCCCGAAGCTGTTCGTCGACTCTTTGAGTTGGGTGCCTCCTTGGATATTCGTGACAACGCAGGTAACACAGTTCGAGCGCTAGCCACAGGCTTAAGAAATCGCAGTGTCATTGCGTACCTTGCTAAGCATGGTGCCTAACATTTCGTTCGAGAGCCGACGCTCTTCGAGCGCGGCTCAACTCGGACGTTAGCCCTTAGAGAAGCACGCACGTGCGCGCGCGATCTACGTCCGATATCTCACTGACAACACTGCAGGCGGTTAGCGCAGAGCTCAGCGGGGACTTCCAGCTTGAGGTTGATGAGAGCCAGATTTTCTTAAGGTCTGCGGAGCCACCATCGTGGGTCACGTTTATCGCAGAGGCGGATTGGTGGGTCAAAGCCATGGCCGCCTACGCTGCGCTTTACATCGCGGAGATCGTTAAAGAAGCGGGAAAGGACTCTTGGAAGAACCGAGCAAAGGTCGTTTCGGCAGCAATCGCGGGCGCCGATCTAATCAAGCGTTTTGCTAGCTCTCTTAGCAATCTTAAAAAGCGGCTACCTTCGAGAACACGAATAGAGATTGCTTTACCAATACCCGATGACTATTTTTGCACTCGTGTTGAACTCATCGGCACGAACGCAGATGACTTAGCCGTACAAGTCGCGCTGTTCGTGCATCATCTTCCTACACTTGTCGCGCTAATGCGCGAAGAGGCACTTGATCGCCGAAACGTGGCGGGCGGAATCTCGCTTGAGCTGCTTCCGGACGGCTCTCTTCATATACGGTGGCAAGACAACGACGAACTACGTGAACACTCAAAAACGATTCCCTTCAAACCGGAGGGCTAACCCGCTGCTGCAGCTGACGCGCTGAAGCGCGCGGATGAGCGCAACGTTAGGCAGCAGTACGAACGGAGTCTCGATGCCGAATGCACGGTGCCGCACGATCTGCTGGGTGCCCATTTGGAACAAGGAGCCGGGAGGGCGTGGGGCTGGAGCATCTGCTCCTGGCGGAGCGCCGCGGCTGACAGCGTCGTCCTCGCGTTCGACGAGGAGCACGGTCCGTTCCGGCTCACCTATCGCCTCACCTGGGACGAATCGTGGCGGCTCCGCGATGCCGAGCTGGTCGTCGCGACAGAGCGCTCCACCCGATCGCTGAGTCTGCAAACGGACGGCCAAGGTCACTGGCGGCACGGCGATGGCCAGGCCATAGAGGAGCTCGATGGCTGTGTGGATATCGATATCTGGCCCACCCCTTTCACCAACAGCTTCCCGATTCGGCGCGAGACGATGGCTGTCGGTGAGCGACGACAGTTCCGCATGGCCTGGATCTCCGCGCCGGACCTGACGGTTCACCCGCAACCGCAGGCCTATACGCGACTGGCCGACCGGCTCTACCTCTTCGAGAATCTCGACGGCAGTGGCTTCAGAGCGGAGCTTCCCGTGGACGAAGACGGCATCGTGCTGGACTACCCGGACCTTTTCCGGCGGGTGAAAGAGAATGGGTGAACGGCGGAACAGTCAGCTGAGGTGTTGCAACTGTAATCACCGCGCGTAGCGCTGAAACTCCGCGCATCGGCTCCGCGCGAGGATGACGCCATAGACAAAGGCACTTTATCTGAGCATCGGAAGCGGAGCGCGGTTCAACTTGTATGTTGGGCCGCACACTGTTGCCCAGAAGAGATCACTCCACCGAGGACCCTGATGCCCGTCACGCTCACACCAAACTTGGCTTGGATGCTTCTCCTGATCGCCGGCCTGCTCGAGATCGTTTGGGCGGTCAGCATGAAGGCCTCACATGGCTTCACGAAGCTCCACTTCACGGCAATCACGCTCGTCGCGGCTGGGCTGAGCTTCTGGCTACTCGGGCTGGCGCTGCGGCAACTCCCGGTCGGAACCGCCTACGCAGTCTGGACCGGGATTGGCGCTGTCGGGGCGGCCGTACTCGGCATCGCGATCTTCAGCGAGTCGCTCACCATCGCGCGCATCGGTGCATCGCGCTCATCGTGTGCGGCATCCTCGGTCTCAAGCTTCTCGGCGGCGAGAGTGCTGCGGCCTAACCTTCGTTGCACACGCGGGTCAACTCAAACTTAATGCGGCTACTCAGGAAGTACCTCGGGACAAGCCGATGACACCCACCGACGGCCTGAGTGCGCAGCAGTTCTACCATGGTACGAAGATCGATCTGAAGCCCGGCGATCTTATCGAGCCCGGCTACAACTCTAACTACGGTAAAAAGGGGAAGGCGGCCTACGTCTATCTGACCGCCACCTTGGAGGCGGCCACTTGGGGAGCTGAGCTGGCCCTCGGTGAAGGACCCGGCAGAATCTACATAGTGGAACCGACCGGCCCGATTGCAGATGACCCCAATCTAACGGACAAGAAGTACCCGGGCAATCCAACAAAGTCATACCGCTCCCGGGATCCGCTCCGGGTCGCGGGTGAGGTCACGGATTGGAAGGGGCACTCGCCGGAAGAGCTCGAAGCCATGAAGGACCACCTTGAGCGACTTAGACGACTTGGCGTTGAGGCAATCGAGGACTGAGTCTGGCTCGTCCGTCTAGCAATTCATTCAAGCTTGGGCGCAATCGTCGCCACACTTCTGGTCTGGGTTGTGTTGCGTGTCCTTCGCCAACAGAATGGGGTCTAACCTCTCATGGACCAGGTAGACGCGGCAGGTCAGCCTTTCATTAGGCACGGTTGCGCCGTTTAGCGTCCACTTTTCGGAGGACATGCTGTGAACGCACCGACCGAGAACCCGCTGCAATCGACGGATCTGCGCTTCGATCCCACTCGCGAGATTCGCGCTCCGCGCGGCGCGCAGCTGAGCTGCAAGAGCTGGCTGACCGAAGCGGCGTACCGGATGATTCAGAACAATCTCGACCCGGACGTGGCCGAGAATCCAAAGCATCTGGTTGTTTATGGAGGCATCGGCCGCGCGGCGCGCAATTGGGAATGCTTCGACAAGATCCTTGAAACACTGAAGCAGCTGGAGGGCGACGAGACGCTGCTGATTCAGTCGGGTAAGCCGGTCGGTGTGTTCAAGACGCACACCGATGCGCCGCGCGTGCTGCTCGCCAATTCCAACCTGGTGCCAAAGTGGGCGAATTGGGAGCATTTCCACGAGCTCGACCGCAAGGGTCTGTTCATGTACGGACAGATGACTGCAGGAAGTTGGATTTATATCGGCAGCCAGGGCATCGTTCAGGGAACTTACGAAACTTTTGCCGAGGCGGGCCGCCAACACTTTGGCGGCGATTGGGCGGGCCGCTGGATCCTGACCGCAGGTCTCGGCGGAATGGGCGGCGCGCAACCGCTAGCAGCGACGCTCGCGGGTGCTGTTTCGCTGACGATCGAATGTCAGCAGGCAAGCATCGATTTTCGCTTGCGCACACGCTACCTGGACAAGCAAGCGCGCGATCTTGACGATGCGATCACTCTGATAACGCAGCACTGCAAGCAGCGCGAAGCGGTGTCGATCGGTTTGCTGGGAAATGCAGCCGAGGTGTTGCCGGGGTTGGTTAAGCGCGCGAAAGCGGGCGGCATCGTTCCCGATCTGGTGACCGATCAAACCTCGGCGCATGACCTAATGCATGGTTATCTGCCGGCAGGCTGGAGTATCGACCGTTGGAAAGATGCGCAGCAGGACCCGAGTCAGCACGCGCTGCTGTCAACCGAAGCGGCGCGCTCGTGTGCGTTGCATGTGCAGGCGATGCTCGACTTTCAGACGATCGGAGCCAAGGTTGTTGACTACGGCAACAACATTCGCCAGGTTGCGCACGACCAAGGCATTGCGAACGCCTTCGCATTTCCGGGCTTCGTGCCGGCCTATATCCGGCCGCTGTTCTGCGAAGGTCGCGGTCCGTTTCGATGGGTCGCCCTGTCCGGCGATCCGCAGGACATCTACAAAACCGACGCCAAGATCAAAAAACTATTTCCGAAAAACGCGCGTGTGCATCGCTGGCTCGATATGGCGCGCGAGCGCATCGCCTTTCAAGGACTGCCGGCGCGCATCTGCTGGCTCGGCCTCGGCGAGCGGCATGTCGCAGGGCTCGCGTTCAACGACATGGTGCGAACCGGTGAACTGAAGGCACCGATCGTGATCGGTCGCGATCATCTCGATACGGGTTCGGTCGCCAGCCCGAACCGCGAAACGGAAAGCATGAAGGACGGAACCGACGCGGTATCCGACTGGCCGCTGCTCAATGCATTGCTGAATACCGCGAGCGGTGCCACCTGGGTGTCACTGCATCACGGCGGCGGAGTCGGCATGGGCTACTCGCAGCATGCGGGCCTCGTGATCGTTGCCGATGGCACCGATGCTGCCGCGAAGCGCCTCGCGCGCGTGCTCGTCAACGATTCAGGCTCCGGCGTGATGCGGCATGCCGATGCCGGTTATGAAGCTGCCATCGAATGTGCGCGGCGCAGCGGTCTTAATTTGCCGATGGCGTGAAAGGTGGTCAGCGTCACCGCAATCTGCATTGACCCGGGCCGCTTGAGCCTCGCGCACCTGCGCCGTATCTGGCACGCGCGTGTGCCGCTGACACTAACGCCCGATTCACGTGCCGCGATCGAAGCGTCGGCAGCCGCGGTGCAGCGCATTGTTGCGCGTGGCAACGCGGCATACGGCATTAACACCGGCTTCGGCAGGCTAGCCAAGACACGGATTCCGGATGATCAGTTGCAGCAGCTGCAGCGCAACTTGATCTTTTCGCACTCGGTGGGAACCGGCGAGTTGCTCGCTGATGAAATAGTGCGACTTGTGCTGGCGATGAAGATCGGTAGCTTGGCGCGCGGCTATTCCGGGGTGCGGCCGGTGATTGTCGACGCGCTGCTTGCGCTCTACAACGCGGGCATCATGCCGTGCATTCCTGCGAAGGGCTCGGTTGGTGCGTCGGGCGATCTGGCGCCACTGGCGCATATGACACTGGCGCTAATGGGCGAAGGCGATGTAAGAGTCAATGGCGCGCTTGTCACTGCACGACAGGCACTGGATGCGGCGCGAATCGCGCCGGTGGTGTTGAGAGCGAAAGAAGGCCTGGCGCTGATCAACGGCACACAGATATCGACTGCGCTCGCGCTGCATGGACTGTTCCTCACGGAACGCTTGTTCGAGTCGGCTGTTGTGGTCGGTGCGCTGTCGGTCGATGCGGCAAAGGGCAGCGATGCGCCGTTCGATCCGCGACTGCACGAGCTGCGTGGTCAGCCAGGACAAATCGCCGCTGCGCACATGTATCGAGAGCTTCTTGCAGGCAGTGCAATCCGCGCTTCACACTTGGTGCACGACGATCGGGTGCAGGACCCGTACAGCCTGCGCTGTCAGCCGCAGGTGATGGGTGCGTGCCGCGATGTGCTTGAGCACGCGGCGCGCACGCTGCTGATCGAAGCAAACGCGGTGACCGACAACCCTTTGATCTTTTCGCAAAGCGACGAGGTGGTCTCAGGCGGTAACTTCCACGGCGAGCCGGTTGCACTCGCCGCCGATACGCTCGCGCTCGCGCTGGCGGAGATCGGCGCGCTGTCCGAGCGGCGCATCGCATTGCTGATCGATTCGACGCTCTCGGGGCTGCCGCCGTTTCTGGTGCGCGAGCCCGGGCTCAACTCAGGTTTCATGATCGCGCACGTCACTGCTGCCGCCGCGGCATCCGAGAACAAGTCGTTGGCGCACCCGGCGAGCGTCGACAGCCTGCCGACCTCAGCCAATCAGGAAGACCACGTCAGCATGTCCACCTTCGCTGCACGCCGATTGCACGAGATGGCGATGAACACGGCGACGATCGTCGGCATCGAGCTGCTGACAGCCGCGCAGGGAATCGATTTCCATCGCCCGCTCGAAACATCACCGCGGCTGCGACGGGTCCATCGCGTCGTGCGCGAGAAGATCGCGTTCTACGAAGTCGATCGCATTCTGGCGCCCGACATCGAGGCGTCTCGTTCACTCGTCTTGGACGGCGCGCTGAGCGCGCAGTGCAGCGATTTGTTCTCGCCGATGGAAGCGTGATGCCAGCAATAGATATGAGCGTTTGGCAGGGCCGCATCGATGCGGCCGAAGGCCCGCTCGCATTGCGCTGGCACCAAGTGATACGTGCGCTTGCCGACGATACAGACGCATCGACTGTCGTGTTGATCGGCTTCGCGTGCGACGCCGGTGTAGCCCGCAACCAGGGCCGGATCGGCGCGGCCGGCGGGCCTGCGGCGATCCGAAACATGCTGCGCAACATGGCGGTGCACGAATGCGATCGTCTGGCCGACGCGGGCGACATCGCTTGCGCGGGCGATGAACTCGAAGCGGCGCAAATCGAACTGTCGAAGTGCGTTGCTGAGCAGCTCGCTGCCGGACGCTTTCCGATCGTGCTCGGTGGCGGCCATGAAATGGCGTTCGGCACTTTCGGAGGACTGGCAACCCACCTTGCGAGCAACCAAGATGCGCCGCGCATCGGCATCGTCAACTTCGATGCGCATTTCGATCTTCGGCAAGCCGAGCGCAGCAACTCGGGAACGCCCTTCCTACAGATAGCGCGCGACTGCGAGGCGCGCGGCTGGGCGTTTCGGTACGGCTGTTTCGGCATCAGTCGGTATTCGAATACCCGTGCACTGTTCGAGAGTGCCGGCAAGCTCGGCGTCGTCTCTGTACTCGATGAACAAATGCAGTCGGCGCAGGAAACGCTCACTGCTTTTGTTTCGGAAGTCGATCACGTTTACTTGACGTTTTGTCTGGACATGCTGCCGGCGTCGATCGCGCCGGGCGTCAGCGGGCCGGCAGTTCGCGGCGTCGCTCTCGACATCGTCGAGCCGCTGATCGATCTTGTGATCGGCAGCGGCAAGCTACGGCTGGCCGATATCGCCGAGATGAATCCGCACTTCGATATCGATCATCGGACCGCCGCGGTGGCCGCTCGTCTTGTGGCTCGCATTGCCAACGGAGTGGCGCGTGGCCTGGGATAGCCTGTGGACCAACGTCCACCTGGCGACGATGGCGCCGCGGCACTCGTATGGCCAACACCGCAACGCCGCGTTGGCCGTTCAGGACGGCAAGATCGCATGGCTTGGTCCGCTCAGTGATTTGCCGGCGGGCGCACGCGCGAAAGAGCAGCGCGATGGTGCCGGCGGATGGATCACGCCAGGGCTGATCGATTGCCACACACATATCGTCTACGCGGGCAATCGCAGCGACGAGTTTGAGGCTCGGCTTAACGGCGCAACTTACATAGACATCGCGCAAAGCGGCGGCGGAATTCTTTCCACCGTGCGCGCAACACGCGCGGCGAGCGAAGACGAGCTTTATCGCCTGAGCCTCCCGCGAGTGAAAGCGTTGCTGGCCGAGGGAGTGACCACGCTGGAGATCAAGTCAGGCTATGGTCTTGAACTCGAGGCGGAAGCAAAGATGCTCCGCGTCGCGCGCCGATTCGGGCGCGAGCTTGCTTTAACGGTGAGAACAACCTTTCTTGGCGCGCACGCGGTGCCACCTGAGTATGCGGCGCGAGCCGATGACTACATCGACGAGTTATGCGAGCGCGTGTTGCCGGCGTTGGCCGAGCAGGGGTTGGTTGACGCAGTCGATGCGTTCTGCGAGTCGATCGGCTTCTCAGAGGCTCAGACCGAGCGCGTGTTTCAAACGGCGCAGCGACTCGGCTTGCCGGTGAAACTGCATGCCGAGCAAATGTCGGATCAAAGCGGAGCGCAGCTGGTCGCGCGTTACGGCGGACTATCTGCCGATCATCTCGAACACGTGTCGGCCGATGGCATCGCCGCGATGGCACGCCAGGGGACCGTTGCCGTGCTGCTTCCCGGTGCGTTTTATTTTCTGCGTGAGACGCGATCGCCACCGGTAACTGCGCTGCGCGAAGCCAGCGTGCGCATTGCAATTGCGACCGACTGCAATCCGGGCACTTCACCCCTGACCTCGCTTCTAACGGCGATGAACATGGCGTGCACGTTATTCAGGCTGACGCCGCATGAGGCACTGTCCGGAGCGACCATCAACGCAGCGCATGCATTGGGTCTGCAAACATCGGTCGGTAGCCTGGAAGTCGGCAAGAACGCTGACTTTGCGTTGTGGGAGATCGAACGGCCGGCCGATCTTGCGTATTCGATCGGCTTTAATCCGTGCAGCTGCGTCGTGCAGTCGGGGAAGGTTGTTGCAGCGAACGCGAGCTCGTCTAGGTCAGCGGCAGAGTAGAGTTTTCTGTGTGAACGCAGAAAGTGTCATTCGCAAGAGGCTTGATGGGTCATCGAGAGAGCCCGCATAACGTATGCCAAGAAGTAGGACGTTAATAGTCGCCGCCGGCATCGCTGCTTCGTTTATCGGTCTCGCTGGAACGATTATTTTTCTGTCGAGAACGGAAATCATCAGCGTCGTGTTGGCGAAACTAATGCTTGTTGCGCTGTTGGGGATGTATGTCGGATTCGGATTTCTAATTGCTGTCTATCGCCTGATTGGCAAACTGAAATGAGCGTCCATTCATTGGAGATGAAGACCAGATGAACACCACAAGACTAATCGCCATCGTGCTTATCGTGGCCGGCGTGCTCGGCTTGGTCTACGGCGGATTCAGCTACACCAAGGACACAACCGCCGTCAAAATTGGCCCTATCGAACTCTCCGTCAAGGAAAAGGAGACCGTCAATATCCCAATGTGGGCAGGAATAGGAGCCATCGTTATCGGTGGGCTACTGCTCGTTCTCGGCAACAAGAAGCGGTAGCTGAGGGCGAGATCGACAGACTTCTTGAGGTTTTCTCGTCTTCGCCATGTTGGAGCCCTCGAAAGACAGCGAGGTGATATCCAGATTCAATACGTGTTATCCCGGCCAAGGCGGACGTCGCACCTGGGCGACGCGGGTGTCGGCGATAGCCCGGGTGCCGGTAATTGACCGCGGTCAATTACCACTGCTTGAATTTCGGACGATGATGCGTGTCGAAGCACCATCCGCGGGCGAGCGGCGAAGAGTGTGGATGAATCAAACGAATTGGGAGACTTGAATGAATAAATACTCATCAACGACGCTGCGGCGCACGCTGTGCGCATTGACGGCGAGCACTCTTGTTGCGGTTACGCCGGCGGCGTTAGCGGCGTGGGAGCCGACCAAGCCCGTCGAGTTCGTGGTCCCGGCCGGCACCGGCGGCGGCGCCGACCAGATGGCGCGCCTGCTGCAGGGCATCATCGTCAAGCACAACCTGATGAAGCAGTCGCTGATCGCCGTCAACAAGTCGGGCGGCGCGGGCGCGGAAGGATTTCTCGACGTGAAGGGCGCGAAGGGCGATCCGCACAAGATCATCATCACGCTGTCGAATCTGTTCACCACGCCGCTCGCCACGGGCGTGCCGTTCAACTGGAAGGACCTGACGCCGGTCGCGATGCTGGCGCTGGACCAGTTCGTGCTGTGGGTGAACGCCGAGACGCCGTACAAGACCGCCAAGGACTATCATCGAAGCCGCGAAGAAAGCCGAGCCCCGGCAAGATCAAGATGGCGGGCACCGGCTCGAAGCAGGAAGACCAGATCATCACGGTCGCGCTCGAGAAGTCGGCCGGCGTGAAGTTCACGTACGTTCCGTTCAAGGGCGGCGGCGACGTCGCGACGCAGCTCGTCGGCAAGCACGTCGATTCGACCGTGAACAATCCGATCGAAGCGGTGGCGCAATGGCGCGCCGGCAAGCTGCGGCCGCTGTGCGTGTTCGACGACACCCGCATGCCGTACAAGAACAAGGTGACCGACAACGATGTCGTGGAACGACATCCCGACCTGCAAGGAATCGGGCGTGCCGACCGACTACGTGATGCTGCGCGGCATCTTCATGCCCGGCGGCGTGCCGCAGGAAGCGGTCGACTACTACGTCGAGTTGTTCAAGAAAGTGCGCGAGACGCCCGAGTGGAAGGAATTCATGGAGCGACGGCGCGTTCAACCAGACCTTCATGAGCCGGCAAGGAGTACGCCGACTGGGTCGCGAAGACCGAGCAGGCACGCACGTCGAGCTGATGAAGGAAGCCGGCTTCCTCGCCAAGAAGTAACCTGATGAGCGCACGACGGCCGCGCGCTCGCGCGGTCCTCGCCCGTTGTCTTGTCAGCAGAGCGCGATTCGCGTCGCCACGACTAAACCGGTCGACATGAGCGACGATCCGCAGCCAGCCGCGGCGATCGTGCGGCGGCATCAGCACGCGCACGATGGAAATCGCGGTCGCGCTGCTCCTGTTCGCGCTCGGCGCGCTCGTCGTTTTCGACAGCTACCGGCTGGGCTCGAGGTGGGGCGCCGACGGGCCGCGAAGCCGGCTACTTTCCCGTTCTACATCGGGCTGCATCATCTGCATCTCGAGCGCGGTGACACTCGGCCAGGCGCTGTTCGGACACGTCGGCGAAGCCGACGCAAGCATGTTCGTCGAGTGGCAGACCGTTGCAGGCAGGTGCTGTCGGTGCTGCTGCCGGCAGCGCTCTACGTCGTCGGCATCCAGTTGGTCGGCACTGTACGTCGCGTCGGCGATCTACATCGCCGGCTTCATGATCTGGCTCGGCAAGCTACGCGTGGTGAAGAGCGCGTCGCTCGGGCTCGGCGTCAGCGCAGTTTCTTTCGTGACGTTCGAAGTCTGGTTCCAGGTGCCGCTGTTCAAGGGCGTGCTTCGATCCGCTCGCGTTTCTCGGCTACTGACCAGCTGATGCGGCTTTCGTCGACCGGTTAGCGGAGAAGACATTTGCTCGAGCTGAGCGCCTGTTCCACGGTTTCGCCGTCGCGCTGACGCCGTTCAATCTGCTGCTGATGTTCATCGGCGTCGTGCCTGGGCGTCATCATCGGCGTGCTGCCCGGGCTTCGGCGGCGCCAACGGCGTCGCGATCCTGCTGCCGCTCACGTTCACGATGCCGCCGACCTCGGCGATCATCATGCTCTCGTGCATCTACTGGGGCGCGCTGTTCGGCGGCGCGATCACGTCGATACTGTTCAACATTCCCGGCGAGCCATGGTCGGTCGCGACGACGTTCGACGGCTATCCGATGGCGCAGCAGGGACGCGCCGGCGAAGCGCTGACGGCCGCGTTCACGTCGTCGTTCGTCGGCGCGCTCGTCGCGGTGATCATGATCACGTTCCTCGCGCCGCTCGTCGCGCAGATTCGCGCTGCAGTTCGGGCCGCCCGAGTTCTTCTCGGTCTATTTCCTCACCTTCTGCAGCTTCATCGGCATGGGCAAAGGAGCCGCCGTTCAAGATCATGGCGGCGATGATGGTCGGCTTCGCGCTCGCGGCGGTCGGCATCGATACCGTCACCGGGCAGCTGCGGCTGATCTTCGGCTGGCACGAGCTGATGCGCGGGCTTCGACTTCCTGATCGCGGTGATCGGCCTCTTCGGCATCGGCGAGATCCTGCTGTCGATGGAGGAGGGGCTGCGTTCACCGGCAAGCACCGCCAAGATCAATCCGAAGATCGTGTTCGAGACGTGGAAGAAGCTGCCGCAGTACTGGATGACCATCGCTGCGCAGCTGCCTGATCGGCTGCTGGATGGGGATCACGCCGGGCGGCGCAACGCCGGCGTCGTTCATGAGCTACGGCGTCGCGAAGCGCGTGTCGCGCGACGGCGCACAAGTTCGGCACCGGGCAGCTCGAAGGCGTGGTCGCGCCCGAAACCGCGGCGCATGCCGCCGGCACCTCGGCGCTGCTGCCGATGCTCGCGCTCGGCATTCCGGGCTCGCCGACCGCGGCGGTGCTGCTCGGCGGGCTGCTCATCTGGGGGCTGCAGCCGGGCCCGCTGCTCTTCGTCGAGCAGAAGGATTTCGTGTGGGGCCTCATCGCGAGCATGTACCTCGGCAACATCGCCGGGCTCATCATCGTGCTCACGTGCGTGCCGCTGTTCGCCGCGATCCTGCGCGTTCCGTTCTCGATCATCGCGCCGATCATCGTCGTGATCTGCGCGATCGGCGCTTACACCGTGCACAACGCGATGCTCGACATCTGGTTCATGCTGCTCTTCGGCGTCGTCGGCTACGTCTTCAAGAAGCTGTCGTATCCGCTCGCGCCGCTCGTGCTCGCGCTCGTGCTCGGCGATCGCGCGGAAGACGCGTTCCGGCAGTCGATGCTGATTGCGCAGGGCGACGTGCGGATCTTCTTCTCGAACTGGCTCGTGGGCAGCATCATGGCGCTCGCGCTCGTGCTGCTGTTCTGGCCGCTGTTCAGCCGCGGTCTTGCGCGCGTGCGCGCAGCGCGCTCGGTTTCAAGCGAACCCCGTTAGTCCTTCCGCAGCCTCGACAGCGTTTCGGCCGACAGATTCAGATACGAGGCAAGTTCTTTCTGTGGCACGCGGTCGGACAGTTCGGGGTGCTTGCGCATGAATCGGTGCACCCGGCCCGGCGCATCGAGCAGATGGAGCGTAATCGTGTGCGCCATGATCTCGCTCATCAAATGCATCACTTCGAACTCAAAAATTTGCTTTAAATCAAGATGCCGGTCAAGGAAGGCAACCCACTGCGGCAGCGGTAGCTTCGCGACCCGCGCCTTCGTGACCGTCATGATGCTGTACGGCACCGGCGTATCGAGCCGCCACGCCGCGTAGCTCGTCTCCATCGCACCCGCGTCGGTGAAACGTAAGATCATCGCTTTGCCTTGCTGATTCGCTACCACTCGCTTCAATATGCCGTCGAGCAGAAAATATTGCTCCATAGCGAGCGCGCCCTGCCTGATCAGGCATTCGCCTTTGTGGCAATCGACCACGGACAGCAACGGCTCGAGCTCCGCCATCGCAGTGGCCGCCAAGTGCTTGAGAATAACGTTCCCTTTCAGCTGGGCGCGCAAATGCGCGCTTTCGGGATGCGTGGCAACGAGACTCATGGAGGGCACATCCGAAGAGCTAAGTCCAACCTGATAGCTCGGGTCTTTAAGCGTCGGAAATTGACACGGGTCAATGACCCAGCTTCTGCCAATACTATAGGATGAATTTTCGTAATTCGTCTCCCTAACCATGCGTCGCTTGCCCTCGAACGAGGCTCGTTCTCCCGACGAATGGGTACGTCATAGCGCTGCAGGCCGATGACGCAGAGCGTCGAGCGAATATCCATTAACGGGAGTGAATGATGTCGTCAGTCATTGCAGCCAAGCCAATCGCAACTACGGTCGACGAAACGCTGAAAATCGCCAGCGGCGAGATCAGTCGCCAGGCTCAGGAAACCGACGGTTTCACGCTCGTCATCGAGGCGCTCAAGCTGAACGGCATCGATACGATCTTCGGTCTGCCCGGCATCCCGATCACCGACCTCACGCGCAAGCTGCAGGCGGCAGGCATACGCGTGATCTCCTTCCGCCATGAGCAGAACGCCGGGTATGCCGCGTCCATCGCCGGCTTCATGACGCAGAAACCGGGCATCTGCCTCACGGTGTCCGCCCCCGGCTTTCTCAACGGACTGACGGCGCTCGCCAACGCCACCACCAACTGCTTCCCGATGATCCTCATCAGCGGCTCGAGCGAGCGCGAGATCGTCGATCTGCAGCAGGGCGACTACGAGGAGATGGACCAGCTCGCCATCGCCAGGCCGCACGCCAAGGCCGCGTTCCGCGTCCTGCACGCCGAGGACATCGGCGTCGGCGTGGCGCGCGCGATCCGCGCCGCGGTCTCCGGCCGCCCGGGCGGCGTCTATCTCGACCTGCCGGCCAAGCTGTTCCCGCAGACGATCGACGCGGAAGCCGGGAAGAACTCGCTGATCAAGGTGGTCGATCCCGCGCCACGCCAGATCCCGGCGCCGGACGCCGTGCAGCGCGCGCTCGACCTGCTGAAGAGCGCCAAGCGGCCGCTGATCATTCTCGGCAAGGGCGCGGCGTACGCGCAAGCCGATGCGGATATCCGCGCGCTGGTGGAAAAGACCGGCATCCCCTACCTGCCGATGTCGATGGCCAAGGGCCTGCTGCCCGACACGCACGAGCAATCCGCGTCCGCCGCGCGCTCATACGTGCTGCCCGAAGCCGACGTCGTGATGCTGATCGGCGCGCGGCTCAACTGGCTGCTGTCGCAAGGCAAGGGCAAGACGTGGGGCGGCAACGAGCGCCAAGGCCTGGGGCGGGCAGAAGTTCGTCCAGATCGACATCTCGCCGCAGGAGGCGGACAGCAACGTCCGCATCGATGCGCCGGTCGTCGGCGACATCGGTTCGTGCGTCTCGGCGATGCTCGGTGCGATGGGTTCGAACTGGCCGAAGCCGCCCGCCGAGTGGCTCGACGCCATCGCGGAGCGCAAGACCAAGAACGTCGCGAAGATGGGCGAATCGCTCGCGAAGAATCCGTCGCCGATGAACTTCCACAGCGCGCTCAACGTCGTGCGCGACATCATCAAGGCGAATCCGGACGCCATCCTCGTCAACGAGGGCGCGAACGCGCTCGACTTCACGCGCAGCATCGTCGACATGTACAAGCCGCGCAAGCGGCTCGACGTCGGCACCTGGGGCGTCATGGGCATCGGCATGGGCTTTTCGGTCGCGGCGGCGGTGGTCAGCGGCGAGCAGGTGATCGCGGTCGAGGGCGACAGCGCTTTCGGCTTCTCCGGCATGGAATGCGAGACGATCTGCCGCTACAACCTGCCGGTGTGCGTCGTGATCCTGAACAACAACGGCGTCTACCGCGGCGACGAAGTGAATCCGACCGGCGGACGCGATCCTTCGCCGCTGGTGTTCGTCAAGGGCGCGCGCTACGAGATGCTGATGGAGGCGTTCGGTGGCGTGGGCGTGCATGGCCACGACGCCGGCGGAGCTTCGCACCGCGATGGAAGAAGCGATCCGCTCGCGCAAGCCCACGCTGATCAACGCGGTCATCGACGAAAAGGCGGGCACCGAAAGCGGCCGCATCACGAGCCTCAATCCAGCCGCAAAGAAGAAAGCGTGACCAATGCATAGGGGACGGTAATGGGCAAGGCATTGGACGGCGTTCGCATCCTGGACTTCACGCACGTGCAGTCGGGGCCGACGTGCACGCAGCTGCTCGCATGGCTCGGCGCCGACGTGATCAAGGTCGAGCGCGCCGGCGAAGGCGACATCACGCGCGGCCAGCTGCGCGACATTCCGGACGTGGACAGCCTCTATTTCACGATGCTGAACCACAACAAGCGCTCGATCACGGTCGACGCCAAGAAGCCCAAGGGCAAGGCGGTGCTCGAGGCGCTGGTGAAGAAATGCGACGTGCTGGTCGAGAACTTCGCGCCCGGCGCGCTCGACCGCATGGGCTTCACGTGGGAGCACATCCAGGAGCTCAACCCGCGCATGATCGTCGCGTCGGTCAAGGGCTTCGGTCCCGGGCCGTACGAGGACTGCAAGGTGTACGAGAACGTCGCGCAATGCGCCGGCGGCGTCGGCGTCGACGACCGGCTTCGACGACGGCCCGCCGCTCGTCACCGGCGCGCAGATCGGCGACTCGGGCACGGGCCTGCATCTGGCGCTCGGCATCGTCGCGGCGCTCTATCAGCGCAACACGACGGGACGCGGCCAGCAGGTGCTCGCGGCGATGCAGGACGGCGTGCTCAATCTGTGCCGCGTCAAGCTGCGCGACCAGCAGCGCCTCGAGCGCACGCAGCGTGATGGAGGAGTATCCGCAGTATCCGAACGGCAAGTTCGGCGACGCCGTGCCGCGCGCCGGCAATGCGTCGGGCGGCGGCCAGCCCGGCTGGATCCTCAAGTGCAAGGGCTGGGAGACCGACCCCAACGCCTACATCTACTTCATCACGCAGGCGCCGGTGTGGAAGGACATCTGCGAGGTGATCGGCCGGCCGGAATGGCTCGACGGACCCGCGCTACGCCACGCCGAAGGCGCGGCTGCCGCATCTGATGGAGATCTTCGGCGAGATCGAGAAGTGGACCATGACCAAGACCAAGTTCGAGGCGATGGACATCCTCAACAAGCACGACATCCCGTGCGGGCCGATCCTGTCGATGAAGGAGATCGCCGAGGAGCCGTCGCTGCGCGAGACGGGCACGGTCGTCGAGGTCGACCATCCGAAGCGCGGCAAGTACCTGACCGTCGGCAATCCGATCAAGATGTCCGACAGCCCGACCGAGGTCGACGCGCTCGCCGCTGCTCGGCGAGCACACCGACGAAGTCCTGGCCGAGCTCGGCTACGAGCCGCGACGAGATCGCCGCGTTGCGCGCCGAAGGCGCGATCTGAACATTTGCGACAAGGAACCACTCATGGCCCACGACAAGACGAAGTCCGCAAGATCCTCGACACCGTCAAGGCCGCGGGCCGCACGTCGCTGACCGCGCCGGAAGGCAAGGTGGTGTGCGACGCGTACGGCATCCCGGTGCCGAAGGAAGGCGTCGCCACCTCGGCCGCGGAGGCGGCGAAGCTCGCGGCGGGCATGGGCTTTCCGGTCGTGCTGAAGATCGTCTCGCCGGAGATCCTGCACAAGACCGAGGCCGGCGGCGTGCTGGTCGGCGTGAAGAGCGCGCGACGAGGCCGAGAAGGGCTTCGCCACGATCATGGCCAACGCGAAGAAGTACGACGCCAAGGCGAACCTGCTCGGCGTGCAGGTGCAGCAGATGCTGACGGGCGGCCAGGAAGTGATCGTCGGCGCCGTCACCGATCCCTCGTTCGGCAAGCTCGTCGCGTTCGGCCTCGGCGGCGTGCTGGTCGAGGTGATGAAGGACATCACGTTCCGCCTCGCGCCCGCGACCAAGGACGACGCGCTGTCGATGCTCGACGGCATCCAGGCGGCGGAGATGCTCAAGGGCGTGCGCGGCGCCGATCCGGTCAACCGCGACGCGCTCGCGACGATGATCGAGAACGTCTCGCAGCTGATCGCCGATTTTCCCGAGATCTCGGAGATGGACCTGAACCCGGTGTTCGCGACCAAGAACGGCGCGATCGCCGCCGACGTGCGCATCGTGCGTCGACTGGAACCCGCCGGAGCCGCGGTTACCGCCCGAAGCACGAGGACATCGTGCGCGACATGAACCGCATCATGAAGCCCGATGCGGTCGCGGTCATCGGCGCGTCCGCCGAGGCCGGCAAGATCGGCAACTCGGTGATGAAGAACCTGATCAACGGCGGCTACCAGGGCAAGATCTACCCGATCAACCCGTCCGCCGACGAGATCATGGGCATGAAGGCGTACAAGAGCGTCAAGGACGTTCCCGGCGACATCGACGTCGCGGTGTTCGCGATTCCCGCCAAGTTCGTCGCCGCGGCGCTGGTCGAGTGCGGCGAGAAGAAGATTCCCGGCGCGGTGCTGATTCCCTCCGGCTTCGCCGAGACCGGCAACGTCGAGGGCCAGAAGGAGATCCAGGAGATCGGCCGCAAGTACGGCGTGCGCCTGATGGGCCCGAACATCTACGGCTTCTACTACACGTGGAAGAACCTGTGCGCGACGTTCTGCACCGCCTACGACGTCAAGGGCCACGCGGCGCTGTCGTCGCAGTCGGGCGGCATCGGCATGGCGATCATCGGCTTCTCGCGCTCGGCGAAGATGGGCGTGTCGGCGATCGTCGGCCTGGGCAACAAGTCGGACATCGACGAGGACGACCTGCTCACGTTCTTCGAGCAGGACGACAACACGACGATCATCGCGCAGCACTGCGAGGACCTGAAGGACGGCCGCGCCTTCGCCGAAGTCGCCAAGCGCGTGTCGAAGAAGAAGCCGGTCGTCATGCTGAAGGCCGGCCGCACCAGCATGGGCGCGCGCGCCGCGAGCTCGCACACCGGCGCGCTCGCCGGCAACGACAAGATCTACGACGACGTGCTGCGGCAGTCGGGCGTCATCCGCGCGCGAAGGCGCTGCGCGAGATGCTCGAGTTCGCGCGCGCGATTCCGGTGCTGCCGACGCCGAAGGGCGAGAACGTCGTCATCATCACCGGCGCGGGCGGCTCCGGCGTGCTGCTGTCCGACGCCTGCGTCGACAACGGCCTGTAGCTGATGGCGATGCCGCCGGATCTCGACGCCGCGTTCCGCAAGTTCATCCCGCCGTTCGGCGCCGCCGGCAATCCGGTCGACATCACCGGCGGCGAGCCGCCGAAGACCTACCAGAACACGGTCCGCCTCGGCCTCGAGGACCCGCGCATCCACGCGCTGATCCTCGGCTACTGGCACACGATCGTCACGCCGCCGATGGTGTTCGCGAAGCTCGTGGCCGAGGTCGTCGAGGAGATGCAGGGCGAAGGGCATCGACAAGCCGATCGTCGCCTCGCTCGCGGGCGACGTCGAGGTCGAGGAGGCCGCCGAGTACCTGTTCGACCACGGCATTCCGGCCTATCCGTACTCGACCGAGATGCCGGTCGCGGTGCTCGGCGCCAAGTACAAGTGGGCGCGCGGCGCCGGGGCGATGCCGAAGGCATCCCCCAGCGAAGCGCCGAGCCGCTAAGTAAGTCGCTGCGCTTTGAAACGCGGATCGGCCGTAGTCGCCTTCCGCGCTACGGCGTTTCTGGGTGGTTCAGTGTCCGCTTGAGGTTGGCGCGCGGACTTCGCGCACGGCGCCGTACCGTTGCCTTCCTGCGAATGACTCGCCGGTAAATACATCGCTCGCACCTCGGCCATCCTTTGCCGAGGCAGGTCGGCCTTCCTCGCCGCGTCCAGCGCCCGCGTGTGTTCGGCGATCAGCGTGCGCGCGATTGCTCGCATCGACGCACTGACTCCGTTGAGGGTCCATCGGGCCGACGGACGCAACTGAAGGATGTTTGCCATTTGAGTCTCCCGGCTTCTGCGCGAATTGGCGGTTTCCATTGGGTCAATCGAAAACGGGCGAAAAAAGACGACACGTACGGGCCGGTTTGCGCGACTGCGGAAAGCGGCTGCGATCGCCGCGACGGCGATCGTCACAACAGCCGTCCTCGTCCATCGATGCATGGAGCCCACCTTGATTTGATTCTTATTGGCGAGTCATCTTCAAGGGTTCAACAGCGCTTCGCAGCCGGTTTCGCAGCACGCCGCGTGCGGAATATTCACACCCCGTGCCTGTGGGATTTAGTTGGATAGACTCGGCGCATGAGCACGCACGAGCTGTCGTCGCAGGCCGCCGGCGCAATCACGATTGCACTGATCGTCGGCCTTGGAATATTTGTCTACCCATGGCTGCTCGCGCAGCGCTACGGCGCATGGATCGTCGGATTGACCACGATCCTGCTGGGCGCGCTATTCGTCGGCTTTCAAGGCAGCGGCGCGAGCGCGGTTTCGCTGGCTCTTGCAGCGGGGTGGGCGCTGGGTCCGGTGATCGCCGGCGTGATTGTTTTTCGAATTCAGCGCAACAGCTGAAGGGAGCACCAATGAGCAGAGTCGGTATCGCCAGACGGACATTTGTTGCGCTGATTGCCGCATCCCTTTCGTTGGCGAGCCCGCAGCTTGCTGCGCAGTCGCTTGATCAATTGAGTGGACGCGACGCGACGGCCGGACTGAAAGCCGCGCTCGACAAAGGCGCCGCGGCCGCGGTGGCAAGCCTCGGTCGGACCGACGGGTTCTGGGCGAATCCGAAAGTAAAAATTCCGCTGCCCGAGCACCTGCAGCGCGCGCGCACGGCGCTTAAATTCATGGGCAAAGGCGATGAGGTCGATGCGCTCGAGCTCGCAGTCAATCGTGCCGCCGAGCAGGCGGTTCCACAAGCGAGGACATTGCTGACCAACGCCGTCAAATCCATCAGCGTTGATGACGCCAAGCAAATCCTGCGTGGTGGAGACGATTCGGTTACGCAGTTTTTCAAGGCGAAAACGGCCAGCGACTTAGCCGAGCGATTTCTCCCAATCGTCCGCAGAGTCACCGACAGAAGCGGCCTGGCGCAGCAGTACAACGCGCTGGCTGGCCAGGGTGCAGCGCTGGGATTGATCAAGCCCGAGCAGGCAACCGTCGAGCGCTACGTCACGCAGAAGGCGCTCGACGGGCTGTACACGATGATCGCCGAAGAGGAGAAGAAAATTCGCGCGAATCCGGTGGCGGCCGGCAGCGACATCATTCGCAGAGTGTTTGGAGCGCTTAACTAGCATGAACTTCTGGCTGATGAAATCCGAGCCCGACGAGTGCTCGATCGACGATGCGCTCGCGGCGTCAAAGTCCACTGTGCCCTGGACCGGCGTGCGCGGCTATCAGGCGCGCAACTTCATGCGTGACCGGATGCAGCTGCGCGACGGCGTTTTCTTCTATCACTCAAGTTGTGACGAGCCCGGCATCGTCGGACTCGCCGAGGTCGCGAGCGAGCCGTACCCAGACCCGACGCAGTTCGATCGCACGAGCAAGTACTACGACGCCGCTGCAAAGCGCGATGCGCCGCGCTGGACGCTGGTCGACATCAAGGCATTGAAGAAGACTCGGATTGTTTCGCTTAGCGAGCTGCGTGAACAGGCCGAGTTGGCCGACATGATCGTTCTAAGACGCGGCAACCGCCTATCGATCACGCCCGTGACCGCCAACGAGTGGCGTTACATCACGACGCGCTTGTTGAAGACATGATGGATTAGGCGCTGATCGCGAGCCTGCTCGCCGTTGGCGCAGCCACTGGGTTACTGTACCGAAGCAAAGCGGCTTGAGGCGCCCTGACCCGGGGGTACGAGATAATCGCAGCAAATCCGGCGCCACCATCAGGACAACCATGACCACAGAGCAGATGATCAGTGCCATCGGCGATCCGATGGTGCGCGAGCTTGCGACGCGCGGCCAGACCCGTACGTTTCCAAAGAACGCCGTCATCATCAACGAAGGCGATCGTGGCGACTCGCTGTTCGTCATCCTGGCAGGCAAGGTCAAGGTTTACGTTTCCGACGATGACGGCCGGGAGATGATTCTGGATACGTACGGCGCGGGCGATTACGTCGGCGAGATGTCGCTCGATGGACGTCCGCGCTCGGCTTCGGTGATGACACTCGAGCCGACGACGTGCGCGGTGGTGACCCGTGACGAGCTGCGCGCGGCAATAGCGCAGAACCCGGACGTGGCGATGACGCTGATCAGCACCTTGATCGACCGCGCTCGCATCGCCACCGACAACGTCAAGAACCTAGCGCTGATGGATGTTTACGGGCGGGTCGCGCGGTTGCTGCTGTCGCTCGCCAAAGAAGACGGCGGCAAGCTTGTCGTGCCTGAAAAAATGACACAGCAGGACATTGCGGACAGGGTAGGCGCCTCACGCGACATGATCAGCCGCATCTTCAAGGACCTGACGATTGGCGGCTACGTGACGATCGAAAATCGCCAGATCACCATCAACAGAAAGCCCCCTGCCCGCTGGTAAGTCGATTTGCCAGCGGCGTGTGAATATTCGGCGCCGTCAGCGCGTAACCGTCGGCTGCGCCGCCACGGCCTTGGCTCTAACGTTTACTCATTCCTGCAATGCGGGGGCAACCCAGGAGCTGACATGGCCAACACGATCACTTGTTTTCTTACGGGAGCCGCTCGATGATCCCCGCCGGCCTGATGACCAGTGCCGTGCGTCACAGCGATGAGATCATCGTCGTGCCACACGATGCCGCGTGGCCGGCGCGATTCCGAATCGAATCGCAACTACTCCATGTCGCACTCAGTGAGCTGAAGCCGGCGATCGAGCACATCGGCAGCACGGCGGTGCCCGGGCTCGCCGCCAAACCGATCATCGACATGCTGGTGGGCGTCCAGTCGCTCGCCGCGTTCGAATCGCAGGCGGAACGGTTGGCAGTGTTCGGCTACCAATACATTCCCGATTACGAACGTGCGTTACCCGACCGCCGCTTTTTCAAGCGTGTCCTCAATGGCGTGCGTACGCATCACGTCCACGTGGTCGAGAAAGACGGCGTGTACTGGAAGCGGTACATGAAGTTTCGCAACAGCCTGCGCGACGACGCATGGCTTGCATCGCGCTACGCTGAAGTCAAGCGCCGCCTTGCTGCGCGCTACTCGTTCGACCGCGACGCTTACACCAACGGCAAGACCGGATTCATCGAGGCCGTGCTGGCGATGCCGCCGCGCGATTCGACAGGTGTTGCAATGCTGCGACCGCCGTACTTATTTACTTCGGAGCAGCAGCCGGCTCGGATGCCGGTCTAACGCCAACCGCACGAGTGGGGCCGAAAGTGCCCGCATAGCGCTCGCGCAACACGTTTTTTTGTACCTTTCCCATCGTATTGCGGGGTAACTGTTCGACGACGAAGACGCGCTTCGGCAATTTGTAGTTGGCGATGCGCCCCTTCAGTGCATCGACCAAAGCCTTCGGCGCCATGCCCATTCCGCTCTTGCCAACCACGACGGCCACCACCGCTTCACCGAAGTCCGGATGCGGAACGCCGATGACGGCAGACTCATCGACATCGGACATTTCGTCGATGTAGCCCTCGATCTCTTTCGGATAGACGTTGTAGCCCCCCGAGATGATCAAGTCCTTCGAGCGCCCTACCAGCGTCAGGTACTGCTCAGGCACATCGAGGCCGCCAAAATGACCGATATCGCCCGTGCGAAACCAGCCATCCGCGGTGAACTCATCCTTCGTCTTGTCCGGCATGCGCCAGTAGCCCGAAAACACGTTCGGTCCGTTGACTTGAACTGCGCCGATCTCACCCACCGCGCATGGCTTGTCGCTATCGTCGACGACACGCACGCCAATGCCCGGCAACGGCACACCCACAGTACCGGCCAGGCGCGCGCCGTCGGACTCGAAGTACGGATTCGACACCAGCATGACCGTCTCCGACATGCCGTAGCGTTCGAGTATCCGATGGCCGGTGCGCTGCTCGAATTGCTGATGCGTTTCTGCCAGCAACGGCGCCGAGCCCGCAACGAAGAGCCGCATCGAGCGGCAATGTTGACGATGGAAAGTCGGTTCGCCTAGCAGCCGCGTGTAAAACGTCGGCACGCCCATCATCACCGTCGAGCGCGGCAGTCTTTCGAGCACCTGCGCGACATCGAACCTGGGCAGCATCAGCATCTTTGCGCCACCGAACAGCGCTGCGTGCGATGCGACGAACAATCCATGCACGTGAAACAGCGGCAGCGCATGCAGCAACACGTCACGCTTGCCGGCATCGCGCACCGCCTCGAACCCCCAGAATTGATCGAGCGTTGCCGCGTTCGAGGTGAGATTGCGGTGCGACAGCATCGCACCCTTGCTGCGCCCGGTCGTGCCCGAGGTGTACAGGATCGCGGCCAGATCGTCGGCTGCGCGCTGCACCGTCTCGAAACCGGAAGAGAACGCAGCGGCCGCGGCGAGCAGAGTGCCATTGCGTTGCTCTCCCAACGTCACCACGTGGCGACAGCGCGCGCCGCGCGCAACCGGTTCGATCTCCGCCAAGCGTCGCGGCGTGCAGACAACAACGGCGGCCTCGGCATCACGCAGGAAGTAGTCGAGCTCGGCGCGCTGGTAAGCGGTGTTCAAAGGCACATACACCAGCCCCGCGCGCAGCGTCGCCAGGTACACCATCAAACACTCGGGCGACTTTTCGACTTGCACGGCAACGCGGTCGCCACGCTTTAGCTTGAGCGAATCCAGCCAGTTCGCGATGCAGCCGCTCGCACGGTGAAGATCGCGCCAGCTGTATGTCAACCCTTCGTGGGTTTCAATGCAGATTTCATCGAGGTCGTCGGGGTAGCGGCGCTCGATCGCCGCGTACACGCTCGCGTTCGAGCTCATTGGGCCACTACTTACCTAAAAAGTTTGGCGGACGCTTGGCAAGAAATGCGCGCACGCCTTCGTGGTAGTCGTGCGAGTCGAGGAACGCGAAGCTCTCATCGAGCTCGTGCTGCGTGTAGTCGAGCCCGCGCGATTGAAAGCGGCGAATGTTGGCTTTGTTCTGCCGTGCCGCCAATGGTGAGCCGGCGGCGATGTGCGTGATACACAGCTGCAATTCGGTCTCGAACGAAGAGGCCGGCACGACTCGCGTGACCAGGCGGCGAACTTCGGCTTCATCGGCCGACAGAATGCGGCTTTCGAGCAGCATTTCGGCGGCAACCGCCGGCCCGACCAGGCGCAGCAACGGCACCAGCTCCGGCAGTGCCAATGGAAATCCCAGGCGGCCGATCGGCACGCCGAAGCGAGCTGTGTCGGCCGCGAGCCGTATGTCGCACAGCGATGCAATTTCAAGGCCGCCACCGACGCACACGCCTTCGATAGCAGCGATCAACGGCACCGGGCAACGATCCACCGCAGCCAGCGCATTGCCGATCGTTTCGAGGTGATACTGACGCCCGCTCGAGGGATCGTGCCGCACGCGATCGAATTCCTCGATGTCGGCGCCGGCCGCGAAGTTTCCGCCGGCACCGCGGATCACGACGACGCGCAGTGACTCCGCATCGCCTATTTCGCCGAACACGCGGGCCAGCCCCTGCCACATGGCGACGCTGACCGCATTGAGCTTGCCCGGCGAGGCGAGCGTGACGGCGGCAACGCCGCTGTCAATCGAAACGTCGACCGTCCCGGCCATGATCGTTAATCGCTGCCAAGCTGCTTCGCCATAAGAACTTTCATGCTGTCTCGTTGATTTGCTTGAATTCTATTTAAGGCTCGCATCTTCGCGCGGAAGCACCCGACCCGTAACACCGGGCTGCTTATACCAGCCGTGCCACCAACTGCGCATGCACAACGTGCCCTGCGAGAAATCTCTCGTGGTATTCCTCGACCCGGGAGAGATCGTACAGATAGTTAACCATCATCCCGTGCGATTGACGAAGACCATTTTTCGAAAGGTCGCCGGCCCAGTTGATGCGCTGCAGCCGCGCGCCGTTACCCAGGTGAAACTTTGCCACCGGGTCGCCGGCGGGCGTCGGCGATGCAAAACGAAGGTAAATGGACGCGAGTGCAAGCAATGCCTCGCGCTCATTCTTCGACATCGATTGCGGCGCTGCGAGCCGCGCGCGATCATCGAGCCTTGCGAGCGCGCCCTGCAACTGTGCGCGAACCGGATGTAGTTCGACTGCTTCGACATCGACCTCGCCCAACCACCGTGTAAAGCCGGGAATCGGCGACAGCGTGCAAAACGTGCGTATCGACGGAAACTCCGCATGCAACCGCTCCGCGACGCGCTTGATCAAAAAGTTGCCAAGAGACACGCCACGCAGGCCCGGCTGGCAATTGCTGATCGAATAAAACGTCGCCACCTTGAACCGCCTCGCCTCGACCGGTTGTGCGCCCTTCTCGATCAGCGGCGCGATCGCGGCAGGCATCACGGGAATCAGTGCGATCTCAACAAAGATCAGCGGCTCGGCGGGCAGCTGCGGATGAAAAAAGGCAAAGCAGCGTCGGTCGGGTTGCAATCGCCGGCGCAGATCGTCCCAACCATCGATCGCGTGCACGGCTTCGTGCTGAATGATTTTTTCCAGAAGCTGGGCCGGCGAGTTCCAGTCCACCTGCTGCATTTCAAGAAACCCAGGGTTGAACCAGGACGACAGCAGGTGCAAAAGGTCGGCTTCTACCGCGGCCAGGTGGGGATGCAGCGAAAGCAGCCTCAGCAACTGCCTGCGCATCTGCACGATCAACGCTGTGCCTCCCGGCGCGCGATTCAAGCGGCGCAGCAGTTCCTGGCGCGGAGGCTCCGCCGCCGTGGTGAGGTTCATCAAGGTTTGCGCAGTCGGCTGCGCAGCGTACCGCTGCGCAGCGGCGAGCACGTCTTTTGGACTCAAACCAAAATCTTCGTCCAGATGCTCGAAGAACCTGAGCTGTTCGAGTTCTGGCAAGTGCTGATACTGCTGAAGCGCTTTGGCCGCATGCGCTGCACTGTTCGCCTCGCCGCGTGCAGACAACAGCCGCCGGCACGTGCGCAGGAACTCGGCGAGGTCGCGCTCGGCCGATCGCCTTCGCGCAATCGTCTGTGACACGTCAGATGGCAACCTTGTTACGCCGCAGCAGCACGAAGCTCACGATGCCGATCAGGATCATCGGTACCGACAACCACTGACCGGCCGACATGCCGAGCGGCATGTGACCATACAGCGCCTCGGGTTCGCGAAACACTTCGCCAGCGATACGCAGCAACCCATAAAAAATCAGAAACAGGCTGCCGACCGTGCCAGGCGCGCGCGGCTTGCGCGAATACAGCCACAGGATCGCGAACAGCGTCAAGCCTTCGAGCAGAAACTGATAGATCTGCGAAGGATGCCGCGCCAGGGCGTCTCCGGCCTGCGGAAACACAACTGCCCACGGCAGCGACGGATCGGCTGCACGCCCCCACAGCTCGCCGTTGATAAAGTTGCCGATGCGGCCCGCGCCGAGTCCCAGCGGCACCAGCGGAACGACAAAATCGGCCACGCGCAGAAATGACTTGCCGCGTGCGCGCGCGAACAGCGCCATCGCGACAATGACGCCGATGATCCCTCCGTGCGATGCCATGCCGCCCTTCCACACCGCGAAGATGTCGAGCGGGTTCGCCAGGTAGTACGACAGCGGTCCGTAGAACAACACGTGGCCGAGCCGGCCGCCGACGATCGTGCCAATCATTCCGTAGAACAGCAGATCGTCGACGTCCCGCGACTGCATGTCGCGCCATGGCTCGCGCGCGCGCAGCTTGCCGAGGACCAGGAACAGCACGAAACCGATCAGATACATCAATCCGTACCAGCGGATCGCGAGCGGGCCGACTGAAAATGCGATCGAATCTAGGTTGTGGACGTAGAGCACACGGGCTCGCGCAGGAAGGAGTGCCCTATTATTGCCGATCGTTTTCAACAGCCTGTCGCTCTCATGCCTAACAACGAACGCTCGAAGCACGTCACCCAAGGCGTTGCGCGCTCCGCCAACCGCGCGATGTACTACGCGATGGGCTACAAGGACGAAGACTTCGACAAGCCGATGATCGGTGTAGCCAACGGACATTCGACGATTACGCCGTGCAATTCGGGGTTGCAGAAACTCGCCGATGCGGCGATCGCCGCGATCGAGAAGTGCGATGCAAATGCTCAGGTGTTCGGCACGCCCACGGTGTCGGATGCAATCAGCATGGGTACCGAGGGCATGAAGTATTCGCTGGTGTCGCGCGAGGTAATCGCCGATTCGATCGAAACATGCGTGCTCGGCCAGTGGATGGACGGCGTGCTCGTGATCGGCGGCTGCGACAAGAACATGCCGGGCGGCGTGATGGCGATCGCGCGCTGCAACGTGCCCGCCATCTACGTCTACGGCGGCACCGTGAAGCCGGGCCACTACAACGGCAAGGACATCACGATCGTGTCGTCGTTCGAGGCCGTCGGCGAATTCAACGCCGGCCGCTTGAGTCAGAAGGATTTCAAGGAAATTGAGCGCCGCTGTGTGCCGGGTTCGGGTTCGTGCGGCGGCATGTACACCGCCAACACGATGAGCTCATCGTTCGAAGCGCTCGGCATCAGCCTGCTGTATTCGTCGACGATGGCCAATCCGGACGACGAGAAAGCGAAAAGCACGGCCGAGAGCGCGCGCGTGCTGGTCGACGCCGTCAAGAATCAATTGCTGCCGCGCCAGATCATCACGCGAAAGTCGATCGAAAACGCGGTGGCACTCATCATGGCGGTCGGTGGCTCGACCAACGCAGTGTTGCATTACCTAGCGATCGCGCACTCGGCCAATGTCGAATGGACGCTGGACGACTTCGAACGAGTGCGTCGCAAAGTGCCGGTGCTCGCCGATCTGAAGCCTTCAGGACGCTATGTCGCGACCGATCTGCACAAGGCCGGCGGCATCCCGCAGGTGCTGAAGATGTTGCTGGAAAATGGCTTGTTACACGGCGACTGCATCACGATCACCGGCAAGACGATGGCCGAGATGCTGGCCGATGTGCCGGCCTCGCCGCGCACCGACCAAGACGTCATCCGCCCGTTCTCAAACCCGATGTACGCGCACGGCCATCTGGCGGTGCTAAAAGGAAACCTCGCCCCCGAAGGCTGCGTCGCAAAAATCACCGGCCTCAAAAACCCGGCAATCACCGGCCCGGCGCGAGTATTCGATTCCGAAGAAGCCGCCCTCGACGCGATCCTGGCCGATCGCATCGCGGCGGGCGACGTGATGGTGATCCGCTACGAAGGCCCGAAGGGCGGACCCGGCATGCGGGAAATGCTGGCGCCGACGTCGGCACTCATCGGCAAAGGACTGGGAGAGAGCGTTGGACTGATTACCGACGGTAGATTTTCCGGTGGCACCTGGGGCATGGTCGTCGGCCACGTCGCGCCCGAAGCGTACGTCGGCGGCACCCTGGCGCTGGTCAACGAAGGTGACTCGATCACGATCGACGCACACCAACTGCTGCTGCAACTCAATGTGGGCGACGAAGAACTGAGCCGCCGCCGCGCTGCCTGGAAGCAGCCCTCACCCCGCTACACGACCGGGGTGCTGGCGAAATTCGCGAAGATGGCCTCGACGGCGAGCAAAGGTGCGATCACGGACGAAGATTTGTTTGGTTGATCGACATCACGCAGAAGCGGCTGACGCAGCGGTCGCGACATCGCCCCGCACGAGATGTTGTTTCCTTCCACCCCACCCAGTGACATTGCCTCAAGCGCAAGCGTTGGACCGATGACGCGAACGTTATCTTCGCAACCGCGGATTCTTGTCGATCTCAAGGCGCTTCTTGATTCGATCCTTCTTCGCCTTGTCGATCTCGTCGAACGCTTTTTTCTTGTCCATCCCAAGCCGCTTCTCGACCAGCTCGAACCACAGGAAGCCGACCCCGAACGGCAACGCAACCCACCACCACGACAATTCCGAGAAAACGCTAATCTCGAGAACCTTCAGAATGATCATCGCGACGCCGACCCAGATAAACCACATAGTGCCCACCCGCTGCAGGAGGAATTGCGTGTGAATATAGCCTTCGATAAGGCCGCGTACGACGCCTATTTGAGGTCAACCGGTCGGCGGCGTTGCCGTTAAACTAGCAGCCCTAAAAGATTCATTCCCGCCAATGAACCAGGCTCACCAAACTACGGAGTTACGAATGAACATGAAATTCGCGGTAGCCGCCTTCGTGGGTGCATGCGGCATGCTGACGATCGGAGCACCGGCGTTTGCCAGCGCCGAATTGGCCAAGCAGAAGAACTGTCTTGCCTGTCACGCCACAGATAAAAAGCTGGTCGGCCCGGCTTACAAAGATATCGCTGCTAAGTACAAGGCCGACAAAAACGCACAAGGCACGTTGGCGAAGAAGATTCGCGAAGGCGGGGTGGGCGTGTGGGGTCAGATTCCGATGCCGGCGAACCCGCAGGTTAACGAGCAGGAAGCGCAGGCGCTCGCTAAGTGGGTCCTGTCGATGTAGTCAGTCACACCCGTGACCCAAGGGGCGCTCTATGCGCCCTTTATTTTTGTGCGACGACGGATGCCAAGGCGATCGCGGTCGGGCGACCGCTCACGAGATCTGCGATCAGTTGCCCGCTTCCCGCCGCCATCGTCCAACCCAGCGTCCCATGGCCGGTATTCAAGTAGAGGGCACGAACGCGCGTCGCACCGAGATACGGTACGTTTGACGGCGTCAGCGGCCTCAAGCCCGCCCAGTAGCGCGGCTGCGAAAAATCGCACGCGCCGGGAAATAGCGTCTGAGTACGACGCGTCAACGCATCGCAACGCGCTTGATTCAATTCGAGCCCTGTGCCGCCGAGCTCGACCGTGCCGGCGACGCGCAGTCGCTGGTCGAAGCGCGAGAAGACGATCTTGTACTCATCGTCGGTCAAGCTGACACTGGGCGCGCGCGTTGGATCGGTGATGTCGAACGTTGCCGAATACCCTTTCGCAGCCACGATCTGCAAACGAATGCCGAGCGGCGCCAGTAATGCGCGCGTCTGCACGCCCAGGCATGCCACTACCGCGTCGGCGGCCAGGCGCGTGAGGCCGCCATCTGCATGCGTGACTTCGGCTCCGCGGCAACGGTCGCCATCGAGCAGCAACCGCTGCACGGTCGTGTTCAACATGAACTCGACGCCGCGGCTGGCGCACCGCTCGGCCAGTTGCACCGTGTACGCATGCGCATCGCCCGACTCATCATCGGCGCAGTAATCTGCGCCGACCATGCGGTCGCGAATGGATGCCAGCGCTGGCTCGAGCGCAACCGCTTCCTCCATCGAAATCGAGCGCCGATCGCAGCCCAGCGTGCGCATCAACGCCGCCGACATTCGAGCCATTTCAAAACCGGCCGCGTCCGTATAGAAGTGCAGGATGCCGCGCTCGTTATGCGGATAAGAAAGGCCCAGCTCGGCGCGAAGCTGCTTCAACACACGGCGGCTGTAGAGGCCGAGCTCGACCAGTTGCCGAGTGTTGTGCGCAGCGCGTGTCGATGTGCACTCGCGTAGAAATGCCAACCCCCAGATCCACTGACCGGCATTCAAGCGCGGGCGAAACAGCAGCGGTGCGTCTTCCCTGCCAATCCATTTCAGAATCTTGCGCGGGGCGCCCGGATTGGCCCACGGCTCGGCATGGCTGACCGATATCTGGCCCCCATTGGCAAAGCTCGTCTCTCTTCCCGCGCCTGGTTGGCGCTCGACCACCGTGACCTGACACCCGGCGTCACGCAGAAACCAAGCGCACGTGACGCCCACAACGCCGGCACCGAGGACCAACACTTGCACGGCTCACTCCAATACGTAAACCAAAGCGCAGTGTACGAACGCGAGCTCGGCCCGGTTGGCGTCCCCACCGCCGAGGCCGCCGGCGCGCGCGCTTGCCCCGGGTTGCCTCGTGAGTACAATTCCGCCGTTCGTCTGGCCAGGCCCTCCCGGATCGTATGGCGCTGCGGGCATGTGTCGGTCAACAACTATTCAGCCAAGGGGAAAAAATCCATGAACCAACAGTTACTTAAATTCGCACCAGTGGCCATCGCCGCTGCATTGGCGCTGACAGCTTGCAACCGTCAGGAAACGCCCGCTACCAAGACAGCCCCGGCACCAGCGCCGGCGAAGGCCGCTGCCGCACCCGCTGCTGAGGTGATCAAGATCGGCCACGTTGCACCACTCACCGGCGGTATCGCCCACCTGGGCAAGGACAACGAGAACGGCGCCCGCATGGCCGTCGAGGAAATCAACGCCGCGGGCGGGTTGAAAGTCGGCGACAAGACGTACAAGCTGGACCTGGTCGCCGAAGACGACAAGGCCGACCCGAAGGAAGGTACGTTAGCCGCACAGAAGATCGTCGATTCCGGCGCAGTTGCAGTCGTCGGGCATCTGAATTCGGGCACCACAATTCCGGCGTCTAAGATTTATTCGGACGCCAATATGGCGCAGATTTCGCCATCGGCCACCAATCCCAAATACACCGAGCAGGGATTTAAGACCGCGTTTCGCGTCGTGGCGAACGACAATCAGCAGGGCGCGGTACTCGCCAATTATGCGGCGGATACGTTGAAAGCTAAGACGATTGCGATCCTCGACGACCGTACCGCCTACGGCCAGGGCCTGGCCGATGTGGTCGAGCGTGTTGCGAAACAGAAAGGCATGAAAGTCGTTGCACGTGAATTTACCAACGACAAGGCGACCGACTTCAACGCCATTTTGACCAAGGTTCGAGCCACCAAGCCGGACGTCGTGATGTACGGTGGGATGGATGCTACCGCCGGCCCGATGGCCAAGCAGATGTCGCAGCTCGGCATGAAGTCCACCTTCCTTGCGGGTGACGGCGTTTGCTCGCCGGAATTCATCAAGTTGGCCGGTGACGCTTCAGGGATGCTGCATTGCTCGCAGGCAGGCGAGGCGGTCGAGAAACTGGCCAAGGGCGCCGAGTTCACCGACAAGTACAAGAAGCGCTTCAATGCGGACGTTCAGGTGTATTCGCCTTATTCGTACGATGCGGTTTATGTGCTTGGCGAAGCCATCAAGCGCGCCGGTAAGATAGATCGCGCATCGATCGCGGCGGCGGTGCCAGCCACCAGCTACAACGGCGTGACCGGCACGGTTGCGTTTGACGACAAAGGCGACGTCAAGGGCGGCGCCATTTCCATGTTCAAGGTCGTCAACGGAAAGATGGAGTACGTGTCGACGGTTCGCTAAGGAACGTAGAGCGAAGACGGGAAACGGCACCCTTTGTGGTGCCGTTTTTTTTTGACTTGATACGATCGCTGATCGCGGCGGCGGAAAACCATGGAAACCTTCATCCAGCAGGTCATCAACGGCTTGGTGCTCGGCAGCATGTATTCGCTGATCGCGCTCGGCTATACGATGGTTTATGGGATTCTGAATCTGATCAATTTCGCGCACGGCGATGTGATGACGATCGGCGCCCTGACGTCGCTGACGACTGCGCTGCTGCTGCAATCGATGTTTCCCGGCATACCCGGCTGGTTCATTCTGCTGGGCGCCCTGCTCGCTGCAATCCCGGTATGCGTCGCTCTGAGTCTGGTGGTCGAGCGGGTCGCCTACCGGCCGTTGCGTAACGCGCCTCGGCTGGCGCCGCTGATTACCGCGATTGGCGTGTCGATCGTGATTCAAACCATCGCGATGCTGGTTTGGGGACGCAACTTCCTGACGTATCCGCAGCTGATCTCGAACGACCCGATTGGCGTGTTTGGCATCGCGACGGTCACGCAGACCAAGATCGCGGTGATTGGGCTTTCGGCCATCGTAATGATCGGTCTCATGCTGCTGGTCAATCGCACCCGGCTCGGCCGCGCGATGCGTGCGACCGCCGAGAATCCGAGGGTCGCGAGTCTGATGGGAGTGAATCCCAATTTCGTCATCGCGGCAACGTTCGCGATCGGCGCCGCGCTGGCGGCCCTTGCAGGCGTCATGTTCGCGACCACCTATGGCGTTGCCCACTTTTACATGGGATTTTTGCCGGGGCTCAAGGCTTTCACCGCCGCTGTTCTCGGCGGTATCGGCAACGTGCCTGGAGCGATGATTGGCGGGCTGCTGCTCGGCCTGATCGAGTCGCTCGGCGCGGGTTACATCGGGCAACTCACCGGTGGTGTATTCGGGAGTAATTATCAGGACGTGTTCGCGTTTCTAATACTGGTCGGTGTTCTGATCTTTCGGCCATCGGGCTTGCTGGGCGAACGCGTCGCCGATCGGGCGTGATCAACATTTTTCCGCAGCTACGAAACAACGCTGCCGCAGCGTGGATTGCGATCGTCGTCGTCGCTGCGGTGCTGCTGGCGCTTCCGTATATCGCCGGCGGGTTTGGAAACGCGTGGGTACGGGCGCTAGCGTTCATGATGTTGTACATCATGCTGGCGCTCGGGCTGAACATTGTGGTCGGCTTTGCCGGCCTGCTCGATCTCGGTTACATCGCGTTTTACGCGGTCGGTGCGTACACGTTTGCACTGCTGGCGTCGCCGCACTTGACGCAAAACTTTGCGTGGATTGCGCAGGCGTTTCCGAACGGACTGCACATTTCGATCTGGCTCGTTATTCCGCTGAGCGCCGGTATCGCGGCAATGTTCGGCATCCTGCTCGGAGCGCCGGTATTGAAGCTGCGCGGCGATTACCTCGCGATCGTGACGCTGGGCTTTGGGGAGCTGATCCGCATTTTTCTGAACAATCTGAATGCGCCGCTGAACATTACCAATGGCCCGCAAGGCATCACGCTGATCGATCCCGTGCGGATCGGCAGCGTCAATTTCACCGGCGTGCACGACGTATTCGGCCTCGCACTGCCTGCCGTCTATTTGTATTACTACCTGTTCCTCCTACTGACGATCATCACCATCGTCATCTGCATTCGATTGCAGCATTCGCGGCTCGGTCGCGCGTGGATGGCAATTCGCGAAGACGAGATCGCAGCGAAGGCGATGGGCATCAATGTGCGCAACGTGAAGCTGCTCGCGTTCGCGCTCGGAGCGACGTTCGGCGGCGTCGCCGGCGCAATGTTCTCGGCGTTTCAAGGTTTCGTGTCGCCCGAGTCGTTCGTGTTGAACGAATCGATCATCGTTCTGGCGATGGTCGTGCTCGGAGGGCTGGGCCATATTCCCGGCGTGATCCTCGGCGCCGTGCTGCTGGCGCTGTTCCCTGAATTGCTCAGGCATACCGTGACGCCGGTGCAGATGGCGTTGTTCGGCGAGGTCATCGTCGAAGCCGAAGTTTTGCGCATGATGCTGTACGGCCTCGCGCTGGTGCTGGTGATGCTGTACCGGCCAAAGGGCTTGTGGCCGGCGCCGGAGCATGGGATCAATCCGGTCGTGCAAAAGCATTCGCGGCTCGTCGCATGAGCCAAGCCGTGTCGGACATCGTGCTCCGTGTAGCGGGAGTGAATAAGCGCTTCGGCGGATTGCAGGCGCTATCCGATGTCGGCGTGCAGATAGTGCGCGGGCAGATATATGGGTTAATCGGACCCAATGGCGCCGGCAAGACAACGTTCTTCAACGTCGTCACCGGGCTCTACGCACCGGACTCCGGAACGTTCGAACTCGACGGCGCCTCGTACTCGCCGCACGAAGTGCACCGGGTGGCAGCGGCCGGCATCGCTCGCACCTTTCAGAACATCAGGCTGTTTCCTGACATGACGGCGCTTGAGAACGTGATGGTCGGCCGGCACGTTCGCACCAAAGCCACCGCGCTCGGCGCGATCCTGCGCACGCGCGCAACGGTCGCGGAGGAGCGTGCGATCAAGCAGCGCTCGCTCGAGCTGCTGGAGTACGTCGGCATTGCAAAGTACGCCGATTACCAGGCGCGCACGCTGGCATACGGCGATCAGCGGCGTCTCGAAATAGCGCGCGCGCTGGCCACGGAACCCAAGCTGCTGGCGCTGGACGAACCTGCGGCCGGCATGAATGCCACCGAAAAACTTGCGCTGCGCTCGCTGCTCGTAGCCATCAGCCGCGACGGCGTCACCATATTGCTGATCGAGCACGACGTGAAACTCGTTATGGGACTGTGCGATCAGGTCACCGTCCTCGACTACGGCAAGACGATCGCAGTCGGCTCGCCGGCCGAGGTGCAGCGCAATCCCGCCGTCATCGAGGCGTACCTGGGTGCTGCGCATACGAATGTCGCAACAAAGGCGTCGGCATGACGGACACCGTCCTGAACGTGCGCGGACTGAAAGTTGCATACGGCGGCATTCAAGCCGTCAAAGGCATCGACTTGGAGGTCCGTGCAGGCGAATTGGTGACGCTGATCGGCGCCAATGGAGCGGGTAAGACGACGACGCTGAAGGCGATCACCGGCACACAGGCGTGGAGCGGTGAAGTCGACTATATGGGCGCGACAACCAGAGGCCAGGCGCCGTATCAGCTGCTGACAAAAGGCCTGACGATGGTGCCCGAAGGCCGCGGCGTTTTCGCGCGCATGAGCGTTACCGAAAATCTGCAGATGGGCGCATTCGTGCGCACGGATACTGCCGGTATCAAACGCGACATCGATCAAATGTTCGGAATCTTCCCGCGACTGAAGGAGCGTGCCAAACAGCTCGCCGGCACGCTGTCGGGCGGTGAACAGCAAATGCTGGCGATGGCGCGTGCGCTGATGAGCCAGCCGAAGCTACTACTGCTCGATGAACCGTCGATGGGTTTGGCGCCGATCATGGTCGAAAAGGTGTTCGACGTGATTCGGTCGGTGGCAGAGCGCAAGGTGCCGATGCTGCTGGTAGAACAAAACGCACGTCTTGCTCTGGAAGCTGCGCATCGCGGATATGTGATGGAGTCGGGGTTGATCACGTTGTCGGGCGATGCAAAGTCACTGCTGAACGATCCCAAGGTTAGGGAAGCGTACTTGGGGGAAGCTGCCTAGGCTCGGTGGTATCGCGGCGCGCAAGCGTTGGGAGTGCGGCGCTGCCCTGATTCGTCGCGCCGCGCAAGCGTTGGGCGGAGCGGACCTGCCTGGGCGTCGGGCACTGAAGTGCCGACCGCTGCGGTACTCACAACGCCGGTGCAAAAAAGGGCTAAAGCGCTTTTTTGCTTAACCGCCCCGGCGTCGCTCCGTTCCTCGGGCGACGCCCCGAAGCCAGGCCCGCTCCGCCCAACGCTTGCGCTTGAGGCAGTCTCACTTGGTGTGGGGAAAAGGAAAAAACACCTCGTGCGGGGCGATGTCGCGACAGCAGCGGCTGGCGCAGATGCGCCGCCTTTTCGTCGTCGCCCGAGGAACGGAGCCAAGCCGGGGCCTTTGAGCGAAACAGCGCTTTAGCCCTGTTTCGCGCCGGCTTGGCGAGTACCGCAGCGGTTGGCACGAAGTGCCCGACGACGTAGGCGGCGCAGCTGCGCCAGCCGCTGCTGGCCACCACTAGCGGCAAATAATCATTCCTCGACTTGCACATCAGTCACCCACATCAATTCGCACGAACCCCCTCCTGTGTCATCCCGCGACAACGATGAGCGCCAGGTCCATCCGTCGTTGTGCCGCACGTTGATCAAGTAGCCGCTGAGCTTGACTACCGCGCCCTTTCTTACATCGAGCAGGCGCCTTTTTACGAGATCATCGGCCGGCACCAGGTGAGTATTGGCCGAGCTTTTCGCCATGACGGACGGTTCGATCGGTGGAGAGCCTTCCCAGCGGTAGTGGTACCAGCGGCCGCTCTGGCTGATGCTCAGTCGATCGATCACAGCGGCGTCCGACATCGGTCCCCATCCGAGCGCGAAGTCGAGCGGGGACAGATCGGCCTCGCGCCCCATTCGATAGCGCTCGATCGACAACACCCGCCCGCGAACTTCGTAGCTTGCGAGCGGTTCGATTGTGTAGCCGTCGCGCTGAAGCGTGAGGCCGCCATGGCTCGACTGCGAAGGTATCTCGGCGACTGGGCCACTCTTAAGGACGCGTCGCTCGGCGGCGCGGTCATAGACGAAGTAGGCGACACTCGCCGCCAGCACCAGACCAACGAACCAGGGCTTCAAACGCTCCATCTCTTCGTTATAGGGCGAAGCGAGGAGCTACTGCCGGCAAACAGCGGCGGATTTACGAGTGTTTTTGCACGAACAGCCGCAAGCGGCGACGTCGACTTAAGCCAGCGTCACACTCGGCGCACCGAAACCTTGACGTCCATCCCGACGTAGTCTGACGCGGCGCCGAACCAGCTGCCGCTCAGTGGGGCGGCCAATTTCGGATCGCGCGCGAAGGCAACGCGAATCAAATTGGCGCTTCTGAAAATCGCATTGGTTGGATCAAAGGGAACCCACCCCGCGCCGGGCAGGTACACATCGAGCCAGGCATGTGTCGCGCCGGCGCCGACAACGCCTTCGTCCCAACCGGTGTCCTGGGCGGGGTCATACAGGTACCCCGACACGAATCGCCCCGCCATTCCCAATCGTCGCACGGCCTCCATCATCAGCAACGCGTAATCGCGGCAGCTTCCCGATCCGCGCTCCAGTGTTTCATCGGGCGTCTGCGTGCCCTCCTCGTTGCGCACTTCGTACGTGAGCCCGCTTTTTATCGCATCGGCCAGCGACATCAGCAGCTCCTTGGTGTCGGGCCGCGCCGCATGTGTGAAAAATGGACGCATCCATTCGTACAGCCGGCCGTCCGGATCGAGATAGTGCGGCTCGAGCATCGCACCGAGATCGCGCCGCTCTTCGCCGCTGTAATCGAACGGCCAGCGTTGTGCGTGCGCCGCCAGTGGCAGGTCCTGCGCGCTGCGCACGCGATGCTGTTCGATCTTGAAACGGCATTCGATCTTCAGCTCCGCCGACTCTTCCTGCGGCGTGACCAGCGTGACCGAGTTGGACTGCGTGTCGAGCATCCAGTCGATCCGCGCCGGGACGCTGACGTGCACGCCTGCTTCAAGCACCTGCACGTCGTGCCCCTCGCGCGGGCGAAACATCAACCGGTGCTGGCCGAAGCGGACCGGCTTCCGGTAGTGATAAGTCGTGACATGCTCGACCGTCAGCAGACTCAGCGGGCCGGCTGCGGCACTGCTTGCACCCGGCTCACTGACAGCCAACGTGCCGGCGGCCAACGAGTCATTGCTCATGCTAGGCAGTCAGCCCGGTCTGTTCCGGCAGGCCGAACATCAAGTTCATGTTCTGCACCGCGGCGCCGCTCGCGCCCTTGCCTAGGTTGTCAAGGCGCGCCACGAGCAACGCTTGTTCGTTGGCATCGTTGGCAAACACGAACACTTCGATGCGATTGGTGCCGTTGACGGCTTCCGGCTCGAGGTAAGCCCCGTCGCGCAGTGCAGCGCTGTCGTTAAGCGGCCGCACGGTGATGAACGGTTCCTCGGCATAATGGTCCACGTACGCCGCATGCAATGCCTCACCCGGTGACGCGCCCCGGCAACTGGCCGGTGTGCAGCGGAATCGATACCAGCATGCCGCGCATGAAATCACCGACATGCGGCGTGAATACCGGCGCGCGGTCAAGAAGGCCCATCGTCTGCATCTCCGGGAGATGCTTGTGAGCAAGATTGAGTCCGTACAAGACAATCTTGGCGGGGCGATTCTCGGTGCGCTGGTACGCGTCGATCAATCGGCGGCCCCCGCCCGAATACCCGGACACTGCGTTGACATTGAGCAGCGTGCTCGGCGGAAGAACTTCTCGTTCCCGCAGCGGACGCAGCAGCGCGATCGCACCGGTCGGATAGCAGCCCGGATTCGATACGCGCTGCGCCGAAGCGATCGTAGCTCGTTGCGTACGCGTCATTTCGGGGAACCCGTAAACCCAGTCCGGTGAAGTGCGGTGAGCGCTGCTCGCATCGATAAAGCGCGTCGCGCCCTGCCCGGCAAGCGCCACGGTTTCGCGCGCAGCATCGTCGGGCAAGCAGAGGATGACCAGATCCACGGCGTTCAGCACGCCGAGCTTTGCAACCGCGTCTTTGCGCTGCTCGACCGGCAAGCTGACCAGCTCGATATCGTCGCGCGCGATCAAGCGCTCGCGAATCTCGAGTCCCGTGGTTCCGTGTTCGCCGTCGATGAATACTTTCGGCTTTGCCATTACTTTTCCGTAGAAGCGACTAAGCGTTGACCAGATCTGCCTGCGTCGTGAACGCGTCTGCAAAGAACTCGCTGTCCGGCAGCCCGCATTGTCCAACGAAGTCGCGCCGCGCAGCGTCGATCATCGCCGGCGCGCCGCACGCGTAAACCTGAAATGCCGATAAATCGGGCAGATCGTCCATCACCGCCTGATGGACGAATCCGGCCCGGCCCTGCCATCCATCTTCGGGCTGCGGCTCGGACAGGACGGGGACATAGCGAAAATTCGGCTGCTCGCGCGCCCACCGCTCGGGTAGATCGGTCATGTACAGGTCGGGCCGTGCGCGCGCGCCCCAATACAAGTACACGTTGCGTGCCGGCTTGTCGCCTTCATTCCGGTTGATCCGTTTGTGAAACACATGCTCGGCGATCGCCTTGACCGGAGCAAATCCGGTTCCGCCCGCGAGCAGCACGATCGGCCGCGCATTGTCTTCGCGCAGAAAGAACGTGCCGAGCGGCGCTTCGATGCGCAGAATGTCGCGCTCCTTGACCGTCGGTTCGACCGCACCGAACAGGCGGTCCGTAAACACCCCGCCCGGCGTGCGCCGGATGTGCAGCTGGATCAGTTCGTCCGCGTGCGGCGCGGTCGCGATCGAATACTGGCGGCGTGCACCATCTTTCAGAATGAAATCGAGATACTGCCCGGCACGAAACTGCAATCGCTCATTGGCCGGCAGTTGCAGCGAGATCACCGCAACGTCGGGTACGGGCCATTCGATCCCGGCAATGCGCGCCGGCATTTTGCGAATCGGAATATCGCCGAAGCCAGTCAGCTCGCGTGCTTCGATCACGATATCGCTCGCCGGACGCGACGAGCAGAAAAGTGCGAAGCCTTTGGCCTCGTCGGCGGCCGACAGCGCCGACGACGAATGCGCGCGATGCACGAGTTGACCCTCTACCAGCCTGCCGCGGCAGGTGCCACACGCGCCGTTCTTGCACCCATACGGCAGCCCGACGCCGTTACGCAACGCAGCTTCGAGCACGGTTTCGTCGCCGTCGACGCTGAACGCGCGCCCGCTCGGGCGAACGGTGACGTTAAAACCCATCCGGCGCTACGGCCTTAAGTACGCGTAGCCCTCACGGCTCTGCAGTTGCGTGATTCGTTGCACGCCCGACGGCGTGTAGGTCACTTCCGGAATGAACTGCTCTTCTTCGAGCTTGCGATTGCGCGGCGTGATCTTGCACACCTCGAAGGTCACACCCTGCGACTTCAGGTCCTCGACGATCACGTTGTACGGATTCTTGTTTGCATCCTGCGCGCCTGTCATCAGAAAATCGACGCCTTGCGCGTGCGCGACGACGACTATCTTCGCCTTCGGATCAACTTCAAGATGGTTGCGAATGTTGCGTAATCCGTTGGTCGCCTGCGCAAGCCCGTCGCCGAAGTGATAGACGACCTTGTCTTGACCTACTGCACTCTGAGCCAGCGCCGCGCACGAAAATACCGTCGCTGCGATGACCACGAGTAGCCGATGCTTGATCATTGTGTCTCCTTGCGCAATGGCCGGACTGGAAAATCTTGGTGCCGCTGAGAGGAGTCGAACCTCCGACCTTCGCATTACGAATGCGCTGCTCTACCAACTGAGCTACAGCGGCCGATGTTTCTCTCGCTAGAGCGAGCCGCGAAGTATAAGGGCCGCTGTCTTGCGTCCTAGTGAGCGTGGCGCAACAACGCCCAGGCGACGTGCTCACACACCAGCTCGCTCGGATGATCCGCCCGCGCCCGCAACGCCGCGATCACTTCCGGAGTCGTCGGAGCATTGCCCAGCGCGACTGCGATGTTGCGCAGCCATCGCTCGTGGCCGATACGGCGAATCGCCGATCCGGCATGGCGCTCATTGAACTGCGCTTCGTCCCAAGCAAACAACTCGATCAAAGTTGCTGTGTCGAGTCCGTTGCGTACATCGAAGTCGGCCAACGCTGCCAAGCGCGCGAACTTGTTCCACGGACACACGAGCTGGCAGTCGTCGCAGCCGTAGACCCGATTGCCAATCAGCGACCGCAGATCGACCGGGATCGATCCATGATGCTCGATCGTCAGATATGAAATGCAACGGCGCGCGTCGAGCTGGTACGGCGCGGTGATCGCCTGTGTCGGGCAGATGTCGATGCAGCGCGAGCACTTGCCGCAATGATCTGGGGTCGGTCCATCGATCGGCAGCGGCAGATCGGTCAGGATTTCGCCGAGAAAAAACATCGAGCCCGCGTCCTGCGACAGCAACAGCGTGTGCTTGCCGCGCCAGCCGAGGCCCGCCTTGCGCGCCAGTTCGACTTCGAGCACCGGCGCCGAATCCGTCGCCACGCGATACCCGATGCGCCCCGCTTCCGCTTCGATCATCGAGGCCAGCTTTTGCAACCGCTCACGCAGAATCTTGTGATAGTCGCGACCGCGCGCGTAAATCGATACGACCGCTTCATTCGGCTGTGCTATCCGATCGAATTCACGCTGCGCCCAATCGTCCGGAGTGTCGCGCGGCAGGTAATCCATGCGCGCAACAATCACCCGCAATGCACCCGGCAGCAGGCGCGCGGGGTCGGCTCGCAACCCGGCGTGTCGCTGCAGATAATCCATATCGCCGTGCCGACCGTCAGCGAGCCATGCATCGAGCCGCTCAGCCGCACGCGCCACGTCGACATCGGCAATGCCGATCCGCGCGAACCCCAACTCCTCACCCCAGCGACGAATGCCCGATGCGAGTGCACTGAGATCGCGGGGAAGATCGCCCGTGGTCAGCGGCGGCGCAACGCAGACGCCCGACTCGCGTGCTGGTGTTACGGCTGCCACGAATAGAAAACCCGCAGCGGGGCGATGCGATACGCAAAAATCCCCGATCGCACGCCAGGGTCCGCCTCTATCACAACCTTCGCCGCATCCAGCGTATCAGCCTTAAGAAAGATCATCCCAAGATCGCCGTATCTCGCGCCGAAGACGATCGTCCCCTCCTTTCTCAGGCGATTGAGATTCGCCGAATGCTCGCGAAAGCCTGGCTGATCGGAAGGCGCCAGCGACTTGTTCCAACTCGGTCCAGTCTCGAAGTGAACGACGAATAGCGGTGATGGAGTTAGCGGCGCAGTCTCGGCCGCAACTGCGACCGCTGACAAACAAAGCGCGAGAGCCGCGAGCCAGGTTTCGATTGCTGCGCGCCTTCGCATCAGGAGCCCGCGTTACCCGGCGAGTTTTCAAGGAACCATTGCGCGATATCCGGCATGTGCGGCTCGAACGCGCCGGGGATGGACAGATTCAGCACCCCTGCGCGCGTGCTTCCCCGATTCTCGAAGTCATGCGTGACACCGCCCGGCACGAGGACAAATGAACCCTTGGTGGCATGCGTCCAATGCTCACCCACGCGCACGCTCATCGTGCCTTCGATCACATAGAAAACGTCGTCCGCGGGATGCGAGTGAGCTCCGGGTCCTTGGGTGTTCGGCTCAAGCCACCATTCGGAGATCGAATAGCGCGAGGCGGTTTCAGCACCGTCGGCCTTGAATACTGCGCTGATGCGGCCCATCGGATAGGCGCGGCCTTCGCCCGGACCCAGGACCACCGCCTCTCGCGGCGGAATCGGCTCGTCAGCGATCGGCACAGACGGCGCGAGGGTCTCAGTCATGGGTGCACTCCGAGCAGGGTATTGGTGTTCCTGCACTTATCGTCACTCCTCGGTTAGCGGATAAACGCGCAGCGTGTTTGAACTAGTAAGTAGGATAAGACACTGTCTATCCAACCAGCCGCGCGACACCCGTGCCCACGTTACTGACCCTCAAAAATGCCGAGGCAACCGATGCGTTGGGGCATTCGCTTGCCCGGGCGTTGCAACATCATTTCGAGGCTATTCGCGCCGCTGGCCTCCAGCTAAATCTCTCCGGCGATATCGGTGCCGGCAAGACCGCGCTGGTGCGGGCGATGCTGCGCGCGCTCGGCGTCGACGGCCCGGTCAAGAGCCCCACGTTTGCCCTGCTTGAACCTTATACCGTTTCGAGCTTAGACTTCTACCACTTTGATTTTTATCGGCTTAAGGAGCCCGCCGACTTCGGTAGCGCGGGCTTTCGGGAGCTTTTTGGATCGGGCCGGATTTGTGTCGTCGAATGGCCGGAGCGGGCCGGTCCGCGACTGCCAACCGCCGACATCTCGATCACGTTGACCGTGCACGGCGACGGTCGGGTGGCAACGATCAGCACGACAGGCGAATTGGGCGAGGCATGTCTGAGCAGCGCGATGGAGGAAGTCGAAGCAGCCGGCGGCGGTTCATCACCGCCAGCGCCGGCACGCTCGTCCTCGCGCTGACGCATCACGAGATTGCGTTCGGGGCGACGCTGCTCGCGGTGCGCGTGTGGCCGGCGGAGGACTACACGCGCGTCACGCTGGAGCACGACGGGCCGCTCACTTTCTCTCACTTCATCGTGCGCGATCCGGCGCATCCGCTGCGGCTGGTGGTGGACATCGACGGCCTGGATTTGACGCCGACTTTGAAGGAGCTCGTCGGAAAGATCGAAGCGAGCGACCCGTATATCGCGCTGGTGCGAGTCGGCCAGAACCGGCCAAAGGTAGCGCGGCTGGTGATCGAATTGAAGGAAGACATCAAGCCGCAGGTGTTTTCGCTTGAACCCGTTGGCCCGTATCAACACCGGCTCGTGCTTGATCTGTACCCGGTCATTCCGCCGGATCCATTGCTTGCATTGCTGCGCGAACACGCGGTGCGGCCCGAGGGCAAGCCATCGATCACGCCACGCCCGAGTACGCCGGTCAAACCGCCCGACGTGCAGCGCATCGTCACGGTCGCGATCGATCCCGGCCACGGCGGCGAAGACCCCGGCGCGGTCGGGCGCGCGGGGACGTATGAAAAAACCGTGACGCTCGAAATCGGCCAGCGACTGCGCGCAATGATCGCCGCTGATCCGACGATGCGGGTCGCGATGACACGCGACGGCGATTTCTTTGTGCCGCTACGCACGCGAGTTGCGAAAGCGCGTGCAGTGCACGCAGATTTGTTCGTCTCGATTCACGCCGACGCGTGGATCCGGCCCGACGCCCGCGGCTCGTCGGTGTTCGCGCTGTCGGAGAACGGCGCGTCGAGTACCGCCGCGGCCTACCTGGCGAAGAAGGAAAACAACGCCGATCGGGTCGGTGGCATCAACCTGGCTTTGAAAGACCGCCAGCTGCAGCGCGTATTGCTCGACTTGTCGACCACCGCGCAGATCAACGACAGCCTGAAGCTCGGCAACTCAGTGCTGCGCGAGCTGGAGCGCATCAACCGCCTACACAAGCCGCGGGTCGAACAGGCGGGCTTCGCCGTGTTGAAAGCGCCGGACATTCCGTCGATCCTGGTCGAGACCGCATTCATCAGCAATCCTGACGAAGAAAAGCGCTTGCGCGATGACGACTACCAGGACCGGATGGCGCGCGCGATACTGGCCGGCATCAAGCGCTACTTCGCGAAGAACCCGCCGCTGGCGCGCACTCCGCTTACTTGAGCACGCGCACCGTTTTCCTGCGCCGTAGCAGCCGCACGAACGCAGCGAGCACCAGCGGACCGAGCACTGCGGCGATGCCGACGATCAGGATCACCCCGAGGTTGTCGCGAACGAGCGGAATGTTCCCGAACAAGTAGCCGCCATAGACCAGCGACACGACCCACACGCCGGCGCCCAGCACGTTGAAGAACTGGAACTTGTGAAAGTCCATGCCCGAAGCGCCCGCGACCAATGGAGCGAACGAGCGCACCACCGGAACGAAGCGTGAAATCATCACCGTCTTGCCGCCGTGCCGCTCGAAAAAAGCGTGCGTCTTCATCAACGCGTGCTGATCGATCCAGCTGATCGTGCCGTCGTACACCTTCTTGCCGAGCCACGCCCCGATAAAGTAATTGAGCGTGTTCCCGAGCACGGCAGCCGCGGCAATGATGAGGACGAGCAGGTGAACGTTCAGTCCCTTGAACTCAACCGCCGGCAGCGCTGACACCGCACCGGCGACGAACAGCAGCGAGTCGCCGGGCAGGAACGCCATAAAGACGAGACCTGTTTCCGAAAAGAAAATCGAGAACAGCACGACGTAGACGAGCATCACATTGCGTTCGACGATCGCCGAAAGAAAGCGATCGGTCGCCGTGAACAGGTCGAGCCAGTTGATACCTTCCATCGGAGCTGATTCAGGCAGCGCGAATTGCGCGAAGCGGAGTGCGAGGCAGCGCGGGATCATACGTGAGGCAAGACTTTGAGACACTCACGCGTCATTCCTATAATCCCTTAGATGAATGCCACGCTTCGTCGCGCGATACGGCCCTTGGCCGACGCACTGATCAGCCAGATCGCTGCGGGCGAAGTGGTCGAGCGACCGGCGTCGGTCGTCAAGGAGTTGCTCGAGAACAGCCTGGATGCCGGCGCGACGCAAATCGACATCAAACTGGAAGCGGGCGGCATCAGGCGCATCATCGTCGCCGACAACGGCGCCGGCATTCCATGCGACGAACTGCCTCTCGCGATGGCACGGCACGCCACCAGCAAGATCGCGAGCCTGGAAGAACTCGAGGGCGTCGAGTCGCTGGGCTTTCGGGGCGAAGCGCTGGCATCGATCGCGTCGGTTGCCGACGTATCGATCACCTCACGCGTTGCCGACGGCGACAGCGCTTTCTGCGTGCGCAGCAGTAACCGCGACGTCGAGCCGGCGGCCGGCTCGATCGGCACGCGCATCGAAGTGGCCGACCTGTTTCACAAGACACCGGCGCGGCGCAAGTTCCTGCGCAGCGAAGCCACCGAACTGGCGCATTGCCTGACGCAGGTCGAGCGCGCAGCGGCTGCCCATTCATCGGTCGCATTCACCGCCACCCATCAGGGGCGCACGATGCTCGCGCTGCCGGCCCAGCCACCGCGCGAGCGCGCTTTGCGCCTGATGCCCGAAGAATTCGCCGTGGCTCGGCGCGAAGTCGAGCAGGATGCCGGCACGGTGCGCGTGCACGGCTGGGCCGGCGCACCAACCGCGAGCCGCGCACGCGCCGACGCGCAGTATTTTTTCGTCAATGGCCGCTACGTGCGCGACAAGCGTGCTGACGCACGCGGTGCGCGCGGCCTACGCCGACGTGCTGCACGGCGCGGCGCAGCCGATGTACTGCCTGTACCTGACGATCGACCCGAAGCGGGTCGACGTCAACGTGCACCCGACCAAGATCGAAGTGCGGTTTCGCGATTCGTCGAGTGTTCACCAGTTTGTGCTGCACGCGGTGCAGGCGGCGCTTGCACAATCGGTGCAACCGCTGCAGCCGTCGGTCATGGAGCCGCACGGTGCGGACACGGCGTACCGGCTGACGTCATCACATCAAACGTCGTTCGGCGTCGCGCAGACGGTTGCCAACTACCTCGCGCTGCTGGCTGAGCGTCCGGCCTCGTTCGTCAACGAGGCGAGCGATGAAGCGCCCGATCTGCCCCTGGGGTTCGCGGTCGCCCAGCTATCGGGCATCTACATCCTGGCGCAAAACGAACGCGGACTGATCATCGTCGACATGCACGCGGCGCACGAGCGCATCGTGTATGAAAAGTTGAAGCGCCAGCTCGATCAACGCCAGATTCCGCAGCAACGGCTGCTGATACCGCAGGTGTTCAACGTCTCGGCCGTCGAGATCGCGACCGCGACCGAGCATGGCGAGTTGCTCGAGCAACTCGGGCTCGACGTTTCGCTCGCCTCGACCGACACAGGTCGCATTGCGCGGGGTCCCCGCACTGCTGTCGCAGGCCGATGGCGCCGAGCTCGACGCGCGATGTGCTGCGCGACGTGCGCGAATACGGCGGCTCGCGCGTGCTGACCGAGCACCGGAACGAATTGTTGTCGACACTGGCCTGCCATGGTGCCGTGCGCGCCAACCGCCGGCTCACAATTGACGAAATGAACGCGTTGCTGCGTGAGATGGAAGCGACCGAGCGCTCCGATCAGTGCAACCACGGCCGCCCAACCTGGGTCCAGCTCGCCGTCGGAGATCTAGACAAATTGTTCATGCGCGGACGATGAGCAGCGCGTCCGCCCACACACCGAGCGCCGCCAACGCCCGGATCGCTGCCGCAGGCCTGACCGCGACGACGATTCTGCTGCTGACCGCGGGTCTGTCGATGCTACAGCCGCTATCGACCGACTTGTACTTGTCGACGCTGCCCGGTATCGCGACCTACTTCAACGCCAGCGTCGCATCGGTGCAATCGACGCTGTGGATCTTCATCGCGGCGTTCGGCACGTGGCAGTTGTTGGCAGGCCCGTTATCGGATCGATTCGGCCGCTATCCGATCGTTGTAGCCGGCGCCTTCACCTACTGCGCAGCCAGCGTGCTGGCGACATTCGCACCATCGCTCGAACTTCTTATCGTCGGCCGCATCCTGCAAGCGGTGGGTGCATGCACCTGCCTGGTGGGTGCGCGCGGCTTCATACGCGATTTGTACTCGCCGACCGAAGGCGCGCGGATGCTCGCGAACGCCGCCACCCTGATGAGCCTCGCGCCGCTGATTGGTCCCCTGCTCGGCGCGGCGCTGTATGTGCGCTACGGCTGGCGTTCGTCGTTTGCACTGCTCGCGGCATTTTCGCTGTTGCTGGCGTGCACTGCGGCCATCAAGCTGAAAGAAACCAACACGCGCCGCAATCCGCACGCGCTCAGCTGGGTGCCGATGCTGCGCACCTATGCCAGCGTCGCTCGCTCGCCGGCGTTTCGTGCCTACACGCTCGCAGCGGCAGCGACCTACGCTTGCCTGTTCGCATTCCTGTCCGGTTCGTCGTTCGTCCTGATCAACGTGCTGGGCCAGACACCGACGGTCTTCGCGCTGACGTTCGCAACGATGGTTGTCGGATACCTGATCGGCACGGTTGTGTGCCGCAGACTGCTGGCAGTGCACGGCATTCAGCGCACCGTGACCATCGGTGCGACGCTGCAGGCCGTCACCGGAATGACGATGGCGGCATTGGCGCTGAGCGGCGTTCATGTTCCGCTCGCGCTCGGCGGCCCGATTTTTTTTCTCGGCCTATCGCATGGACTGATTCAGCCGCCGGTGCAATCGGGCGCGGTCGCACCGTTCCCGCACGCGGCCGGTGCGGCCGCCGCCCTGCTCGGCTTTGTGATGATGGTCGTCGCGGCCTTGGTCGGCATATGGATCGGCGCCAGCTACAACGCCACCGTGTATCCGCTGACCTTGACGATTTGCGCGTGCGCGCTCGCATCGGCAGCGATCGCGTTCACGCTGGTACGCAAGGACGGCGACATCGCAGCGCATGGCTGAAGCGGTCGACGCTGTTTTGCTGCTCGGCCCGACGGCCAGCGGCAAAAGCGCGCTCGCGATGCAGCTTGCGGAAAAGATTCCGCTCGAGATCGTGTCGGTCGACTCGGCGCAGGTGTATCGCGGCATGGATATCGGGACCGCGAAGCCGGGCGCCGCAGATCGCGCGGAGGTCCCGCATCACCTGCTCGATATCCGTGACCCGGCTGACCCGTACTCGGCCGCCGACTTCGTGCGCGACGCGACGCTGGCGATCCGCGAGATTCGCGGACGGGGCAAGCTGCCGTTGCTGGTCGGCGGCACGATGTTGTACGCGAAAGCGTTGCGCTACGGTTTGTCCGAGCTGCCGTCGGCTGATCTGAAGGTGCGTGAACGGATTGAAGACGAGGCACGGGAGCTGGGGTGGCCGGCGATGCATGCGCGGCTTGCGCAGGTCGATCCGGCGACTAGCGAGCGTCTGAAGCCAAACGACGGTCAGCGTATACAGCGCGCGCTCGAGGTCTATCAGACCACTGGCACGCCGATGTCGAATTTGCTGGCCAACGTCCAGACGCCTTCACTCAAGCTGGCAACGATCGCATTGATGCCAGCCGATCGCGCGCACTTACACCGCCGCATCGAACAGCGCGTCGAGGCGATGATCGTGGCGGGCTTCGTTGATGAAGTCCGGGCGCTGCATGCTCGCGGTGACCTGCATGCCAACCTGCCTGCAATGCGCAGCGTCGGATATCGCCAGGCATGGAGTTTGATTGAAGGTGGCCTTGCGGCCGCCCAGTTCCGCGCCGCTGTGATTGCGGCTACGCGCCAACTTGCCAAGCGCCAGATCACATGGCTGCGATCGACGAAGACTGACTTTCTCACAGCGTCCTCGGTTACGGTGAATGACGACCTCACACTGTTTATCAAGGAACACGCTGATTCCTGCCCAATGGACTTGTCGACGGTTCACACCTGATCGACGCCCGCTGAATCGGTGGGGATCAACTACAAGTGCAAGGCCATTGCGAGGCGCGAAATACTGGTTGGCGCATGAAGCCGCCTGCCTGATCAACCAGCGCATCAGGTTCGGTATGTCGGCTGCAAGAAAGGAGTAGCCCGGCGAGGTCGAGCGCAACGCTGGCGAGTTTCAAACCGTACAACCGCACCCCGCGAATCGGGCGGACCAGCTCCGGCCGAAATTGCCCGAGGCGCTCGATTTCGTCGGCGGCTTCCTTGACGGCGATTCCACGGGGGCCGGTTTTTTGCCGAATTCGTGGGGCATCCGTGGGGTGCGCGATTCGAAGCTTCTTTCCATCCGCGGCGGGGTGCCGCGGCGACCAGGAGAGCAGCCATGAAATTATTTGAATCGCTTCCGTCAGCAGCCCCGTTGCGCCGTCTGGTACTGGCGCGCCTAGCCGCCGGGCTTATTGTCCTGATCGCGATCGTCCTCGCACCACCGACGTCGGACTCGATTGCAACGTTCAACTTTAGCGCGCTGGAGCTCGCAAACCTGCAGGACGGCGACGACGGGCTTCAGGCCGAAAAGGGCATCGAGGTGCAGGAGACGGAGGCCGAACCGGTGGAGCCGCTGTCTATGTCGTACTGATGTTTCCGGTCTACCAGCCGATCGCGGCCGGCAGCCAGGTCGCGATCGCCGGAAATAGGAACACCAGCACGATGCCGACGATCTGCAGCACTACAAATGGGATGACGCCGACGTAGATGTGGCGCGTCGTGATCTCCGGCGGCGCCACGCCGCGCAGGAAGAACAGCGCCCAGCCAAACGGCGGGGTCAGAAACGATGACTGCAGGTTGACGGTGATCAGCATCGCGAGCCACACGGGATCGACACCCGCGGCCATGAAGATCGGCAGGAACAGCGGCACCGCGATATAGCTGATCTCGATCCATTCGAGAAAAAATCCGAGCACGAAAATCAGCGCCATCAGAAACCAGATGTCGGCGCTGATGCCGCCCGGCAGCAGGGTGAAAAGGTCCTCGATCAGTTTTTCGCCCCGCAGTCCGCGGAACGCCAGGCTAAACACCTGCGCGCAGATCAGGATGAACAGCACCATCGCGGAGATACGCGTGGTGGTCTGCATCACTTCGCGCAACACTTTGAACGACAGTCGGCGCGCAAGTGCGACAACGAGGATCGATCCGAGGGCGCCCATCGAGGCTGCCTCAGTGGGCGCCGCGACGCCGGCGATGATCGAACCCAGCACCGATAGGACTAACGCGAGCGGCGGCAACGCCACCTTGAACACTCGCACCCAGAGCTCGCGCCGCGGCAGCGCGTCACGCTCGGCGCGCGGTACCGGCGGCATCGAGTTCGGGCGCAGCCATCCATAGACGATGATCCACGCGCAATACAGTGCGGCGAGCATCAGCCCGGGCATCACGGCGGCGGCGAAGAGCGTGCCGACCGAGAGCTGCATGATGTCCGACAGCAGAATCAGCACCAGGCTGGGAGGAAGGATCTGCCCGAGCGTGCCCGACGCGCAAATCGCGCCGCACGAAATCTCTGCGTCGTAGCCACGCCGCAGCAGGGTGGGCAGCGTCAGCAGCCCGAGCGTGATGACGGTCGCGCCGACGATGCCGGTAGTCGCTCCCATCAACACGCCCACGCCGATGATGCCGAGCGCCATGCCGCCGCGCACGCCGCCCGCCAGGTGGCCGATCACATCGAGCAGATCTTCGGCGAGGCGCGACTTTTCGAGCATCACGCCCATGAAGACGAACAGCGGAATCGCGAGCCACTGATAGTTGGCTACCACCCCGTAGATGCGCGCCGGCAGAAGATTGAACAGCGACTCGCCGAAGCCCATAAAGCCGAAGATGAAACCGCTCGCAGCGAGCGTGATGCCGACCGGCACGCCGGCGATCAGCATCACGAAAAATCCGATCAGCAGCCCGATCGCTAGCCACTCCTGCAGACTCATCGCGCGTCGCTGTTACCAGAGAGCCGCAGCGCCGCACCGACCGCTTGCGCAGCGGCCTGCAGCGCGAATACTGCAAAGCCAATCGGTATCAACGCCTTCAACATCCAGCGATGCGTGAGCCCGCCCGGGTCCGACGAGACCTCGTCGATGCTGTAAGCCTGACCGACATAGTTGATCGAATAGCGGATGACGAGTATGGCGATCGCAATCGCCAGCAGCGAGGCAACCAGATCAACGGCGGCTTTTCCGCGTAGCGAATAGCGCGTGTAGAACACGTCGACGCGAACATGCTCGCCTTTGAGCAGCGCGTACGTCATGCCGAACAACACCAGGGGCGCCAGCAGGTGCCATTCGAGCTCCTGCGCCCACACCGAGCCGACGCTGAACGCGTAGCGCAGCAGCACATCGACGGCCATTAACACGACGATTGCGAGCGAGAGCCACGAGGCAGCGCGGCCCATCGTATCGACGGCGCGCTCGATGCCGGCAATCAGCGCGCGCGCGGACACGCCCCCGCGCCGCGGCCCGCCGGCGGGAGCGTTCACGCTCATCGACTGCTATATGACCAGGATCTTGGCGTGATACGGACCTTCGCTGTACGCGGCCCATGCGTCGTACTTTTTCTTGTACGCCATATACGAGTCATGCACCTTCTTGGTCGTCGCGTCCTTGGCGACTGCTTCTGCCAGCACCTGATTCGTGACTTCGCGCAGCCGCTTGATCACTTCGTCAGGCAGCGGGCGCGCCAGCACACCCTGATTCTTGACGAGGTCCTCCATCGCGTCGGCGTTGTTGCGCTGGCACCAGGCTTCGCTGATGACGTTGCATGCAGCAGCAGCGTTCTCGACCACTGCCTGCAGATCTTTCGGCAGCTTTTCCCACGCAGCCTTGTTGATCAGCAGCTCGGACACCGTCGCCGTCTCGTGCCAGCCGGTGGTGTAGTAATACTTCGCCGCTTTGTGCAGGCCGAGCTTGCGATCCTGGAACGGGCCGACGAACTCGGCCGCGTCGATCACACCGCGCTCGAGCGCGGGGAAAATCTCGCCCCCGGGCAGTAGTTTCACATCGACACCGAGGGCGGCATAAACGCGCCCGGCCAGGCCCGGGATACGCATCTTCAATCCCTTGAAATCGGCGCTCGACTTGATCTCTTTCTTGAACCAGCCCGTCATTTGCACGCCGGTGTTCCCGCACGGAAACGCGACCATGCCGAAAGGCGCGTAGACCTCGTTCCACAGCGCTTGGCCACCGCCGTCATACAGCCAGCCATTCATGCCCTGAAAGTTCAGGCCGAACGGGACCGCGGTGAAGTACTGCGCGGCGAACGTCTTGCCGGTCCAGAAATAACTGTTCGCATGATTCATCTCTACCGTGCCGGCGCGCACCGCATCGAAGCCTTCAAGCGCGGGGATCAACTCGCCGGCACCAAAGACCTGAATCTTCAGTCGCCCACCCGACATCGCTTCGACGCGCTTGGCAAGATCAGTCGCACTGCCGGGGCCATCCATGTAGAAAGGTGAACCCTTGCCGTACGCGCTCGTCATCTTCCAACTGAACGTTTGCTGGGCTTTCGCGATCATTGGAAACCCGAGCGCGCTGCCTGCCACGGCCGCTGTTGATCCTGCGGTTAAAAGTGAACGTCGCGTCTGTGCCATGCAAACCTCCCCGTTTGTCAGAAGTCCACTGCAAGGTCAATGCCATGATGCGCAGAATACGCGCAGCGCTCTCGCAGCACGCCGCGATCGCCGGATGCATCCAGTCTGGTTCGAGCTAACGCACGGTTCGTGCGCATAAAAGTCAAAACTGGTGCAACGGTGCGCACCATCGCGGTTGCAGCGCGCGCGTTACGCGCGCACATGCAGATCGCCGCCGCTGAAGGCAAGCTGCAACGGCTCGATGAATACCTGCCTGGCACCGTTGTCGACGCGACCGGCCAGCAGTGTGCTGAAACCCGCAGTGCGCGCGACCTGCTCTGTTCGTTCGGCGTCTGCGCCGGCAACAAACAACGCGAAGCCGGCTCCCATATTCAGGTTGCCGTAGGCCTCGCGATCGTCGATCGCTGCATGCCGCTGAATGAATTGCAGCACCGAAGGGACCGGCGGCAACGCGTTGATGCGGTAAGTGAATGCCGCTTGATGCCGCATCAACTTGCGCCAGCCGTGGCCGGTGATGTTGACACAGTAATGCGGAACGATGCCGGCGGCGGCCAGCGCTTCGGTCACCGGCGAGTACAGCAGCGTCGGCTCCAGCAGCGCGTCGCCGAACAGCGTGCCGTCTTCGAGCCGCGTCGCATAGCCCTCCGGCAGGCGTTCGGCGAGCTTGCGCGCGAGAGAAATTCCGTTGGCGTGAATGCCGCTGGAAGCGAGCAGCACGATCGCATCGCCGGCAGCCAGCTTGTCACCCAAGGTCAGGCGCGATTTCGGCCGCACGATGCCCACGCACGACGCCGCGAGATCGATGCGTCCGGGTTCCACTACGCCGGCAAGCGCGGGTGTTTCGCCGCCGCCCCACGCAACGCCGCACCGATCGCACGCGCGTTTCCAGCCGTCGACCAGGTCGCGCGCCCGTGCTTCGTCGGCGAACCAATCGCTGCCACCGCTCGCCCAATACGCGTGCACCGAGATTGGCGTGGCGCCGACCGTGATGATGTCGTTGATCGCCATCGCCAGCGTGTCCTGCGCGATCTGATCGTAATAGGTGCGGCCGGCGCTGTTACTTGGAAGCGCGCGCATCGCGTCAGCGACCAGTGCCTTGGTGCCTAGACACTCGGTAATCGATGCGATGTAAAACTCGCCGCAATCGACCACATACGCAGACTCGCCGCGCGACGCCGCTACTTCGCTGAGGCCGTGCTGCGCGAGATTGCGCGCCGTATCGGCGGCCGCGCGTTGCGCGAGCACCTTGAGCGGATCGATCTTCGCGTAATCGACGCCTGCGTTTTTGTAGTTCAGTTCAGTCATCGAAGCGAACGGTAAACTGCCGCGCGCTCACGGGATCTACGCCGGCAGTCGGAGCGCGATTCTAGTTCCCTTGGTGATTGCGCAGAACCTTCCCACGTCCGTATCGAATTGTGAGCACTCCGCGCCAGCTAACGCTGGATCTGGTCAAACCGCCTCAGCCTTCGCTCGACAATTTCGTCGTCGGCCGCAATGCGGAAGTCGTTGCCGCCTTGCGCGCGATGATGACCGGCACCGGCGAGCGCTTCATTTACGTGTGGGGCGAGACGGGCGCGGGCCGCTCACATCTGCTGCAGGCGCTCGGCTGCATATGGTCGCGAAGTGCCGGCATTCGACTCGCACCGGCCTGTGTACGCAGTCGATGATGTCGACAGTCTGAACGAATCGCAGCAACAACGGCTGTTCGTGTTACTGAACGAGATTCGGGAAGGCGCCAGCGCTCGCTTCGTCGGGGCTGGCAGCGCAGCGCCGATGCACCTGGCGCTGCGTGACGACGTTCGCACTCGCCTGGCGTGGGGGTTGGTTTATCAAGTGCACTCCCTCAGCGACGACGAGAAGACGCACGCGCTGGTGGCTCACGCCGCTTCGCGCGGCCTCGCGCTCTCCTCCGAAGTCGTCGACTATCTGCTGACGCACATGCCGCGCGACATGCGGACGCTGGTGGCCGTTGTCGAAGCGCTGGATACCTACGCCCTGTCGGTGAAGAAGCCGCTGACCGTGCCGCTGGTGCGGCACTGGGCTGAAGATGTCGCCGACCGGAGCGCGCCGTAAGATTCGTCGATGTCCGTTGCCCTGCGCTGCCTTAAGTGCGACTAGCCCTGTTCGACCTTGACCATACGCTGCTGCCGATCGACAGCGCGGACACCTGGTCGTACTTCGTCGTGAGGAAGGGTGGGCTGGACCCGGAAACGTACGGCGCCCGCATTCAAGAGTTCGCGCATACGTACCACGCCGGTACGTTCGACGTCGAGGGCTACGTCCGGTTTCAGATGGAGCTGCTGGCGCTGTTTCCGCGCGCGATGCTCGACGCGTGGCATCGGCAGTTCATGGACGAGCATGTTCGACCGCACATTCGCAGCGAAGCGCTGGCGCTGGTCGACTCGCACCGCCAGCGCGGCGACGATCTGGCGCTGGTGACCGGCACCAACGCGTATGTAGTGACGCCGATCGCGCGCGAGTTCGGCATCGAGAATGTGCTCGCGGTGCAGCCCGAAATGCGCGGGGATCAATTCACCGGCGGTTATGTCGGCACGCACACGTATCAGCAGGGCAAGGTACGCAAAGTCGGCGAGTGGCTGGCGGCGCGCGGGCGCACCTGGGACGACACGATCACGATCTGTTATGGCGATTCGATCAACGATCTGCCGCTGCTCGAGCGCGTCACGCACCCGGTCGTCACCAACGGCGACGCACGGTTGATCTCCATTGCAAAGCACCGCGGCTGGCAATCGCTGCAGCTGTTCGCCCCCACCGACACGACCAGCGCCGCATGATCAAGCGGGTCTTCGAAAGAGTGCAGACGCTGTTCAAGCGCAAGCCGAAGCGTGGCGGGCGCGAGCCGAAGCGCATCCCGGCCGGCGAACACCATATCAACCGTGAGCTCGTGTCGCGTTCGGCGCTGCGCGTGTGTGAGACGCTGCAGAAAGCCGGCCATCGCGCCTACATAGTCGGCGGCGCGGTACGTGACCTGCTGCTCGACATCGCGCCGAAAGACTTCGACATCGCGACCGACGCCACGCCGGAGCAGATCAAATCGCACTTTCGGCGCGCCTTCATCATCGGCCGTCGCTTCAAGCTGGTGCACGTGATGTTCGGCCAGGAGACGATCGAGGTGTCGACGTTCCGCGCTTTGGTCAACGTTGACCGCGTGATCGACGAACACGGCCGCGTCCTCGCCGACAACCTGTACGGCGAGCAGAACGAAGACTCCGCGCGGCGCGACTTCACAATCAACGCGCTCTACTACGACCCAACCACCGGCGACGTTCTCGACTATCACGACGGCGTCAAGGACCTGCGTGCGCGCCGGCTGCGGATGATCGGTGAGCCGGCCGATCGTTATCGCGAAGACCCGGTGCGCATGCTTCGCGCGGTGCGGTTCGCGGCGAAGCTCGGCTTTGCGATCGACGAGGCGACACGCGAGCCGATTCACCGGATGGCGGAGCTGATCGAAAACGTGCCGCCCGCACGCTTGTTCGATGAGATGCTGAAGCTGTTGACCAGCGGGCATTCGGTCGCGTGCATCACGCGGCTGCGCGCCGAAGGCCTGCATCATGGATTGCTGCCGCTGCTCGACGTGATCCTCGAACAACCCGCCGGCGAGCGCTTTGTGATGCTGGCTTTGTCGCGTACCGACGAACGGGTGCGCGCGGGAAAGTCGATCTCGCCCGGGTTCCTGTTTGCGACGCTGCTGTGGAACGATGTGCTCGTCAAATGGACCGCGCGCCTGGCGAAAAACGAGCATCGCATTCCCGCGCTGAATCTGGCAATCGATGAAACGATCGACGCCCAAACCGAAAAGCTTGCGATCCAGCGCCGCTTCGTCGCGGACATGCGGGAGATCTGGGGGCTGCAGCCCCGTTTCGAGCGCCGGACCGGCCGCTCGCCGTTCCGGTTGATCGAACACCTGCGCTTTCGTGCCGGTTATGATTTCCTGCTTTTGCGTACGGCGGCCGATGAGATTCCGCTGGCGCTTGGCGATTGGTGGACCCGCTTTGCGCAGGCGAGCACGGAGGAGCGCGAGCAGATGGTCATCGAAGCCGCGCAGGAGATCGGCCCGGCTCCGACGGCCGGGAAGCGGCGGCGGCGACCAAGAAGGCGGGGGGAGAAGGCGCGGCAAGCATCGCCTGACATTGAAAGTGAAAAGAACCGCATACATCGGGCTGGGCGCCAATCAGGGTGAGATGGTCGAGTCGCTAAAGGCAGCGTTCGACTCCTTGCGCTCGCTCGAACAATCCGAGCTTCTGGCGGTTTCGCCGTTCTACAAGTCGGCGCCGATCGATGCGACCGGACCCGACTTCGTCAACGCGGTGGCAAAGCTGGAAACGGCGCTCGAGCCGTATGGCTTGCTGCTGCACCTGCTCGATATCGAATTGATGCTCGGCCGCAAGCGACGCGGCCAGGGACAGAAAAAAAATGCGCCGCGCAATGTTGATCTGGATTTGCTGCTGCTCGGCGACATGATCATTCAGAGCACGCCGTTGACGCTGCCGCATCCGCGGCTGCACCAGCGGGCGTTCGTACTCAAGCCGTTGCTCGACCTGGCGCCTGAAATTCTCATACCCGGGCAAGGCTCGGCCAGCGACTTCATCAAGGCGGTGGCCGATCAACGCGTCGAGTTGCTTGAAGAGTCGGCCGAGCAATAGCCGTGCGGCTGCCTTTTGAAGTGCCCTTGCGCAAGTATCAGTACGTCGTCATCGAAGGCCCGATTGGCGCCGGCAAGACTTCGCTCGCATGCAAACTGGCGCTGTACTACTCGGCGCATACGCTGCTTGAACAGCCCGAGTCCAACCCGTTCCTGGAGCGGTTTTACCGCGACCCGGCGCGGTATGCGCTGCCTACGCAGTTGTTCTTTCTGTTTCAACGCGTGCAACAGTTGGGCGACGTGACGCAGCTCGATTTGTTTCGATCCTCGGTCGTGGCTGACTTCCTTCTTGAAAAAGATCCGCTGTTTGCCCGGCTGACACTGGCCGACGACGAACTGAAATTGTATGAGCAGATCTTTGCGCAGTTAAAGCCGCAGGCGCCGCTGCCTGATCTCGTGGTCTATCTGCAGGCCCCGCCCGATACTTTGGTCGAGCGCGTACTTCAACGCGGCAATCCGATCGAATCGGGAATTTCCGAAACTTACTTGCGAGCGTTGTCGGATAGCTACACGCGATTTTTTCATCAGTACGATGGCGCGCCGGTGTTGATTGTCAACACCGAAAACCTCAATCCGATCGAGCGCGACGAAGATTTCGAGCTGTTGCTGTCGCGCATCGACAAGATGCGCGGCCGGCGCGAATACTTCAATCTGGCGGCATGAGCGTTCACCCACCTGAGGCGTCCGCGTCCAAACCGGTCACGCTGCTGCAGCTGGCCGACATGAGGGCGCGCGGCGAGCCGATCGCGATGCTGACTTGCTACGACGCCAGCTTCGCGCGTCTGCTCGACAGCTGCGGAGTCGACTGCGTGCTGGTGGGGGACTCGCTCGGCATGGTCATCCAGGGCCATTCATCGACGCTGCCGGTAACCGTCGAAGACGTCGAATATCACGTGCGCGCCGTCGCACGCGGCACGCAGCGCGCATGGCTGATTGCCGACATGCCGTTCGGCAGTTACCAGGGGACGCCACAGTCGGCGTTCGACAACGCGGTGCGCTTGATGCAGGCGGGCGCTCAAATGGTGAAAGTCGAAGGCGGCGCGTGGCTGGTGGCAACGCTCGAGTTCCTGGTCGCGCGCGGCGTGCCGGTATGCGCGCATCTTGGGCTCACGCCGCAATCGGTGCATGCGCTGGGCGGCTATCGTATCCAAGGCAAGACAGAGGACGCGGCAGATCAATTGCTGCGCGATGCGTTGGCGTTGCAAACAGCCGGCGCGTCGATGTTGGTACTCGAGCTGATTCCGGCGGCGCTCGCCGCCCGCGTGACTCGCGAACTGCAGATTGCGACGATCGGCATCGGCGCGGGGATCGGTTGTTCGGGTCAGGTGCTGGTGCTGCACGACATGCTCGATGTATTCCCCGGCAAGAAACCACGCTTCGTGCGCAACTTTATGGCCGATGCACCGGACATCGCGACAGCCGTGCGCACTTATGTGCGAGCGGTCAAGGAACGAAGCTTCCCCGCCGCCGAGCAGGCGTACTGATGAAAGTCGTCCGCTCGATCGAAGAGTTGCGCGACCAGATGCGCGGCCAGAATCGGGCCGCCTTCGTGCCGACGATGGGCAATCTGCACGATGCTCATCTTGCATTGATGAAGATGGCGCATCAGCACGGCGACCCGGTGGTTGCGTCGATCTTCGTCAACCGGCTGCAGTTCGGTCCGAATGAGGATTTCGACAAGTACCCGCGCACGCTGCAGGACGATATCGACAAGCTGCAGCAGCAAAACGATGTGTACGTGCTGTTCGCGCCGGATGAAAGAGAGCTGTATCCGGAGCCACAGAATTACAGAGTCAGCCCGCCGTCGGATCTGGGAGACATTCTCGAGGGCGAATTCCGGCCCGGCTTTTTCGTTGGCGTGACTACCGTCGTGCTGAAGCTGCTGTCGTGCGTGCAGCCAAAGGTCGCGGTGTTCGGCAAGAAGGATTATCAGCAGTTGATGATCGTGCGCAATATGTGTCGCCAGTTTGCACTGCCGACAGAAATCATTCCGCACGAAACCGTGCGCGACGCGGACGGGCTTGCGTTGTCATCACGCAATCGGTTCTTGTCGGACGCCGAGCGCAAGGAAGCACCGCGGCTGTACCAAATGCTCAATCAGGCACGCGATCGCATGCGCGCCGGCGGAATCGATGTCGATCGAATCGAGCAGGACGCGCAACACGAGCTCGCGGCAGCCGGCTGGAAGGTCGATTACCTGGCGGTGCGGCGGCGGCGTGATTTGCACAAGGCCACGCGAGAAGAATTGACCGCAGGCGAACCGCTGGTGGTGCTCGCGGCGGCAAAGCTCGGCACTACACGATTGATCGATAACCTGGAAATCTGACACGCGCTGCAGATCGGCGATAATCCGCGTCCCAATTCCAGGCCGGGCTGGCGGAACTGGTAGACGCGCCGGACTCAAAATCCGGTTCTGGTAACAGAGTGTGGGTTCGATTCCCTCGCCCGGCACCAACTTCATGGCCGGTAAAGCCGTGCGGATTGACACCGAACTTTCTCTCGCTGATTTCGATTTCGATTTGCCGCATGAGTTGATTGCGCAGCGCCCGCTGGCGGACCGCGCGGCCAGCCGACTGTTGCATGTTGCGCGCGACCGACATGAAGATCGCCGCTTCACCGACATCGAGTGTCTGCTTCGGCCCGACGATCTCCTTGTGTTCAATGATACGAAGGTCATCAATGCACGATTGCTCGGACGCAAGCCAAGCGGCGGCAAAGTCGAAGCGTTGGTCGAGCGGGTGCTCGAGCCGACCCTCGCGCTGGCGATGGTGCGCACGAGCCACACGCCGGCACCCGGAAGCCGCCTGATTTTCGATGAAGTGGTGCATGCCACTGTTGAGGGGCGGCAGGACAGCTTCTTTGTGCTGCGCTTCGACCGCGACGTCCAAAGCGCACTCGCGCAGCACGGACGTGTGCCGCTGCCGCCGTACATCGAGCATGCCGCCGATTCGACCGATGCGCTCCGCTATCAAACTGTTTACGCGGCACGCGCCGGCGCTGTTGCCGCCCCCACCGCGGGCCTTCACTTCACTGCGGACCTGCTGACTCGCCTGCACAAGCGCGGCATCGAATTCGTGCATGTGACGCTGCACGTCGGAGCCGGCACCTTCCAGCCGGTGCGCGTCGAGCGCATTGCCGAGCACCGGATGCACTCGGAGCGGTATGAAATCTCGAAGGCGGCGGCGCAGGCGATCAACGCAGCGCGCGCAGCGAACCGCCGCGTCGTTGCGGTTGGTACGACTAGCCTGCGGGCATTGGAGTCGGCCGCGCGCGGCCCGCAACCGACGGTCCCCGCTGGCGCGGGTGAAACCGCGCTCTTCATCACGCCGGGTTACCGCTTCAGGATCGTCGATCTGCTGTTGACCAATTTCCATCTACCGAGGTCGACACTACTGATGTTGGTGTCCGCATTCGCCGGCATCGATCGCATTCGCGCTGCCTACGCGCACGCGATCGAGCAACGCTACCGCTTCTTCAGTTACGGCGATGCAATGTTGCTGGAGCGTGCGCGATGAGCCTTGTGTTCGAGATGTGCGCATGCGACGGCCCGGCGCGTGTTGGCCGCCTGAAACTTGCTCACGGTGAAGTGCGAACGCCGGTGTTCATGCCGGTCGGCACCTATGGGACGGTCAAGGCGATGGCACCCGACGAGCTGATCGATCTCGGCGCGCAGATCGTTCTCGGCAATACATTCCATCTGTGGCTGCGCCCCGGCCTCGACGTCATCGCCGCCCACGGTGGTCTGCATCGCTTCATGGGATGGTCGCGCCCGCTGCTGACCGACTCGGGCGGTTTTCAGGTGTTCTCGCTTGGACCGCTGCGCAAGATCAATGAGGAAGGCGTGTCAGTTTGCATCGCCGATCAACGGTGATCGGCTGTTCCTGACTCCTGAGGAGTCGATGCGCATCCAGCACGTCCTCGACTCTGACATCGCGATGGTGTTCGACGAATGCACGCCGTATCGGACGGCGAACGAATCGCGACGCAGGAAGAGGCTGCCGCTTCGATGCGGCTGTCACTGCGCTGGGCGCAGCGCAGTCGCGAGTGCGATTCAACGTTTGACCAGCTCGAACACTCTGTTCGGCATCGTTCAAGGCGGCATGTTCGAAGAGCTGCGCGACGAATCGCTCGACGCACTGGTCGACATTGGCTTCGACGGCTACGCGATCGGCGGCCTTTCCGTCGGTGAACCGAAGGAAGAAATGATGCGGATCCTCGCGCACACGGCGCCGAAGATGCCGGCGGATAAGCCACGCTACCTGATGGGAGTCGGCACGCCGGAAGATCTGATCGAGGCGATCGGTGTGGGCATCGACATGTTCGATTGCGTGCTACCGACGCGCAACGCGCGCAACGGCTGGCTGTTTACGCGCTACGGCGACATCAAGCTGCGCAATGGCCGCTATCGCACCGACACCGCGCCGCTCGATGAAACCTGCGGCTGCCCGGCGTGCCGAACGTTCACCCGCGCGTATCTGCACCACCTGCAGCGGGTCAACGAGATTCTCGGAGCACGGTTGAACACGATCCACAATCTGTACTACTACCTGGATTTGATGAAGCAGGCGCGCGCGGCTATCGCAGCGCGGCGTTTCGGCGAATTTCGTGTGCAGTTCGCGCGCGACCGCGGGCGTGGTATTTGAGACGGCGCCGCTATAATCGCGCGCCGCGTTTACCCTCAGCCGTTATCTGAGCAACTGAGTCATTAAGGACACCCATCATGTTCTTCATCAGTAATGCTTTTGCACAAACCGCGCCTGCCGCGCAGTCCGGTGCCGAATCGTCGTTCATGTCGATCGGCTTCATGGTGTTGATCTTCGTCGTCTTCTACTTTTTCATGATCCGGCCACAGGTGAAGCGCCAGAAGGAACACAAGTCGATGGCCGACGCGCTGAAAAAAGGCGATGAGGTGATTACCGCCGGCGGCATCGTCGGCAAGATCACCGAGATCAACGATCAGTTCGTCACTGTGCAGGTGGCCGCGGTCAACGGCCAGCCGGTGCAGATCTCGATGCAAAAAATGGCGGTGCAGACGCTATTGCCGAAAGATACGTTCAAGCCTGCCTAATGATGGAGCCGTCTCAGAAACGTCGCGAGAAGGCCCGACTCATTTGCAGCATACGGGTCGAGGAACGGACGTGTATGACCGATACAGCGAGCGCCGCAGGGCTCGCATCGGGCCGCGCAGTAGTTGCTGAGGCGGCTTGATGAACCGGTATGCGCTCTGGAAATACATCGTCATAGCCGTCGCGCTGATCCTGGGCGCGATCTACACGCTGCCCAATTTTTATGGCGAGTCGCCGGCTGTCCAGGTCTCGTCCGGGCGGCCGACGGTTAAGGTCGACACCGCGTTAATGGCGCGCGTCGAGTCGGTCCTGAACGACGCGCAAATCCCGCACGAGGCCGTGTACTTCGACACGATCGGCACCAACTCGACCGTGCGCATGCGTTTCGCCGACACCGATACGCAGTTGAAGGCGAAGGACACGCTGCAGCGCGCGCTCAGCCCCAGTGCCGAAGATCCTGACTACGTCGTCGCTCTTAACCTGATTTCGAATACTCCGCCTTGGCTCACCAGCGTCAATGCGCTGCCCATGTACCTGGGGCTCGACCTGCGCGGCGGCGTGCACTTTCTGATGCAGGTCAACATGAGCTCCGCGATCGACAAGCGGCTCGACACGCTCACGTCGGATATCCGCACGTTGTTGCGTGAGAAGAACATCCGCCATGCCGGTATCACCAAGACGCCCGCGTCGATCGATATCCGCTTTCGCGACCCGGATATGCGCACGCGCGCGCAGGACCTGCTGCGCACGCAGGTGGGTGAACTGGCGTTGCGCGAGACGGGCAGCGGCGATGATCTCGCTCTGAGCACAACGCTGACACCTGCTGCGCAGCGGGCGATTCAGGACTCCGCCCTTCGGCAGAACATTTCAACGCTGCATAACCGCGTCAACGAGCTCGGCGTGGCCGAGCCGGTCATTCAGCAGCAGGGCGCCGACCGCATCGTCGTGCAGCTTCCCGGCGTACAGGACGTGGCGCGCGCGAAGACGCTGATCGGCCGCACCGCGACGCTTGAAATACGGCTGGTCGATCAGGACGCGATGGCGGCCGGAACACCGGGCGCGGTGACGGTGCCGCAGCGCGATGGCCAGGTCGTGAAGCAAATTCCGTTGAAGCGCGAGATCGTGGCTACCGGGACGCAGTTGAACGGTGCATCGGCCACGCTCGACCAGAACCAGCGTCCCGCCGTGTCGGTGCGGCTCGACGAGGCCGGCGGCCGCTCGATGCGCACGGCGTCGCGCGAGAACCTCGGAAGGCTGATGGCGATCGTGCTGTACGAGCGCGGCAAGGGCGAGGCGATCTCGGTCGCAACGATCCAGGGCGAATTCGGCAATCAGTTTCAGATCACCGGCAACTTCACGGTTCAGGAAACCGCCGATCTTTCATTGCTGATCCGCTCCGGCTCGCTCGCTGCGCCGATGGAAATCATCGAAGAGCGCACGATCGGCCCCAGCCTGGGTGCGGAGAACATCGAGCGAGGCTTCCAGTCAACGTTGTATGGGTTCGCGGCGATCGGCGTGTTCATGATTCTTTACTACCGCGTGTTCGGCCTGATTTCAGTGGCCGCGCTGACCGTCAACCTGATGCTGCTGATCGCGCTGCTGTCGTTGCTGCAGGCGACGCTGACGCTGCCTGGCATCGCGGCGATCGCACTGACCCTCGGTATGGCCATCGACGCCAACGTGCTGATCAACGAGCGCGTGCGCGAAGAGCTGCGCAACGGCCGAACGCCGCAGCAGGCGATTTACGAGGGCTATGACAAGGCGTGGGCCACGATCATGGATTCGAACATCACGACGCTGATTGCCGGCATTGCACTGCTGACGTTCGGCTCGGGCCCGGTGCGCGGATTCGCGGTCGTGCACGTGCTCGGCATCCTGACTTCGATCTTCTCGGCGGTTTACGTTTCGCGCGCGATGGTCAACTTGTACTACGGGACGCGCAAGAAGCTGCCTTCGATCTCGATCGGGCAGGTGTGGAAGCCCGGCACATCCGGCGCCGAGTAAGCGGGTAAGCGACAGGAAAACGAATGGAATTCTTCAAGATCCGCCGCACGATTCCGTTCATGCGGTACTCGCTGATATTGAACGCGATCTCCGCGATCTCGTTCCTTGTCGCGGTCGGGTTCCTGGTGTTTCGCGGACTGAACCTGTCGATCGAGTTCACCGGCGGCACGGTAATGGAAGTTGCCTATCAGGAGGCCGCGCAGCTCGAGCGAATTCGGGGCGCAATCGAGCAGCAAGGTGGCGGCGAGTTTCAGGTGCAGAACTTCGGCACCTCGCGCGATGTGCTGATTCGCCTGCCGCTGCAACCGGGCTTCACGTCCGGGCAGCAGGCCGAGCGTGTGATGGAAACGTTGCGCGCACAAACGCCCAACGTCGAACTGCGCCGCGTCGAGTTTGTGGGGCCACAGGTCGGTGCCGAGCTTGCGCAAGATGGCCTTCTTGCTTTGCTGATGGTCGTGATCGGCATCATGGTCTACCTCGCATTCCGCTTCGAGTGGAAGTTCTCGGTCGCAGCGATCGTTGCCAACCTGCACGATGTGATCCTGGTCGTCGGCATGTTCTCGATCTTCGGCTGGGAATTTTCTCTGCCGGTGCTGGCGGCGGTGCTTGCGGTGCTCGGTTACTCGGTCAACGAATCGGTGATCATCTTCGATCGCGTGCGCGAGCATTTCAAGAAGATGCGCCGCGCCAGCGTGGTCGAAGTGATCGATTCGGCGATCACGGCCACCATTTCGCGCACGATCATCACGCATGGCTGCACGTTGGCGATGGCGTTGTCGATGCTGTTCTTCGGCGGGCCCGCGCTGCACTACTTCGCACTGGCGCTGACGATCGGCATCCTGTTCGGGATTTATTCGTCGGTCTTCGTTGCGGCGGCGATCGCGATGTATCTCGGCGTCAAGCGCGAAGACCTCGTCAAACCCGTCAAACGCGAGGACGAACAGCAAATCGTTCCCTAAGGTGCTCGATCATGAGGGATCTGAGCCCGCGGACTCGCATCTGGGATCTGCCCACGCGGCTGTTTCACTGGCTACTGGCCGCGCTGGCCATCTTTTCCTTCACGACTGGCAAGCTTGGCGGCGACTGGCTCACCTGGCACTTCCGCTCGGGCTACGCAATCGCATCGCTGTTGCTTTTTCGATTGCTGTGGGGCTTCGTAGGCTCGCGCTATGCGCGGTTTGCGAGTTTTCTGCCGTCGCCGTCTCGCATCTGGCGCACGCTCCTTTCGACTGGTTCCGATGGTTTGCCTGCCAGCGCCGGGCACAGCGCAGTCGGGACGCTGTCGGTGTATGCGCTGCTGATCGTGCTCGCCGTGCAGATCTCCACCGGCGTGTTCACCAACGACGGCAGCTTTAACGAAGGGCCGTGGGTCAAGTTCATCTCCAGCGCGCTGAGCGATCGTTTATCGACGGTGCATTACTACAACCACTGGTTGGTAGTCGGCCTGACCGTGTTGCATGTCGCCGCAATCGGGTTTTATCTGCTGGTCCGGCGCCACGACTTGATCACGCCGATGCTCACTGGAGACAAGCTCGGATTGGCGGCGCCCGCAGCCGAGGATGGCGCGGCGATACGACTGCGGGCCGCCGTGCTGGCGATCGTCGCCGCCGGGGTCGTTTCTTATCTGGTTACGTTGTAAGCGCGCGAAGTCAGGATCAAAAGTCAGGCTGGCGTCGCACGACGCGCGCGACGCTGCCAATCTTGGCCGACTCGATGCGCCAGACCGCGGCTACCTGGGCCGTGTCATCCAGTTCCCGGTCCGGCCCTTCCATGTAGCCATGGAGGGTCGCACGGACCTGCCAGAAAAATTTCCTCATGATCCTGCTACGGCTGCTTCGCTTTGTTCAATTCCGCCTGCGCCCAAAGACGCTTTTCCTGCGCGCGGAGCTCGGGCGTGAACTCGGCGCCGAAATCTTCGGCTTCGAAAACGGGTCGCAGTTCGACTTCTCCATCCCGGAACGGACTGCGCTTGATCCATTCGACCGCCTCATCCATCGAGCGCACCTGCCAGATCCAGAAGCCGGCGACGAGTTCCTTCGTCTCGGTAAACGGCCCGTCGATGACCGTGCGTTTGGATCCGGCAAACCGGACCCGCTTGCCTTTCGAGGTCGGGTGCAGCCCCTCACCGGCCAGCATCACGCCGGCTTTGACCAGCTCTTCGTTGAACTTGCCCATCTCGGTCAGTACCTGCGTGCTCGGCATCACGCCGGCTTCCGACTCCGCGGTGGACTTGACTAGCACCAGAAATTTCATTGACGTATCTCCATAGGATTGGGGTGGAGCTGGCTCGATCAGCGCCGCTTCGTCGGGCTCGACGCCGGCGGAAGTCATAGTGCGGCGGCGGCGCACTCATCCGCAACGTACGCGCTGCCCGCCCGCTCATACGTCGACGAATATCTTGAATCCACCAAAGAACATGCGCTTGGCGTCGAACGGCAGCGACTTCGGATCCATCATGTCGGCCAGTCGCGGATCCTTCATGACCTTGGCGTTGACGCGGTCGCGCTGCGCGCGCGACTTGTAGGTGATCCAAGAGAACACGACGACTTCGTCACGCTTCAGTTTGACGCTCTGCGGGAAGGAGGTGACCTTTCCCACTTTAACGTCGTCGCCGACACACTCCTTGTATTCGATGGCGCCGTATTCGCGCCAGACCTTGCCCGCCTTCGCCGACAGCTTCTTGTATGCAGTCAGATTCTTTTTTGGTACCGGCACCACAAATCCGTCTACGTAGCTCATTACTGCTCCAGGATTAGTAAATTGATTGCTCAGACGGCGATCGGACCGGCGTTGATCATCCAAGGCGTGCCGAAACGGTCGGTCACCATGCCGAACGCTTCTGCCCAGAACGTCTTCTCCAAAGGCATCGTTATTTGGCCGCCCTTAGCCAACGCGTCAAACACCGGCTTGCCATCGGCCCCTTTTGGATAGTTCAGTGCGACCGATATACCTTTGACTCCCTCGAAGGGCGCCCATGGCCCGGCGTCCGACGCCATCAGCGACTGGCCGTTCACCGTCAGGCACGCATGCATGATCTTGTCGCCATGACCCGCCGGAATCTCATCGCGCATCGGCGATGAACCGAACGTCGTCATGTCGAGCTTGCCTCCGAACGTGCGCTCGTAAAAGCGCATCGCTTCCGCACAGTTACCGTCGAAAGTCAGGTACGGGTTCATTTGCATGGCAAATTCCTTTCTGGTGGTGGATCGGGACTACTGGCAAAACCATGTCGCGTTTTCGAATGTGTTCCGTTTCGGCGCCTGGCGGCGCACGTTATCCGAACGAGGCGACTCCTCTCGCCATCAATGCCGCGAACAGAATCATCAGCGCAGCTGCGATCAATTCCCAGTGAATCACTGCGCGGATCAAACGCAGTTTGCGCTCCGGCACGACCGGTGCGCGTCCCTGTCTCTGATGCTTTCGCCAGGATAGGAATTCAACGGTGGGATAAATCGAGAGCACCGCAACTATGAAGAACAGCGTGACCTTGGCGATGAACGGAACGCTATGGAAGTAGTAGGGCGCGCCCTTTTCGAAGTAGAACACGCGAAGAAAGCCAACCACCAAAATCGTGCCTGCCGAAACGCCAAGAGCCAGATCGGCGAGCTGCAGCTGGCGCGCGCGCTGCATCGTCAGTTCGCCCTTTATAAGGACAACTTCGACGGTAAGAGCAGCAACCAGGGCGAACGCTGCGATGTGATGCGCAAACGCAAACAACCAGCTCATAAATGCATCGTTCTTGTCCCAAGTTTCGCGCAGATTGCCCGTTGCGCTGCGCAGATTTCAATTGAAACAACGGCGCGGCGTTGCAACTGAAACGACAGAGTCGTGCGACGGAAACGAGCGAGCAATGAATCGGCGCCACTATCCCTCGCGAGCCAGGACGCTTGAGTGAAGAGGAATGCAAATGGGACAAAAAAGTAGTTTGGCAACGCTCAACGACTTCATGCACGCCGTCGTAATCAGCGGTGCGCTGGCCGTAACGGCGCTTGGCTTGTTCGACGAGTTGTTCAGCTTCCGCGGCGAGGACGTGCTCACGGTGGCCGCCTCCGCGGTGTCGGGCGCTTCACTTGCATACGCCGCGACTCTCGCGCACCCCTTGCCTGCAGCTGAAAAGGCAGCGCTAACGTGCCGCCGCGCGGATCTCGCGACTATTTCGCTCTGAAGTCGTCGTGGCAGTTATCGCAGCTTTTCGCGACAGCATTGAATTGAGTCCGGATCGCGGCGGCGTCCCCGGTCTTGGCAACCGAGTTCAGCTTGGCGGTTTCTTCCTGCATCTTTTGCGCAAGGTCTTTGGCCTTGGCTTCATTTTTGAACAGAGCGGGCAAAGCGCGTGTATCGGCCACCATCTCCGTATCGGGCGAAAACGCGTCCCATGGGAGCTTCGACATCGACTCGACCGTTTGCGCACTGGACTGAATCACCTGCATGTTTGGATTCGGTGACTTCAGCTGCCTGAAAATGCGTCCCATGTGGCTGTTCATCACGGTGAACGCAGCTTTCCGATACTTGACTGCATCTTCGGGCTTGGCGTACTGCGCGGCCACCGGCCAGGTGACGGCGGCACCGATCGCAATGCAGGCAGCCGCGCATGCGACCTTCACGTGTCGATGCATCACTATTCCTTGGCGTTTTCTAAAAGGTGAGTCGAAAGCTTAACGAAGCGTCGAGCTCAGGCCCGGCGTGCAAGCTCAGGGGCTTTCCCTATGTAGCTCGAAGGCGTCAGTGACAGCAACGCGTCGCGTGCCGCGGCCGGGATCGGCAGTCCGCGCACGAACTCGTGCAACGCATCACGGGTAATGCTCGTGCCGCGCGTCAACGCTTTCAGTTGCTCATATGAATTTTCGATTCCGTAGCGGCGCATCACCGTCTGCACCGGCTCGGCCAGCACTTCCCAGGCTTCGTCCAGGTCAGCGCGAATGCGTGCTTCGTTGATCTCGAGCTTGCTCAGTCCGCGCACGCAGGACTCGTAGCCGATCAGCGAGTAGCCGAACGCGACGCCCAGGTTGCGCAGCACCGTGGAGTCCGTCAGATCGCGCTGCCAGCGCGAGACGGGAAGCTTGTCGGCCAGATGCCGCAGCAGCGCATTGGCCAGTCCTAAATTGCCCTCCGAATTCTCGAAGTCGATCGGATTGACCTTGTGCGGCATCGTCGACGACCCGATTTCGCCCGCCTTCAGCTTCTGCTTGAAATAACCGAGCGATATATAGCCCCACACGATCGCGATCGAGATCGAGCAGCATGGTGTTGACGCGCGCTATCGCATCGAACAGCTCGGCCATTGCATCGTGCGGCTCGATCTGGATCGTGTGGGTGTTGAACTGCAGCCCGAGTTGTTCGACGACGCGGCGAGCCAAGACTTCCCAATCGACGTCGGGATACGCTGCGAGGTGAGCGTTGTAATTGCCAACCGCGCCGTTCATCTTCGCCAGCGGCGTCACGCGCTCGATCGCGTCGATCGCCGCCGCGAGCCGCACCGACACGTTGGCGAACTCCTTGCCCAGCGTCGTCGGGCTCGCGGCTTGACCGTGCGTGCGCGACAGCATCGGCAGATCCGCGTAGCGGTGTGCGTTGTCGCGTAGCTCCGCATGAATTTCGCGCAGGCTGCGCGTCAGCACTTCGCGGCCGCGCCCGAGCATCAGCGCGTGCGCGACATTGTTGATGTCTTCCGAGGTGCACGCGAAGTGAATGAATTCCGCGGCACCGCCCAGCGCGGAACCCGCGCGCCGCTTGATGAAATACTCGACCGCCTTGACGTCGTGGTTCGTCTCGGCTTCGATCGCCTTGATTTCGATGCAGTCTTCGATGCTGAAGTCTGCGACGAGCTGATGCAGTGCGCGCGTGGCGCTGTCCGGCAAGGCGGGCAGCTCCGGCAGACCGGAGGCCGCGAGCCCCGTCAGCCACGCCACTTCGACGCGCAGCCGCTCGCGCATGAAGGCAAATTCAGAAAAAATGTCGCGCAGCTCGGCGGTCTGACTGCCGTAACGGCCGTCCAACGGCGAAATGGCGGTCAGCGGAACGAGATGAGAAACGAGTTCAGCGGGCACGTTACGTGCGGAGTTGATTCGCAATGCGGCGCGTGTGCTAAACGTGTAGAACTTTCAGAGGCGGCGGAGTGTAGCAAAGGCGCATCGTTGTTCCCGCGTAATCGGCGTGTGGCATTCCGTTGCTATTGCCGGTTGGCGCGCCGTCGATATACTGCTTTCCCGTCGTTTTCTGCGTGCAACGTGTCCAAGACCATCCGCTTGATCGGTTCGCTTGCCAGCCCCTACGTACGCAAGGTACGCATCGTGATGGCGGAAAAACGACTGGAGTACCAGTTGGAGCTGGAAGACGTTTGGTCGCCCGACACGTCCATCCATGACGCCAACCCGCTGGGAAAGGTGCCTTGCCTGATCATGGAGGATGGCGGCGCCCTATTCGACTCTCGCGTGATCGTCGAGTATCTGGATACGCTGACACCCGTGGCGAAGCTGATCCCGCCCAACGGGCGCGAGCGCGCGGAAGTGCGGACGTGGGAAGCGCTGGCCGACGGCGTGATGGATGCGTCGATTCTCGTTCGACTCGAACAAACGCAGCGCCCCCCCGAGCAGCAAAGCCAAAAGTGGACCGATCGGCAGATGGACAAGGTGCATGCCGCCGTGGCCTCGATGGACCATGGCCTGGCGGACAAGCCGTGGTGCAATGGGCACGCGTATTCGCTGGCCGATATCGCAGTGGGATGCGCCTTGGGGTATCTGGACTTTCGCTTCAAGCACATCAATTGGCGCGGCGCGCATCCGAATCTGGCGCGCCATTACGAAAAACTCGCGGCGCGCCCCTCATTTATCGACACGCAGCCGCCCGGCTAGCGGACTCGGCGGCTAGATCAGCGGGGATGCGGTCGATCGCATCCGTGCAGAACGCGTCGACGCCCCAGCTAAAAGCGTTCGTGCGCGCTGCGGCGAATTCACCGTGTAGCAGAAGAGCCAGGTGCCGGCGCGCTTTATCTGGTGCGCCTGTTGGCCCGTCAGGTGGCGATGATTGGTGTGTAGCGACACGCAACTTCAGGCGCGCCATTTCTTTGTGCCACTCTGGCGGCACCAGGTCCACCAGCCAACCGCGCGGCAGGTCCGGCGCCACCTCGCGCGCTGCGATCAGCGCCGCAGGGGCAAACGAAGACAGCAATGGCACGCAAGCGTCGACTTGATCTGCGCGCGTCGCCGCCGGGCCGCATCAGATCCGCATAGACCTCCGCGGTCACCCGCGCCACGGCTGCGCCGGTCGCCGCTTCAAAGCCGGCGCCTGGCTTGATCTCGATATTCGGCCAGATGTCATGCTCGCGGCAAAAGCGCAGCGTTCGCTGCAGCGTCGGCACCGTCTCGCCGATGAAGCGCGCCGAATGCCAGCCGCCGACGTCGATCCGCTCAAGCTCCGCTGCACTCCGCTCGCTGACCGCGCCAACGGTGAGCGCGGTGCGCTCGAGCGTCGGGTCGTGCATCAGCACCGGCACGTCATCGACAGCCAGCATCGCGTCGAACTCAACGCCGCGATACCCGCGCTCGAGCCCACTCTTATCGCCGCAATCGTGTTCTCCGGTGCCAGCGCACCGCCGCCGCGATGCGCGAGCACGCGTGGGTACGGCCACGCGGCCGCACGACTCATGCCGGATTCTCCATTGGACGAGAATCCCGCTTGCGCCGGATATAAATGACTTTCTCGACGCGCGCGACCACCATGCCTTCGTCATCCTTGATATCGATGTTAAACAGGTGCAGATGCTTGTCGCCCGCCTCGGTCATGCGCCGAATCTGTTCCAGATCGACCTCATTCAGATCGAAGCGTGCCCAAACGCGACCGCGGCCGGGCGCGAGGTAGTCGATCGATCCCGACTTGTCCCACACGCGATACTGAGCCCCCAGAATGTGAGACAGCATCACCATCAGAAACGGATCGGTCATCGCATACAGCGATCCGCCGAAATGGGTGCCGACGTAGCTTCGATTCGACCAGCGCAGTCGCATGTCGACGGTGACGCTGCGAAAGTCGGGCGCGATGTGGCGTACGCGAATGCCCGCGCCCATGAACGGCGGCCATATGTTCATCAACACGCGCAGCATTCCGGGCGAAAGTTTGCGTAGCATCGCGCAAAGTGTAGGCAATCGCCGCCCATCGACCACGTTCAATGAAATCCCTCGGCCATCTGCGTGTGCTCGACTTGACGCGCGTGCTTGCGGGGCCGTGGTGTACGCAACTGCTGGCTGACCTCGGCGCCGAAGTGATCAAGATCGAGCGGCCGGGCAGCGGCGACGACACACGCGCGTGGGGGCCGCCGTACCTGAAGAACTCCGACGGCGCGGACACGTCGGAAGCTGCCTACTATCTGTCGGCCAATCGCGGCAAGCGTTCGGTCACGATCGACATTTCCAGACCGCGAGGGCCAGTCGCTGCTGCACAAGCTCGCGGACAGTGCGACATGCGTCGTCGAGAACTACAAGGTCGGGCAGCTCGCGAAATACGGTCTCGACTACGCGCACTGACGGAAATCAATCCGGGGTTGATCTACTGCTCGATCACCGGCTTCGGGCAGACCGGGCCGTATCGGATGCGCGCCGGCTACGACTTCATGATGCAGGGCATGGGCGGCTTCATGTGCATTACCGGCGAGCGCGACGACCGCCCCGGCGGCGGGCCGCAAAAGGCCGGCGTCGCGGTGTCCGATCTGATGACCGGAATGTATTCGGCGGTGGCGATCCTCGCCGCGGTGACGCATCGCGAACGCAAGCGGCGAAGGGCAGCACATCGACATGGCACTCTACGACGTGATGATCGCGATGCTCGCGAACATGAACATGAATTACCTGACGTCCGGCAAGGCGCCGGGCCGCGCCGGTAACGCACATCCGAACATCGTGCCGTATCAGGTATTTGCAGCCGCCGACGGCCACGTGGTCGTCGCAGTGGGCAACGATTCGCAGTTCGTCAAATTCTGCGAAGTCGCGGGCACGCCGCGCCTGGCCACCGACGCGCGTTACCGGCGCAACGCGGATCGCGTTCGCAATCGCGAGATTCTGGTCGGCGAACTCGAATCGATCGTGGGCGCCAAGCCGGTGGCATTCTGGACCGAGCACCTGGACGCGGCCGGCGTCCCTTGCGGCGCCATCAACGACATCGCACACGCACTTGCAGATCCTCAGGTCGCTGCGCGCCAACTACGGGTCGATCTCGCACACGCGTTGGCCGGGCAGGTCCCCATGGTCGCAAATCCGATCAAGATGACGGCGACGCCGCCGAGTTACGAGCTGCCGCCGCCGATGCTCGGCGAGCACACTGCCAGCGTGCTGCGCGAATACGCAGGCATCGACGCAGAGCAACTGCACTCTCTGAAGTCGCGCGGGATCGTCTGATTGCCTGCGTTGCATTTCAAAATTGCCGGCCAGGTGCAAGGCGTCGGTTTTCGCTATGCGATGTGCAACGAGGCGCGCCGGCTGCGGTTGGCGGGGTGGGTGCGAAATTGCAGCGATGGCAGCGTCGAGGCAGTCGCCGTCGGCCAAGAAGCAGCACTTCAACGTCTGGCGCAGTGGGCCCAGCATGGACCTCCTGGGGCCAGCGTCGACGGCGTTCATGTCTGCGCGGCCAGCGATGCGCAGGCCGCCGACGCCGACGAGCCTTTCAACCAGCGTTCAAGCGCCTGAAATACTGGGCTCGGAGTGCGAATTGGTCAATGCAGTGAAGCACATGTTGAACATTCATAGCTACGCGAACGCAGCAATTGAACAGCGACGGTACTCAGCGTCTCGCTGAGCACAAGCAAAACCTGCTCATCGTCAGAGTTATCGCAAGTCTCTGCTTCCTCACGTTAACGTTACTTGGCAGTTTGAGCTGGACTTAGGACAGGCATTAGACGATGTTCTGACCCCAAAGATCGAAGCGCTCGAGAAAAGCACAAAGAGCTCCTTCCTTGAGAAAGCGCTCATCCCCAGCGGACTAACGCTTGGTGCCGGAGCCGTCGTGCTGTCCGCCACTCAAATCTTTCCCGCCACGGCGGCGGCGGGCGACCTGCTGACACCCGCGGCTTGGCTGGCGGACAAGCTATACAAGCGATACAAAGGCTCGGGCCGCACGGATCGTCGACTGTTGGAAGGATTCATCACGTTTCGCAGCATGTCGCAGCCCACGCACCACATCGCAGTGACACGGAAACGGCAGATCCCCGACGAGCGGACAGGCGATAGACCGTCCGATATTCAACGCGAATGACCTTGCCGCTTCTTGCCTTATAGTCGAAGCGTACCTAGTCTGTTCCCTAGTCCCGCACTCGCGGCGTTAAACGCGTTGCTCGCACCTGGTGGCAAAGGAATCGGCGTAGCGAACGAATCCAGCGAGGACTCAAGGATGGCTATTGAATGCAGTGCCGAAAAATTCTCAGTGGCGGCACCCGATGATATGTCGGGCTTGGAGGCGGCCTTTCACGAAGGAAGAGTGCTTGCCGAAGACGTCGTCGGAATCATTGCTAAGACCGAGGGAAATGGAAAGGTCAACGACTTTTCGCGTCCTTTCGCACATCGCTGCTTTACCGAGTTGCTCGCCCACTGGACGAAGCGCCCTGCCTCGGAAGTTGACGAACGGGTTGCGTTCGTCATGTCGGGAGGATGTGAGGGCGTCATTTCACCCCATGCGACAGTGTTTTCACGGAAGATCACCAGCGCCACGCCCGTTGCGGGGCAGAAGCGTCTTTCAGTATCCATTGCGAACACACGGGAGCTAGCGCCGGAGGAAGTCGGCGCGCTGGCGCATGTCGAGCTCGTTGCGGCGGCGGTCCGCGATGCGCTCGCGGCAGCCGACCTCGCTTCGCTTGACGACGTTCACTATGTGCAGGTCAAGTGTCCTCTACTCACTTCCGAAAGAATCAACGACGCAAAGGCACGGGGGAAATCGGTGGTCACCGAAGACACGGCCCGCTCGATGGGATTCGCAAACGGTGCCTCTGCGCTGGGCATTGCACTCGGTCTTGGCGAGATCAACGGTCCGCTGGCTGCGCGCGACATTGGTCATAACCACGACCTCTACACACTGCGCGGTGCTGCGTCTTCGGGCATCGAGATGCTTCGCTGTCAGGTCTTGCTGCTCGGCAATTCTGCGAATGCCGTCGGAGACTACGTATGCAGCCACGCAATGATGGAAGATCTCATCGACGCCGAAGGAGTGCGCAAGGCCTTGCGAGGGGCGGGTATTCCTGTTCAAGTGTCGGTAGAAGACGTTGATCGCGAGCGCATTGTCAACGTCTTCGCCAAAGGACAAATTCCGGTGCATGGACGCATCCGCGGTCGCCGCACTACTCTCCTGACCGATACAGATCTCAATACACGTCCCTCACGCGCCGTACTCGGCGCCGTCGTCGCGTCGGTCGTCGGTGATCCCGCGATCTACGCCTCTGCAGGAATGAGCTATCACCAGGGGCCGGTCGGGGCTGGCGTGGCTGCCGTCGTGGCGCGTGTCGGCAGGCAGAGCCAATGACCTATGACATTTTTGTGCGCGAGGCAGCGCAGCTCGCAGGATTCGCGCTCGACGAAGCGGCACTTGCGGAGGTCACGTTGAGCCTTGAGCGGATCGCAGGGTTCGCGCAACTCTTGGAGGATATTCCACTCGCCTTGGAAGATGAGGCAGCGCCGATATGGCGTCCATAGTGGACAGCATCGCCAAAACCCTTGAGGTGATCGGAAAGCGCGACGCAGCCATCAATGCCTTCACCGCAATTACTCGAAACCGAGCGCTGAAGCAGGCTGCGGACGTAGCGGGCCGCAGAAAAAGGGGACCCCTCACAGGTGTGCCCTTTGCGGTGAAGAACCTTTTTGACGTCGAAGACATCGCGACACTCGCGGGCTCTAAGATCAATCGCGAGCATTCGCCTGCTGCAAGGGACGCCACGCTCATTACTCGTCTAGAGGCGGCCGGAGCCGTTCTCGTCGGAACGCTCAACATGGACGAATACGCGTTCGGCTTCACTACGGAGAACTCTCACTATGGGGCGACCCGGAACCCGCACGACCCAGACCGCGTCGCGGGCGGGTCTTCGGGTGGGTCCGCAGCGGCGGTCGCGGCCGGAATGGTGCCCCTCACACTGGGGTCCGATACGAATGGATCAATCCGCGTTCCGGCCGCCTACTGCGGCGTGTGGGGTCTAAAGCCAACTTACGGCAGGTTGTCGCGCGCCGGAACTTATCCGTTCGTTGCTTCCCTAGACCATGTAGGCCCGATCGCGCGAGATCTCGATTTGCTCGCCGCGGCCTACGATGCGATGCAAGGGTACGACACCGCCGACCCCGTGTGCACCGATCGGATACCCGAACCGGTCACCGGCATGTCTGGAATCGGCAGCTTGCGAATTGCCAGCGCCAATGAATTCTTCGAGAGCAACTGCGAACCAGACATCTACGCTAAGGTTGTTGCCATCGGCGCGACGCTGGGCGTCAAGCAGTCGATAAAGCTTCCGCTAGCCGCCGCGGCGCGCGCTGCATCGATCGTGATCACAGCAGCGGAAGGCGCACAGCAACACCTTTCTAATCTGCGCCTGCGGCCGCGGGACTTCGATCCGTTAATCGTCAACCGTCTGCGGGCGGGCGCCCTCATACCCGCACATTGGCTCATACATGCTCAGCGCATCAGACGACGCGCGTGGCACGAAACAACGCGACTCTTTGAATCCGTGGATGCGATCCTTGCGCCGGCGACGCCGGTTACCGCGCAGCGCATCGGCGCAGAAACCTTCAACGTGCGCGGCATCGAAATGCTGGCCCGACCTAACACTGGGATGTTGACCCAGCCTGTCTCGTGTCTCGGCCTGCCTGTCATTTGTGCACCCATCGGAAAACTTAACGGCATGCCGGTCGGAATGCAGATCATTGCTGCACCGTGGCGCGAGGATGTCTGCTTTCGAGTGGCGCGCGCGATTGAGGCGCAGTGCTTGTCGGAAGCCTAGTTGGTTAAGCGATCACAATCACGCCGTTCCGGCCCGTTCGAGTACCGCTGAAGCAAGCACATTGCAGCCTGCTGCCAGATCCTCGACGCGGGCGCTTTCAGCCTCGTTGTGGCTGATGCCACCCTCACACGGAACAAACACCATTGCGGTTGGCGTGATGCGCGACATGTAGACGGCGTCGTGTGCCGCACCGCTGACAATGTCGCGGTGGGAGTACCGGTGCCCACGAGCCGCGCGGCGCACCGACTCGACCAAGCCTTGGTCAAATTCGCTTGGCGGGAAGTACACGACTTCAGTGCATTCGATGTCGACGTGGCATTCACGTTTGACCGACGCGATGGCCTCACTCAGCCTGCCGGCCATCATGCCCAGCGTAGTGTCCTTTGCGTTACGCAGATCAACGCTCATTCGAACTTCACCAGGTACGACGTTGCGAGAGTTTGGTTTCGCTTGGAGGAATCCGACCGTACCGCGAGCGTAATCGGGACTTGCAATCGCAATTCGGTTGACCTCGAGGACGAGCCGACTCGCCGCCAGCAACGCGTCGCGACGAGTTTCCATGGGCGTCGGGCCCGCATGCGCGTCCTGCCCTGTTATGACGATGTCGAACCAGCGCTGGCCGAGCGCGCCTTGAACGACACCAATCGTAGTGCCCGTGTCTTCGAGCACAGGGCCTTGCTCAATGTGCGCCTCGAAGTAGGCGCCAAGTGGATGCGGCGGTGAGTCGCCGGCGTAGCCTATTGCTGTCAATGCGTCCGCAACGCTGACACCGTCGGCGTCCACCTGTGCCAAGGCATAGTCCAACTTGTACGCCCCCGCATAAACGCCGGAGCCCATCATCGTGGGGACGAAGCGCGAACCTTCCTCATTCGTCCAAGCTATTATTTCCAGAGGCGCTTTCGTGCGAATGTTGGCGTCGTTCAAGCTGCGCACGACCTCAAGGCCGGCCATCACGCCGTACGCACCATCAAATTTTCCGCCCGATGGCTGAGAATCCAGATGACTGCCCATCGCGATAGGGGCAAGCGTGGAGTCAGCTCCCCCGCGGCGAGCGAACACGTTGCCGATCCCGTCAATTTGAATTGAAAGTCCTGCCTCGCGGCACCAGTCTGCGAAACAGTCTCTTCCTTGCCGGTCAGCTTCGGTCATCGTGATCCGCCGAACACCTCCCTTCGGCGTTGCGCCAATGCGCGCAAGCTCCATGAGTGACTGCCACAAGCGTTCGGAATCGACGGCGAGCACTGTGATATCTCTATCTACAACGGACTTCCAAATACGCGACGTTGCCGATTCCGATCGACACCCTTCGCGACTGAAGTGCTCGATCACGGACCTATCCTCTAAATACTGTTCGCTTCGCCGGCTATCGTCGCTAACTATCGTCTTTGTGTGCGGGCTCCAAAGTGCTACGCGCACCAGCACTCGCCCGTGTGAATCCAGGTTCGTTAGGTTGTCGTCTTCTGTCCCCCAGCTTCGTCCGTGTGCTGTGCTATGGAAACATGAGCGCAAACAACTCGCCAGCCCTCAGGAGTGCGCATCCAAGTCTGTGATTGCCGGCCTACCTTGCCGCTATCCAAGCGCTTGTACTCGATGTTGGCGTACCGAAATCATGGCCAAACGTGGTGAGTACCTTGCGCGTTATGCTGCGCTGTGGCGCACCACCCTGCCCGGCGCGACGCCGTCGGTAGGTGCAGATCTCATTCCAGCCATACAGGTTCTCTGCGATTCCATATCTCAGCGTGTAGTCCGACTTCCAGAACAGTTCTTCAAGCGTCGCGGGGTCGTTGCTCATAAGCGCGCGCTCGTAGCGTTCGAATGCGGCGCCCAGCTCGTCGAGCGGCCCGAGCAAATTGATCTCCATGACCTACTCGTTTTCCAACTACTGGAATGTGATTCCAGTTGTCTGAATCACGGGCCGCCAACGCTCGACTTCACTCTGAATGAAGCGCTGAGTTTCCGCCGCCGACATCGGAACGGGGGCAAGTGAAAGCTCATCGAACCGGGACTTCATCTCGGCAAGTTCCAGAACTGCATAAATCTCGCGGTTGAGTCGCTGCACGATCGAAGGTGGCGTGGCCGCTGGCACCGCGACGCCAAACCAAGACATGGCGACGAGATCCGCATGACCAGATTCGACGAGAGTCGGCACCTCGGGAAGCTGCGGCACGCGCTTCGGTCCCGAGACGGCCAGTGGCCGCACTCTGTTTGCTCGAATTTGCGCGATCAGCGCTGGCATCGTGTCAATCGTGCCGTCAATCCGGCCAGCCATGATATCGACCAGGGCCGGTGCCGAGCCCTTGTACGGCACATGCGTGATCTGCGTACCCGTCGATGCCTTGAACCGCTCGAGCATCACATGACTCGGAGTCGCTGGACCGCTGGAGCTGAAGTTCAGCTTTCCCGGGTCGGCCTTCGCCGCCGCGATGATATCTGCGACGCTCTTAGCCGGCTGTTCGTTCGATACGACAAACACGAGTGGTGTCGCCGCGACCACCGCAACGTGCGCAAGATCTTTGAGAGGATCGTACTCGAGTTTGCGCGGCGTCGAAGGCGCAAAGGCGATCGGCGCAATGCTCGTCAAGACCATGGTGTAACCGTCGGGCGCGGCCTTCGCCGCCACATCTGTTCCAAGTATGCCGGCGACACCGGGTCGGTTGTCGACGACCACTGGTTGCCCGAGACGTGCGGCAAGTCGCTCGCCTACAAGCCGCGCGACGATATCCGAGGTACCACCTGGCGGGAAGGGAACAACAAAACGCAACGGACGCGTTGGCCATTCCTGTGCTTGTGAGAGCGATGCGAAGCCTGTGAAAACAAGGAGAAAAGCAAGCCTCTTGAGCACGATACCTCCGAAGTTCTTGATGGCGATCATAACCGCCCTTCTAGACAGTTCGCGGCCGAAAATTTACCAGCATCCAGACCTTGGCTCCTATGTCTTCCCCTTGAAGCACGTTTGCTTACGTTGGCACAACTATGGCCGCTCTAATGTCGGTTCGGCAACCGTCCGAATCGTCTGCTTCTGGCCGCTAGCTGCCTACGCGAAAAACATGGTGATCAAAGTTACGTAGAAACTTTGATCACAAGCTTCCCCAACTGTGACGACGTTCAATGTCGCGCCACGCGTCGTCGACAACATCGCGATGAGCGATACTAACGATGACCTCATTTGAGCGGCGGGCAACGTGAATCGACGACATGCAATAGGTGTACTCGCGGCGGCGGGATTTGCTGCAAGCTGGACGGAACGGGTTGCAGCGCAATCGGCTAGTGCACAGTCCGGGTATCCGAACAGGCCGATTCGCCTGGTGGTGCCCTACCCCCCCGGCGGCCCGCTCGATACCGCAGCGCGTGCATTAGCGGAACGGGTCAAGGAAGCACTGGGCGTCATCGTCGTCGAGAACCGTCCCGGCGCGGGCGGCAATCTCGGTGTCGATCACGTCGCAAAGTCGCCACCCGACGGCTATTCGCTCGTCATCGGCGCGGTCGCAACGCACGCGGTCAATCCGTGGCTGTTCTCCAAGCTGCCCTATGACCCGGTCAGGGACTTCGCTCCGATCACGCTGATCGCGCACGTGCCGAACGTGCTGGTGATGACACCCGATCGCGCCGGCCAGCTCGGCGTTCGATCGGCACGAGAGTTGATCGATTACGCGCGCAAGAATCCGGCACGGCTTAACTACGCGTCGGGCGGCAACGGCAGCGCCGGACACATGGCCGGCGAGCTGATGAAGTCGCAAGCGAAAATTTCGGCGGTTCACATTCCTTATGCAGGCGCAGCGCCGGCGCAACTCGGGTTGCTGGCGGGCCAGACCGATTTCATGTTCGACAACCTGGCGTCTGCCACCGCTCAGATCAAAGCCGGAAAGCTGCGCGCACTGGCAGCCACAACCGCTCAGCGCGCGAACGCAATGCCGGACGTGCCGACGATGGCAGAAGCTGGACTGCCCGGCTTCGATGTATCGACCTGGTTCGGCGTATTCGCACCCGCCGGTACTCCGAGAGAAATCGTCGCGCGGCTGAATGCGGCGTTCACCACCGCGCTGCGTTCACCCGAGATACGCGAACGTCTGGCACGCATGGGCGCCGAACCCGCGCCCGGCACACCCGATCAGTTTTCAGAGTTCGTGCGCAGCGAGCTGTCAAAGTATCAAAACGTGGTGAAGTTTTCCGGCGCGCGCGTCGACTGATTCGGCATTTTCATTTCATCAGCCCAGGCAGCCACAGCGAAATCGCCGGAATGTAGGTGACGAGCAGCAGCGCGAGCGCACATCGCGCCATAGAACGGCCATAGCTCCTTCGACACCTGCTCCATCGTGACCTTGCCGATGGCGCAGCCGACGAACAGCGTCGGCCCCACCGGCGGCGTGATGAGTCCGATGCCCAGGTTCAGGATCATGATCATGCCGAAGTGCACCGGATCGATCCCGAGCTTGAGCGATCACCGGCATGAAGATCGGCGTGCAGATCAGCAGCATCGGCGCCAGGTCCATGAACGTACCGAGCAGCAGCAGAAGAATGTTCACGAGCAGCAGGAACACGTACTTGTTGTCCGAGATCGTCAGGAAGAACAGCGGTCACCTTGGCCGGGATCTGCATGATCGCCATCATGTAGCCGAAGGCCACCGAAAACCCGATCAGCATCATCACCATCGCTACGGTCTTGACCACGCGGTGGACCAGGTGCGGCAGGTCGCGCCACTTGTAGTCGCGGTAGACGAAAAAGGTGACGAGAAACGCGTAGACGCAGGCGACCGCGGCCGACTCGGTGGGCGTGAATACGCCGGACAGGATGCCGCCCATGATGATGACGACAGTGCCCAGGCCCCACAGCGCGTCGATGACGATCTTCGGGATCGTCGCTCAGCGGAATCGGCTCGCCCTTCGGGAAGTCGCGCTTTGTGGGCCGTCCACAGGACGAGTCCGATCAGGCACAGTCCGAACAGCAGCCCGGGAAATATGCCGGCGAGGAACAGATGCGCGACCGAAATCGTGCCGCCCGCGGCCAGCGAGTAGATGACCGCGTTGTGCGACGGCGGAATCATCAGCGCCTGCACCGACCCGCAGATCGTTACGTTGGTGGCGAAGACGCGCGGGTAGCCGGCCTTGACCATCTGCGGGATCATCACCGAGCCGATCGACGCGGTGTCGGCCACCGACGATCCCGAGATGCAGCCGAACAGCGAGCTGGCAAGGATGTTCACCAGCGCCAGTCCGCCGCGGATGAAGCCGACGAAGACCCTGGCGAGGTTGATCAGGCGCGCCGCCATGCCGCCCTCGGCCATGATGCCGCCGGCCAGCACGAAGAACGGAATCGCCAGCAGCGCGAAGTCGTCGGTGCCGTCGGAGATCTTCAGCATCACCGCTTCGAGCGGGATGTCGACCCAGAACGCGGCGATGATCGCCGCCAGGCCGAGCGCGTAGGCGACCGGCACGCCGAAGCGCGCACAGGACGGCGAACGAACCCAGCAGTACGAGAATGTCCATTACTACTCGAGCTCGGTCGCCTGGTCGCTGTACATGATCGACGTCGCCGGCGGGCTCACCGACCCAAACGCGCTCGATCAGGAACAGCAGCGTCAGCAACCCGCCGATGGGGATCGGCAGGTAGACGAATGCCGCCGAAAGCCAAGGGAACTCGGCCATCGTCTGGAACCGGGTGATGACGGCACAGATGGACGCCGTAGCCGAGCATGAACAGCGCGATCGGCCCCATGCAGGCGTCGACGCCCCACAGCATCGCGCGCCGGATGTCCGGGCTCACGGCGTTGAGCAGCGCTTCGACCGCGACGTGCACGTTGGCGCGGTACACCGCAGCGCCGCCGATGAACGAAAACATCACCATCAGCGACACCGGCCGCCGGCTCCGGCCACGACAGCGGACTGTTCATCACGTAGCGCATGAACACGCCGAGCCGGGATGATCAGCGTGATCGACGACCAGTGCCGCGCCCGAAAGCACGACGCACACGAAGTAGATCCGCTCCATCGCCTGCGCGTAGCGTTGCCTTGCGTTCATGCGCGCGATCACCGGAAACTGAAACGCGCAAAGAGACACGCGGAGCAAGACGCCCGCGTGTCATCGGCGGCCGCCTACTTGGTGTCTTCGATGCGCTTAAGCAGCGCGGCGTACTTGGCGCCGTACTTGTCGCGGATCGGCTGCGTAGCCTTGTAGAAAGCGGCTTTGTCGGCCGCGACGAACTTGACGCCGGCCGCCTTGAGCTTGGTTTCGGCCTCGCCGACGTACGCGTCCCAGAGCTGCGCGCTGCTCCATCTGCGCCTCGCGCGAAACCTTGCGCACCAGGTCCTGGTCGGCCTTGGAGAGCGTGTCCCAGGTGCGCTTGGAAAACACGAAGATCTCGGGAATGATCAGGTGGCCGGTCAGGCTGTACACCTTGCTCACCGTGTAGTGGTTCTGCGCGAGCAGCGTCGGCGGATTGTTCTCGGCGCCGTCGACGACGCCGCGTCTGCAGCGCGCCGAACAGCTCGTTGAAGCCCATCGCAACGCCGTTGCCGCCCATCGCGTTCATCGTCTCGACGAACAGCGGGTTGCCCATCATGCGGATCTTCATGCCCTTCAGATCCGTCGGGCTTGGTCACCGGCTTGTTCGAGTAGACGTTGCGCGTGCCGGCGTCCATCCAGCCGAGCACCACCAGCCGCGACTGCGGACTCGCGGTGACCTTCTCGAGCAGTTCCTGGCCGATCGGACCGTCGATCACTTTCCGCATGTGGGCTTCGTCGCGGAAGATGAACGGCAGGTTGAAGACGTTCAGCTCGTCGACCACCGGGCCCATCGCGCCGACCGAAATGCGCGCGATCTGCAGCGCGCCGACCTGCGCCTGCTCGATCATCTCCTTCTCGCCGCCCAGCTGCATCAGCGGGTACATCTGGATCGAGATGCGGCCGTTGGTCGCCGTCTCCAGCTTCTTGCCCATGCGCTGAATCGCCTCGACCGTCGGATACCCGAGCGGATGCACGTCCGAAGCCTTCCATACCACCTTGTCCTGGGCCGATACCGTTCCCGTGATAGTCGCGGCGCCAATGGCGGCAGACGACGCGCACACCTTGACGAAATCGCGACGCTTCATGCGAAGTTCCATGTTGTCTCCTTTGCGGTTCGAAACTACCTGCGGCGGACGGCACCTTGGTATTTTTATTCTATTTTTCAAAAATGTAGCATGAAAATTTCATGCCGCGCCAGGAGATCGTTCAGCGGATGGCAGCGCGCGAGCGCCGCCATCCGCGTGTCACGACTGCAGCGATGCCACACAGTCGCGCTTAGTGCGCAGCAACGGCAACGCGCGCGTTTGCGCGCTTCGACGTCAGGGCTGCGCGCTCGGAGCGCGCCAGCAACCGCTCGCTCCACGCGGTCGGTTTGTGGACTTGCCGCTCGGCGATGTAATGCCGCGCCCGGCGCGTATCGCCCACACGGATCGAAGCATCGATCAAGGTCAGCGTCAGCAGATCGCGTTGCGCATGACTGCCGCCAAAAACGTTTGCCGTGTCGCGCACCGGTTCAATCGCAGCAATGGCGTCAGCGTGCCGATTGCTCGCATATGCGGCCAGTCCGTCGGCCAATGGCATGCCCACCTCGCGCGTCATCGCGGCATTGACAGCCTCCCCCTTGACCGCGGCGCGCATCGAGCGTCGCAAACGAGCGATTTCGTCAGCCCGGCCGGTCGCCGCAAAGCTCATCATCGCGTGAGCATCGTTGAACGCGTAATAGCCTGCCTCCAATTCCAGCTTGCCCGCCCAGACGTCGGCGACACTTTCGAACCGGTTGCCGACGTCGACGCCTTCCAGGCGCAGCCGCCACAGCAGCGCCGATGCGTCGAGCAGCACCAGCATCATGTCGAGCTGTGGACCCGCCAGCTTCTGGTCGAACAGATCGAGCGCCGCGTCGAAATTTCCGAGGTCCATGTTGAACAACGCCAGATGCCACCAGTTGTGCGGCGCGAACATATTGTCGGGTGCCCAGTCGGACTCGCGCGACTGCAGCCACTCGATCCCCTCGGCAATGCGGCCCTGCATCTCCATCACATGGGTCACCGCATGCACCGCCCAGCCGTCGCGCGGCTGCAATTCAAGGGCGCGGCGTGCAGCGCGCTCGGCTTCCGGATACTGATTGCATTCCTCCAAACCGAACGCATGCATGCCGAGGACGTACGAATAGCTAGGAACCTTCTCGTCCCAATGGGGCAGCACACGCGAGATGCGATTACGCAGATTCAGCGCATCACCCTGGAAGAAGTCCATCAGATGCGCGGTTTGAATGGCAAGCGTGTCGCGCGGATGTTTCATCAGGACCGAGTCGAAAGCGCGCGATGCGTCACGCCACTTCCCATCGACCAGCAGCTCGGCCGCATCGAGCAGATCGCGCTCGCGCGAATTCATCTTCGCCCTCAGCGCCGCAGCCTTGGCGATAGCGTCGCGCACGGCCGGCAGGTAGCGCTGTTCGGTCGCCGTGTACATCGCGAACACGTTGAACAAGTGCGCGAGCGCGAAGTCGGGGTCGGCCTGCAACGCCTGTTGCATAGTGGCGAGCGGATCGCCGGTATAGCTGTGAAACTGCGTCAGGGCGGTTTCGAAATGTTCCAGCGCCTGCGCACTCGATGTCGAGACCGCAAGCCCACGTAAGTCCTTCATCTAATTCTCCAGTAAGTAGTGATGACCTCGCGATAAGCCGCAGCGCACAAAGCGCTGTCGGCTTGGTCGCGAGGAGTTATTTCGGCGCAAAGCGTCCGAAATAACCTTAGTTGTATCGATAGTTGGAAGAAATATCCGACACCGGCGCCGCCGAAGTCTTCTTTCCTTCGTTGCGGATGACGTGCCATACGCCGCCCTGCTTGTCGCCGTTGACGTCGCCCGCCTTCGCGTCGCCCGCGAAGAAGTACAGCGGCTTGCCCTTGTAGGCCCACTGCGCTGCGCCGTCATCGCGCTTGACGATCGAAAAATCGCCGCCCGCGAGACCGGGATTGGCGACAACGAACGGAGGCCACGCCGCAGCACAACCGCCGTTGCAGTTGCTCTTGTTGGCAGCATCCTTGTCGAACGTGTACAGCGTCTTTCCGTCCTTGCTGGCCATGACCCCGTTGGCGACCAGGGTCGGGGTCGCGTGAACCGACAAAGCGGTGACCGCGATCGCGAAGAACATCGATGTGTATCTCATTTAAAGCTCCTCTTTCTTAGTGGGTTAAGCGTGTTTCTGTGTCAGCAACCGAGCACACATACGTGGCGCGCTGCGGATCGGATGCAGGACATCCAGACGGCTAGTGAGTGACCGGCGCAAGCGCATCGAACACGCGTTTGGACTGGTCTTCGCTGATCATTCCGGCCAGCAGGTCGCCGAAGCGCGGTTCTTTGATGCCCGAAACGATGTATTGCCAGCGGTAGGCGGCCAGCACATGCGACTCGACGTGCGATGACTCGGCGGCCGTTAGAACGCGCCCGCAAATCGCGCTGAAATACGCGACATCTGCCTTCGCCTGTCGCTGCAGCGTGCCGTCGATGCCGGCCATCAGCGCGATCAGATCGTCGACCGCCGCGTCGCGCTCTTCGTCGCTCAGCCTTTCGTTTTCACGCGCCCATTCGAGCTCGTCGATGATCGCGTGCTGCGATTCCTCTTTCCAGTGAAAGAAGAACACGTCCTTGTATAGCGGCGACAGCTGCTGATCGGGCTCGATGCTTTGCCGGTAGTGCACCTGCGTGAAAATTTCGATGTGGCAGGTCAACGCCAGCACGGCCCAGGTCGACTTGCCGAGTACGAAAAGGGCGACATCGTTGGGCTGAGGCACGAACCGGTAGCCGTCGGGCATTTGCTCAGCCGCCAGCAGCTCGATTCTGCGAAACAACCGCTGGTGCTTGAGTTCTTCGTCGGTAAAGCGAATCAGCGCTTCGAATGCGGTCTGGTCACCCAGCGCATGGTCGCGCGTAATGTCGAGCATCTTCGCGCCAATGAAGCGCTCGACCAGTCCGAACATGTTGGCGTAGGTCCGGCCCTGGATCTGCGACAGTAGCCGACGCTCGCCGGCGTTCAGTGAGTCGATGCGATGCGCGAACGAAAGCCCATCGGGCAAGAACTTGTGGTCGGTGTCGAAGTCCCGGCCACGGATGACGTCACGCTCGATGTCCCAGCGGATGCGCTTCGAAACCTCGATGCATTTGGCATAACGCTGGGTGTTGACCGATTCGAATACGTGCATGATCGTTCCCTGATGTCGGACATCGTGGTACGAATTGTCGGCAGCGACGGCCACTACGTCGTGAGACCAGTGTCCCGGCCGTATCCCGGTACGGGGCTGATTGGCGGGGAAAACGTGGGACCTGAGTCCCGGTGGGCTAGCTGATCAGCTTGCCGAAGCCGGCCTTGCGCGCCATCACGATCGCCTGCGGACGATTTTCGACTTCGAGCTTGGAAAAGATTCGCGTGATGTGATTGCGCACCGTTTTCTCGCTGAGCGTCAGAGCTGCCGCCACCTGCGCGTTATCTCGTCCCTGAGCGATCAGCTCGAGCAAGTCACGCTCGCGCGCGGTCAGCGCTGAAAACGCGGGGTGATTGACCGCGACCGTCATCGGCAGGAACGCACGCACTTCATCGGCCCAGCGCTGCCATGCGGGCTCGCTTTCGAGCAGCAAATGGTTCTCACTTTCGAGCGGTACGAAGCGTGCCTCCGGTATCCGCCCCGCGATCAGGCGCCCCTCGTCGAACGGCACGCGCACGTCGCGGCTTGAATGCAGCACCAGCGTCGGGCACGAAACGCGCGGCAGCAAGTCCACCACGTCGATATCGTTGAACTCGCGCATGAAGCGCGCTGCGTTGGCCGCCGACGTCGATACCCGCTCGAGCTCGTTAAACCAGTGGTGCTGCTCCGCCGTGCCGCCAGGAATGTATTGCGTCGTAAAAAACTGACGAAACGCAGGGTTCTGCTGGCCCCAGCCGATTTCCGCCAGGCGATTCATCACTTCGGCTTCGTCGCGCTGTTGCGGCGTCGGATTGCGCTTTAACCGGCCCCGCGCGTAGCCGCCATGCAGGATCAAGTGCGACACGCGCTGCGGATGACGTACTGCGTACGCAATGGCGATCGATGCGCCCTGTGAAAGTCCGAGCAACGGAAAGCGCTCGACCTGCGCCGCATCGACGACGGTCTCGAGGTCGTGCAGCCAGGCATCAAACGACAGGTCGGCCACATCCCGATCGGACAGGCCGCAGCCGCGCTCGTCGTAGCGAATCAACGTGTGCTGTCGCGACAGTTCGATCAGCAGATGGCTCCACACCGGGCTGCCCACATCAAACTCGAGATGGCTGAGCCAATTGGCCGCCTTGATCAGCGGCGGACCGTGACCCGACGCGGCGTACGCGATGCGAACGCCATCGTGTCCGGTGCAAAATCGAATTTGCTGCTTGAACGTCGGCATGTCAAAGGGCTGGATTACGATGCGATCGAATCTGTGGAAGTCAAAATTTAACGCTACGCGAGTGATCCTGTCTTGGCCTTGGCACCAACTCCCGCAACTCTAATTCCCGGCGATGGTATCGGGCCCGAAATCACCGCCGCCGTGGTCGAGATTCTCGACGCGCTGGGCAAGCCGTTCGGGTGGGAGGTGCAGCAAGGCGGCATGGCGGCCGTCGAAAAATGCGGCGACCCGCTTCCGCCGGCGCTGCTCGACAGCATTCGCCGCACACGGCTCGCTTTGAAGGGGCCGCTGGCAACTCCGGTCGGTGGCGGTTACCGATCGGTCAACGTCCGCTTGCGTGAGGAATTCAAGCTGTACGCGAACCTGCGGCCGGCGCGCACGCTAATAACGGGCGGCCGGTACGAAGACATCGACATTGTCCTGGTGCGCGAAAACCTCGAAGGCTTTTACATCGGCTTCGAGCATTTCATTCCGATCGACGGCGATCCGCAGGCGGCGGCGATTTCATCGGGCATCAACACGCGCGCCGGGTCGCGCCGCGTCGCCGAGTTCGCCTTCGACTATGCGCTGAAGCACGGACGCAAGAAGGTCACGATCGTGCACAAGGCCAATGTGCTGAAGGCACTGTCGGGAATTTTTCTCGACACCGCGCGCGAAGTTGCCAGGAAGTACGAGGGCAAGGTGGCGATGGACGATCGGATCATCGACGCCTGCGCCATGCAGTTGGTGCTGAAGCCGTGGCAATTCGACGTGATACTGACCACGAATCTGTTCGGCGACATTTTGTCCGACGAAATCGCCGGGCTGGTCGGCGGGCTTGGCATGGCGCCGGGCGCCAACATCGGCGTCGATGCCGCGATCTTCGAAGCGGTGCACGGCTCGGCGCCCGACATCGCTGGCAAAGGGGTCGCCAATCCGCTGGCGCTGCTGCTGGCGACCGCAATGATGCTGAATCATGCGGGACGCAACGATGTGGCGCTGACATTGCGCAATGCGATCGATGGCATGTTGCGCGACGACGGTGTGCGCACCGGCGATCTCGGCGGCAGTGCGACCACGCACGACATGACGCGCGCGATCCTGCGCCGGATTTCGAAGACGTAGCGCCCCGATGAAAATACGCGCGGCAGTTCTGGAAACGATGGGCGCGCCACATCCATATGCGCAATCCCAACCTCTGAAGATCGAGGAGCTCGATCTCGCGCCACCGGGCAGCGGCGAAATTCTGGTGCGCATCAAGGCTGCGGGGCTGTGTCATTCGGATCTATCGGTGATCAACGGCGACCGGCCGCGTCCACTGCCGATGGCGCTCGGCCATGAAGCCTCCGGCATCGTGGAACAACTCGGTGACGGCGTGCATGACCTGGCCGTCGGCGATCACGTCGTGCTGGTGTTCGTGCCAAGTTGTGGTCACTGCAACCCGTGCGCCGAAGGTCGCCCGGCGCTGTGCGAGCCAGGTGCAGCAGCCAACGGCGCCGGGTCGCTGCTCAGTGGCGCGCGTCGCATCACGCGCAACGGGCACACGATCCAACATCACCTGGGTTGCTCGGCGTTTGCCACTCACGCCGTCGTGTCGCGCCGCTCGGCGATCAAGATCGATCGCGATCTGCCGTTCGAGCATGCGGCACTGTTCGGCTGCGCGGTGTTGACGGGAGTGGGAGCCGTCGTAAACACGGCGCAGGTGCGCGCAGGGACGTCGGTCGCAGTGATCGGGCTCGGCGGCGTCGGGCTCGCGTCGGTGCTCGGCGCCGCCGCCGCCGGCGCGCGCCAAGTTATTGCAGTCGATCTGTCTGCCGACAAACTTGCACTGGCACGCGCGCTCGGTGCAACGCACACCTTCGACGCCGGTGCGCCGGAAGTCGTCGCAGCGATCCGCGATGCAACCCTTGGCGGCGTTGATACCGCAATCGAAATGGCAGGCTCGACGCGCGCGTTCGAACTGGCGTACCGCATCACCCGGCGCGGCGGCATGACCGTCACCGCGGGGCTTCCTCCGGCCGATGCAACGTGGGCGATGCCCGCCGTCAACCTCGTGGCGGAAGAACGCACCATCAAGGGCAGTTACGTCGGCACGTGCGTGCCGATGCGCGATATCCCGCGCTACGTTGACCTCTTTCGTGGCGGCCGCCTGCCGGTGGATCGATTGTTGACGGGGACGCTTGCGCTCGATGACATCAACAAGGGCTTCGATCTGCTGCATGAAGGCAAAGCGGTCCGACAAGTGGTCACTCTTTAGACGCTGCTGCATGGCAACAAGCCCACGGCGTGAACAATTCGACGGCCAACCTCGAAGTTGTGGCTAGAATCATTCGGCCCACCCTCGCTCGCCGGGAGCCACCTTGAAAATCCGAGATCAAAAGAACTTCTGGTCAGGCTTGATGTTCCTGGGGTTCGGCGCGTTCTTTGTCGGCTGGGCGCAGCAGTACGACTTGGGATCCGCAGCCCGCATGGGTCCTGCGTTTTTCCCGACGATGTTGGGCGCCATGCTGTTCTTGCTCGGCGGGATCGTTCTGATCGAAGGCCTGGTGGTGGAAACCCCCGATGGCAAGATCGAGCCGTTCAACTTCAGAGCGCTGATACTGGTGTTGGGCTCGGTCGTCGCGTTCGGGATGCTACTGCGCCCGGCGGGGCTACTCGTTGCACTGTTCGTGCTGGTTTGCGTGTCGAGCTTCGGCAGTCATGAGTTCAAGCTGCGCGATGTGTTGCTGCTGTCGGTCGGGATGTCGCTGTTGGTACTGGGGGTGTTCATTTACGGTCTGAGTATGACGATCCCCGTATTGCCGTCGTTCATGCGCGAATAGGAATCCCCCGTGGAGCTCATCGACAACCTCGCGCTCGGATTCGCCACCGCGCTGACTTTGCAGAACCTGTTTTACTGCTTCATCGGCGTGCTGATCGGAACGCTGATCGGCGTGCTACCGGGAATCGGCCCGGTGGCGACGTTGGCAATGTTGCTGCCGGTGACCTATGCGCTGCCGCCGACGTCGGCGCTGATCATGCTGGCGGGGATTTACTACGGTGCACAGTACGGCGGGTCGACTACGGCAATTTTGGTCAATCTACCCGGGGAATCGTCGTCGGTTGTCACGTGCCTCGACGGTTACCAGATGGCCCGGCGGGGACGAGCAGGGGCCGCGTTGGCGACGGCGGCGCTCGGCTCGTTCTTCGCCGGCACGGTCGGCGTGCTGATCGTCGCGGCGCTGGCGCTACCCATGGTCGAGCTCGCGTTCAAGTTCGGCCCGGCAGAATATTTTTCGCTGATGGTGCTTGGATTGATCGGCGCCGTCGTGCTGGCAGGAGGTTCGCTGATCAAGGCGATCGCGATGATCGTGCTCGGCTTGCTGCTCGGGTTGGTCGGCACCGACGTCAATTCCGGCGTTGCGCGCTTTAGCTTCGACATTCCGGAGCTGGCCGACGGGATCAACTTCGCTGCCGTCGCGATGGGCGTGTTTGGCTTTGCAGAAATTATCGCCAACCTCGAGCAAAAGGATAAGCGCGAAGTCTTCACCAGCAAGGTCGGTCGGCTGATGCCGAGCAAGGCGGAGTTCAAATACGCCTACCCGGCCGTCTTGCGTGGAACCGCGTTGGGATCGGTGCTCGGCGTATTGCCTGGTGGCGGCGCGTTGCTGGCAGCGTTCGCAGCGTACACACTCGAAAAGAAAATCACCCGCAACGCCGATCCACCGTTCGGCAAGGGCAATATCCGCGGCGTCGCTGCACCCGAATCGGCAAACAACGCAGGCGCGCAGACTTCATTCATCCCGATGCTGACCTTGGGCATCCCGCCCAACGCCGTGATGGCGTTAATGGTCGGGGCGATGACGATCCACAATATTCAGCCGGGCCCGCAGGTGATGTCGAGCAACCCGGCACTCTTTTGGGGCCTGATCACCTCGATGTGGATCGGCAACTTGATCCTGGTAGTACTGAATCTGCCATTGATCGGCATGTGGGTTCAACTGCTGAAGGTGCCGTACCGGCTGTTGTATCCAGCGATCCTCGTATTCTGCGGAATCGGCGTCTACTCGATCAACAACAATCCGTTCGACGTCACTGTCACCGCGGTATTCGGTCTGATCGGGTACATCTTCTACAAGCTGCGCTGCGAGCCCGCGCCGTTGATCCTCGGCTTCATTCTCGGGCCGATGATGGAAGAGAATCTGCGGCGGGCGATGCTCCTCTCGCGCGGTGACGCGACCGTGTTTTTCACGCGGCCGTTGTCGCTGGGACTGTTGGTGGCCGCCGCCGCGCTGATCGTGATCGTCGCGCTGCCGAACATCAAGAAGAAGCGCGAAGTCGCCTTCCAGGAAGCCCCTTAGAAGTTGGCGGCGATGGTTCGTTCGCGCAACGTTGCGTGAGCAACTCATTTGCTGCGCAACAGGAAGTCGCTCAGAACTGCGCCGCAGCGTCAAGCCTCCGAGCCCCTCCGAAGTCAAACGCCAATGGAATCGACGTGGCGCCTTCGATGGGCTACTCGACGACCGTCACGCTCTTCTGCGAGGAAACAAAGATGACCGCGTCCGTCAGGGCGACCACATCGTGCTCCTCGCCGGGTTGCGTGAACAGGTAGTCACCTTCACCCAACTCGGCTCCGCCAATCAGCACCGTCCCTGAAAGAACGACCACTTCTTCGTTGCCGTGATGCGCGTGGCGCGGAACGCGCGCCTGCTTTCTCAGACGAACGACGGAGCTACGGCCACCCGCGTCGTTATTGCGGAACAGGCTGCGCTCAACGCCCGAAGTCTCGGTGGGCTTCCACTGCCTATCTACTGCCTTGTTGACCAGCATTGCAGTCTCCCTGTCAGGTGCTCAACTGCCAGCGCTGCGGCTCGTGGCATTCGAAGAGTTCAATCAACAGATCATCCGGCCCGGCGATCATCACATAATTGAACTTCGGGTGCTTCCGAATGGCATTTCGGAACGAATACCCTTTCAACTTCATCTTCGCCACCAGTCCGCCCAGATCGTCGGTCTCGATCCCCAAATGATGAATCGCGCCTCCTCGCTCAACCGTGGGCGGCTGATCGTACACATGAACGAATGCGTGCCCGAGCGCCAGTCGAACATTTCGCACACCGGCGGCTTCCTCGTCCCAGACCACTTTCGCGTCGAGCATCGAGCAAAAGAAATTTAACGTCGCCGCAAGATCGGACGCGAATATATGTACATGATCAAGACTTACACGCACGCTGCTCCTCCACGAGCTGCCCTAGTACGATTCAGGTCACGAGCGAACGACGGCCGCGTCGCTATGCTCTTCACTTACTCGTGCGGGGTTTCCAAATGAGCTTACGTCGCATTCTTGCCGCTTGCATCTTCGTGTGGCCAATGGCGGCATTCGCGCAGGGTTACCCTTCCAAACCGATCCGCCTCGTCGTGCCATTTCCCCCGGCCGGCGCGACCGACATTTTGTCGCGCGAGCTGGCGCGGCAGTTGTCGGACCGGTTGAAGCAACAGGTGATCGTCGATAATCGCCCGGGCGCCGGCGGGACTTTGGGCAGCGATCTCGTGGCCAAGAGCGCTGCCGATGGCTACACGATCCAGATGGCCACCAGCTCGACGCATTCGATCGGCCCCAGTTTGAATCCGAAGATCCCGTACAACGCGCAGACCGACTTCACGCCGGTCGCGCACGTGGCCAACTCGGTCAACGTGCTGCTGATCGCGCCGAACGTCAAAGCGAGCAACGTCGCCGAGCTGACTACATTGCTGAAGTCGAGCCCGGCCCAATTCAACTACGGATCGAGCGGCAACGGCACGATCGTTCATCTGACCGGCGAGTTGTTCAAGTCGATGACGGGAACCTACGTCGTTCACATTCCCTATCGAGGCACGGCGCTGGTGATTCCCGACATGATGAGCGGGCAGATTCACATGTTGTTCGACAACATCGCATCGGCGATGCCACATCTGAAAGACGGCAAGCTGCGCGCAATTGCGGTGACGTCGACCACCCGTTCGCCGCTGCTGCCGGCGCTGCCGACGGTCGCCGATTCAGTGCCGGGCTTCGAGTCGGTCACCTGGTTCGGCGTGTTCGGCCCGCGCGGCATGCCAGCCGACATCGCTCAAAAACTCAATGCCGAGATCAACACCGTGCTGAAGTCGCCCGAGTTTCTCGAGCGGCTGCGTGTGCTGGGTTATGACGCAGCCGGAGGCGCGCCGGCAGATTTCGCGAAGGTGGTGGCAGCCGACACGGCGAAATGGGCCAAGCTGATCAAGGAACGGAAGATCACCATCGAGTAGAGCGCAGACTGCACGAACTGCAATAGCCATGAACTTCAACTGGGTCAATCCTTACCCAACTGTCCGCACGCCGGTCTTCGCGCGCAATGTCGTTGCGACTTCGCAGCCACTCGCCGCGCAAGCGGGGCTGCGCATTCTGCAAAACGGCGGCAACGCTGTCGACGCCGCGATTGCCGCAGCCGCCGTCATCACGATGACCGAGCCGTGCAGCAACGGTCTGGGAGCCGACAACTTCGCGATCGTGTGGGACCCTGAAAGCCGCCGGCTGCATGGGATGAATTCGAGCGGTACGGCGCCCGCCGCGTGGACATCGAAGTATTTCGAGCGCAAATATCGCGAACCTCAAATTCCATTGCGCGGTTGGGACAGCGTGACGGTCCCAGGCGCCGTGGCGGGATGGGCGCTGCTGCACGGCAAGTTCGGCAAGCGACCTTTTGCCGACACCCTGGCGCCGGCCATCGAATACGCGGAGCGCGGCTTCGCGGTCAGCCCGACGGTGCAGGACAAGTGGGTCCGCGCGACACCGCTGTTGCGCACGCTGCCCGGTTTTGCCGAACACTTTTTACCGAATGGGCGCCCGCCAGCGGTCGGCGAGCATTTTGTACTCGCCGGCGCCGCGCGCACGTTGAAGCTGATCGCAGACACGCGCGGTGAAGCGTTCTATCGAGGCGAAATCGCCGACGCGATCGAGCGCTTCGCGCAGACCACCGACGGGGCGATCACGGCGTCGGATTTTTCCGGGTACTGGGACTTCGTGCAGTCGCACGGCTGGGTCGACACGATCAGCACGCACTTCCACGGCCACGACGTGCATCAGATTCCGCCCAATGGCCAGGGCATCGCTGCGTTGAGCTGCCTCGGCATGCTGCGGCATACGCAATTGGCCGAGTACGTGCCCGATTCTGCCGATTGGCATCACGTGATGATCGAGGCGATGAAGCTTGCGTTCGCCGATACCTACGCCTACGTGGCCGACCCGAGAAGCATGACGGTGACCGCGGCCGAGATGTTGAATGACGCTTATCTCGCACAGCGCGCGAAGCGGATCGACATGCAGCGTGCTGCCGTCCCTGCAGCGGGTAAGCCACCCCTCGGCGGCACGATCTATCTCAGCGCCGCCGATGCGACCGGCATGATGGTCTCGTTCATACAATCGAATTTCATGGGATTCGGTTCGGGCGTCGTGGTGCCGGGCTACGGCATTTCGCTACAGAACCGCGGCGGCGGTTTTTCGCTCGACGCTAAAAGCCCGAACTGCGTCGCACCGGGCAAGCGACCGTTTCATACGATCATTCCCGCATTTCTGATGAAGGACGGGGCGCCCCAAATGAGCTTCGGCTTGATGGGCGGCAACATGCAGCCGCAAGGGCACGTTCAGACGCTTGCACGCCTGCTGATCGCCGGGCAGCAACCACAGGCAGCGTGCGACGCGCCGCGCTGGAAAGTGATGGCCGGATCGGATATCGAAGTTGAAAGTGCGATGCCGTCGGCGGTGTCGGACGAATTGGGCGCACGCGGACATCGCATCACGCGCGCAGACGATTCGTACATGGACTTCGGATCGGCGCAGTTCATCTGGCGGTTGGGCGATCCGGCCGTCGATGGCTACGTCGCGGCGAGTGACTCGCGGCGCGACGGTCTGGCGGCGGGTTTCTAGAAACTATTGCTCACTCGTACCCTAGAATCAACTCATGACGACCAAAACTTACGAACCCGTTGCGCCCCACGACGTTGCATTTCTCGGCCTCGGCGTGATGGGGTATCCGATGGCCGGCCATCTGGCTGGCGCCGGTCACCGCGTGACCGTTTACAACCGGACCGAGAAAAAGGCACAGCAATGGGCGCAGGAGTTTGGCGGCAAGTCGGCCAGGACACCGCGCGAGGCAGCGGCCGCGGCGCAGATCGTCTTTTCATGCGTCGGCAACGATGCTGATCTGGCGAGCGTGATGCTGGGCGATGACGGCGCCTTCGCCGGCATGCGAAAGGATGCGATCGCGTTCGATAACACCACCGCGTCGGCAAAGATCGCGCGCGAATTGCACGCGGAGGCGCGCAAGCGCGGCTTGCACTTCGTCGATGCGCCGGTTTCCGGCGGCCAGGCCGGCGCCGTCAACGGCCAGCTGACAGTGATGTGCGGCGGCGACAAACCCGTGTTCGATCGCGCGCAGCCGGTCGCGCTGGCGTTCGCGAAAGCGGTGACTCTCATCGGGGATAGCGGCGCCGGTCAGCTCGCGAAGATGGTCAATCAGCTGTGCATTGCTGGGCTGGCACAGGGATTGTCCGAGGGCATCTCGTTCGGTCAGGCCGCGGGGCTCGACATGAAGCTGGTGTTGCAGGTCATCGGCAAGGGGGCAGCGCAAAGCTGGCAGATGGACAACCGCGGGGGCACGATGGTCGACGGGAAGTTCGACTTCGGCTTCGCGGTCGATTGGATGCGCAAGGATCTCGGCTTGTGCCTCGACGAGGCACGCAACAACCACGCGCCATTGCCGGTGGCGGCACTGGTCGACCAGTTTTATGCCGAGATACAAGCCATGGGAGGTGGACGCTGGGACACCTCGTCGCTGATCCGGCGACTGCGGACGAAGAAGTAGCCGCTGTGGAAGCGGGCTCGCCTGAAAGTTCTCTTCAGGACTCGCTTGCCGCTCTACGCCCGACACTGCTCGCGATCGCCCGAATGCAGCTGCGCAACGAAGCGTGGGCTGAGGATGTGGTGTCCGAGACGTTCGTCGCCGCGCTCGAAGGGTCGCGCAAATTTGCTGGCCAGTCGCAACTGAAAACCTGGGTCGTCGGCATCCTGAAGCACAAGATCATCGATCAGTTCCGGCGCACCAAGCGCGAGGTGTCGAGCGACGCGCAGCTGGAGGCAGCGCAAGTCGAGACCTTCGACGAACTGTTTGCCGCCGACGGCCACCGCCTGAACTCGCCGCTCGATTGGGGCGATCCCGAGGCATCGCTCAACCGCACTCAGTTTTTCGACGTGCTACAGATGTGCGTCGACAAGCTGCCGACCGGCCTGGCCCGCATTTTCATGATGCGGGAATGGCTCGAATACGACACTGACGAAATCTGTAAGGAAATGAGCATCACGTCGACTAACTGTTTCGTCATGCTATTTAGGGCGCGTATGCGCCTGCGCGAATGTCTGGAGATGCAATGGTTTGGTGGCTCCGCGCAGTGAACTGGATCAGGATTCCGTGCAGCCACGCGCACCGTTTACTTTCGCAGAGGATGGATCGGCCTATCAAGAGTGGCGAGCGCTGGCGGTTATGGCTGCACTTGCGCATTTGCGACATGTGTTCGCGCTTTGAACGCCAGATCGACTTGATGCGCTCGGCGATTCGCCGGATGGGCCAGTAACACATGCACGCGACGCTGCCGCTATTGAGAGTTACCGATTTTCCGGCAATTCGCCGGCGCGCGATCGAGGCACTGCAGGTGAACCTGGGGTACACGTGCAATCAGACGTGCGTGCATTGCCACGTCAATGCCGGGCCGAATCGCACCGAGCAGATGGATCGGGCGACGATCGATCTGGTGCTCGAAGTGATGCGTGCCCGCTCGATCCGGACTCTCGACCTGACGGGCGGCGCACCCGAGTTGAATGCCCATTTCCGGTCGCTGGTCAGTGCAGCGCGCGCGCTGCGTGCAGAGGTGATCGACCGCTGCAATCTGACGATCCTCGAGGAGCCGGGGCAGGAAACACTGGCAGAGTTTCTCGCTGCTGAAGGGGTGCACGTTGTAGCTTCGCTCCCTTGTTATTCGCAGGCCAACGTCGACAAGCAGCGCGGCGCGGGAGTGTTCGACAAGAGCATCCGCGGATTGCAGAAGTTGAATGCACTCGGCTATGGCGAGTCTGACTCGGAGTTGGTGCTCGACCTCGTTTACAACCCGCAGGGCGCAGCGCTGCCGCCGCCGCAGGTCAAGCTCGAATCGGACTACAAGCAGCTGCTCGGTGAAAATTTTGGAATTCGCTTCAATCGGCTGCTGACGATCACCAATCAGCCGATCGCGCGCTTTGGCAGCACGCTGGTCAGCAAGGGCACGTTTCGTGATTACATGACGTTGCTGCGCAGCGCGCACCGCGATGAGAACCTGGATGGCGTGATGTGCCGCTCTCTGGTGTCGGTCGATTGGCGCGGGTATCTGTACGACTGCGACTTCAACCAGATGCTCGCGATACCGCTGCGCGAGCAGGGCCGTCGCGCAAGTCGCGTGCATCTGGCCGATTTGCTGATGACCGACCTGGCCGACAACCCGATCGCGATCGCTGATCACTGCTACGCCTGCACCGCGGGACAGGGGTCGTCGTGCGGTGGCGCACTCGCCGGTTAGAGAGATGGGCATCGCGCGCGAGGCGGTTGCCGGCCGCATTTGCCCGGCCTCCTACAGCTATTCGCCGTCATTATTTGCGCGCGCTGCCGAATTGCGCACCGAGGTGCTGTACGTCGTCGGCGGGCTGTACGGCAACCGCTTCGCGCTGGCTGAGATCGAGCGCATGGCCGCTTGCGAGACGGTGCACACGCAGATTGTTTTGAACGGGGACTACCACTGGTTCGACGCGGACGCCGACGCCTTCATGCACATCGAAAACGAGGTGGCGCGACACGCGGCGCTCCGCGGCAACGTCGAAACCGAACTCGCCAGCGACGATGACGCCAATGGCTGCGGCTGCGCTTATCCCGAGGCGGTTCCCGACGAGGACGTGGAACGCTCGAACGCGATTCTCGATCGCCTGCGCGGGGCGGCACGGCGCGCCGACGTTCTGAATCCGGGACTGCGTGCACGGCTGGGCGCGCTGCCGATGCACCTGGTAGCGGAAGTCGGCGGCTCACGCATCGGCATCGTGCACGGCGACGGTTGGGCGCTGGCCGGATGGCGCTTTGCGCACGATTCGTTGCACAACGCAGAGCGCGCGTCTTCAATGAACGCGCTGTTCGAGCAGGCCGCACTCGACGGATTTGCATCGACACATACGTGTCTGCCGGCACTCAAAGTGTTTGACACGCCGCTCGGCGAGCGCTTCGTCGTCAACAACGGCGCGGCCGGCATGCCGAACTTCATCAACACGCGCTACGGGTTGATCACGCGCCTCGCAGCGATTCCGTGTCCGCCGGCGCTGTGCTCGGCCCGGTTGTACGGTGCGGACGCGGCGGGTGTTTACATCGACGCACTCGCGGTGCGGTTCGATGCAAGTGCGTGGGATGCGGAGTTCGAGCGCGTGTGGCCGAAGCTTTCGCCAGCGTATCTTTCGTACCGGCACCGCATCGTCAATGGCCCCAACTTCTCTATTGACGAGGCATTGGGCCGCGCGCCACTCCGTGCGTGTCTTGCCGTAGCCGCGTAAGAACTTCTCGGGCCGGTTCGACACAACAGCGTCTGCGCGAGGGGCGCGGCATTGAGAATCCGGGAACGATCATGAACAAGACTCGTCTGTTAATCGCGCTGATACTGGTTGCAGCCATCGCTGCGTTTTTCATCTTCGACCTCAAACAGTTTGTATCGCTTGATTTCTTTCAGGCGCAGCGCGCGAAGATCGACGCATACTACGCCGAGCACCGCTGGCAGACCGCAGCGATTTTTCTACTTGCCTATATTGCGATGGCGGCGCTGTCGATTCCCGGGGCGGTGATCCTGACGCTGATCGGCGGTGCGATTTTTGGCCTTGTAGTTGGCGTCATTCTTGTGTCGTTCGCGTCCGCGATCGGCGCCACGCTCGCTTTCCTTGCCTCGCGTTTGCTGTTACGCGACTGGGTGCAGAGAAAGTTCGGCGAACGTCTGGCACCGGTCAATGCCGGCATCGAAAAGGAAGGCGCGTTTTATCTCTTTGCGCTGCGGCTGGTTCCGCTGTTCCCGTTCTTCGTCGTCAATCTGGTGATGGGACTGACGAAAATCCGCACGTGGACGTTCTATTGGGTGAGCCAGCTTGGCATGTTCGCAGGCACGATCGTCTACGTATATGCCGGCACCAAGCTCGGCGAGTTCAAGATCTCGGCCGGACTGTTGATCGCGTTCGCGCTGCTGGGCATCTTTCCCCTGGTCGCGAAGAAAGTGCTCGACACCATCAAGGCCCGCAAGGTCTACGCGAAGTGGAACGACAAGCGTCCCGCTTCGTACGACTACAACCTGGTGGTGATCGGTGCCGGCTCGGCGGGTCTCGTGTCCGCCTATATCGGCGCGGCGACCAAGGCGAAGGTGGCACTGGTCGAAAAGCACAAAATGGGAGGCGACTGTCTGAACACCGGCTGCGTGCCGTCGAAGGCGCTGATCCGGTCGGCGAAACTGTTGTCGCATATGGCACGCTCGCGCGAGTTCGGTATCGATCAGGCGAGCGCGAAGTTCAGCTTCGCCGACGTGATGGAGCGGGTGTCGCGCGTCGTCAGAGAAATCGAGCCGCACGATTCGGTCGAGCGCTATCAGGCACTCGGCGTCGACTGTATTGCCGGCAACGCCAAGATCACGTCGCCATGGACGGTCGAAGTCGAGACCACGGCCGGCCGCAAGACATTGACGACGAAATCGATTGTGATTGCCGCCGGAGCGAGGCCCTTCGTGCCGCCGATTCCCGGCCTCGACCAGGTCGGCTATCTGACGTCGGACACGGTGTGGAATCTGCGCGAGCAGCCGCAACGCCTGGTCGTGCTGGGCGGTGGCCCGATCGGCTGCGAATTGACACAGGCGTTTGCGCGGCTCGGCAGCAAGGTGACGCAAGTTGAAATGCTGCCGCGACTGATGGTGCGCGAAGACCCCGAAGTCTCGGAGCGCGTGCGAGACCGCTTCGTCGCCGAAGGCATCGCTGTGAAGCTCGGCCACAAGGCGGTTCGCTTTGAAATGGACAACGGCGTGCGCCGCCTGATCGCCGAGCACGAAGGCAGGCAGGTCACGATCGAGTTCGATCAGGTGCTGGTCGCCGTCGGCCGCGCGGCGAACACGACCGGCTACGGGCTTGAAGAGCTCGGCATTCAGGTAACGAAGCAGAAGACCGTCGAGACCGACGACACGCTGCAGACGATTTATCCGAACATCTTCGCGTGCGGCGACGTCGCCGGTCCGTATCAGTTCACGCACACCGCCGCACATCAGGCGTGGTATGCCGCAGTCAACGCTCTGTTCGGAGCGTTCAAGACGTTCAAGGCCGATTACCGCGTGATTCCGTGGGCCACGTTTACCGATCCGGAAGTGGCGCGGGTCGGCTTGAACGAGCAGGAGGCAATCGAAAATAAAATCGCCTACACGAAGACCGTCTACGGCATCGACGATCTGGACCGAGCGATCGCCGACGGCGAGGCGGACGGCTTTGTCAAGGTGCTGACCGCGCCCGGCACCGACAAGATTCTCGGCGTGACGATTGTCGGCGAGCACGCGGGCGACCTGATTGCCGAGTATGTGCTGGCGATGAAGCAGAACATCGGGCTGAATAAGATTCTCGGCACGATCCACATTTATCCAACGCTGGCCGAGGCAAACAAATATGCCGCAGGTGCGTGGAAACGATCGACCGTCACTCAGGGGCAATGGGATGTCCTCAGCGCTTTCCAGACGTGGCACCGCGGCGCCGGCGGCTTTGGCGCGGTATTGAAGGCGCTGCTATCTATGAGCGGCAATAAGCGCCACGCGTATGCCGATGAGGCGACGGACGTCCACGGCGGAATGAATGAAGCCAAGGCGTAGTTTTCTCCTGGCGGCGCTCGCGCTGCCGTGGGCGGCAGGCGCGCAGCCGGATTTCGACCACACACATTCGGCGTGGGACGCCTTGCTGCGCAAACATGTTCGCCTGATCAAGGATGGCCGAGGTCAAGCCAATGCGAGCCAGATGAACTACAAGGCGCTGGCGGAGGATCGCCCCGCGCTGACTGCGTATCTGCAATCGCTGTCGGCGGTCACGCCGGCGCAGTACGCAAGCTGGAGCAAGCCGCAGCAGTACGCCTTCCTTGCCAATGCCTACAACGCGTTCACCGTCGAGAAAATTCTGACACGCTATCCAAACTTGAAGTCGATCCGCGACTTCGGCACGGTGATCGGCAATCCGTGGAAGGACCGCTTCTTCACTCTGTTGGGAAAACAGCAACACTTGGACGGCATCGAGCATGAAACGATGCGTGCGCCCGGTGTGTTCGACGATCCACGCGTACACGTCGCCGTCAATTGCGCGTCAATTGGATGCCCGATGCTGGGCAATCGCGCGCTGACACCGGAAAAGATCGACGCGCAACTCGATGAACTTTTCGCGCGGTTCATGGCAGACCGCTCACGCAATCGCTACAACGTGCAGACTAAAGCAGTGGACCTGTCGCGCATTTTCGATTGGTACGGCAAGGACTTCGAAAAAGGTCACAAGGGGTTTTCGTCGGTCAATGACGTCGTCGCGAAGTACGCGGACCAACTTGCTGATGCACCCGATGCCCAGGCGCAATTGCGTTCGGAAAGGGTGCCGGTCCGTTTCCTGGAGTACGACTGGTCGTTGAACGACGCGCGCTGATGCGGCTTGCGGTGGTGATCCCGGTCTTCAACGAAGGCGGCTCGATCGAATCGACACTCGCGCGGATGCACGACCTTCGCAGCCGGGGCACGCAGGTGATCGTCGTCGACGGCGGCAGCGACGACGCCACCGTGAGACTGGCAAAACCGCACGCTGATAAGGTTTTGCAGACCTCGCGCGGACGAGCGCAGCAGATGAATGAAGGCGCGCAGGCAGCGATCGAAAGTGGTGCCGACATATTGCTATTCGTCCACGCCGACAGCGCGCTGCCCGACTCGGCCGATCGCTTGATCGGGACCGCGCTTCGAACAAGCGGCCGCGTGTGGGGCCGCTTCGACGTTCGCATCGACGCCGAAGCGCCCATTTTCAAGATCGTCTCGGCAATGATGAACTGGCGCTCGCGGGTGACCGGCATCTGCACGGGCGATCAGGCGATCTTCGTCATGCGATCGGCGTTCGAACAATTGGCTGGCTTTGCGCCGATTGCGTTAATGGAAGACATCGAGTTTTCAAAGCGAGCCAAGGCGCTGTCGTGGCCGGCTGCCATCAGGACGCGTGTTGTCACATCCGGACGGCGCTGGCTACGCCATGGCATCGGACGCACGATCGTGCTGATGTGGCGCTTCCGCCTCGCGTACTTTTTCGGCGCGGATCCGCAACAATTGGCACAGCGCTACCGCGATGCTCGCTAGATCCCCGCGTCATCGCGCTCTCGGGATGCAATGAAGCGGCTACTGCTCGCCGGCGGCGGGCAGGCGCACGCGCTCGTGCTGCGGGAGTTCGCGCGCCGTCGGATAACCGGCGTAGACATCGTCGTTGTTTCCCCGTCGAGCCAATTGCGATACAGCGGCATGCTGCCGGGATGGATCGCCGGCCACTACGCACTCGACGAGTTGACGATCGACTTTGTACCGCTGGTGCGGGCGGCGGGCGCGCGGCTCGTCGCCGCCCACATTCGAAGACTTGACCTTGATAACCGCATCGCACTCACCGATGACAATGAGTCGTTGAGCTTCGACTTGCTGTCCATCGCCACCGGCGCCGTTGTCGACGTCGATGCGGTCGCAGGGGCGCGCGATCACGCGCTGCCGCTGCGCCCTTTCGAAGGTTTCGTCGCCGCTTGGCCACCCATCGTGCAACGCGCCGAAGCGGCACGCGCAACGTTCAGTCTGACCGTCATCGGCGGCGGCGCCGGCGGCGCCGAAATCGCTCTGGCCGCGACCTATCGGATGCGCACGACGCGCGCACCAGCGCACGTGCGGTTGATGACAGGCGGCATACCCATCCTGCCTGGGCACGGGCCGCGGGCGCGTTCGCTGATGACTGCCGCACTGCTGAAGAGCGGCGTTGAAGTGATCGATGCGATTGCAAGCCGGGTCACGCCGAGTGGTGTGATCACGGACGCCGGTCAGACGCTGGATACCGATGCCACATTGATCGTTACCGGCGCGTCGGCGGCAGCGTGGCTGCGCAACACCGGTCTCGCGCTCGACGACGCCGGCTTCGTCGCCGTCAATTCCCGACTGCAGTCAATTTCGCATCCGTTCGTGCTCGCTGCCGGCGACGTCGCGACGCTGGTCGAAACGCCACGGCCTAAATCGGGCGTGTACGCAGTCCGTGCGGCTGCACCGCTCGCGAGCAACTTGATCGCCACGCTCGCCGCGCAACCTACCTCGGTATTCAGGCCGCAACGGCGGGCGCTGTATCTGCTGACCACCGGACCCAAGCACGCGATCGCTTCTTGGGGCCAGTGGGCGCTTGCCGGCCGCCTGGTATGGCACTGGAAGAATTGGATCGATCGCGATTACATTGCGAAGTTGAGCCGTTCAACACACTGACAGCGCCATGCGCACGCTTGCGATCCTCGCGTTCATCTTTCTCATCCTGCCGCTGCTCTTGCTCGCTGCCGGGCAGTTCGGCTTGCTGAAAGGCCGTCCGCCCTCCGAGCCCGGGCTGCGCGAAGGCAAGCTGAAACCGCCATCGCCCACGCCGAACAGCGTCAGCAGCCAGGCTGCGCGATGGCCGGAAGGCGAGTACGCAGTCAAATACGCAACGATCGAGCCGCTGTCGTTCACGCAGGACTCGGCCCTTGCTATGAACCGGTTGCGCGACGTGCTGGCAGGCTGGCCCGGTGCTCGCATCGTGGAGAACAATCCCGACTACATCGCGGTGCAGTTCGAGACGCGCTGGCTGCGATTCGTCGACGACGCAGAATTCTTACTCGACTCCGGCGCGCGCGTCATCCACGTCCGATCGGCGTCACGCTTGGGCCGTAAAGACTTTGGCGCCAATCGCGCCCGGATAGAGGCGATACGACGCCGCGCCGATCTGCGTTAGGCGGTCCTGCGGATCAGGCGCTGAAATCTTCAGCGCTCGGTGCGCCACCCTGCAAGCGCTTGCGCACCATATCGATGTGACTGCGCAGTGCGTACAGCTCCTCCGCGTATGACAACGGCACACTGACTTTTTCGACTCGATGCTCCAGATCGTCGAGCCTTGGCAGCAACTCGCTCGCCCTTACGTCCCCTTGCGCAGAGGCGTCTTCAATCTCGCGCAACTGGCGGTACCACCGAAACACGCGCGACCGGATGCGAAACGCGTACAGCGGCGGCACGATGCGCGACAGCGGAATGAGAATGACGATGATCGACGCCAGCACTACCCACATGCGATCGATCAGATTCGCCATCCAGAACGGCAGGTAGCGCTGCAAAAAAGGGGGCCCGTCGCGATAAAACCGGTCCGCCTCCTTCGCCAGCGGAAACTCGCTCGCGCCGCCGTTGGGAAACTCTGCGGCAGGACCGAACCATGAGCTCTCGCCATGGATTCGCTGCGCTGCCTGAACGAACAGTTGAATCAACGCCGGATGAAAGCGATCGGTCGTCACCATGCTCCCCGTGGCAGCGACCAGGTGAACGTCGTTCGGCGGGACGTCCTGCAGATCGACCGTGCCACGTGGCATCGTGACGCTCGTTAGAAACTCGAAGCGCCGCGCGTACGCGTCGGCTTGGGGAAACTCGAGCAGCTGAATGCCAGGCGTCTGCAACAGCATGCGCACGAACGCCGACTCGGGTGACGACACGAACACCAGCGAATCGAGCTCACCGCCGAGCAGCGCGACCACCGCGGGAGTCGGCGCCAGCCGCTGCAGCTTCATCTGCGCCGGATCGATCTTGTTCGCGTTCAGGATCTTGTCGAACAGATTGGCGGCGCCGCTTCCGGGCTCGCCGATGTTCAGGCTCATCGGAACCAACTGGGGCAGGCGATCGAGCGTGCCGGCTTTGACGGTACGTTGCGCAGCCTCGCTGCGATAGAACACCCACACGGGCTCCAGGAACAGATTGCCCAGCGAGAGCAGCGGACGCCCGCTCTTGTCTTCGTCGATGGTGTAAATGGCGTCGCCGGCACCGCTTTGCATGAAGGCAATGTCGACCCCTGAATTCGCGTCGCGCAGCAATCTGCGATTCTCCGCAGCCCCCGCCGTCGTACGCAGCTCGACCTTGACGCCGAATCGCGCCAGCTCGGCAACGTAGCGCTTGCCGAACTGCGCGTACGCGCCTTGCTCCGAACCCGTCGCCATGACGACCGTTTCCGGCGGGTTCGGGTCGAGGATCAGATAGGCAAGCCACAACAGGACCACCGTTAACAAAATGAACGGGCCGGCGCTGATCGCCAGCTCGCGCAAGGACACCAATGACATTTGCGGCCGCTGCATGCAAAGGATTATGCCGCCGCGGCGCCGCCGGGATGAGTCGGCTCGCCATTCGTTCCATAATTCAAGTCACCTTGATGGAGGTTCGTTGATGAAACGACAGATGCGCTTTGAACACGACGCCGAAGGATTCCGCCTACCGATCAAGCTGGACACCGCCACGAACGGCGAGTACGCACCGATCCCGCTATCACCCGCCCACCACCACGCGCGCCGGCTGGCCTTCGAATCGGCGACTGCAAATGCGAAGCGCCTCGGCACCGACCGCCGCAGCTTCCTGGTTTCGGCTTGCGGCGCGGCTTCTTCATTGCTCGCGATGAACGACGCGTACGCGTCGAGCGGGGCACGCGGTGGTTTCTATCAGATCGAACGCGAGGCCGCGCTCGATCTGCAGCTGGCGCGCTCGTCGGTCGACGGCACCGAGTTTATTTTCGACGTTCAAGGCCACTTCGTGAACCCAACCGGCGCATGGCTGAAGCGTCTGCCGCCCGGCGCGAAGCCGATGCAGGGGTTTACGTCTCCGGCGCGGTGCGAGCCGCACCGCGGTCCGGGCGAGCTCGACTATCTGCGCTGCATAGGCCCCGAGCAGTTCGTCAAGGATGTGTTCATGGATTCGGATACCGATCTGATGGTGCTCTCCTTCGTGCCGTCGACACGTGAAGGCGAGCCATTGACGATCGAGGAAGCCGCGGCGACTGCGCGGATCGTCGAGCAGCTGAACGGTACGCACCGGTTGCTGCTGCATGGCCGCGTCAACCCGAACCAGCGCGGCGATCTGGAGGGCATGGATGAGCTCGCGGTGCGCTACAAGATTTCTGCCTGGAAGACCTACACGCAATGGGGGCCTGATGGCGCCGGTGGATTTTTCATGGACGACGAGCCCGGCATTCGCCTGATCGAGAAAGCACGCAAGCTCGGCATCCGCAACATCGCGATTCACAAGGGCCTTTCGTTCGGTCCGAAGTCGTACGAGCACTCGACCTGCGTCGATATCGGCCGCGTGGCAAAGCGGTATCCCGATGTGAACTTTCTGATTTATCACTCGGGATTCGTCGCGAACAAGGCGGAAGGCGCATACGACCCGAAACGCACCGATGGCATTGACGCGTTGGTGACGAGCTTGCTGGACAACGGCATCAAGCCCGGTGCGAATGTCTACCCGGAGCTCGGATCGACCTGGCGGCTCGCGATGCGCGACCCGGACACCGCCGCGCACACGATTGGCAAGCTGGTCAAATACTGTGGGGAGAACAACGTGTTGTGGGGCACCGATTCGATCTGGTACGGATCGCCGCAGGACCAGATCCAGGCGTTCCGCACGTTCCAGATTGCACCCGAGCTGCGTGACAAGCACGGCTATCCAGAAATCACTCCGGCGCTGCGCGCAAAGATCTTCGGAGGAAATTCGCTGAAGATATATCCGGTCGCTGCTGACGTGATCAAGAAACACGTACGGCAAGACAAAGTGGCGCAGCGACGGGAGGAATATCGCGAGCGAGCCGACCCGGCGTTCGTCACGTACGGTCCGAAGACGCGGCGCGAGTTCTTGAACCTTCTGAGTTGGGGTTAGCGGATCTTGTCGGGCTTATCGCGAACGGTCTATGCTTGCCTGCACCGGCGGCCGTTCGGCGGCCTGATTACCGAGGAGACGCAATGATTTCTTATCGCACCGCAATTCAAAACACGCTTTTGGCTGCGGCCGTGACGCTGGCGGGTTGCAGCTGGATGCCGGGGATGGGCGGGTCGGACATGATGAGCATGAAGAACCCACTTACCGGCGCTCAGGAAGTCCCACCGGTCACGACCGGCGGCAGCGGCACCGTCGACACCACCTTTGACAAGTCGACCAACGTGCTGACCTGGACAGTCACTTACTCGGGACTCAGTGGACCGGTCACCGCGGGCCACTTTCACGGGCCGGCACCGGCCGGTGCAAATGCAGGCGTTGTCGTTCCGTTTACGGGAGACATGGCGAGCCCGATAAGAGGCAAAGCTACTTTGACTGCCGGCCAGGCAGCCGACTTCACGGCTGGACGCTGGTACGCCAACCTGCACACGGCGAAACACCCAGGCGGTGAAATCCGCGGACAAGTGACCGGCAAGTAATCATCGCGCGAGCCACCCGGGCGGTGGGCTGAGCAGGCTTCAGCCCACCGCTTTTCCCATCTCTTCGACGACCTTCTTCGCATCACCGAACACCATCATCGTCTTCGGCATATAGAACAACTCGTTGTCGAGGCCCGCGTAGCCGCTGGCCATCGAGCGTTTGTTCACGATCACCTGCTTCGCCTTGTACGCCTCGAGGATCGGCATGCCCGCGATCGCGGACTTTGGATCTTTCGCCGCCGGGTTAACGACGTCATTGGCGCCGAGTATCAGTGCCACGTCAGCTTCGCCAAACTCGCCATTGATGTCTTCCATTTCGAAGACCTGGTCATATGGCACTTCCGCTTCGGCCAGCAGCACGTTCATGTGACCCGGCATGCGGCCCGCGACCGGATGGATTGCATATTTGACGGTCACGCCCTTGGCGATCAGCCGGTCGGCCAGCTCCTTCAATGGATGCTGTGCGCGTGCCACCGCGAGTCCGTAACCCGGCACGATGATCACGGTCTCGGCGTTGTCGAGCAGGAACGCTGCGTCATCGGGCGAACCCGAACGCACCGGCCGCTGCTCGGTCGCCCCGGAAGCGGCCGCGACCTCGCCGCCGAAACCGCCGAGGATCACATTGAAAAACGAGCGGTTCATCGCCTTGCACATGATGTAACTCAGGATCGCACCGCTCGATCCGACCAGCGAACCGGCGACGATCAGCATGAAATTGTTCAGCGAAAACCCGATCCCCGCTGCAGCCCAGCCGGAGTAGCTGTTCAACATCGACACCACGACCGGCATGTCGGCGCCACCGATCGGAATGATGATCAGCACGCCAAGCACGAACGCGAGCGCGAGCATCGGCCAGAACGCAATCCACTGCTGAGTTATCGCGAACCAGGCGCCAAACGCAAACATCGCGATCGCAAGTGCGAGGTTGAGGATGTGCTGCCCAGCAAACACGACCGGTGCGCCTTTGAACAACCGGAATTTGTACTTGCCCGAGAGCTTGCCGAATGCGATCACCGATCCCGAAAAAGTGATCGCGCCGACAAACGCTCCGATGAAGAGCTCGATCCGGTTACCGGTCGGAATCGCTCCACCGCGCTCGGCGATGCCGAAGGCCCACGGCTCAGCGACCGCTGCGATCGCGATAAACACCGCCGCCAATCCGATCATCGAGTGCATGAACGCAACCAGCTCGGGCATCTTGGTCATCTGCACTTTATTGGCCATCAAGGTGCCGGCGGTACCGCCGACCAGCAGGCCACCCAGCACCCAGCCGAGGCCGGCGGTCGCACTCTGCGGTGCAAGCTTGTGGATCAAGGCGACGGTCGTTGCCATAGCGATGGCCATGCCGGTCATTCCGAATGCGTTGCCGCGCCGCGATGTCGTTGGATGCGACAGTCCTTTCAGTGCCTGTATGAAGAACACCGAGGCAACCAGGTACAGCAGGACGACGACGTTCATGCTCAGGATCATCGTCCCTACTCCTTCGGCGCGGCGATCTTCGGCTGCTTCTTGCGAAACATCTCCAGCATCCGCCGCGTCACCAGAAAGCCACCGAAAACATTGACCGCCGCGAGCGCGACGGCCAGTACGCCCATCGTCTTGCCGAGCGGAGTTTCAGTCAGCGCCGCAGCGAGCATCGCGCCGACGATGATGATGGCCGAGATCGCATTGGTCACGCTCATCAACGGCGTATGCAGCGCAGGCGTGACGTTCCACACGACGTGGTAGCCGACGTAAATCGCCAGCACAAAGATGATCAGGTTGATGACGATCGGCCCGACTGTTTCCATCTCGGCGTCCCTAGTTTTTTCGCTTTATTTCGCCATTCGTGCACAGCAGGCACGCAGTGACAATGTCATCGTCGGCAGGCAGCACGAAGTTGCCGTCGTCATCGACAATGAGCTTTAGGAAATCGAGCACGTTGCGCGCATACAGCGCCGAAGAATCGGTCGGTACCGTCGCCGCCAGATTCGGCTCGCCAATGATGTGCACGCCACACTTGGTGACCGTCTTGCCGAGTTCAGACAACGCGCAATTGCCGCCCTGCTCGATGGCCATGTCGACGATGACTGATCCGGGCTGCATCGTCTTGACCATCTCTTCGGTGATCAGAATCGGCGCTTTGCGGCCCGGGATCAGCGCGGTCGCGATCGCGATGTTCGCCTGTTTCAAGCGCTCGCCGACCGCTGCGGCCTGCCGCTGCATCCAGGACGCCGGCATCGGGCGCGCATAACCGCCGACACCTTGCGCGATGTCGCGCTCTTCGTCGGTCTCATACGGCACGTCGACGAATTTCGCGCCGAGCGATTCGATCTGCTCCTTGACTGCAGGGCGCACATCGGAAGCCTCGACCACGGCGCCGAGTCTCTTGGCGGTCGCAATGGCCTGCAGTCCTGCCACGCCGGCGCCGAGAATCAACACGCGCGCCGCCTTTACCGTGCCGGCGGCCGTCATCATCATCGGCATCATCTTCCCGTACAAAGACGCGGCCAACAGCACCGCCTTGTATCCAGCGATGTTCGCTTGCGATGACAACACGTCCATGCTTTGCGCGCGCGTGGTGCGCGGCGCGGCTTCAAGTGCGAACGCGGTCAGTCCCGCCGCGTTCATCGCCGCGATGCCTTCGTTGTTGAACGGGTCGAGCATGCCGACGACGACGGTGCCGCGCTTCATCTGCGCGAACTCATTGCTCTGCGGCGTTCGAACTTTCAAAACTGTTTGCGCACCCAGCGCGTCGGCAGCGTTGCCGATCGCCGCGCCGGCGGCGACGTACGCCTCGTCCAAATAGCTTGCGCTCACGCCAGCGCCCGACTCAACCACCACGTTGTGCTTGGCAGCGATGAGCTTCTTGACAGTTTCCGGCGTCGCAGCCACGCGCATTTCGCCGGCTCTCGCCTCGGCCGGCACCCCGATGTTCATTCAGCGTTGCTCCGCCTGTTTTTATAGAATCGCGACTTTACGCGAAAGCACCGAATCGATGAGCAGCAAGCGCGTCGTCATCGGCATGTCCGGCGGCGTCGATTCTTCTGTGGCCGCGTATCTGCTGAAGCAGCAAGGCTACGACGTCGTCGGCCTCTTCATGAAGAATTGGGAGGACGACGACGATGATGAGTACTGTTCGACGCGGCAGGATCTGATCGACGCCGCGGCCGCCGCCGACGCGCTCGGCATCGAGCTCGAAGCCGTCAATTTTTCCGCCGAGTACAAGGACCGCGTGTTCGCCGAGTTCCTGCGCGAGTATTCGGCCGGCCGCACGCCGAATCCCGACGTGCTGTGCAATGCCGAGATCAAGTTCAAGGCGTTTCTCGATCATGCGATCAAGCTCGGGGCGGAGCAGATTGCGACGGGGCACTACGCGCGCGTACGCGAGCTCGATGGCCGTTTTCAATTGCTGCGTGGTGTCGATGCCGCCAAGGATCAAAGTTATTTCCTGCATCGCTTGAACCAGCATCAGCTCGAACGTACGCTTTTTCCGGTCGGTGAACTGCGCAAGACACAAGTTCGAAAGATTGCACACGACATCGGGTTGCCTAACGCCGCGAAGCGCGACTCCACCGGCATCTGCTTTATTGGCGAGCGGCCCTTCCGCGAATTCCTGAATCGCTACCTACCGATGACGCCAGGGTTGATTCGCACCGCCGACGGCGCGGTCGTCGGCGAGCACGTCGGGCTCGCGTTCTACACGCTCGGGCAGCGCAAAGGTGTCGGTATTGGCGGCATCAGGGACTCGTCGGGTAAGCCGTGGTTTGTCGCGCGCAAGGATGTAGACACAAATACCTTATGGGTGGTCCAAGGGCACGACCACCCATGGCTGATGACGCAACGGCTGACCGCGCAAAATGCAACCTGGACTTCGAACACACCTCCCGCAGCGGGAACGCGTCTTGCCGCCAAGACCCGCTATCGGCAAGCGGATGCCGAATGCGTAGTGAGTTCGATCAACGCGCAATCGTTCGAACTCGCCTTTAACGAGCCGCAGCGGGCTGTTACACCGGGGCAATCCGCCGTGCTGTACCAAGGCGAAGCTAGTCTGGGTGGCGGAGTGATCGAGGCGACAGCGATTACTAGACTGGATCGGAGCCTCGCTGCGATGGAGCCCCCGGGCTGAATCGGATTTGAGAGAGAGTTTCTCATGAGTCGTGCAGCATTTTTCTTCACCTTGACACTGGCCGCAGCCAATGCGTTGGTGGCATGCGGCGGATCTTCCAGCGACAGTCCTGCTCCGACGGGTACATCGACCCCTCCGCCGGCAGGTTCTCCCGCGCCGCCGGCGCCGCCACCACCCGCTCCCCCACCTCCCGCCGGACCGACTTCAACAGAAACACCGACGTTAACGCGCACCGTGTTGATGACCGGACTGCAGAACCCGTGGGACCTCGCGTTTACTCCTGACGGCGCGATGCTGTACACCGAAAAATGCCGCGGCCTTTCGGCACGCTTCGCTAACGGAACCACCGTGCGGCTGTTTGGCACGACGGGATCGTCGCTGGTGGCGGCGGACTTGTTCTGCGAAGGCCAAAGCGGAGTGCACGGCGTTGCGGTGGATCCGGACTTCGGGAACGGAAACCGTTACGTCTACGTCTTCATGGCGTCAAATCTCACGACGAATCCACGCACCAATCGTATTGTTCGCTTGACTCTGAATGCCGGCAACACCGTCGCAAGTAATCGAACCGACATCATCACTGACATTGCGTACAAGGATGTAGGCAACGGCGTGGGCGGCGCAGGAGCACACAGCGGAGGCCGGCTGCGCTTCGGTCCGGATCGCTTTCTTTACGTGACGACGGGCGACAATCACAACGCATCGCTGCCGCAGGACCTTCAACGACTCGGCGGTAAAGTTTTGCGCGTGGACCGCAACGGCGCAGCGGCTCCGGGCAACAACACACCCGCGGGTGGTGATCCGCGCATCTTCACGTATGGTCATCGTAACGTGCAGGGCGTTACGTTCCGGCCGGCAGGGCAACCGAATGCCGGACAACCATTTACGGCAGAGCACGGACCGAATCACTCCGATGAAGTGACCGCGCTGGTAGCAGGAGGCAATGCCGGCTGGGACCCGCAGAACCGAGCAGGGTTGACTTGCCCTGACAACTATTGCGGATACGCTGGAAGTCCGAGCACGATGCCGATGACCGATACCGCGCGCTTTCCGACTGCGATCCTTCCGAGTTGGGTGCACAACACCGGCGGCCGTGGAGTAGGACCCGCAACATTCCTCGATGGCACGCAATGGAAAGCATGGAACGGCCGCTTGTTAGTCAGCATCATGGGCGGCGAACGCATCGTCGTGCTTCAGCTTGATTCGGCTGGGATGGCCACCGGCAATGCGACCGTCAACTTGCCATCCACTCGTAGCCGTTCGCTGGTGCAGGGGCCGGACGGGAACCTTTACGTGACCACCGATTCGGGTGAGCTATGGCGGGTCGTGCCGAGCTAACGCCGGTGGGCACATCAGTATTTCCGCCGCAAAGACCTTCATTATTCGAGTTGGCGTCCTGATGTGGACTTGTGAGCGCGTAGGTCGTCATGGTCGCTGTAGGCAAATCATCCGAAGTAGACGGCTTGTCCGATATCTCACGCGGACTAGTGCTGCACACGTTCTGTTCAACCTGGATGTAAGAAATAGGGCGCAAGCAAACGGTGGGACTGCGACACGGCGCTCGGCATCACCACGCGCGACGCTAAAAGCCGTCGATCGGCAGGTAGAGCTTAGGTGCACCATCCTTTAAGCTGACGGCAACGACCCATTCGGTGTGGGGCCCGCTGACTAGGGGCAAATAGCTGAGATCCATTTCGGCTAACCCACTTTTCAGCACGGCGTCATCAATCAGCGAGGACTGCTCTGGTTTCCTGAGTTTTAACTCCGATAAGGGCTTTGCCGCCCGCGTTACCAGCTGACGCTGCAGGTCATAGTCGACCCAGCGCTCGGGGCGAAACGCCGGATGCACTCCTTGCACCGCGAGCATGATGCTTTGCTGGAATTCGGGATCGCTCCCTTTTAGCAGCTTCACTCCGATCGTTTGAGGCCCGGTCCAGCTGAGCCGGCCCATGCCGTTCAGTGCTCGCGCGAGGCTCGCCGGGTCGATATCCGGTACCGCCACGACGCGGAAGCGATCCCCTTCGAACGCTAGGAACACGGGCCTCGCCTGGGCCACGCTGTACAGCCCGTAGCCCAGAGCTGCAAGTTGCAGCACGATCACCGTACCCACGTCGCGCCACAATTCCCGGCGGGGCTTCTCCGGGTTGTAAACAATGAAGCTCAGAAGCGGTCCGGCGACAAGGTCGACCGAAATCAGTAGTGCAAACAGCTCGCGTCCGCTTGACAACTCGCTGAAGGGATATGGGTACCACAGGCCGAACACCAGCGCTGCGCACAAGGCCGCGATCAGTGCACTTACCGCCAGATGTTTGGCCGCGAAACCCCCGGCGATGCGCAGGCGCTCCTTTACGTTCATTGCTCTTCCCGAAAAAACGGAGCGGCGCCCCTTATTATTATTACTTCGTCCCAAAAAAATGATTACTTCATCCCAAAAAAAAGGAGCGCCGAGGCGCTCCCTTTTCTTTACTACTGTCAGCAGATTACTTGCACTCGGACGGCGCAAAGCGCGTTGGCAACGTCCCGGCAGCCTGGCCTACGGCGAGGGGGGCGGCACCTAAGCCCGCGCACCGCCACTTCGCCGAGTCAGCCGGCGGAGTGAAGGCGGCTGTCCCGACAGGAAGGGCAGTGCCCGGAAGCGCCGCCCCAGTGTATGGCATGAGCGTGAGGGTACCGTTGCCCGCGTTAGCGGTCGTCGTGACGGTGATAAGTCCCGTGATAGGAGCAATCGCAATACTGGTGATGTTCCGCGAAGCGGTCGGCGAGACATAGCCTTGGTTATAACCCTGCGCATTGCCATTGGGATTACCCGAAGCAAGAACATCCAACACATTAATCTTGGCCGCGGAAGCGAGGCCTAAACCTTCCGATACGCGGGCGCGCACGGTGTAGTCCTGATAAGCAGGCAGCGCGATGGCCGCCAAAATGCCGATGATCGCGACCACGATCATCAACTCGATCAATGTAAAACCGCGTTGAGCGCGGGCGATTTGATGTTTCATTTAAGAGCTCTCCTAGGAGTCAGACAACATACGGCCCCATGCCGATTGGCCAATACACTCCAAGTTCCATGCCAGGCCGTTTTTCGAGAATTGGAGGGGAGTTCAGCGGCTAGTTCCCGCTTTCCCTGACGCGCATCGTCACACGTGCGTGCCGTTATTTGTCACGGCATACCTAACCGTGACCGGCTCATCCGGTTGGATGATCGACGACTAATCAGGCGGCGGCCTGCGCCGCCGGGGCCGGTGCGTTGACGAATTCCATGCGCACGCCGGCGAGCTCGATCACGTCGCTGTTCTTCAGCGGATGTGCGGCGGAGCCGAGATTGACACCGTTGACACTGGGAAACAGTTCACCTTCGACGTGCGCGATGAAGTAACCCGTCGGACGACGTGTGATGACCGCGACCTGGTGGCCTGGACGGCCAATCGTCGTCAGGGCTTTGACCAACTGCAGTTCGCGGCCTTCGTTGGCGCCGGTCAGAATCTTGATCGACGCTGCGATTTGACCGTCTTCGCCGCCACCGGGCTGCCGAATCTGAATCGTCGCCGGACCCGGTCCATAGAACTCGCGGCGCAGCGGCTGCGACGTATCGATATCGACTTCACCTTCGGTGCCGGTGGCGCCGTCCGCCAGAAACTTCAGCCGATACTTGCCGATCTCGAGCGTGTCTCCGCTTTGCAGCAGGTGCTTCTTGATCGGCTGGCCGTTGACGGTGGTGCCGTTGGTAGAGCCGAGATCCTCGAGGTAGACGTCACCGGCCGACGTGTAGATGACCGAATGCTCGCCGCTGACGGCAAGGTTGTCGATCACGATGTCGTTGTGCGAGCGGCGGCCGATGGTGGTGCGGTCCTTGGCGAGACCGACTTCACGCAGCACAACGCCGTCCAGACTCAGGACCAGCCTAGGCATAGATTCTCCCTCGGCCATCATTTTGTTCTCTCGCTCAATTCTGCCAGCGTGCAAAAAGGTTGCCAATCAACGGCTTACTTTGACGATACGCGGGAGCACTAGGCGGGCACAAGCTCGCCGTTGACCTGCGCCCCTTCGGTGACTTCAATGCCTGTCGCCGCGGACGCCTGTCCTTCACCGACGGACGATACTCGGATCACGATCACCGAGATATTGTCCCGACCGCCCGATTCGTTGGCCAGATCGACCAACCGTCGCGCGGTCTCGTGCATGTCGTCCTCGTTGATCGACAGCAGTCCCTCGATCTCATAGCTGCCGACCATTTCGGTCAAGCCGTCGGAGCACAGCAGGAGGATGTCGCCTGCCAGCACGTCGACGTTGTTGATCTCGGGCTCGATGTCGGCGGCGGCGCCGAGCGCGCGCGTGACCAGATTTTTCGCCGGCAGCGAGCGCGCTTCCTCTTCGGTGACCATGCCGGCGTCAAGCAGCTCCTGCGAAAACGAGTGGTCGCGCGTCAATTGTTCGAGCATCGAGTCGCGATAGCGATACAGCCGCGAGTCCCCGGTGTGAGCCACCCACAGCCGGCCTCCGAGGAACCAGCCGATCACGAGCGTGGTCGCCATGCCTTCGAAAGCAGTGCTGTTCAGCGCCGCGTTGTAGATGCTGGCGTTGATGTCAGTGACGGTGTCGTAGATCGCTTCGTCAGGCGTAAAAGCGCCCTCGGCCTCGTCGAATTTATCGATCGCAGATGCCAGCCGCTCCAGCACCGAGCTAATCGCCATCACGCTCGCCACTTCGCCTGCGTTGTAGCCACCCAGCCCGTCGGCTAGCACGAACAAACCGCAGGAGGGATCGGCACCTAACGCATCTTCATTCAGCGGGCGCACTAGGCCCGGATGAGTTTTCAGCGCGAAGTCGAGTGAAAAACCCATGTGGTGGGAGCGACTCAGCGATGGACCAGCACCGAGACGTCCGCGTGGGCCAGGACCTTCTGGGTTTCGCTCCCGAGCAGCATGCCCTTGATTCCGCGACGGCCGTGCGAAGCCATGTAGATCAGGTCGCATTTGCGCTTCTTTGCAATCGCCAGGATCGTGTCTGCCGGGAAATCGCTGGTGACGTGAACCGACTGGCAGCGCACCCCGGCCGCCTCTGCCGCCCGTTCGATCACCTCGAGATACTTGTCCGCGGCCTTTTCGATCATCGCGGCGTTTTTCTGCGGCGTGCGCAAACCCACCGGAAGCAAGCCGCGATAAGCCAGCGGCGTTGCGGCGGGCGCTGCAAACAACCCGGTGATGCGGGCGCCGACCGCGTCTGCCAGCTTGACGGCCGACAGCGCCGCCGCGCGTGACAACGGTGAGCCGTCGGTGGGCACCAGAATGTGTTTGTACATGGCGATTCCCCGTTATCCGGCGTACGGCAGTACCCAAATCAGCATGCCGAGGATATAGCAGACGAATGAGCAGATCAGCGTAAACGGAATGCTCCAGGCGAGGAACTCGCGCAACGAGACTTTGCGTCCTTCTTCCTTCTCTCCCAGGGTCAATGCTACGTAAAGGGCCGGTGCGCCTGCGACCGTCAGGTTGCTGCCGAGCGTGCCGGACCAAAGCAGCATCCAATACAGTGGCCACGGTTCGATCCCGCCTTGCGCCATGTCCTTGATGGTGTACAGAAAGGTCAGGATGTACGCGTCGTGCTCAACCAGCCCGACGATCGGCACGGTGACCCAGTAAAGCAGCGTGGCGCCCCAAGCGTAGTTCTCAACGAATATCGGCCGCAGGGCGTCGGCAAGCTTGTCGAGAATGTGGCTCTTCTCGAGGCCACCGACCAGCGCAAAGAGCGCGATGTAGAAAAATATTGCGCGCCAGTCGAGCTCCTGCAGACTTTCCTCGAAGCTCGATGCCTTGACGCGATCGCCCAGCAACACCAGCACCAACACCAGAGAAATCGCGCCCGTCAGTGCAATGAAACCGAGTTGAACACCGATGTACTCGCGCATCGACATCGCCACGACCGTGCCGAGAAACCAGCCGACGACGACGGTGGCGAACAGCGGGTTCGGGATTTTCGCTTCGATGTTGAGGCTGCCGACGTCGATCACACGCGTATGGCCGCGAAACCCGTACCAGTACATCGCTACGAGCGTGATCAGGAATGTCACGACCAGGATCGGGAACGATGACGGGCGTCCGAACTGCCAGATGAAGTCGAAAAACTCGGCGCCGGCAACGCTGTGCAACATCTGCGGCGGCAGGTCGCCGATGATCAGCGCAGTGCCCATGAAATTCGCGCCAAAACCGATCATCAGAATCACCGGCACCGAAGGCAACTTCAACGCACGCGTGAGTGGCAGCGCCACCGGCGCCATCATCAGGATCGTTACGACGTTGTCGACGAACATCGAGATGAAACCCGCGAGGAAGGTCAGGATGATGACGAGCAAGCCCGGCCGGCCACCGGAGAGCTTCAGGGCCTGTATCGAAAGCCAGCTCGGCACGCCCGTCTTGCCGAAGTAGCCAGCGATGATCCAGACGCCGACCAGGATCGCCATGACGTTCCAGTCGACGTAGTTGAAGGCGTCGCGCTCGGTCATGATGCCGAGCCAGCACATCAGCGCCACGCCCAGCAGCGCGGCGAGCGTGCTGTCGATGACATTCGTGATCACTGCCAGAATCGTCAGCCCGAACACGATCAGGGTCAGCCATTGCATCGGTTCCATCGGATTTCCTTGCTTGCTTAACCGGGGGGGTTCTTGCGCAGCCTGACCGCGTCCTGACGCCGCGCACGCACGCGAATGTTGAGCATTTCCACGACTACCGAGAACGCCATCGCAAAGTAGATGTACCCCTTGGGTATCGGGTAGCCCCACCCTTCTGCGACGAGTGCCATGCCGACCAAAATCAGGAAACTCAGGGCCAGCATTTTCACGGTGGGATGGCGGTCGACAAATTCGCCGATCGCTCGTGCCGAGAACATCATCACGCCGACGGCGATGACGATGGCGAGCACCATGATCGGAACCTCGTCGACCATGCCGACGGCCGTGATCACCGAATCAAGCGAGAACACGATGTCGATGATCGCGATCTGCGCGATGACGGCAGCGAAGCCCGCGCGCACAGCGGCAGCGGTGGTGGGCGCGTCGGCCTCTCCTTCCAGAGAGTTGTGAATCTCATGCACGCTCTTCCATAACAGGAACAGGCCGCCGCCGATCAGTATCAGATCTCGCCCCGAAATGTCCTTGCCAATGGAAAAGAGCGGCTCGGTAAGCGTCATCACCCAGGCAAGGGAGAGGAGCAGCGCGATACGACTGAACATCGCAAACCCGAGGCCGAGCACCCGCGCGCGCTGCCGCTGCGCTTCCGGCAACCGGCCGACCAGGATCGAAATGAAGATGATGTTGTCGACGCCGAGGACGATCTCCAGCGCAGTAAGTGTGACGAGCGCAATCCATGCCTGTGGATCCGTCAGCCATTCCATCGGGTTACCTCAAACCAACACACTCTGCAGCAGCTTCCCGATCTCGGACGGATTTTTCGTCGTGCGAATTCCGCACTCTTCGAGCGTCGCGAGCTTTTGTTGTGCGGTACCCATGCCGCCCGAAATGATGGCGCCGGCGTGGCCCATGCGTTTGCCCGGCGGCGCCGTCACGCCGGCGATAAATCCGACGACCGGCTTTTTCATGTGATCGCGCACCCAGAACGCCGCCACTTCCTCATCGTTGCCGCCGATCTCGCCGATCATCACCACGGCGTCGGTCTCATCGTCTTCGTTGAACAGTTTCAGCACATCGATGTGCTTCAGGCCGTTGACCGGATCACCGCCGATCCCGACGGCACTCGACTGCCCCAACCCCAACTCGGTTAACTGGCCCACGGCCTCGTACGTAAGCGTGCCGGAACGCGAGACAACCCCGATGCGCCCCTTGCGGTGAATGTGGCCCGGCATGATGCCGATCTTCAGCTCGTCTGGTGTGATCGTGCCCGGGCAATTCGGGCCCAGCAGCAGTGCGCGTTTGCCATCTTTGCGCATCTTGTCGCGCACCACGACCATGTCGCGTACCGGAATGCCCTCGGTAATGCAGATGACGAGATCGAGATCGGCGTCGACCGCCTCCCAGATCGCGTCCGCAGCGCCGGCCGGCGGAACATAGATCACCGAGACGTTGGCGCCCGTTCGCTGCTTGGCTTCTTTGACCGTGCCGAAGATCGGAACGCCTTCGAAGTTATCACCGGCCTTCTTGGGATTTACGCCGGCAACAAAGCACGCACTGCCGTTTGCATATTCCCGGCACACGCGCGTGTGAAACTGGCCGGTCTTGCCGGTAATCCCCTGCGTGACGACGCGCGTGTTCTTGTCGATCAGAATGCTCATTGCTTCTGACCGGCCGCAGCGGCGACGACTTTCTGGGCGGCCTCTGCCATCGTGTCAGCGGAAATGATCGGCATTCCGGAGTCCGCGAGCATTTTTTTTCCTTGCTGCTCGTTGGTGCCCTTCATGCGCACGACCAGCGGAACCTTGAGCTGTAGCGCACGCGACGCGGCGATCACGCCTTCGGCGATCACGTCGCAGCGCATGATGCCGCCGAAGATGTTGACCAGGATCGCTTTCAGATTTGGGTTTTGCAGCATCAGCTTGAACGCTTCGGTGACTTTCTGCGGTGTCGCGCCGCCGCCTACATCCAGAAAGTTGGCAGGCTCGCCGCCGAAAAGCTTGATCGCGTCCATGGTTGCCATAGCAAGCCCGGCACCGTTCACCAGGCAACCGATATTGCCGTCGAGCTGGATGTACGACAGATCGAACTTGGAGGCTTCGATCTCGACCGGGTCTTCTTCATCGAGGTCGCGCAACGCGACGATATCGGGATGACGGAACAGCGCGTTCGAATCGAATGTCATCTTCGAATCGAGCACGATCATTTGCCCGTCACTGGTTAGAACCAGAGGATTGATTTCGGCCAACGACGCGTCGGTTTCCCAGAATGCCTTGTAGAGCGCCTGGAAAATTGTGCGCGCGGCGGGAATGCTGGCGGTCGGTATGCCGATCTTGACCGAGATGTCGTCGGCATCGCGCTCGCTCAATCCGAGCGACTGCTCGATGTGCACTTTGTGGATCTTCTCCGGCGTGTCTGCCGCCACATCCTCGATGTTGACGCCCCCCTCGGAGCTCGCGATCAGGGTGACCTGCTGCGTGGCGCGATCAACCACCATGCCGACGTAGTACTCCTTCTTGATATCGGCGCCTTCTTCGATCAACAGCCGGCGGACCTTTTGCCCAGCCGGTCCGGTCTGGTGCGTCACCAGCTGCATGCCGAGAATCTCGGCAGCGCGTACCGCGACTTCATCGATCGAGCGCGCAACCTTGACACCGCCCCCTTTGCCGCGGCCGCCGGCATGAATCTGCGCCTTGACGACCCAGACCGTGCCACCCAGTTTGCTTGCAGCATCGACCGCTTCTTCGACGCTGAACACCGCTGCACTGCGCGGCACCGGCATCCCGAAGCGGCGAAAGATTTCCTTGCCCTGATACTCGTGGATCTTCATCGGCGAACCCAGCGCGGGTAGAACTGCGCGACCGCGGGTCCGTCAGTACGAAGGGCGTGACACCGATCGAGCTGCCACGGTTTGGTTTCTTCGCTTTGACGCGCGCTCTCGTGCGTTCTGAACACTTCTCCGGCGAACGCCTGCACCGCCGCCGTCGGCAGTACACCAGCAAGTTCGGTCAGGTGCGTACAGCCGTTGATACCGCCCAGCCGCTCCAGAGCAAGCTTGCGAAAGTTCTGCAACAGGTTGAGACCGATCAGCTTCGAATAATCGGGCTCGATCGCTTCGCATTGCCCTGGGTAGGGGACCGAGCGCGAGCGCGCTTCCGCGGCGACGATGTTGAGCTGCGTGTCGATCGTCACCGTCAGTGCCAGATCGTGCACCGGCTCACCCACCGGCCGGATGCCGGTCGCCAGCACGAAATCGCGTGCCTTGTTGTCCGTCAGTGTGGCTTCGAGATCCCACAGTCCGTCATCGCGCGCGTAAGCATCGACCTTAATCGAGCGTGTATGCACGTGGCGTCGGTTTGGCATGCGGCGGGCAATGACAACAGGCCGCGCCCTGAAAAAAAATTCGGGTGCGGCCCGTTCAAAGAATCTAACACAGGGCCAACAGGATCGAGGGCCCGCGCGGAGACTTTACTCAGCGTCGGTTCGGCCGCGGAGCACTTGGTAAATGGAATCCATCGAGAAACCGCGCGACTGTAGGAAGCGAGCCTGCTTGGCACGCTCCGCCGCCGACGCGGGGAGCGCGGCAAACCGTTTCGATCTCACTTCGCGAGCGCGCACCACTTCGCTGCCGGCCAGTTGGGCGAGCGCAGAGGCGCTGAGATCATCGGCTATGCCAAAGCGCCGCAAGTCGTAGCGAATGCGAGCGTCGCCGAAGCGCTGCGAGCGGGTGCGGGCAACAGCACTGGCGAAGCGCTCATCCGATAGCAGGCCATTGCGATCGAGCTCGTCCAGAACGCGGCTTAGGTGCGCCGGATCGTCTTCTTCGCGGACATATCGCTCAAGTTTGCGGGCGAGCTCGGCGCGGCTATGGTCGCGCCGCGCCAGCAGCGCTATCGCCCGACTTCGTAGGCTTTTCGCCGGTGCGTTGCGCTGAGGTTCCGCTGTTTTCGTACCCGAATCACTCCGCCGCGACGGCAACGCCTCGCACCGCGACGCCTTTGTTTTCGCGAATCCGATTCTCGATCTCGAGCGCCATCTCGGGATGTGCGCGCAGGAACTCGCGCGCGTTGTCCTTGCCCTGACCGATGCGGTCGCCGTTGTAGCTATACCAAGCGCCGGATTTTTCTACGATGTTGAGCTCTGCACCGAGATCGACGATTTCGCCATGCCGCGAAATGCCTTCGCCGTAAAGGATGTCGAAGTTGGCTTGCTTGAAGGGCGGCGCCACCTTGTTCTTGACGACCTTGACCTTGGTTTCCGAACCGATCACTTCGTCGCCCTTCTTGATCGATCCGATCCGGCGAATGTCGAGCCGCACCGATGCATAAAACTTAAGCGCATTGCCGCCCGTCGTTGTCTCCGGGCTACCGAACATCACGCCGATCTTCATGCGAATCTGGTTGATGAAGATCACCATGCAATTGGTGCGATTGATTGTCGCGGTCAGCTTGCGCAAAGCCTGCGACATCAGCCGCGCCTGCAAGCCGGGCAACGAATCACCCATTTCGCCTTCGATTTCCGCTTTCGGTGTAAGCGCGGCAACCGAGTCGATAACGATCAGATCAACCGAGCCCGACCGCACCAGCGCATCGGTGATTTCAAGCGCCTGCTCACCCGTGTCCGGCTGCGAAATCAGCAGCTCCTGCAGATTGACCCCGAGCTTCTGAGCGTATTGCACGTCGAGCGCGTGCTCGGCGTCGATAAACGCGCAGGTACCGCCGATTTTCTGCATCTCGGCAATGACTTGCAGCGTCAAGGTCGTCTTTCCCGACGATTCCGGGCCATAGACTTCGATCACGCGGCCGCGCGGCAGCCCGCCAATGCCGAGCGCTATGTCGAGGCCGAGCGAGCCGGTTGAACAGACCTCGATATCGTCGGCGACTTCGCCGTCGGCCATGCGCATGATCGAACCCTTGCCGAACTGCTTTTCGATCTGCGCCAATGCGGCAGCCAACGCCTTTTGCCGCTCCTTGCTGTCCGCCACCAAAAGACTCCTTCCATCATCCATACGCCGCCTCCGCTGCTGTTCGATTTGACCCTAACTGCTGTAATTAATTACAGCGCACTGTAAATACATACAGTACAAAAAGTCAATCGATTTCTAGCGGCTTGCTGCATACATCCGCGCACCCACGAGGCGAGCATAACAACCGACACGCGCTCAACGGCGCGGCAGGCGAAGGTGCGGTTTGACCCACCATCGAACGCTCCGGCATAATGTTTTGCTCTCATCCGGGGGTCGTTAGCTCAGTCGGTAGAGCAGCGGACTTTTAATCCGTTGGTCGGCAGTTCGAGCCTGCCACGACCTACCAACGCCTTGCCGAAGCTGCACCCAAGAGCTTTGACCAAAGTGCTCGACAAAGCCTTTCGTTTCGGGTAGGCTCGCCGCCGCATTCGCTTCAAGTCCAGTATCCCCGACTCGTCTTACGTCATCGCTAGTTGTAGTGCCTTGATGGTCTTGGCAGTTCCCCCGGTTACGTTGCTTGATCCGCTTGCATGCGTGGAGCGTCATGTCGACGCGCGCGCGTTTTCTTAGGAACGTAATCAAAATGGCTAGTGGCAAAGTAAAGTGGTTCAACGAGTCCAAGGGTTTTGGCTTCATTACCCCGGACGGTGGTGGTGCCGACCTGTTCGCGCATTACAGCGAGATCGTCGGTAGCGGCTTCAAGACATTGACCGAAAACCAGCAGGTCGAGTTCGTGGTCAAGCAGGGCCCCAAAGGCCCGCAGGCCTCGCAAATCCGGCCGATGTAATCTAGGAGCATCGAAACTGAAACCGCGGCGTGCCGCGGTTTTTTTTGCTGCGCTAATACCAGCTGCCGATCGAAATGCCGAGGCCGATCGAGTTCTTCCGAAAGTTGTAGTCGATCAACGTATCGCCATAACCGGTGAAAAATTGGACATAGCCGCGCAGGAACTCGCCCAACGGGAAACGGTAGTCGATTTGCGCCGAGCCCCAGCTCGGATTTCGCTTAAACGTCGTTCTCAACCGCAGCGCGGTGGTGCTGTCGTTGCGCCAACGGTAAAACGCCAGGAATTCAGCTCGGCCGACATAATCCTCGATATCCGGGTTGTCGTCGTGCGGCTCGTCCTCGTCGATGCGCTGCCATGCTTTAGCCGTGAACACGAAGCGGTCGCGCTCGAAGCCCGCCATTAAATAGACGCGATTCCAGCTGCGCGACAGCGGCAATTCGCGGCCGTTCGACTGATGCACCACACCGGCACCCAGGAAACGTCCGCGCAGGCCCAACACTGAATAATTGGTCGGCCAAACCCAAATCAGCTCGGGCTCGAAATCAGTGCTGCGAAATTCGCGAGAAACATCCGAGTTGTAGATCTGCCAGAAGCTCAGCTGCGTGTAGCCCAGCCACAGATCGGATGGCGTGCCGAATGCCTCTTCAACCAGTTTCAACTTGAAGCTCAGCTGGAACGAAGCCTCGGGACGGTTGTAATCCGAGACTACCGGCGCGGCCGCGCGCGTCGGCGATTGCGGGCTGCGGTTGATCCGATCAGAGAAATGAACCGGCAGCAAATAGTTCGGACGGTAGTAAGTGAACTTGAAGACGCCGTATTTGTCCTCTGGTTCCAACTCCCACCGTTGCGATAGCAGCGACTTATCTTCTGCCGCCTTCCCGGCCGGTACCAGCGCGCTGCGCGGGTCGTCGCGGTCCAGCGGTGCCGGCAGCGGCGGCGTTGCCAGTGGTGGCGGCACCAACGTTTGCGCGGCTGCAGCCAGAGCGTCGTAACAGCGCAGCCGTTCGGTCGCATCGACGATCTCACGGCAGCGCGCGAGTGCGTCGCTTTCGTTGGTCTGCGCGGCGGCGTTGAACGAAACAAGGAGCGCTGCCATCGCAAACGAAAGCTTCAGATCACGCACCCGTGCCGACGTAAGGTTGCTGACGAAGCCACTTGGTGGCGATCCATTTTTCTCCGCTCTTCACCGGGCTGCCGCCGTGCAGGGTGCGCACGTCAAGTGCACCGTCCTCACCACAGTAGGCGAAGTAAACCGCATGGCCCTTGCGCGGCAGGACGTCGAGTCCGATCTGCGGAAACACCGTCGATCCTCCGCACGCCACGTCGTTCAAATACATGATCAACGTTGCAATGCGCTGTCCGCCCTGTGCAAGCACCTCTTGATTGCCGGAATGCGCCGGATCGAAGTAGTCGTAGTGCGGTTTGTACTCGCCGCCGGGTTCGTAATGCAGCACCTGAATTGGCTCGCCTTGCTCGACGGGACAATCGACAAGTTGTGCGATTCGCGACTCGATCCGCTGCAAAAGCTCGTTCTCGCCGCGCCTGAAGTGAGTCCCGGAGCTGGTGCGATGCGGATGAATGTCGTAAGCCCCCGTGCTCGCATTGACCACACTGGAGCGCTCGAGCTTGTCGCGCGACAAGGCGACCAGCAAATCGCATTCCTCGTCAGACAGCAGGTTGCCGAACAACACCACTCGCGGCGATTCAATAACAAACAGCATCTCGACGGCGCGATCGTGAGCTTCAAGGCTGTTCGGCATGTCGGCCAGTTCCGCGCTCAGCGGGCGCGCCGGCTGTGGCAACTGGCCGACGGTGGCGACAGGCTCAGCTAGCAGCGAAGAAGTTGCCGCAGCAGTCGGCGATTGCGACGCACTTTGCGCTGGCAGCTCGCTCCAGGCGCAATCGACAACGACGGACGCGTAGTCCGGATCGTACTTGGCGTCCAGCAATGCTCGCAGCACCGCATCGCGCGTGAAGCTGCCCTCTCGCATCGTGCGTAACCACGCTTGCAACGCTGAAGGAAGCTGATCGAACTTCATAGCGCCGAAGTTTAGCGGCCGACCGCAGTATTCTTTGCACCTGACAGTTTGCGCGGGAGATTCATATGTTGCAGAAGGTGGGATTGCCATCACTGGCCGACGGTGCCTTGCTGAAGACCGATGCCTACGTTGCCGGTGCATGGGAACCGGCGACATCGCGAGCGCGCTTCGCGGTGCTCAATCCGGCGGATGGCATCGAAATCGCCAAGGTGGCCAATTGCAAGGGACCCGAGACGCAACGCGCGATCGGCGCCGCGCAGCACGCGCTCCCGGGCTGGCGCGCGAAGACGGCCAAGGAGCGCGCAGCCGCAATGCGACGCTGGTTCGAGCTGATCATCGCGCACCAGGAAGATCTGGCGAAGCTGATGACCGCCGAGCAGGGCAAGCCGATGACCGAGAGCCGCGGCGAGATCGTCTACGGCGCGTCGTTTGTCGAATGGTTCGCCGAAGAAGCCAAGCGCGTTTACGGCGACACGATTCCGACGACCGCGGACGACAAGCGCCTGCTGGTTTGGAAAGAGCCGGTGGGAGTGTGCGCGGCGATCACGCCGTGGAATTTTCCGATCGCAATGATCACGCGCAAAGTCGCGCCCGCGATTGCGGCGGGATGCACGGTGATCGTCAAGCCCGCCGAGCAGACTCCGTTGTCTGCGCTGGCGTTGGCCGAACTCGCTCATCGTGCCGGCTTACCGGCGGGCGTATTCAATGTCGTCCCGGCCGATGAAGCGAACTCGATCGCCGTTGGCAAGGTGCTGTGTGAATCGGACGTTGTGCGCAAGCTGTCATTCACCGGATCGACCGCGGTAGGCCGGATCCTGATGCAGCAGAGCGCGCCGACCTTGAAGAAACTGTCGCTCGAACTCGGCGGCAACGCGCCGTTTATCGTATTCGACGATGCCGAAGTCGACGCCGCGGTCGAGGGCGCCGTCGCCTCGAAGTATCGAAATGCGGGTCAGACGTGCGTCTGCACCAATCGTTTTTACGCGCACGAGAAAATTTACGACGAGTTCGTGCAGAAGCTTGCCGCAAAGGCGGCGCAACTGAAGGTGGGCTCCGGCTTCGAGCCCGGCGTGCAGCAAGGCCCGCTGATCGACGCCAACGCGTTTGAAAAAGGTCGAGCAACACGTGGCCGATGCGACCAAGCACGGCGCCAGCGTAGTCACCGGTGGTGAACGTCACGCGCTGGGGGGCACGTTCTATCAGCCGACGGTGCTGGCCGGTGTTACCGACAAGATGCTGCTGACGCGCGAAGAAACGTTCGGACCGGTCGCACCGGTGTTCAAGTTTTCGCAGGACGACGCGGTGATCGCCGCCGCCAATGCGAGCGAGTTCGGACTCGCCGCGTACTTTTATTCGCGCAACGTCGCGCGGGTATTTCGCGTCGCCGAAGCGCTCGAATACGGCATGGTCGCAGTAAACACCGGCCTGATGTCGAACGAGGTGTCGCCATTCGGAGGCATCAAGCAGTCGGGATTCGGACGCGAGGGCTCGAAGTACGGTATCGAGGAGTACCTGGTCACCAAGTACGTCTGTATCGGCGGGATCTGATCTAATCGATGTCTACATTTTTTCGTCCAGCAGCAGCGCACGGGAACGATCGAGATCCTCGCGTTTCGTCGCGTCGATCATCGGATATTTCAGCTTCATTTTTTCGAGCGCTTCGACGATCGCGCCGACCACCACCAGGCGCGTGAACCATTTGCTGTCTGCCGGGACGACGAACCACGGTGTCCGCGGCGTGGCAGTCGCGCGAATCGCGGCCTCGTAGGCGGCCATGTATTCGTTCCAGTAGTCCGCGCGCCTTTACGTCGGCCGCGGCAAACTTCCAGTTTTTCGACGGCTCATCCAGCCGCTCCAGAAAGCGCTTCTTCTGCTCCTTGCGCGAGACGTGCAGAAAAAATTTCAGCACCGACGTGCCGTTGCGCACCAGGTAGTCCTCGATCGCAGCGATGTCGCGCAGCCGCTGATCAAAAATGTTCTTGCCGATGCACTCCGGCGGCAGCTTTTGCGCACGCAGGATTTCCTGGTGCACTCTACGACCAGCACTTCTTCGTAGTACGAACGGTTGAAGATGCCGATGCGGCCCCGCTCGGGAAGTGCCTGGTAGCAACGCCACATCCAGTCGTGATCGAGCTCTTCCGACGACGGCTGCTTGAACGCAACGACCTGCACGCCCTGCGGATTGACGCCCGACATCACGTGCTTGATCGTGCTGTCCTTGCCGGCCGCGTCCATCGCCTGAAAGATCAGCAGCAGCGAGCGCCGGTCCTGCGCGTATAGCTTGTCCTGCTCGGCCGCCAGCCATTGCACACCGGTCGACAATCGGTCCGCCGCCTCTTTCTTGTCGGCCTTCAGTCCCCGCGTGTCTGCCGGGTCGATTTTCTTCAGGCGAAACTTCGCGCCATCGGTCACTCGATACGGTTCGATCCAGCCGGCTACTTGTTTTAGTTTTTCCCGGTTGTGCTCATCTTCGTCGTCCTTGTCCTCCTGCGCGGGTAGCATATCCAAATAGCCTCCAAAGAACTTGCAGAGGAGCAGATGACCTATACAACGGAGAACATCCGGACCGTGGCTCTAGTCGGCCACGGCGGTGCGGGCAAGACGACGCTCGCCGAAGCGCTGCTCGCCAAGGCCGGCGCGATTCAGGCCGCCGGCAGCGTCGAACGCGGCACGACCGTCTGCGATTTCGATCCGCTCGAGAAAAGCTACCAGCACTCGCTCAACGCGTCGGCATCGTGCATCTCGATCTGCCGAGACGTGCGCGTCCACCTCGTCGACACGCCCGGCTTGCCGGATTTCGTCGGGCAGCGCGATCGGCGCGCTCGCCGCCGTCGAGACCGCGGCGGTCGTCGTCAACGCGCAGAACGGCATCGAGATGATCACCGCGCGCATGATGCAGTGGGCCGGCGAAGCGCAAGCTCTGCCGCATGATCATCGTCAACAAGATCGACGCCGAGAACGTCGACCTGCCGCAGGTGCTCGCCGAGATCCAGGCGACGTTCGGCAAGGAATGCCTGCCGATCAACCTGCCGGCCGGCAACGGCGGCAAACGCGTCGTCGACTGCTTCTTCAACCCGTCCGGGCGAAGCGGACTTCTCCTCGGTCGAGGACGCGCACCAGGCGCTGATCGACCAGGTCGTCGAGGTCGACGAAGAGCTGATGGCGCGCTATCTCGAGCAGGGCGAAGTCGAAGCCGACCGAGCTGCACGCGCCGTTCGAGCAGGCGCTGCGCGAAGGGCACCTCATCCCGATCTGCTTCGTCTCGGCGCGCACCGGCGCCGGCGTCGCCGAGCTGCTCGACATCTTCGTGAAGCTGCTGCCCAATCCCGACCGAAGGCAACCCGCCGCAGTTCCTCAAGGGCGAGAGGCGACGGCGGCGCAGCCGAATTCCGCGCCGAGCCCGATCCGAAGAAGCACGTGCTCGCGCACGTCTTCAAGGTGGTCGATCGATCCGTTCGTCGGCAAGGTCGGCGTCTTCCGCGTGCACCAGGGCACGATCACCAAGGACACGCAGCTCTTCATCGGCGACGGCCGCAAGCCGTTCAAGGTCGGGCACCTGTTCCTGCTGCAGGGCAAGGAGAACGTCGAGATCCGACGCGCTCGTGCCGGGCGACATCGGCGCCGTCGCCAAGGTCGACGAGATCCATTTCGACGCGTGCTGCACGATTCGCACGACGAGGACCACATCCACCTGCGGCCGCTCGAATTTCCCGACGCCGATGCACGGCCTCGCGGTCGAGCCGAAGCGGCGCGGCGACGAGCAGCGCATCTCCGAAGTGCTGCACAAGCTCGATGGCCGAGGATCCGACGCTCGTGCGTCGAGCACGACGCGACGCTCGAACGAGACGGTGATGCGCGGGCTGGGCGACCTGCACATGCGCTCATCCTCGAGCGCATGCAGTCGCAGTACAAGTCGAGGTCGCAGACGCAGCCGCCGCGCATCCCGTACCGCGAGACGATCACGGCGCAAGGCCGAAGGCCATCACCGCCACAAGAAGCAGACCGGCGGCGCCGGGCAGTTCGGCGAGGTGTTCCTGCGCGTCGAGCCGCTGGCGCGCGGCGCGCGGCTTCGAGTTCGTCGACGCGGTCAAGGGCGGCGTGATTCCGAAGCAGTTCATCCCCGCGGTCGAGAAGGGCGTCGGCAGGTGCTCGACGTCGGGCGCCGATCGCCGGCTACCCGGTGCAGGACGTGCGCGTGACGGTCTACGACGGCAAGCACCACCCCGTCGATTCGAAGGAAGTCGCGTTCATCTCCGCGGGCCGCAAGGCGTTCATCGACGCGATCGGCAAGGCGCGCCCGATCGTGCTCGAGCCGATCGTCGACGCCGAGATCACGGCGCCCGAGCGCAAGATGGGCGACATCGCGGGCGACATCTCGTCGCAGCGCGGCCAGATCAGCGGCACGCGCGGCCTTGCCGGAGCGGTGGCGATCGAAGGCCAGGTGCCGCTGGCGGAGCTCGACGGCTACTCGGCGCGGCTGAAGTCGGTGACGCAGGGCCACGGCGCGTGGTCGATGGAGCTGTCGCATTACGAACCGGCGCCGCCCAATGTGCAGCAGCAACTGGCGACCGAGCACAAGTCGAAAGGCGAAAGTCGAAGAGGAAGAGTGATCGGCGCTTGTGCAGGTGACTAGGCAGTCGCGGTGTGCCTTTCAACCTTCGGCTCCCGAATCGGCAGATTAACCAGCGCTGCAGCGAGCGCGAGCAGCGCATCGGCGTACCACATCCAAAGGTAGCTGCCGGTGCGATCGACCGCGATTCCGCCCAGATACGCACCGAAGAAGGCGCCGATTTGATGCGTCAGCAGGGTCAGCCCAAACAACGTCGCAAGGTATCGCACGCCAAACAGTTTGCCGACCACACCCGCCGTCGGCGGAACGGTGGCCAGCCACGTCACCCCAAGCCCGATCGCGAAGATGTAGAACGTCATTGCAGTCTTGGGTGCCGCCAGGTAAATCAGGATCAGCACCGTGCGCGACAGATACATCCAGAACAGGATGTACTTGCTGCGATAACGGTTGACCCACTGACCGGCGACCAGGCTGCCGGCGATGTTGGCGAGCCCGATCAACGCCAGCGACCAACTTGCAACCGATGCCGGCAAGCCGCACAGCCCGACTTCGCTCGGCAGATGGATCACCAAAAATGCGATGTGAAAACCGCACGTGAAAAATCCTGCGTGCAGCAACAGATAACTGCGATCCTTGAAGGCGCTGCCGACTGCGCGCTTGAGTCCGCCGTCGGTCTCGGTGCCGCGCGCGCCGCTGTTGCTTCTGGCGAGCGACGCAACAATGCGGGCCAACGGCAACGCGGCCAACGTAAGCATGGCGAGCGACCACATCGCCCCGGCCCAGCCGAACACGCTGATCAGCTTTTGCACGACCGGAGCAAACACAAACTGCCCAAACGAGCCACCCGCGTTGATCACGCCCGATGCGGTGCCGCGCTTGTTGGCAGGCACGTGCTGCGCAGTGGCGCCTATCAGCACCGAAAAGCCGGCACCGCCAGCGCCGGCCGCGAACAGGATCCCCATCGTCAACATCAGGCCGAACGCGCTGGTGAGCAGCGGGGTTAGCGCGCAGCCGATCGCGAGCACCACAATGCTGCCCGCCAGCACGCGACCGGTTCCATAGCGATCGGCCAGCGCGCCGGCGACCGGCTGCACCGCTCCCCATACGAACTGCCCGACAGCAAGCGCGAAGCTGATCGTGACGATGCCAAGACCGGTCGCGGTATTCAGCGGCGAGACGAACAAACCGAGAGACTGCCGTGCGCCCATCGTCACCATCAGGATCGCAGCGGCGATCAGCGTCAGCGTCCACCAGCCATGCCCCGACTTCGTTTGGGCGACCGCGGCGTTCACTGCTCCAACCCTCACCCAATCAGCGTCTTGCCAGCGGCTTGTAGCGCAGACGATGCGGCCGCGCGCCTTCTTCGCCGAGGCGCTGCTTCTTGTCGGCTTCGTATTCCTGATAGTTGCCGTCGAAGAACGTCCACTTGCGAATCGCCTTCGAACGCCAGGATGTGCGTGGCGATGCGGTCGAGGAACCAGCGATCGTGCGAGATCACCAGCACGCTGCCGGCGAATTCGAGCAGCGCGTCTTCGAGCGCGCGCAACGTTTCCACGTCCAGATCGTTCGACGGTTCGTCCAGCAGCAGCACGTTGCCGCCGGCGATCAGCGTCTTGGCCAGATGCAGCCGGCCGCGCTCGCCGCCGGACAGATTGCCGACGATCTTCTGCTGATCGCCGCCCTTGAAGTTGAAGCGGCCGATGTAGGCGCGCGATGGCGTCTCGAATTTGCCGACCGTGAGGATGTCGGCGCCGCCGGAGATTTCCTCGCACACGGTCTTGTCGTTCGCAGCGCATCGCGGATCTGATCGACGAACGCGAGCTTGACGGTCGGGCCGATCACGATCTCGCCGCTATCGGGCTTTTCCTTGCCGGTGATCATGCGGAACAGCGTCGACTTGCCTGCGCCGTTGGGGCCGATGATGCCGACGATCGCGCCCGGCGGGATTTTGAAGCTGAGGTTGTCGATCAGCAGCCGGTCGCCATAGCCCTTGCGACACGTCCTTGAACTCGATCACCTCATCGCCCAGCCGGTCGGCGACGGGGATGAAGATTTCCTGCGTTTCGTTGCGCTTCTGGTACTCCTGGGAATACAGCTCCTCGAAGCGCGCCAGACGCGCCTTGCTCTTGGCCTGCCGGCCCTTCGGCGTTCTGGCGCACCCACTCGAGTTCGGTCTTCATCGCTTTCTGCCGCGCCGACTTCGCTGATTCTTCCTGCTTCAGCCGCTCTTCCTTCTGTTCGAGCCACGAGCTGTAGTTGCCTTTCCAGGGAATGCCGTGGCCGCGATCGAGTTCGAGAATCCACTCGGCCGCGTTGTCGAGAAAATAGCGATCGTGGGTCACCGCGACCACGGTGCCCGGAAAGCGCATCAGGAACTGCTCGAGCCAATCGACGCTTTCCGCATCGAGGTGGTTGGTCGGCTCGTCGAGCAGCAGCATGTCGGGCTTCGACAGCAGCAGCTTGCACAGCGCGACGCGGCGTTTTTCGCCGCCCGACAGGATGCCTAGAACTGCGTCCCACGGCGGCAGGCGCAGCGCATCGGCCGCGATCTCCATCTGATGCTCGGTGTCCTGCCCGGTGGTCGCGAGAATGGCTTCGTACTTCGCCTGCTCCGCGGCGAGCGTGATCGAAGTCGGCGTCGGGCTCGGCGTAAGCGGCGTAGATGTCTTCGAGCTTGTGCTTGCGCTTGCAGCGACGTCGCCGAGCCCCGCTTCGACCTCTTGCGACGGTCTTGCCGCGTCGAGCTGCGGTTCCTGCGGCAGATAGCCGATCTTGATGTTCGGCATCGGCATCGCTTCGCCTTCGATCTCCTTGTCCACCCCCGCCATGATTCGCAGCAGCGTCGATTTGCCCGAGCCGTTCAGGCCGAGCACGCCGATCTTGGCGCCGGGGAAAAAACTGAGCGAAATGTTCTTCAGGATCTCGCGCTTGGGCGGAACGACCTTGCCCACGCGGATCATGGAATACACGTACTGAGCCATTGAATTTCGCGAGATGGGAGGCAATTGAGTACTACGACAGGCGGCGCAGAGTATCGCATCGCATGTATCATCCGCTTCGGATTGTGGTGCTGTGTGTTCCGGTTCGCACCCTCCCCTCGCGGTTGTGGTTGCTGGTGTTCGTAGCCAGCCGCCAATAAGCTCCCTCGAACTTTTTCGTAACGTTCGCATTTGCCTGAACCGGTTCTGCGATGCCGATGGTGTCGCCCCAGGCCGTGCTCAGGAGAATATTTTGAGTTTGTCATTCGAAGCCCTCGGCTTGTCCGAGGCACTGGTTCGGGCTGTCACCGAACTGGGTTACACCACGCCTACCGCCATCCAGCAGCAGGCCATCCCCGCAGTGCTAAGCGGCGGCGATTTGTTGGCGGGTGCACAGACGGGTACCGGCAAGACGGCCGGTTTCGTTTTACCGATCCTGCAGCGACTGGCGACGCAACCCGCTCCCGCGGGCAAATCGCGCAGGCCGGTTCGCGTACTGATCCTGACCCCGACGCGCGAGCTCGCGGCGCAGGTCGGAGAAAGCGTGCGCGACTACGGCAAGCACAGCAAGGCGAGCGCCGCGATCATTTATGGCGGCGTATCGATCAACCCGCAGATATCTGCGCTGAAGCGCGGCGTCGATATCGTCGTCGCGACGCCCGGGCGGCTGCTCGATCACGTGCAGCAGCGAACCGTCGATTTGTCGCAGGTCGAAGTGTTGGTTCTCGATGAAGCCGATCGCATGCTCGACATGGGATTTCTTCCGGACATGAAGCGCGTCTTTGCGCTGCTGCCGAAGACTCGGCAAACGCTTCTTTTCTCGGCCACGTTTTCAGAAGAGATTCGCACACTGGCCAACTCGCTGCTGAAAAATCCGGCGATGGTCCAGGTGGCGACACGCAACTCGACCGTCGAAGGCGTGACGCAGCGGGTGGTGCTGGTAGACCGCGGCCGCAAGTCGGAGCTGCTCGCGCACATGATCACTACCAACAACTGGTTCCAGTTGCTGGTCTTCACGCGCACCAAGCACGGTGCGAATCGGCTGGCGGAATTTCTGAACAAGCACGGCGTGACTGCGCTGGCGATTCACGGCAACAAGAGCCAGGCTGCGCGCACGCGCGCACTCACCGAGTTCAAGAGCGGCGCGTTGCAAACGCTGGTGGCCACCGATATCGCCGCCCGTGGATTGGATATCGAGCTGCTGCCGCACGTGATCAACTTCGATCTACCGCACGTGCCAGAGGACTACGTCCACCGGATCGGCCGCACGGCACGCGCCGGCGCCACCGGTGAGGCGATTTCACTGGTATGTGCGGACGACAAGCCGCTGCTGACGGATATCGAAAGAGTGATTCGGCGCCAGGTGCCGCGCGAGATCATCGCCGGCTTCGAGCCGAATCCGCACGAGCGCGCCGAGCCGATCGTCCGCCAACGCGGCCAAGGGCAAGGACCGACCGCGGTCAACGCGAGCGCCAGCAACGCGCGGCGCCGCGCCGGCCGTCGCATAGCCAGCCGCACAAGAGCGCCACCGAGCAAACTCCTCGCCACCCGCCGTCCTCGAAGCCGAACGGAGGCAGCCCGGCGAGAGCTGCAGAGAGCCACGCCAAGCCAAAGCATCCGCGTCAGGCGCCACAACCAAGGCGTCCGGTCGACAGTACGTCGACGGTGCGCACCAACATTCCCGGGCTGGCACAGCCCTCGCACCGCCGCGGGCGTTAATCTTGCGCATCGCGTGTGAGGGTGCGATGGAAAGCTCGCCCCAAGGTAATGCAGCGCTTGAAGTCCGGCACAACATCGGGGCCAGGCGTTTTGAAGCTACCGTCGACCGGCTGCTGTGCCGCTGCGATTACCGGATGCACGGAGGCACGATGATGCTGGTCCACACAGAAGTGCCGCCGCAACTGGAAAGACGCGGCTTCGCATCGATGCTGGTGCGTGCCGCCTTCGATTACGCACGAGAAAACGGGCTGGAAGTTCTGCCCGTATGTTCGTACGTCAGCGCATGGGCACGACGTCACCCGGAAGTCGATCCGCTGCTGGCGCGGTAGCGACGCCACACCAATACGGCTTTCCGGCACCGAGGCGACGGCCGGCGGCTTGCGGCCGTTTTTCGGCGCCTGAACCCGCATCTACGGTAATTTTCCTCCGTCTGTTTGGCCCCTAAGATGCCGCCATGAACTTGTTGATCATCGGCGGCGGAGTCTTTCTAGGGCAGTCGCTGCTTCAGGCGGCCCTGGTGGGCGGCCACACCGTCACGGTCTTCAACCGCGGCCAGTCGCGCAACTGGTGGCCGCCTGGCGTCAAATGGATTGTTGGCGACCGGCTGGAAGACCTGCACCTGCTAATGGGCCGCAAGTGGGACGCGGTGATCGATACCTGCGGGTATCGGCCGCAGGACGTCGAGGCGACTTGCGCCGCCTTGTACGACAGCTGCGAGCGGTATGTGTATATCTCGAGCGTTTCGGCGTACGCCTCGTTCGCCACCATGCCGATCCGTGAGCAGGACCCCCTGGCTACTGCTGAAGAAGTCGATCGCGAAACCATCAACGGCGCCAACTACGGGCCGCTGAAGGCGGAGTGCGAGCGGACCGTCGCTCGCGCGTTCGGGCAGCAAGCACTGCTGATCAGGCCCGGCTTGATCGTCGGGCCGCACGACCCTACGGGCCGTTTTTCGTACTGGCCGTGGCGAATCTGCGCGGGCGGCCGGGTACTGGCGCCCGGCTCTCCCGAAACGCCGATCCAGTTTATCGATGCCCGCGATCTGGCCGCGTTGATCATGCGGCTGATCATGCTGCGCGCCAGCGGCGCATTCAATGCAACCGGTCCGAACGAAGGTGCGACCTTCGGCGAGCTGCTCGACACGTGCCGCTGGATCTCGGGCGAAGACGTCGAGATCGAATGGGTTGACCAAAAATTTCTCGAACGAGAAGGTGTGCAGCCCTGGACCGAACTGCCGCTGTGGATCCCCACGCACGATGCGCAGACGCGCGGTTTCCACATGGTCGACACAACGCGTGCGCGACGTAACGGATTGCGAACGCGGCCGATGGCGGTCACGGTCAGCGATATTCTCGAAGCCGGCATCCCCGAGCACGACGACAAGCGGCGCATCGGCAAGCTGACGCGCGAACGCGAGCGCGATTTGCTTGCGGTATGGCGGCTGCAAAAGGCCGGCCTGGCGCTCGCCTAGCCGCGCGCAGCGGTTACACCTTGAAACGATCGGCCGTCGGCTCCCACGGGTGAGCAGTCGTTGAATCTCCTGTAACACATGGGAGGTCAACGATGAAACGGAAATTTTGGACCGGCGCTTCATTCAGTGCTTTGGTGATCGCCGCAATGGCCCCGTGGTCTGCATCGCAGGCCAACGGAGTTTCGGTCAGAGTGAACACGCCGGAGTTCGGCATTCGAATAGGCGCACCGCATCGTCCGCCACCGGTTTACTACCCCGTTCCTGTGCACCAACCGCGCTATTACGGCTACGCGCCGCCACCCGTTGTATACGTTCCGCCGCCGCGTTACATCGCGCCGCCGCTCTACGGATATCCGTACCACTACGCCGGTGGGCGAGGCTACGGACATCAGCGGCATTACTGGCGTCATCCACACTGGCAACATCCACACTGGCGGCATCCGCACGGGCGCGGTGACCGGCACCACGATGACGACGACCGCGGCCGTGGCTATAGGTAGATAGCGCGCTGGCCCGCTCTGTGCTTGAATCCCCGTGACGTGATCACGGGGAGCCGGCATGCGCATTGAAGGTCAAAGTTCGAACGTCGAAGACCGGCGCGGCATGGGCCGCGGCGGTTTGATCGGCGGCGGCATCGGAACACTGGTTCTGGTCGTCGTCGGATTAATGTTCGGCATCGATCCACGCGTCATTCTCGGGATGGCTGAGACGGCGCAAACGGTGCAGCAAACCCGAGCACCGCAAGGGCCGGCGAAAGCGCCGGCCGACGCCGAAGGCCAGTTCGTTTCCGGCGTGCTGCTCGACACCGAAAAAACATGGAACACGCTGTTCCAGCAGCTGGGCCGCAACTACGGCGAACCCAAGGTCGTGATCTTCGAACAAGCAACGCGCACGGCGTGCGGCACCGGCCAGTCGGCAATGGGGCCGTTTTACTGTCCGCTCGACCAGAGCGTCTACTTCGATCTTGCGTTTTTCAAAGCGCTGCAGGAGCGCTTCAAGGCGCCCGGCGATGCTGCACAGGCGTATGTGATCGCGCACGAAGTCGGCCACCATGTGCAGAACCAACTTGGCATCATGGAAAAGGTCCAGGCGATGCGGCAACGCGCGAGCGAAGCGCAGGCCAATCAGCTATCGGTGCGGCTCGAGCTGCAGGCCGATTGCTTCGCCGGGGTCTGGGCGCATCATGCCAACAACCGCAAGTTGCTCGAAGCGGGCGACGTCGAAGAAGCGATGCGCGCCGCGGCCGCTGTCGGCGACGACAATATCCAGCGCCGCACGCAGGGCCAGGTCGTTCCCGAAAGCTTCACGCACGGCAGCTCGGAACAGCGCATGCGCTGGTTCATGACCGGCATGAAGAGCGGCCAGATCACCGCGTGCAACACGTTCGAAGGAGTGTGAACGCGATCTTGCGGCCGACGCGGCGCTGGCAAATGAGTGCGAGATGATGTGGCTGAACAAATGCGCTTCGCGCGCTTGTAGGGCCGGCTTTGAACGCTCCTGAGTCGCTGTCGCGCCGCTCGAATCTCGATGCCACGTTGCTTGCACGGACGGCGCCGTTGCCGATCGCGTCGTATTTCGATGCCGCGTGGTTCGACCGCGAGCTGCAACACCTGTTCGTCGCAGGCCCGAACTACGCGGGCAGCGAGACGATGGTCCGCGAAGTCGGCGATTACATGACGCTGCCGTCGACCGCGCACGGCAAGGTGCTGGTACACGGTCCGGCCGGCGTCAATCTCTTGTCGAACACATGCCGGCATCGCCAGGGGCTGCTGCTCGACGGCAAGGGCAATAACGTAAATATCGTGTGTCCGCTGCATCGCTGGACTTACGATTTGAACGGAAAGCTGCTGGGTGCGACCGACTTCGACGTCACTCCTGACTGTTCGCTGCCGCGCACGCCGCTCACTCGCTGGAACGGATTACTGTTTGCGGGCCCGCGCGATCCGAATGTTGATCTGCAGGATTTCCCGCTTGCGCTCGACTACGACTACGGCAGCTACGTCTTCGAAAAAACGATCGTCGATGACTACCCGTTCAACTGGAAAGCCTTTCTCGAAATCTATCTCGAGCTGTATCACGTCGAGGCGGCGCATCCAGGTCTGCAAAAGTGGGTCGATCCCGGCAACTACGAGTGGGGCTTCGGCGATCGGTGGAGTTATCAGATTCTCGGCATCAAAGACGGATTGAAGTCGCAGGTCTCGCCGAATTACCAACGCTATCGCGACACGATCCTGGGATACTCAGGCGGCGAGCTGCCGAAGTACGGCACGATCTGGTCGATTCTGTATCCGAACGTCATGCTCGAGTGGTACCCGTACTGTCTGGTCGTCAGCACGCTGATTCCGCGTTCACCGGAACTGACCACCAACGTCGTCGAGTTTTATTACCCTGAAGAAATCCAGGCCTTCGAGCGGCAGATCGTCGACGCTCACCAGGCCGCGTATGCGGAGTCCGCGGCTGAGGACGCCATGGTCTGCACGCGCTTGCAGCGGGGCCGGCGTGCGCTATGGCTGGCGGGCGAAGACTACGTCGGCCCGTATCACACGCCGCACGAAGACGGCATGATCCACTTGCACGATTGGATCCGTCGCGAGATGGGACAGCGTCGAACTGTCTGACGCAGGCGCCGTAGCCGAAGCTCGCCGCCGGCGAGCAAGCGGCCCCCGGCTGCGGAACCGTTACGCCATCACCGTTTCCTCAATCGCCACCGCGTTCGCTGCAGCGACGATCACCGCTGCAATTCGGCCGACGTCGCGCAGCTGCTCGGTGCTCATGCCGCTTTGCTTCAGCAACGCGTAGTGCGATTGCACGCAGAAGTTGCACTTGCCAACGATCGAAGCCGCAAGCGCATAAAGCTCGAACAGGCGCTTGTCGACCCCGGCGTGCGTCGCGTAGGCCTGCATGCGCAGCTGTGCCGGCAACGCCTTCAGCTCGGGATCGCCCGTCATTTCGACGTACGGATACCAGACGTTGTTCATCCCCATCAGCGCCGCCGCGGTGAGCGCCGCGTTTATTTCGATCGCAGGCGCCGCGCTCGAGCTCCGAATGACCGCGACGATGCGACCGGCCTGCGCCGCGTAGGCCGCTGCCAGAGCGACCGCAGCGGCTTCGTTGTCAGGCAGCGACGAACGACCGAGCACGCCGTCGAGGTTGATGCGCACGTCCTTCGCATAATCGGGAATCAGCGCCTTGAGTTCGTTGATGTAGTCCATCGCGGTGGCTCGCTCCCCTAATGCGCGATGCCAGCGGGCACCGGCGTCAGCGTTGCCGTTCCCACCGCGCGATTGCACGGACATAGCTCGTCGGTTTGCAGGCCATCGAGCACACGCAGGATTTCTTCCGGGTTGCGGCCGACGTTCAGGTTGTTCACCGACACGTGCTGAACTATGTTGTCCGGATCCACGATGAAAGTCGCGCGCAGCGCGGCTCCTTCCTTCACATCGCGCACGCCCAGCATGTCGACCAGCGAGCCGGTCGTGTCGGCAAACATCCAGTGATTCAGCCGATCCAGATCCTTGTGATCGCGCCGCCAGGCCAGCTTGACGAACTCGTTATCGGTCGAACCGCCGAGCAGCACGGCATCGCGATCTTCGAAATCGTTCGCCAGCTTCGCGAAACCGACGATTTCAGTCGGGCAAACGAAGGTGAAATCCTTCGGATAAAAGTAAATGACCTTCCACTTGCCGGCGAACGATCGCTCGTTGACGTCTTCAAATGCGCTGACGCCGTTTTCTTCGTGATGGTTAAAGCCAGGCTTGACGCCGGTGACGCGGAACGGTTCGAGTTGCTGACCCACGGTTTTCATAAGCTTCTCCAAGAGGTTGAGTGATGTAGATGAGGCGTAGTGTATAGCTATCAATACACTATATTCGATTGTTATTACCAATCCATGCAATAGCGACGGAGCGGCGTCTGCAACAATGTCGCTTGTGACCGTTTCGCCGCATTACAGCTCTAGCGCCTGGCTCGCCTGGTACTTCGTCGTCGTCTGGGGGTCGGGCTTCCTGGCCACCAAGGTGGGCTTGCAATACACACCACCGTTTACGTTCCTCACACTGCGGTTCGTGCTCGGCATGCTGCTGGTCATTCCGATCGCGCTCATAGTGCGGCCCCGCTGGCCAGATTCGTTGCCGCAATGGCTGCACATTGCCGTGGCCGGCCTGCTGATGCACGCGGTCAACCTCGGCGGCAGCCATTACGCGCAGTACCTCGGGATGGCGGCGGGTATCACGGCGTTGATCCTCGCCCTGCAGCCGTTGGTGACCGCGGCAGTCGCAGGTCCCTTCATCGGCGAACGGCTCAACCGCTTGCAGTGGATTGGGGTATTCCTTGGACTGGCCGGGGTCGCGCTGGTCGTCTGGCACAAGATGGATCTGGACGCAATGAGCACCACGTCACTGGCGGCAGTGCTGATTTCACTGGCCGCGATTACGACCGGCACGCTGTATCAGCGCATCTTCTGCCCGGCCGTGGATCTGCGCGCCGCATCGGTCGTACAGTTCGCGGCGACGTTGTTGCTCGTTGCACCGCTCGCATTTGCGGTCGAAGGCTTCCGGTTTGAAGTTTCGTGGCAGCTTCTGGCGGCGATCGGCTTCCTCGTGACCTTTGCTTCGATCTTCGCAGTGAATGCGCTGCACACGCTGATGCGCCGCGGAGAAGCGACGCGCGTAACCAGCCTGCTGTACCTGACGCCGATCATCGTCGTAGCCCTGGAATTCGTGATGTTCGGCATCTACCCGACGTGGCTGACTGCGCTCGGCGTCGCGCTCACCTGCGCGGGGGTGGCACTGGTAGCGTTGAAGCTGCGCGACAAAAGTAAATTGCAAGAGGCCGAAGTGCCCAGAAGCGCGACTTAGTCCGATGGCAATGACATTGCCGCGCATCATTGCGTTCGTCGTGCTGACGCATACGGCGTTCGGCGCGGCGCGCGTTACCGCGTCGCTGTACGCGCTGTCAAACAAGGCCTCGCCATTTACCGTCGGCGTAGTACTGGCGCTGTACGCGCTGGTGCCCGCACTGCTTGCAGTGCGAGCCGGACGCTGGCTCGACGAGGTCGGTCCGTTTCGACCGCTGCTCCTCGGCACCGTCATGATGACACTCGGAGCGCTGCTTCCCGCCGCGTTTCCTTACGCCACCGCCGATGTCGCGCCGCTGCTCGTTGCCAGCGCTTTGATGGGCACGGGCTTCATGTACGTGCAGATGACGATGCAGAATCTGGTCGGCATCATGTCGGAGCCGGGCAGCCGGCCTGCAGCTTTCTCGATGCTGGCGCTTGGATTTTCGACGTCAGGATTGATCGCGCCGGTGGCGAGCGGATTCTTGATCGACAGTGTCGGCCACCGAGCCACGTTCGCGGTGATCTTTGTACTGATGATCGCGAGCGTCCTGATCCTGCTGGCGCAGCGCGCTCTGTTACCGGCGCCGCACGCACTGGAGGTGACGGTGCAATCGCGCAATCCGTTCGACCTGCTGCGCTACCCGGCGGTGCGCAATGTGTTGATCGTCAGCGGAATGATTTCCATGTCCTGGGACCTGCAACAGTTCCTGATTCCGGTTTACGGCACCAGCATCGGACTGTCTGCTTCGCAGATCGGCCTGGTGCTTGGAAGTTTTGCAGCGGCGACGTTCGCGATCAGACTGGCAATGCCGTCGTTGTCACGCCGCTATCGCGAGTGGCAGGTGCTGCTGTTCACATTGGTCACGGCTGCGATCGGCTTCGCGCTGATTCCCTTTTTTCAGACACTGGCGCCGCTGATGGCGGTCGCCTTCCTGCTCGGACTTGGCCTCGGCGCGGCTCAGCCAAACGTGATGTCGCTGCTGCACGACCGTTCGCCGGCGGGCCGCGTCGGCGAAGCGCTCGGCGTGCGCACCACGATCATGAACTCCAGCCACGTCGTTTTGCCGCTGGTGTTCGGAGCGTTCGGCTCGGTTCTCGGCGCTGGTCCCGCGTTCTGGCTGATGGCCAGCATGCTCGGCGCGGGTGGGTGGACGGCGTGGCGGCGCATGACGATCGAGAAGCGGCCTCGGGAATGAACAAAGTCCCGCTCGATTTTCCGGGCCGCGTCACAGCAGAGCAGCAAGCCGCATCGCTGCACAGCGCGTTGGCCGGTTGGGATGGAACCTCTCCGGTGTGGCTATTCGGCTACGGCTCGCTGATCTGGAATCCCGAAGTCACCTACGATCGACGCATCACTGCGCGCGTGCATGGCTATCACCGCCGTTTATGTTTGTGGAGTCGGGTGAATCGCGGCACGATCGAGTGCCCCGGGCTCGTTGCGGGATTGGATCGCGGCGGATCGTGCGCCGGCGTCGCTTACCGCTTGCCGGCCGGCACCGCGCGCGACGAGCTTGAGCGGCTGTGGGATCGCGAGATGTTCATGGGTTCGTATGCGCCGCGCTGGCTGGAGTGTCGGTTGAGTGCCCGAGCAGAAGAAGGCTCGCTCGTCTCGGCGCTCGGGTTTGTAGTGCGGCGCGATGCTCAGAATTACGCCGGCAAGCTCAGTGAAGCCGACATTCTTGCAGTCTTCGAGCGCGGCAGCTGCGGCCGCTTCGGCTCCAGCCTCGACTATCTGATCAGGACCGTCAGCTCGCTGCGCGAGCACGGTTTGAGTGACCCGCATCTCGAACGGCTCGCACGGCATGCGGGAGCTCAAGTGCCTAAAATTGCCCCATGAACATCGCCGATTTGCGTGTCGAATACAAACGCAGCGAACTTGACGAAAGCCATGCAGACGCCGATCCGGTCGCGCAATTCTCAATCTGGTGGGACGAGGCCACGAAAGCGGAAGTGCGTGAGTCCAACGCAATGACGCTGGCTACCGCCGATGGCGCTGGCAAGCCCGCGGCTCGCACGGTGTTGCTGAAAGGCTTCGATCAGTCCGGCTTCGTTTTTTTCACCAACTACGAAAGCCGTAAAGGAAGCGAACTCGCCGCCAACTCGCGCGCCGCGCTGCTCTTCTTCTGGCCCGAACTCGAGCGGCAGGTACGCATCGACGGGACGGTGTTGCGCACGAGCGCAGAAGAGTCGGATGAATACTTCCGCACCCGTCCTCTGGCGAGCCGCATTGGAGCGTGGGCCTCGCCACAGAGCCAGCCGATTTCGGGCAAGGCGTGGCTGATGAAGCGCGTCGCGGAAATGGCGCTGCGTCACGCCACGGCCCCGAGCCGGCCGCCATACTGGGGCGGTTATCGCGTCGTGCCGAATGCAATCGAGTTTTGGCAGGGTCGGCCGTCACGGCTGCACGATCGTCTGCTTTATACGAGAACCAGCGCGAGAACAAGCGCCGGAACGGACGCCGCATGGACGCGGGTTCGCCTCGCACCCTAGGAAAACGCCCTCACCTACCGGCGAGTCTGCCCTTACCTTCGCGTTTGGCTGCGTTTCTGCGGCTATCATCCGCGCACCACCGCAAGTGCGTCGGGAGAGAATCGATGGCTGACCAGCAGATCTCGATCATCATCGTCGAGGACGAGCCGGAGTTTCGCCGGCGCTTCGTGCAGATCATAGAGAATGAGCCGAGTATGAAGCTCGTCGGAGCAGCGTCCAACAAACGCGAGGCGCAGGCGATCATCGACCGCGAGTCGTTCGAAGTGATGCTGATCGATCTCGGTTTACCCGACGGCAGCGGCATCGAGCTGATCCGCCAGGTGAGTCAGAAAAAACCCGATGTCGACATCATGGTCGTGACCGTGTTCGGCGACGAGCAGCACGTCGTGTCGTCGATTGAAGCGGGCGCCACCGGTTACATTTTGAAAGACTCGGCGCCCGCCGACGTGATCTCGTGCATTCGCTTGTTGCGGGCGGGTGGATCTCCGGTCAGCCCGGTCGTCGCGCGCAGTGTGTTGCGCGCAATTCGCAACCGGATGAGCACCACCGCGCCCGCGCGCCTGCCCGGCACCGAACAGAATCCGCTGTCTGCGCGCGAGACTGAGATCCTTCAGCTGCTGGCGAAGGGCATGAGCTTCAACGAGATCGGTGACATTCTCGGCATCTCGCCGCACACCGTGACCGCGCATATCAAGAAGATCTACCGCAAGCTGGCGGTTCACTCGCGTGGCGAGGCGGTGTACGAAGCGACTCAGATGGGGTTGCTGAAAAACTAGTGCCGGCGCGATCTCGCTCCGGTACCAGAGCTCGCATTCTTCATTTGCTCGGGCGCGCCGCGCTATCGCTGGCATTGTGTTTCGTTACACCGCTTGCGGCTGCCGACGAAACGATCAAGATCGATCGCATCGAATGGGTTTCAGGAGCGCGCGACGCTTTTCCGATCGCTGACTCCCTTTGGCAATCGCATGCGTTGCCGTTGCGTTGGTCATCCGGCGGCGGCACCCGCCAGGGCGTATGGATCCGCCTAGTGTTCAAGACGCCAGAGATTCCAACCGACGGCTGGAGCATGTTGCTCAACCGCCTCCCCACCGGAGGCACGATCTACCTCAATGGCAAGATGGTCGCCGATCTGCCGCTCGACTCCGAACGGCGTCACGTTCGCTGGCGCCGCCCGCATCTGATCAATCTGCCGGTCGGCTTCCTGCAGAGCCACAACGACGTGCTGATCTACACCTCGTATGGAGTCGGCGTGCACGGCATTGGCCCGATCGACGTCGGACCGACGGCAGACCTGCAGCCACGCTATGGCAACGAGTTTTTCGTCAGTCACACGCTGCGCTGGCTCTCATTGCTGCTGACGGTCCTGCTGGCGATCGGCTTTGCCGCGTTGTGGCTACGGCGCCGTGCGGAGAACTTGTTCGGACTGCTGGCCTTGATGTCGGCGTTTTGGGCATTGCGCTCGATGGATCTCGTGTTCGAGTCGATGCCCGCGGACGCGCGCTTCTGGATACGCGGTGCGTTCTATCTGGGCACGGCGGTATTCACGGCCGTCGCCACGATCACGATGTGGCGGCAAGGCGGCCGCCACCGCACACGAGCCGAGTTGGGATTGATCGTTTTGGCCGCGCTGGGGCCGGGCCTGTATCTGCTTTTCGGCGACATGTTCGACGTCCAGGCCGGTGCGATCTGGCAGGCGATGATGTTGACCGCGCTGGCAACGGGCGTACTGACACTCGCCGGCCACGCATTGTTTACCCCGTCGTTCATGCTGAAAGGCGTCGTGGCCGCGCTGGCTCTAGCGCTCGGTGCCGCGATTCACGATTTCCTTGTTTACACCGGCGTGCTGCCGTTCGCGAGCCCGGAGTTGCTGAACATCGCGACTCCTGTGCTGCTGATTGCGCTTGGAGCGACGCTGATCGATCGCTTCGTTCGCTCGCTGGCCGACGTCGAGAAGACCAACACCGAGCTCGAAACTCGCATTCACGAGCGCGAGCAGCTGTTGAAGCGCAACTTCGACCGCCTGCGCGAAAGCGAACGGCTGAAGGCGAGCGCGCAGGAACGCCAGCGCATCATGCAGGACATGCACGACGGGCTCGGTTCGCAACTGTTGTCGTCGCTGATGCTGGTCGAGCGTGGTGCGATGTCGAATGAACAGGTGGCGCAGATCCTGCGCGAATCGATCGACGACATGCGGCTTGCGATCGACGCGCTCGCCGCCGAAGACTCAGATCTGCTGGCCGCATTGGGCAACATGCGCTTTCGCATGGAACCGCGGCTGAAAGCCGTGAACATGGATCTGCAATGGGACGCGCGCAACCTGCCGGAGGATGTCGATCTCGACCCGAACGCCGTGCTGCCGGTGCTGCGCATTACGCAGGAAGCGCTGACCAACGCCATCAAGCACTCGCGCGCGCGCATGGTGCGCGTAATGCTGGCGATCGACCATGAAGGCGACTCGCAATGGCTGACGATCCGCGTGACCGACAACGGCCGTGGACTGGCGGCGGGCAACGGCACCGGACGCGGGATGCTGAACATGCGCAATCGCGCGCAGCGAATCGGCGCGTTTCTGAAGTTCGAGTCGGTGCCGGGCGCCGGCACGACGGTGATGGTGCGGCTGCCGCTTGATACGACGCCGGGACCGACGACGCGCGCGATGCAGCTATCGCTCGATACCGAAGCGGTGATCGAACAGGTCCGGCAGGCCGACATCGGAGTGCGCGGAAAGCAAGCGCCGAGTACACCTTAGCTTCTTCGCCCTAAACTCGCGGCCATATGGCGCCGCGTGCTGAAACCGATTCGTTATTCGACGATCTCGAAGACGATCTACTCGATTCGCTGGCGCCGCCGACGCGCAGCAGCGCATCGATCGAAGCTGCAGACGTTGACGAATCAATGACGCGACTGGGCCGGCTGTTGCCGCGCACCGTTCATCTCGGGACATCGTCGTGGTTCTTCCCCGGTTGGCGAGGCCTGGTCTGGCGCGGCGATTCCGACTACACCGAGTCGCAACTGGCGCGGCACGGTTTGAGCGCCTATGCGCGGCATCCGTTGCTTCGCTGCGTTGGCATCGATCGCACGTTCTACCAGCCGCTGACGGTGGCCGAATACGCGCGCTACGCCGAGCAAGTCCCGAGCGACTTCCGCTTTGCGGTGAAAGCGCCGGCGATGATCGCGGATGCCGCAATACGCGGCAAGCGCGGCGATCCGATTGAGGCCAACCCACTGTTTCTCGACCCGTCAGCGGCGATCGATCATTTCGTGCAACCCGCGATCGAAGGCCTCGGCAGCCGGGCCGGGCCGCTTCTCTTCCAGCTTTCGCCATTGCCCGGCGATATGAAGAGTGCGGACGGCGGCGTTTCGACGATCGAACGCATCGGTATGCTGCTGAATGCCCTGCCAACAAACATCGGGGGCATCGCACCGCTCTACGCAGTAGAACTTCGAGACGCCGAGTTACTGACCCCGCGCCTGGTGCGTACGCTGCGCGAATGCGGCGCACGCTTGTGTATCGCCCTGCATCCACGCATGCCAGTGGCCGCTCGCCAGAGCGCAGCGCTGCGGGCAATGGATGCGCTTGAGGAAGAAGGTGACGATTGGCGCCTCAAGGGGCCGCTGGTCGTACGCTGGAACCTGGCGGCAGGCCTTCGCTACGAAGAAGCGCGCTCGCGCTACGCGCCCTTCGACCGGCTGGTCGATCCCGACATCCCCACCCGCGGCACGCTCGCGCACCTGATTCATGTCGCGATCAAAAGCGACCAACCGAGTTTCATCATTGCTAACAACAAGGCCGAAGGAAGCGCGCCATTGACTTTGATCGAGCTGGCGAGGGCGGTGGTTCGGTAGCCTTACCGCAGCAGCGGCTGGCGCAGCTGCGCCGCCTACGTCGTCGGGCACTTCGTGCCAACCACTGCGGTACTCGCCAAGCCGGCGCGAAACAGGGCTAAAGCGCTGTTTCGCTCAAAGGCCCCGGCTTGGCTCCGCTCCTCGGGCGACGACTCAAAGGCGGCGCATCTGCGCCAGCCGCTGCTGTCGCGACATTGCCGCATGCGAGATGTTTTTTCTTTTCCCCCCACCAGGTGACGTTGCCTCAAGCGCAAGCGCTGCGGTCGCTACTTCGAGTGACGTTCACCGCCGCGGTCGATCGCGAGATACCGAACCCCCTGTGCATCGAGGAACCTCAATGCATCGCTCACCGGCTTCAACATGGCAACCGTAGCGCACGCGCCCGCCGCGATCGCCAGCGGCGCTACGACGGAAACCGAGCGCCAGTGCTCGACCGGCCATCCGGTGCGCGGATCGAGCAAGTGCGAATAGCGCCGCCCTTCGTGTATGAAGTAGCGTTCGTAGTCGCCCGAGGTTGCCATCGCACCTTGAGGCACACTCAAATAGGCGATCGTGGTCCCCGGCGCGCCGCGTGGGTCCTGCACCGCAATGCGCCACGCCTGGCCGTCAGCGTGCGGACCGATGACACACACATCGCCGCCAAGATTCACCAGGCCATGTCGCCCGCCAAGCGCCGCGATAACCGTGGCCGCGCGATCGGCCGCGTATTCCTTGCCAATTCCACCGAAGTCGATCTCCATCTCGGCGCCCAAGCGCAACGTCGGTGGATGCCATTCGATTTTCGACCAGCCGACTCGCGGCAACAGTTGATCGAGAGTCGCTTGCGAAGGGACGCGTTCCGTCTTGAAATCCCACGCGCGGCGAAGTACGCCGCTAGTAAGGTCGAACAGGCCGTCACTCTGCGCGTACAACTCGGCTGCAAAATCGAGCAAGCTGGCAGTCTCCGTGTCGACGCTGATTGCCGCGCCGCCGGCAGCGCGATTGATTGCTGTCGTGGTGCTGTCTTCTCGATAACGCGAGTACTTCGTCTCGATACGGCGCACTTCGGCAATCGCGGCGTCCGACCAGCCGCGTGCTGTCGTTTCGTCGGGCGCGTAGACGCGCACTTCGCAGTGCGACGCCATCGCCTTGAATGTGAACGAGTAAGAAGTGAGTTGCACGCGCAGCCTGTGAAAAGCTGCGCGATGCTAACTCGTGCGGTCTAGAACTTCTTGCTGACGCCCACCTGATAAAGCTGCGCCTTGAAGTCCTGCAGTCCGGGGCTGCCGTCGCCGCCGATACGCCAGTCGCCGCGCTGCTCGTAGTACTCGGCTTTGCCGTCGACCGACCAACCGCCAGGAAACGACTTGGCGATCTTCAAGCCGGGGGTGATGCCTCCGAATGCCGATAGCCGCTGATCACTGGTGTAAAAGGCATTCGGATTGGCTCCAAACCCTGGCGGGAAAGGCGCACCGAGCGCCGCGTCGTAAACTGGATCGTAATAAAAGAAGGCGGCACTTTGCGTCGTGTAGCGCAGGCTTGGGGTCAGCGTGAAGCCATGCGGAAGCTCCTGCGCCCATTCGATCGTGCCGGTGTGTGCGTTGATTTCCCAGTCGTCGTGGTAGTAGCGATACGACGACCGCAGCGCGGCCTTCAAGCCATCAAAGTAGTGGTTCCAGCGGATCAAAACGGCCAACTGATCGCGGCTGTCCGGTCGCTGGTCGACTCCGAATATCGCCTTGTATGGGTCGGTCAGATAACCGCTCTGGCGCGCGTAATACAGATTGATCTGCCCCGTATCGTTGCGGCTGAGCACCTGCGTGATGCCGACGATGCCATCAAGCGTGTTCTTTGTACGTGTGAAAACCGGTCCATCCTGCGGAAAAACTTCGTCGGATGAGTAGCCGACGCCGACCGTGAAGGTCGTGTTCTGATCTGGCGTCGCGTGGCGCAGCGTCAATCCGCCGGCGACAGATTTGTAATCGTCTTCCGTCGAGTAGGCGCCGCGCACCGAAATGGCCGTGCGGCCGAAATACTTGGTAACCGTAATGTCACCAGCAGCACGCTTGTCTTCGACACCTTCTCCGGACGCGCCCGACAGAACCGTGTGGTAGGTCGGCGAAGCTCCGGTCATGCTGTCGTACACCGCGCCGATCTCGAATACCCAACTGTCACTGATCGGTGCCAGCAGATAGAGAGCTGGCGACTTGATCGTCATCCGCTTACCGTCGTTATTAACGCCGCCGGACTCCTGGTAGTCGCGGTAGTACAGATACTTAAACTGGATCAAGGTCGCGTTGGGCACGGTGACCTGTGCGTGCGCCGACGGCATGAGGCCGGGCAACGCCAACGCGGCCGCGAGGATGGAGCCGGTTTTCACGGGTGTCGGCATGTCAATTACACCCGCAACCGCCGCCGCCTATGCTCATTCCGCCCGACGCGCCTTCTTTGCTGAAGTAGGTGTGCTCTGCAAACCGCGTTTGCAGCGGATCCGAGTCGAACGCCATTTCGGGATTGGCGAGATTGCCCTTCTGCCAGGGTTGGACCGTGGAACATCCCATCAAACCGACGCTGAGCACGACGACGCCCGCTACCGCGATTAATTTCCTCATAGCTATTCCTTATTTGCGTGCTGCAGCGAGTGCGGACTCGATTTCGCGCTCCAGTGCTTCGCGATTGCTGTCTTTGAATCCGACGTGCACCGCGCGCACCTTGCCATCGGCGCCAATCAGAAAAGAGGTCGGCATCCCCTTCGGCTGGTATGCCTCGGCGACCTTGCCGGTCGTGTCATAGCCAACCAGAAAATTCGCAGGCGTCGAGACCAGAAACTTGTCGGCATCTTCGCGTTTCTGATCGACGTTAACGCCAACGACTGAAAATCCGCGCGCGCCATACTTGGCCTGCATTTCGTTCATCCACGGAAATGACTGCTTGCACGGCCCGCACCAAGAAGCCCAGAAGTCGACGTAAACCACACGACCCTTGAAATCAGCGAAACGCACCGGCTTGACCATGCCGGGCAAATCGAATGCGGGTGCCCTGCTTCCGACTTCCTGTGCTGCGGCGCTGCCGACTGACAATGCAAGCGCAGACGCGATAAAACCGATTGCGAGACTGCGAGAGACCATCTGATGCCCTTTCCCCGAGGAGTCACCGCATACTAGCGGCTAAGCCTCCGGGGTCGGCATCGCGGATTGCGGCTAATCCACCGTGGAATTCTTTCTTTTAGCCGCGAAAGTCTTGCGGAATTTCGCGACTTTTGGTGAGACCACAAACATGCAATATCCGGCAGCGGGATTGTGGCGGTAGTACTCCTGATGATGCGTTTCCGCGCGGTAATACTCAGGCGCGGGGAGCAATTGAGTCACGACCGGCTTGTTCCATTGTGTTTGTGCCTCACGCATCACCTCCTCGGCAACGCTGCGCTGCTGGTCCGAGTGGTAAAAAATTACCGATCGATATTGCGTGCCCGAGTCGTTGCCTTGCCGATTCAACGTGGTCGGATCGTGAATCACGAAGAAAATCTCGAGCAACTCGCGATACGAAATCTGTTGCGGGTCGAATTCGACGCGTACAACTTCGGCGTGCCCCGTCGTGCCGTCGCACACGTCGGCATACGCCGGCTTGGCGACATGGCCGCCTGAATAGCCGGACTCGACGTCGAGCACGCCCTGGACTTCTTCGTACACTGCCTCCAGGCACCAGAAGCAGCCGCCGCCCAAAGTAGCGAATTGGTTGCCCGAGCGCGGCTGCGCGGTGAGCGGATGTTCGATCGACATGATGTGTCCTCCGAGAGCGTTATCGATTGGTCGCGGCCAGGATGGCGACCTTACGCTGGACGCGGAGCAGGTTTGGCGCCCGGTCAGAGCACCGTAGGCGCATCCGAGAGCTGATTCGGATTGCGCGCACCGTCGGCCAGGCGGAACCGCTCGGCCAGTATCGCGCTAACGGCGCGTACCGCCGCGATGCTGCCGGCTTCGAACTCTCCCGCCTGAAATCGCTCGCGCATCATCTTCGAGACTTCTTCCCAGCGCGCATTCGGAACATGCCTGGCAATGCCGCGATCGGCCACGATCTCGATGCGGTGATCTGCCAGCTCGACGTAGATCAGCACGCCGTTGTTGTCTTCGGTGTCCCATACCCTTAATTTGGCAAACACCATTTCCGCACGCTCGCGCGCCGGCGCATCGCGTCGCAAGTAACTCCACGGCAGCGTGGCTTCCACGGCAAACCGAATTTCGCCCGAGTGCGTCCGCTCGCCTTCGGCGATCTCATTCTGAATTCGCTGCAGCACCGCCGTCGGAAACGCACGGTTTACCGATTGAGGTGTCTTGATCGAATGGCGCAGCCAGCGCGTCAGCTTATTCATATCACCAGCTGCTTCCGCCGCCTCCGCCGGAAAAATCACCACCGCCACCCGAGCTCCAGCCGCCGCCTCCGCCGCTCCAGCCTCCACCGCCGCCGGACCAGCCGCCCGGAAGAAAGATTGGTCCGCCACGGCCCCCCAACGCTCGGCCGCCGCCACGGCCCCCGAATCCGCCGAACGCCGAGAACAGAAAGACCGCAACCGCTGCAACACCACCCAGTAGCAATGACGACAAGATGAATCCCGCGACCGCACCCGAGCCTGCGCCTCCGAGTGCCGCACCGGGCACGCCTAGCCGCCGGCGCAGCATCGCGCTCACAAACGCACCGACCAGAATGATCGGAATCATCAGGGACAGCACGCTTTCACCGGCATCGACACGGTCGCGCGGAATGCCGGCAGGAGTCGGCAACCCTTCGCCTTCGATGCGCCGCATGACGGCATCGACGCCGGCAATCATCCCCGCCGCGTAATCGCCTTTCGCAAACTGCGGCCCCATTTGCTCGCGCGTGATGCGCGCGGCAATGATGTCGGGTATCGCACCTTCGAGCGCGCGCGCAACGCTGATCCATGCGCGGCGATCTTTTACCGCGACCACCATTAAAACGCCGTCACCGATGCCGGCCCGGCCAATCTTCCATACGCCGCCGACGCGGTTGGCGAAATCGGCGATCGGTTCAGGCTGTGTAGTCGGCACAACGAGCACTGCGATCTGCGCGCCGCGCGCTTGCTCGAATGCTGCGAGCTTCGCTTCGAGCTGAGCACGCGCGGCGCCATCGAGCACGCCGGCGGTGTCGGTCACGCGTGCCAGGGGCGGCACCGCCAATGTGCCATCAGGCAAAGTCGGCGCGGGCGCCGCTGGCTTCGAAGTATCGGAACTCGGCGGCGTCGGCACGGACGAACCCGAGGGCGCCAGACCCTTGGGCAACTCCTGCGGCTGCGCGAGCGCAGGCGCGGCGAGCAACATCGCCGTGCAAAAAAATCCGGCGATCGCGCTTCTATGCCGCGCGCTAAACCCCATGCGCAACGCCCTACTTCTTCTTCGTTCCGAAGTCCACCGTCGGCGGCTTGCTGATTGCGCCTTCGTCCGCCACCGAAAACTGCGGCTTCGGCGAGGCCCCGGTGAGAATCTTGCCCAGAAAATTCTGCAGCAGAGCGATGGTGGTGTTGTACTGCGCGACAGCGTCGATGTAACGCTTGCGAGCGATCCCGATGCGGTTCTCGGTTCCTTCCAGCGTGGCACGCAATTCCTGAAACGCGACGTTCGCTTTCAGATTCGGATAGTTCTCGACGGTCACCAGCAACCGCGACAGTGCCGACGTCAACTGGCTTTGTGCTTGCGTGAACTGCGCAAACGCCTGCGGATCGTTCACCAGCTCCGGCGTTGCCTGGATCGACGTTGCGCGGGCCCGCGCCTCGATCACGTTCTGCAGCGTCGTCTGTTCGAAGTTCGCTTCGCCTTTAACCGTTTCGACGATGTTCGGGATCAAATCGGCGCGCCGCTGATACTGATTCAGCACTTCGGACCAGGCGGCGGTGACCGTCTGCTCCTGCGTGACGATCGTGTTGTACCCGCAGCCGGTCAGCACGCTGACGATCGCCATTGCAATCATTGCACGCAGTGTTCTCATGTTTCCTCTCCAATGAATAGGTCCGCATGCACATTGTGCCCTGCCTCTATAACAGCCGTCGCAGGTGACTCCACCCGTAAACTGCCGCGATGCAAGCCCGCGCACGTACCGACTACCGAAACGCGCTCGCACAATTCGCTACCGGCGTAACGATCGTGACCACGCGCACCGCTGATGGCGCGCCGACGGGGTTGACCGTCAATTCATTCAATTCGGTGTCGCTGCAGCCACCACTTGTTTTGTGGAGCCTGTCGCTGAAGGCCGGCTCGCTCGCGGCGTTCCGAGATTGCGCGCGCTATGCGATCAACGTGCTGGCCGCGGACCAGCTCGATATCGCAAAACGCTTTGCTGCGCGCGGGGTGGATCGCTTCGTCGGAACGGACTGGGAGGCAGGGCCGCACGACCTGCCGATCATCGAGGGTAGCGTCGCCACGCTGATCGCAGTGAATCGCAGCCAGCACATCGAGGGGGACCACTTGATCCTGGTCGGTGAAGTATCGCAGTTCGAAGCGCCGGGCGGAGCGCCGCTGATATTTCATGACGGAAGCTACATCGCAAGCGCCATCGAAGAGCCGCTGCCGCGTGCGTTTCGCAAGCCGTGGCGATAAGTTGCCGCGCCGAACTATCGACAGCAAGAACTGGAGTGATCGGCGCTCCCGGCGAACGACAATCGCGGCATGAAGTTGCGCGATCTGTTCGATTTCACGTTACTCGCGGCGCTGTGGGGTGCGAGTTTTCTTTTCATGCGCATAGCGGCGCCGGCCTTCGGACCGCTTGCGATTGCAGACCTGCGCACCGCGATTGCGGCGCTCGTCCTGCTTTCGCTGCTGGTGTGGCGCGGCGGCATTGCCGAGCTCGCGCCCAATGCACTGCGCTTCCTGCTGCTCGGCGCCTTCAACTCGGCGATCCCATTCACGCTGTTTGCGTACGCGGCGTTGTCGATCACCGCCGGACTCGCGTCAATTCTGAACGCCACCGTGCCGCTGTTCGCTGCACTGGTCGCGTGGGTATGGTTGCGCGACAAACTCACCGCGTTGCAATGGATCGGGCTGGCGATCGGGTTCGGCGGCGTGTTGTGGCTATCGGCAGACGAGGCCAGCTTCAAGCCGGGCGGAGAAGGATGGGCCATCGCGGCCGGGTTGGTCGCGTCATTGTCATATGGGATTTCCGGAAATCTCGCAAAGCGCCACTTCGCGCACCTCCGCCCACTGGCGGTCGCCACTGGAAGCCAGATCGCCGCGACCGTGCTGCTGCTTCCGCTGACGCTGCTCTACTTGCCGCCGGTGATGCCGAGCGCGCTCGACTGGTCCGCGCTGATTGCGCTCGGCGTTCTGTGCACCGGGATCGCCTACGCGCTTGTACTTCAGGCTGATCGCCCGCATCGGGCCGGCCAAAACGATGGCGGTCACTTTTCTGATTCCGGCATTCGCCATTGTCTGGGGAGTGATTTTCCTGGACGAGAGTGTCACATTGCCAATGCTGGGCGGCTGCGCCGTGATCCTGGTGGGCACCGCGCTCGCGACGCAAATCATCAGACGCTAGCGCGTGCGAGCCGCATCCTCGCGCGCGCGCCGCTGCACCGAATGCAGTTGTTGCGCACCGGCCAAGTATTGCGATGGCCAGGTGACGCCTTCGTAGCCCAGCTCAGCCGCCGCGTGCAAAGTGAAGTAAGGATCGGCCAGGTGCGGCCGCGCGAGCGCGACCAGATCTGCGCGGCCCGAAATCAACAGCGTATTGACCTGATCTGCCGTCGTGACCGCGCCGACGGCCATCGTCGCGATCCCGACTTCGAGCCGTATTTGTTCGGAAAACGTCGCCTGGAACATGCGGCCATATACCGGCTTGCAGCTCGGATCGGTTTGCCCGGTCGACACGTCGAACAGATCGCAGCCCGCATCCTTGAAGGCACGTGCGATCTGCGCGCTGTCGGCACCCGTGGTTCCGCCGGCGATCCAGTCGGTGGCCGACACCCGCACCGACATCGGCCTGTGCTGAGGCCATACCGAGCGCACCGCGCGAAACAGCTCGAGCGGAAAACGCAGGCGATTGGCCAGCGTTCCGCCGTAGTCGTCGCTGCGCTGATTCGTGACCGGCGACAGGAAGCTGGCGAGCAGGTAACCGTGCGCCATGTGCAGTTCGAGCAGATCGAAGCCGGCTTGATCGGCCATGATCGCCGAGTTGCAGAACTGCTCGATGTATTGGTCCATGTCGGCGCGCGTGGCCGCACGCGGCACCTGGTTGATGCCAGCGCGATACGGGATCGCCGATGCGGACACCAGGGGCCAGTTCGGCTCGCTGTCTTCTTCGTCAAGCGGCCAATCCATCTGCCGCCAGCCAACCTGTGTCGATCCTTTGCGGCCCGAATGTCCGATCTGCATCGCAATCTTGGCGTCGGTGTGACGATGCACAAAATCGACCAGCCGCCTCCACGCTTCGACGTGCTCGTCGCTGTACAGCCCCGTGCATCCCGGCGTGATGCGGGCGTGCGGAGAAACGCACGTCATCTCGACGAACACTAGCCCGGCTCCGCCCTTCGCGCGCTCCGCGTAGTGCGCGAAGTGCCAGATCGTTCGGCGTGCCATTGACCGCCGAATACTGCGCCATCGGCGATACGACCACGCGATTGACGATCCACAGATCGCGCAATCTCAGCGGGGCGAACATCGGCGGCGTTCGCAGATCCGCTGGCGGCTGCGCGTTCAGGCGCGCGGCCTCGCGGCGATTCCACTGCTCCGTCGCCTCAGCCACCAGCGCGGCATCGCGCAGTCGCAGGTTTTCGTAAGTGATCTGCTTGCTGCGTGTCAACAGGCTGACGTTGAATTGCCACGGTTCGAGTTCCCAAAATCGCCGCACGTTCTCGAACCACGCCAGCGAGACATTCGCGGAATGCTGAGTTCGACCGACCTCGTCGCGGCGCTGCGCTTCATAGGCCGCAAGTGCGGTGGCGAGATCACCCGACTGTGCGATCAGCGCGTGATGCAGCGCAATTGCATCCTCAAGGGCGAGCTTGGTGCCGGAGCCGATCGCATAGTGCGCGGTGTGCGCAGCGTCACCCAATAGAACCATCGGTGTGCCGCTCGCGCGCGCCTGCCACGTAGCGAGCGTGATCGTCGGAAACTGCCGCCACAGTGAACGATTGGTCAGCACGCGACCGCCTTTCAACTCTTCGTTGAAAAGGCGTTCCACATAGGCGGCAGTCGCCGCCTCATCGTCGACGGCGAGGCCGGAGCGGCGCCACGCATCGTCGGTGGTTTCGATGACGATTGTGCTTTCGCCGGGCGCGTACATATAGGCGTGCATGTTCCACAGCCCGTGCTCGTTTTCGCGAAAGCTATAGAAAAACCCCGGCAATGACAGATTGGCACCGAGCCAGACGAATCGATTGCTGCGCAGATCGACTGTCGGTGCAAACGTTTCCTTGAACCGCTCGCGCAGTGAAGAGTTGGCGCCGTCCGCAGCGACGACCAGCTGCGCACCGCGATGGGCATCGATGCCTGGATCTTCGGTGCCGTATCGAACCCGCACGCCGAGCACGCTCGCACGCCGTTGCAGGATCTGCAGCAACGTGATGCGTTTGATCCCGGAGAACCCGTGCCCCGATGACTTCATCACGTGTCCGCGAAACTGGACGAAGATGTCGTCCCAGTACGCGAACTTGGCGGCGATCTCGCGATAGCTCGGCTCGTCGGCGGCTTTCAGATTCGCCAGCGTCTCGTCCGATAAAACGATTCCGAAGCCGAACGTGTCATTGGCGGCATTGCGTTCGACGACGTCGATCGTCGCGACTGGAAAACTCTTCTTCGCAAGAATCGCGAAATACAGTCCCGCCGGCCCGCCGCCGATGATGTCGATGCGCATTGAGAAAGGATACAAGCGCGCGCCTAGAATCCGGGGCCATGCAGCGTCTCTGGGACATCTCGCCCGCGATCGGGCCCGGCTTTCCGGTGTTTCCCGGCGACAGCGGGTTCTCGCAACGCTGGACGTGGACGCTGTCTGCCGACTGCCCAGTCAACGTATCGGAGATCACACTGTCACCGCACACCGGCAGCCATACCGATGCGCCGTTGCATTACGACGCAGGCGGCCAGTCGATCGCTGAGGTCCCTCTTGCAACATACCTTGGGCCATGCAGAGTCATTCATGCCATTGGCGTGGGTGCAGTCGTCGAGCCGCTGCACGTTGAGCGGCACTTGCATGATCTACCCGAGCGCGTACTGCTGCGGACCTATCGCGCTGCACCCGTTGCCGCGTGGGATGCCAACTTCACCGCAGTCGCCCCGCAGACGATCGATCTGCTGCATCGTCACGGCGTGCGCCTAATCGGCCTGGATACACCGTCGCTCGACCCCGAACAAAGCAAGACGCTCGACGCGCACCAGCGCGTTCGCGCGCATCGCATGGCGATTCTGGAGGGCATCGTTCTCGACGACGTGCCGGAGGGCGACTACGAATTGATCGCGCTGCCGTTGAAGATCGCCGGTTGTGATGCGAGTCCGGTGCGGGCGGTGCTGCGCCAACTCGCATGACGCGCGACGACTGCATCGCTCTGGACGCGCGCGATCCGCTCGCGGCGCATCGCGACAAATTCGCTCTGCCGGAGGGCGTCATCTACCTGGATGGAAACTCGCTCGGAGCACTGCCACGCGCTACGCGTGACCGAGTCGACCAGGTGATCGCGCGCGACTGGGGCGAGGGTCTCGTCCGCTCGTGGAATGCGGCCCGCTGGATCGACCTGCCGCGGCTTGTCGGCGCCAAGATCGCGCAGGTCATTGGCGCGCAGCCACACGAAGTGACATGCGCCGATTCGACCTCGATCAATCTGTTCAAGGTTTTGACGACCGCGTTGCGTTTGCAAGCATCGCGGCCGCAGGTTTCGTTGCGCGAACGCAAGGTGATTGTGTCGGAAAGGGCAAACTTTCCGACCGATCTGTACGTCGCCCAGGGCGTGATCGATCTACTCGGTCAGGGGCACGAATCTGAAGCTGGTCGAGTTCGAGGACGTGGCTGCCGCGATCGACGACTGCACCGCGATCGTGATGCTGACGCACGTGAACTTCAAGACCGGCGCAATGCATGACATGCCGGCGCTTACGCGTCGTGCCCATGGCGCCGGTGCGCTGATGGTGTGGGATCTTTCGCACTCGGCCGGCGCGGTGCCGGTTGATTTGAACGCCGCTGGCGCAGATTTCGCGGTCGGGTGCGGCTATAAGTATCTGAACGGCGGTCCGGGCGCTCCGGCGTTCGTATTCGTTGCCAGCCGGCACCTGGCCGCAATCGCCGATGACAACTACGCGCAACCGCTTGCCGGCTGGCTTGGCCACCACGCGCCGTTCGATTTCGTCGCGGACTATCGGCCCGCGGCCTCGATCGATCGCTACGCCGTTGGCACGCCGTCGATTATTGCGTTATCAGCGCTCGAAGTCGGCGTCGACACCGTGCTCGCTGCAGGTATCGATGCGCTGCGCGCAAAATCGGTCGCGTTGACACAATTGTTCATTGAGTTGGTCGAGCAGCACTGTGCAGGGCGGGAGCTGCTGCTTGCTTCGCCGCCTGATGCGGAGCGGCGTGGCAGCCAGGTCTGCCTTTCACATTCCCATGCGTACGCGGTAATGCAGGCGCTGATCAAGCGCGGCGTGATCGGAGATTTTCGTGCGCCGGACATCCTTCGCTTCGGCTTTGCACCGCTGTATGTCGGCTACGCCGATGTGTGGGATGCAGTGCTCGCGCTGCATCACGTGCTGGCTGGCCACGAGTGGCAGCGCGCCGAGTTCCAGACGCGAGAGGCCGTAACTTGAGCGACGTGCGCTACGGCGACTACCTTGCGCTTGATGCGATTCTGAGCGCGCAGCACCCGCGCTCGCCCGATCCGAACGAGCTGCTGTTCATCATTCAGCATCAGACCAGCGAGCTATGGATGAAGCTCGCACTGCACGAACTGCGTGCGGCGCGCGATGCGATTCGAGCCGACGATCTGCCGCCGGCGTTCAAAATGCTGGCGCGAGTGTCGCGCATCATGGAACAACTCGTTCACGCGTGGAGCGTGCTGGCGACGATGACGCCGAGCGAATACAGCGCGATCCGGCCCTATCTATCCACTAGCTCTGGTTTCCAGTCGTGGCAATACCGCGAGATCGAGTTCGTGCTCGGCAACAAGGCGTCGGCAATGCTGAAACCGCATGAACAGACGCCGATTCATTCGGCACTGCAAAGCGCGCTCGATGCGCCGTCGCTCTACGACGAAGCGATCCGCCTGCTCGCGCGGCGTGGCTTCGCAATCGATTCGCACATTGGCGAGCGCGACGTTCGTGAGCCCTATGCACCCGACGCATCGGTCGAGCGGGCGTGGCTGGCGGTCTATCGAGCACCGCGTGAGCACTGGGAGCTATATGAGCTCGCAGAAGAGCTGGTCGATCTCGAGGATGCATTTCGCGTGTGGCGGTTTCGGCATGTCACGACGGTCGAGCGCATCATCGGTTTCAAGACCGGCACCGGAGGCACCAGCGGTGTTGCGTACCTGCGCAAGATGCTCGACGTTGTATTGTTTCCTGAACTGTGGAAAGTGCGCACCGATCTATGAACATCTTGCAGCCTCCTAGCTGGGCGCGACCGCGTGGTTACGTGAACGGTATTGCGGCGACGGGCGTCGTGATCTCGGTTGCTGGCCAAATCGGCTGGAACGCGCAGGGCAAGTTTGAAACCGATGATCTCGTTGCCCAGATCAGACAGGCACTTGCCAACGTGCTGGCCGTGCTCGCCGAAGCGAATGCCGGTCCACACCATATCGTGCGCATGACGTGGTACCTGGTAAGCCGAGACGAGTATGTGGCGCGCGCAACGGAGATCGGCACCGTGTATCGCGAGCTGATGACCAATGGTGCCGCGCACTACCCCACCATGACCGCAGTACAGGTCAGCGCACTGATCGAACCGCGCGCGAAGGTTGAGATCGAAGTGACCGCGATCCTGCCCGACTGACTAGCGGTCACTTAGCGGCTCACCGACGGTTGTTCTGCCTACTGCCGAGAACCGCGGTGGCGATATCCGTGAACATCCTGGCGGCGGCCGCTTGCTCCGCGGCGATGCGTTGCTTCTCGGCTTGCTCCTGTGCGACTCGCCTGGCGTCCTCGTCTCGTTTGCGCTGTTCTTCGGCCCACTGCGCTGAGCGTTCGACCGCCTCGCGCCGGCGTGCTTCATCGGCGTTTTTCCTGGCCGCCGCAGCCCTTGCTGCGACGGCCCTTGCAGCGGCTGTGTCAGCCGCGGCTTTTGCAGCGACGGCCTTTGCGCCCTCTGCCTGAGCCACCGCCGGCTCGAGCTTGTCGGGCTCCGCTGCGGCTTTCGGTGCGAGCTTGACGGCGACCGGCTCCGTCGCGGCCGTGTCGTCGGGCCTGCGTTGCGTGCCTGTGGCCGGTGGAGTCTGCACCGCCGCCAGGGTATGGCTTTGCGCCGTGGGACGATCCTGAAAGAGGTGGATACCGAATAGCGAGACGCCACCAGCGACCACCGCAATGCCTCCCGCCACCCGCACCCACAGCGAACGGCCCCTCGGGCGCCGGACAATTTCCGGCGGCGTGCCGCGTGTGGTGGCAACCAACGATGAGTCACGGGTCGGCTGCGATGCAAGTGCGCCCGTCGCCGGCTTTTCAAGGTACGGCCTGAGGTCTTCGATCAGCAACTTCACGTCCGAATCCCAGCGAGCGTGCGTGAGCTCGGTGCCGTTGCGAAACACGAGTTCCTTCAGTGCGTCGGGCAGATCCTGGACGGCCGGCATGACAGCATCTTGGACAAGGACCGGCACGACTGGAATGTCGCGCGACAGTGCCGCCGCGGTCTCGAGGCGTACGAAATCGTTGACGTCGTCCAGACGCCGCTTGCCTTTGCTGTCCGTCACGCTCAGCCACCGTTTGCCGATGATGACCAGTAAGACGCCGCACGACGCGACGTGCGCGTCGATGATGCGTCGAAAATCCAACCCCTTTTTGATGCCCGCTACATCCATGAAGACGGCGTCGCGTCCAAAGTGCGCGCTCAGGTCATCGAACAGGCGTCCCGCCTGTCCTTCTGAATCGTCCCGGCGATAGCTGATGAAAATCCCTCGCATGATGGCTCTCTCAACAGAAAACTTCGCCTATCAGACGCCCGCCGATCCACTGGCGCAATGGGCAAATGTTCCAAATTGCCTGTCGAATATTCGCGCGGCTGTCACTGACCCCGCTGAACGTCGACTCGCTTCGAGGCGATCAGGGAAGCTGGCGTAAGTTGCACAGGAAGAGTGCGGGAACAGCAGCCAAGAGCAAACGGCGACGACTCATGAGGGGTCACGTCCGCAAGCGACCCGAAGCGGACATCGGCGCTGTCCGAACGCGGCCCTCGATTTCACACCGAGAGCTGACATTCACTCAGCTGGTAGTGCACGACCCGTCGCAGACCGTTAAGGGCTTGCCCAAAGCGGCCGCAAACGTTCGCCCGAAGGCCGACGGCATGCTGATCTGCAAAGTCGACCTAAGGGGCCTCTTTGCACCTCTCAAGTGCCAGCTTCAATAGCCCATGATCAGTCCACCGAGCGATTATTAGAAACGAGGGACAAGACTCCTGTGTCACCCAGCTCGGTAGCGAAGCAACAGTGCGATCCCAAGCGCAGCGAGAGTTGCCGCAACAAAAGTACCCACTGCTCCGAGCAGTGAATGACCTAGAAGGAAGCCGCTGAAAACGGGTCCGAGAAAAATGCCGGCATCGACAGCCACGCGATACAGCGCGGTTCGCCACGCGACGCTGCCAGCTTCTGCATCCTGATTGACGAGGCTGACCGGAAGCATCCAGGCGGCGAGACCGATTCCAAACAGCACGCAACCGATGATCGCCACGGGGAGCGATCCAAACGTTACGGCGGTCACCCCGCCGGCGAGGAAGACCATGACCCACCCAAGCACTTTCACGCGTGACGTACGGTCCGCGATCGCGCCCACAGGCAACAACAACGCCACGTCCACCAGCTGCGGCACTGCCACCAACGAGGCCACTCCGATTCGATCAAGTTCGAAATCCCGGCTTGCGCGCAGCGGCAGGACGAATTGACCGACCGCCGACCAGGCGAAAGCGATGGTGGCGCCGCTCGCGACGGCGAGCACGGTCAGCAACGACACACGCGATCGCACCGCACCGGACAACTGTCGGGCGCCTCCGTGATCAATACGTGAGAAGACCGGTCGCGGCGACCCTGCACGATGGTCCGTCGGTACCGCGCGCAGCACGAACGGCAACAGCAGTAAGCCCACCAGCAGCGGCGACGAGGCCGCCGCCAAAGACACGTTCCACGGCCAGTCGCGCGGCAAGACCCCTGTGGCGATCATTCCGAAGAGAACGCCGCACATGCCGCTCATCTCGAACGCGTTGAGTGAGACAGCGCGTCCGCCGGGTCGTGCATGGCGGACGATGGCCGTAATTCCGCTGACCATCGCAAGCGAGTGTCCGACTCCCCACAGAATGCGACCGAGAATCAACGACCAGACCGGTCCGCCGATGCTCAGGCAGAGCACGCCTGCGGTGATCGACACGGCAGCCAGAACCAGTGCCCGCCGCAGGTGATGAGTGATGAAGAGCCCGGCAGGTATATCGGCACCCAGCCGAGCCAATCCAAACGCGCCGGCGATGGCGCCAAGCGCGAAGTCGCTAATGACCCCATCGCCCGCCATTTCCGGCAGCAGGACCGGAAAGGCGCCGACTGCAAAGGTGTTGCTGAATATGAATGCGCAAAGAAGGACAACGGATCGCGACACCGCGGCGACAGCGCTTGCCAGCTTAAGGTACCGGGTCCGTCATCTGCCCGGCTGCGGCGCTTGCAATGGAGATCAGCGCAGCCACCTGTTCGAGACTTGTGGCCCAGGAGCAGACAAAGCGATGCTGATGCGGCTCGGGCCGCCAGTCACGCTGGAACTTACAACCGTGCTTAAGCAACCGGTTGATCGTCGGCTCGGGCATTTTGACGAACACCTCGTTGCCCTCGACCGGGTGCATCAACTCGACGCCCGGCAGCTTGGCCAGTCCCTGCGAGAGCTGGCGAGCCATCTCGTTTGCGTGCCGCGCATTCTTCAGCCATAGGTCGTCATCGATGTAGGTCTGCAGTTGGGCGCCGAGAAAGCGCGTCTTCGGAACCAGATGGCCGGAGCGCTTGCGAAGAAACGCGAGCGCCGTGTTGTACTTCTCATTGAAAGAGATGATCGTCTCAACACCGAAGGAGCCGCTCTTCGTCGTCCCGAGAGTCAGCACATCCACGCCGGACTTCCAGGAGAGTTGTGCGGGTGTTGCTCTCACCGTGGCGGCCGCGTTTGCGAAGCGGGCGCCATCCATGTGCACCCCCAGCCCGTGTTGACAGGCGATGTCCGCGAGTTCCTTGACCTGTTCCGGCGTGTAAGCCGTTCCTGCTTCGGTGAGGTTGGTCAGGCTCAGTGCAGCAGGCTGCAGTGAATGCACGACGCCGAAACGCGCGTGCGATAAGTGCTTACTCACGGCGGCAGGTGACAGCCTGCCATGTTCACCGGCAAGTGGAATCTGTCGTGCACCAAAGGTGAACATCTCCGGTGCGCCGCATTCGTCGGTCTCAATGTGCGCATCCCGGTGGCAAAGAATTGTTCCGTACGGCGGGACCATTGCACCGAGCGCGATCGCGTTTGCCGCGGTCCCGGTCGTTACGGTGAAGGCTTGCAAGCCGTCGTGCTCGAAGAACTCCCGCAGCGATCGGGTCGCCCCTTTGGTCCACTCTTCATCCTCGAAGTTCGTCGCGAAACCGGCATTGGCCGCCATGACGCCTGACACGAAGGCGGGGTGTACCGGAGAAGTGTTCTCCGAACCGAAATCCAGTTGCCGATCCGTCATCTTCATGCGGATAGCCGGAACACAGGCATTTGCCGGCCGGGGCCATGCTCTGCAAAGTCCACGTCGACGACGCGGCCAGTCAGAGAACATTCCAGCGGCGCCCCTGGCACCTGAGCGTAAATGAAAGGTCCCTCGTCGAGGGCGACGGCCGCGAACACATACGGCGCCTCGCTGTTGAAACCATCGTGGTGCGTACGACGCACCGTCGTGTGCGAAATAATGCGGCCGCGGCCGGAAGCTTCAAACCAATCCAGCTGTGCTCCCTTGCAGAACGGACAGCACACGCGCGGATAGAACACCGCCCTGCCGCACTCCGGTCGCGCGCAACGCTGGATCATCAGCTTGCCGCTGTTCGCCCCTTCCCAAAAGGGTCGGTTAAGTTCGCTGATACGTGGCTGCGGTTTCAAGACCCCGGAACTGGTCGCTGCATTCATCCTGTTTTCCTATTCGACGCGCTCGAGCACCGCCGCGCTCGAACACAAACCTCGCCCGTAGGCCACCATCCCGTAGCCCGCAACCACACCACGCTTGCATTTAACTTGTCGCGCTCCCGCCCGGCCCAACAACTGAGTCGCACCTTCGTACACGCCGATCATTCCGCCGGCCGCGCCTGCCTGCCCGGCCGACAACTGGCCGCCGCCGGTGTTGATCGGAAAAGCACCCTTCGTCGTGATGTCGGTGGAACGGACGAACTGGTGCGCGCTCCCTTTCGGACATATGCCCAGGCCTTCCAGCTGAACGAAGCACATCACCGGGTAATCGTCATAAAGCTGTGCGAAGTGCAGATCCGCTGGGCGGCAGCCGGCGCGGTCATACAGCCGATCCGTGAACCCTTCCCACCCGCCGGGCACCGAATAGCGTTGTTGGCCGGGTAGTTGTGAATCTCCTCGGATGCAAGGATGCGCATCGCCGGCCCGGGCAGTGTGCGCGCGATGCGCTCCGACACCAGCACGATCGCGTCGCCGCCCAACGCATGGCATGACGCAGTCATACAGCCGCAACGGGTCAGCGATCGGCTTCGCATTCAGGTAGTCAGCCATCGTCAGCGGAACCTTGAACAAGCGCGTTCGGGATTGCAACAAGCGCATTCGCGCGAAGCGCGATGCAGAAACGTCCGAAGTCCTCGCGCGTCGCACCGTAGTCGCTCCATGTACAGACGTGTGTGCAGGGCAAACATGCCGTTCGCCCCGCCGAAGCCCTGGGGCGACATGAATTCGCGCACCGACCCATTGAAGTGATCGAGCGTCTCGTTGTGAGACGCGACGTCGAAAGCGTCCGCGGCCGCGACACACGACCACGTCGCAAGCGCCATCGCGAATGGCCCGCGCGGCGTGCGCCATGCCGATGACTCCCGGATGCGCCGCCGTAAAGCCCCTGGAACAGGAACCGAGCCTCGATGCCGAGATGTTCGGCCACAGTTGCAACGTTGTCGGGCGGCAGCATGAAGGACGTCACGCCAGGCCATCCACTTGCGACCAGGCGAGCCCGGCGTCGAGCAGCGCCGCGCTGCCGGCGTCGTAGATCAGATGCTGCACCGATGTGCGGCGACTGTTTTGCGTAGACCGTCTGGCCGGCGCCGACGATCCGCACTCCCTCGAAGGCCGGGTCATCAGATGATCCCTTCGACGTGCAGCGCGGCGAACTCGCGCGTCGGACAGTCCGAGCACGTCGATGAAGACGCGTCGTTGTCGGCCCCGAGCGCTCGGCCCGCATGCCGCACCTCGCCCGGCGTGCTGCTGAACTTCGGGACGACGCCCTGCATGCGGACGCTGCCGAAGTCGTCGTCCTGGACCGACACGATGTTCTCGCGCGCGAGATAGTGCGGGTCCTTGACGATGTCGCGGATATCCAGCACCGGCCCGGCGACGACTTCCTCCTTGTCGAACAGCTGCATCAGCTCGTCGCAGTCGCGCTGCTTGAACCAGGCGGCGATGAGTCGTCGAGCGCGACGTCGTTAGCGCAGCGCGACGTGTTGTCGACGAAGCGCGGATCGGTGACTTAGCTCCGGCATGCCCATCGCTTTCGCGAGTCGCTCGAACGTGCGCTGCGAGCTCGCCGAGATGCCGATCCAGCGGCCGTCGCGCGTCTGGATAGGTGTTGCGCGGCGAGTCCTCGGCCAGCCGATTGCCTTGCCGCTCCTTGACGATGCCGAGCTGATCGAAGCCGATCACCTGCGACTCCACGAGTCGGAACAACGGCTCGTACAGGCTGACATCGATCTCCTGTCCCTTGCCGTCCCCGTGATCGCGGTTGTAGATCGCGAACATCGCTGACATTGCCGAAAAGGTGGCCGCGACCGAGTCGGCCAGCGGAAAGCCGGGCAGCGTCGGCGGCCGGTCCGGGAACCCGGTGAAGGAGGGGATACCCGAGAACGCTTCGGCGATCGTCCCGTAGCCGCCACGTTTCGCGTACGGCCCCGTCTGCCCGAAGCCGGAGACCCGCACCATCACGATCCGTGGATTGATTCTGCCGAGCTCTGCGAAACCGAGTCCCCACCGCTCGAAAGTGCCCGGGCCGAAGTTCTCAATCAGGATGTCGGCGTCGCGCACGAGTTGCTGCAGCAGTTCCTGGCCGCGCGGTTTCGACAGCGCCAGTGTCATCAGCCGTTTATTGCGCCGATCACCTTCCACCAAAGCGAGCGGCCGTCCTTCATCGGCGTCCAGTGACGCATCGAGTCGCCGATGCCCGGCAGCTCGATCTTGATCACCTCCGCCCCAAAGTCCGCAAGTTGAGTCGCGGCGAGCGGCCCCGCGATCATGTTTCCGGCGTCGAGAACCCGCAAACCTTGCAGCGGGCCCGACTTTGGCGTGGCATTCGTTTGGGAGCCTTGCATGAGGTGTCCGTCTATTCGCCCGTGGTAATTAGTCGCCTACCGCAACCCGCTCGATATGACGGGGCAGCGTTCCTAGAAAGTGCAGATCGTCTTTGCCCGCCCAGGCCGAAACCTCGGACAGGGTGACCTGCGCGTCGCCTTGCCGACCCAAAAGAACAACCTCGTCGCCGTAACTCGCGTCCAAAACCTCCGTCAGATCGACCCGCATGTGTTCGAAGTGGCTCGGCGGCAGCAGCGGCACCCGCTTGCCGCGCACCAGTACGCGCGCATCCGGATGCAGTGGCCGCGGCAGGCCATCGCCCCAACCCAGTGGAGTCAGGCCGATCCGCATCGGCTGCTGGAGTTCGAACGGCGCCGGATAAGGCGCGACGTCGGCGAGTGTCACCTCTTTGACCAGCAGCAGCCGGGTGGTCCAGCGGCGGATCGCGGGTTTGAGGCCAAGCGATCGCGTCGTGCCGGCGAAGCCCAATCCAAAGAGCATGCGGCCGGGGTCCACCGCATCGAGATCCATCTCCGGAAACTCCATCACTGCCGCGGTCCCCGCGACCATCTTCGTGCGCAGCGCAATGCCGACCGCTCCGATCTGCTGCACCGCTGATTCAAACGCGTCAAGCTGATGCAGCGCGTGCGGCCGCATGTGGACCGGATCCGGCAAGTGAAGGTGAGCATACGCGCCCATCACAGCGACTTTGTTTAGCCGTCGCAATTCGGCCGCCAAGCGCCCGGCCTCGCGCGGCATCACGCCCGACCGCAGCGCGCCGACGTCGATCTTGATGAAGGCAGGCAATGGTTCAGAGGCTGCGCTGTTCCAGGCCCTTGCTTCGTCGATGCTGTTGATCGTTATCGTCAACGCGTGCGAGGCGATGATCGCCGCCGCGTCCGGCAGGCAGTTCGGGTACAGCAGGATCTCGGCATCGATGCCGGCCCGCCGAATGGCCAGCGCGTCGCCGACCGATCCGACGGCAAAGTGGCGCACGCCTTCGCGCGCCAACGCTGGCGCAACGTGTTCGATGCCGCAGCCATACGCATCGCCCTTCAAGCAGGCGAATAGTCGGGTGTCCGGACCGATCGCCTGCATCACCGCGCGCGCATTGGCGCGGATTGCACCGACGTCGATCTCGAGCTGAAGCGCGCGCCCCGTCACCGGTCAGATCCGATAGCCTTGCCGGAAGCGCTTCAGAAACGCCTGCAGTCGCGGCGATTGCGGGCGGTCGAAGATGGCATCTGGACTTCCCGCTTCGACGACTTCGCCTCCGGCCATGAAGATCACCTTGTCCGCGAACGCGCGCGCAAAGGCCATCTCGTGCGTGACGATCACCATCGTCATGCCCTCTGACCACAGCTGGCGCATGACATCGAGCACCTCGCCGACCAGTTCCGGATCGAGCGCGGAGGTGACCTCGTCGAACAGGATGGCCTTGGGTTGCATCGCGAGCGCGCGTGCGATGGCGACGCGCTGCTGCTGGCCGCCGGAAAGTTGTGCCGGGCAGGCGTCGACCTTGTCGGCAAGTCCGACGCGAGCGAGCAGTCGACGACCGAGCGCCTCCGCTTCGTCGCGCGGCATACCGCGTTACCCGCACCGGCCCAAGCGCGACGTTCTTCAGCGCCGACATATGCGGGAAGAGGTTGAAGCTCTGGAACACCATGCCCGACCTGCGCGCGCATGCGGCAATGTCGCGCTCCGGAGCGCGCGTGCGCTCGGCCGTCGGCATCGACCACATAGCCCATCGCTTCGCCCGCCGATGCGGATCTCGCCCTCCTGAAACTCCTCAAGAAGGTTGATGCAGCGAAGCAGCGTGGTCTTGCCCGAGCCGCTCGGCCCGATCACGACAACGGCCTCGCCGCGGCGCGACGTCGGCAGAGACGTTCTTCAGCACCTGGTGCGCGCCGAACCATTTCGAAACCCCGCGAATGTCGATCTCGACCGGGCGCTGAGCAGTCGTCGCTCTCAGTGGACATAGCTGGCCGTCCTTTCGAGGAGGCCCCGCATCGCGAGAGCGAAAAGCAGATCACGAAGTAGATGAGGGCGACGCCGCCGAAAATCTCAAATGGCGCGAGCGTGCGCTCCACGATCTGGCGACCGACGAACGTCACGTCCGCCAATCCGATGATCGAGACGAGCGAGGTGCCCTTCACGAGCATGATGCATGGTGTTGATGTAGGGCGGCCCGGCGACGCGCAGCGCCTGCGGCAACAACGACGTCGGCGAGAATGCGCGGCGTCCGCAGCCCGATGGACCGGCCGGCCTCCCACTGGCCTTTCGGGGCACCGCCAGCACGGCCCCGCGGAATACCTCGGCCATGAAAGCTGCGAAGTAGAGCGCCGATGACCAGCGATGCCGCCGCTCACCGGATCGATATTGATGCCGGCATAAGGCAGCGCGTAGTACATCGCGAACAGCAGCACCAGCAACGGCACGCCGCGCACGATGTAGAGGTATATCTCGACGATGATGCGGAGCACGAGGCCGCCGAAGAGCTGGCCGCAGGCGACACAAGACCAAGCAGTGTCGCGAACGCCGTCGAGACCGTGAGCATACAGCGTGATCGCGACGCCTTTGGCAGCAACGGGCGCTGGCATGAGGAGCGTCCATCGGCATTCCTCACTTCACGACGCGCACGCGGCATTCGACGAAGCGCATGAAGCCGGTAAAGGCGCTGGTGATCGCGATGTAGAAGAGAGCGAGCGTGAAGAAAATCTCGTAGACGGCTGCCGTGCGGTCCGCGAGCAGCCGCGCTTGGAAGGTAAGCTCGGCGACCGAGAGCGTCGCGACCAGCGCGGTATCCTTGATGATGACGACGCCCTGGTTCGAGAGCGGCGGCATGATCTTCCGTAGCGCCTGCGGCAGCACGACGATCCGAAAGGCGGCGCCGCGGCGTCAGTCCGATCGCGAGCCCGGCCTCGATTTGCCGCTGCGAGACCGACTGGATGCCCGCGCGGTAGATCTCCGCAATGTAGGCGCCGTTCTGAAGCGTAAGCGCGGTCAGCCCGGCGGCGAAACCGGAGAGCGGAAAGCCGATGATGCTCGATCCGAAGAAGATGAAGTACATCTGCACGAGCACGGGCGTGTTGCGCACGAACTCCACATAGGCGCGCGTGAGCAGCGCCAGCGGCCGTAAGCTGGGACATCAGCGCCAACGACGACGGGCAGACCCCACACCGCCGAGAGGATGATCGCGAAGCGCGGACAATGCAAGCGTCGAGGCGAAGGCCTTCCGCAAGCGTCGGCATGATGCGGGCGATCAGCGAGATGTCGAACGGCATGGCGTCTACCTATTGCGACGAAGCGAGAGGCTGAGCGCTGCCGGGTCGTTGAGCCACGGTCGCGTTGGCGTAAGAAGCGCTGCGGCGGCGGATTGCGGCCGAACCACTTCTTGTAGACGTCGAAATATTCGTTGTAGCGCGAGCCGGCGGTGAGCTCCTGGACCATCGGTGTCGATCCAGAGCCACAGCGTGAAGTCGCCGGGCTTCATGAAGATCGCGTTGCCCTGGATGTTGCCGAGGTTCTCCGGAAGCGTCTTCAGTTCGCTGTTGTTGGCGGCGTACCAGTCGATCACCGGCGTATCCATCTGCATGGCCGTCGCCTGACCGCTCTTCACCGCGAGGAACATCGCGCTCGGTGTGTCGAACGTAAGCACCTTCACGTTCGGCAGGAAGCGTTTCTGCCGATCGACCATTTGCGGATTGCTGAGATTAGCGAGCGTGAATTTCGCGTCGTTGAGGGCCGCCACGCTGTCGACTATTGGCGTCCTTGCGCACCAGGACCGAAATGCCGGAATCGATATACGGACGCGTAAAGGCGACGCGCAGCGCGCGATCAGGGTAGACAGTGGTCGAGGCGATGCCGAAATCGGCGCGCCCGGAATTGACCGCCGGCCAGCGGCCTTCGCTGGTGACCGTGATGAACTCGATCTTCTTCTCGTCGCCCAGGAGATACTTAGCGATCAGCCTCGCGATGTCGACGTCGAAGCCGACGAGCTGGCCCTTCTCATCGGTGAAGCAGAACGGCGGCGCGGTGCCGAACGTCGCGACGATGAGCTTGTCGCGTTTCATGATTTCGTCGAGCCGCGAAGAACCCTGGGCAGAAGCGTTCGGAGTGACGGCCAGCAACGCTGTGGCTCACGATCGTCATCCCAGTGATCAGGGCAGATGTTTTCGTAAGAAAGATCGGAACATGTCGCCTCCATTCGTTTCGATACAACGCGGTGGGGACTTCCATTTTCTGGAAGTTTTTATTCTAATATTTGAATTCTTGCGGCCGCGTCGGTTGCACGTCAAGCGTTTTCTTCTGCCATTAAGGAGGCGGCGCACAATGAAAGCCATGGAGCAGCCATTGGACCGCGCCTTTGCCGGTTGGGCGCCGTTGTTGCGGGCGACCGAGCGTTAACCATTACCGAAATTGCGACAAGCGTGCTTACTGCCTAGTGCCCACCGTCCACCGCATCGTTGCTCAGCTAGAGCAGCGTGCCCTGCTCAAACGTGCGCTGGCATCGAAGAAAGTCCTGGTCGGAGCGAACCTTGACGCCTCGGCGCCGCAGCCGTCGCGGCGTCGACGCGCTCCGACGAGGTGCAAAGGATTCTGGAGGCACTGGCGAACGAATGGGCGAGCACTGCCAGCTCGGCATAAGGTCAGGCAACGACATGGTTTACTCGTACACGGTGCGGGCCGCGCAGTCGACCGGCCTGCATTTCCAGCAGGGTAACCGGGCCCCTATTTACTGTTGTTCGACCGGCAAGCTATTCCTTGCTGAAATGGGGCGCGAGCAATTCGACAGCCTGGGTAAGAAGCATCCTCCGCGGCCGCCTCTGACGCGTCGCACGCTCGTATCCGAGCGGGCACTCCGCGCTGCGATCAATGCCGCGCGCACCAAGGGCTGGGCGGCGAGCAACGAAGAAATGGCAGCTGGCGTCGTTGGTTGTGCCGTGCCGGTGCACATGTCGAACGGACGCCTTGTCGCTGCACTGGGTATCTCTGTTCCAGCGCCCGCATGGCATTCAATGAGCTAGAGGGCTTTCGGCCATCGATGCGACGCGCTGCGCTGGCAATCGCCAGAGCGATCGAGGCGGCGTAGCCATCGGCTTCACCGCTACAGCTTGAATGCGGGCCACTCTCCATCTGCGCAAGACCACGGGCTCCGCTCCTATCGTACGCGCGGCCGTCCATCGCTACGGCGAACATGTGCAGTTGACACAGCTCGTACTGTCCGAATCTGCAGACTCCTTCCGTTGGAAGTAGGAGTATGACGAGTGATGAAGGCCGTGCAGCTGTTGCTGACGGCGTGAGGCCGGCGCAGCCGTCATTAGGCGAAGTAAGAGGGCTCGCGTTTGCCTTGTACGCAACCCCACCACAAGGGGGATGCGGCCCTCGTCTATCTACTGATGCAGGTTCTCGTCAGGCACTAGTCCGAAGAACGGGAGCTTGGCGCGGTCCTCATAGATAAACATTTCCACCTGCCGCGCCCTCCAGGGGGGGAGAAGGTGTATCGAGTTCGACGAGAGTCAGGCTTCGACAGGAACCAGTTGAGTGGCAGTTCCCGGGCTGCAGGGTTCAGCGGGGACGTCCGCTTTGGCGACGATCAGCCAGCATAAGGCTACGTCAGGTCGTTGCCGCCGGCTGACATTCCTGGATCGTCTGCGCAACGGTTCCTTTGTGAAACACCATTTGCCATCGGTCCAATCAAGGTCTGCTGTGCCGAACGACGTAGGGTGTTCACCCGCGGGATCAGAGTGACGACAGGTCCCGCGCATCGCACCGATAGTTCAATACTCCGACTAGCGGCGGATCAGGGCTCCGGCGGGTGTACGAGTGGCACTTAGCTCCTCTATCGGCTTCGTCCGATTTGGCGGTTTTGGTTTGGCGATCGGATGTTCGGGGCGTGGCTTGACCCGACCAATATCGCGGCCATGCAACGGTCGCCCGTACCCGTAGGCCGGTACATAGACGTCGGTGTAAACGACCTCCGGTTGAGCGTATTCGCGCGCCTGTTCACGGGCGCGTAGTTCCTCGACTTCGCGTTCGAGGCGCTGCAGACGCAGCTGATCTTCGCGCTCCCGGAAGCGATCTTTTTCTTCCTTTGACATGCCCGGCACAACGCTGACGGTGCCCGAATCGTTTCCAACCAGACGCGCGTTCTTCGTCCGCGCTTGAGGCGTGTTGCCGTAATGCACCGAGCCGTCAGCCTCGACCCACTTGTAGATTTCGGGCGCCGCCGCCACCGGAGCGGCGATGAGCGTCAGTGCGACGAGGGCTGTCGAAACGGGGCGACAGAGCATGGCGGCGGCACGATGCGCCGGAGAACGCAGGATGTCAATCGCGACTCACCCAAGACCCCTGCGCCAGACTATCCGCCGGTAGGTCTATCGGCGTGGCTGACCTGATCGGCCGAAAGTGTCGCGCGGTGTTCGTGCAACGAACTCAGCACCAGCTCCGACAAACCTTCGCCCGCTTGCTGATCCAAGTAGGCCAGCAGCTCGCGTCGCATGCGCGGATCCCAGAACTTTCGGATGTGTGTCGCCACACCTTGCAGCGCTTCCTCCCGATTGGGCATCGCCTGAAAGAATTCGCCGATGCGATTGGCCATGTGCACCAGCGTTTCCGGATTCATGGGCGCGGCACTCAGTCGGTGGCCAATTTTGTTGATGCGGGAGCGAGACCGAAGCGCTCGGGCGACGTATAGGCGACAAAGTCCTCGCGACGCGCGAAACCCGCGAGAGCCAACCCCGCGGCTTGCGCTGTCCGTACCGCAAGAACCGTCGGCGCAGACACCGCGACCAGCATGGTTGCGCCGGTCATCGCAGTCTTCTGCACCATCTCGAAGCTCGCTCGGCTGGTGACGCAGACGAAGCCCTGGCTCGCATCGGTACCCGCACGCGACATCGCACCCGCCAGTTTGTCGAGCGCGTTATGGCGGCCGATGTCTTCGCGCAGCAGTAAAGCTTCACCGTCGGGGCTGCACCACGCTGCGGCGTGCGCCGCCCCGGTTGACTGCTGCAGCGCCTGCGCCTGGCGCAAACTGCACAGCGCGCGGGCCACCGCGGCCGTGGTGACTTCAATGCGCTGCGCGCCACACGTGGACGCCGGCAAAGAGCGATGCACATGCTCGAGGCTCTCCGTGCCGCACAGGCCACAGCCCGTGCGGCCGGTCAGATTACGGCGCCGTTCCTTGAGCCTGAACTCGCACGCCCCGGCAACTTCCATATGCACTTCGATACCCAGCCGTGTTTCCTGAATCTCAACGTCGTGCAACTCGGACGCCTCGGCCAGCAATCCTTCGGTGAGGCCAAATCCAAGCGCGAAATCGTCAAGGTCGGCAGGCGTCGCCAGCATCACCGCATGTGAGATCCCGTTGAACACGAGCGCCACCGGCACCTCGTCGGCCAGCCAGTCGGTCGCGCGCTCGGTGCGGCCGGCGCGATGCGTCGTGACCGTCGCCTGGCTGGCACCGGCCGGACGCAGCTCGGCATCGTCGGGTTTCAATTGCCCACCACGTCAGTTGCTGACAACCTCGGCCGGTTTCTTCCTGGCCTGAGCCAGCAAATCCAACTGCGTCGCGTTGAACTCGCTGTACTCGCGCTGCCAACTCGAAGGCTGCGCGACCGGCATCACCTGCACCGCGGTGACCTTGTACTCGGGACAGTTCGTGGCCCAGTCGGAGCTGTCGGTCGTGATGACGTTGGCGCCTGATTCCGGAAAATGAAACGTGGTGTAGATCACGCCCGGCTGCATGTTTTCGCTCAGCACCGCGCGCAACACCGTCTGACCAGCGCGGCTTTCGATGCCGACCCAGTCGCCGTTCTTGATGCCGCGATCCTGCGCGTCGTGCGGATGGATCTCGAGCCGGTCCTCGTCGTGCCACTGGTTATTCTCAGTGCGACGCGTCTGCGCCCCCACGTTGTACTGCGACAGGATGCGGCCGGTGGTCAGCAACAGCGGATATTTGCGCGTGACTCTCTCTTCGCTCGGCACGTACTGCGTGATGATGAAGCGCCCTTTGCCGCGCACGAACTTGTCGACGTGCATGATCGATGTGCCGGCCTCTTCGGTGTTTTCGTTGCATGGCCACTGCACGCTACCGAGACGATCGATCTTTTCGAAGCTCACGCCGCGGAACGTCGGCGTCAGCTCAGCGATCTCCTGCATGATCTGCTCGGGGTGGGTGTAGTGCATCGGGTATCCGAGCGCGTTCGACAGCTTGACGGTCACTTCCCAGTCGGCCAGCTCGCCCAGCGGCTCCATCACCTTGCGAACGCGTGAGATGCGGCGCTCGGCGTTGGTGAACGTGCCGTCCTTTTCGAGGAACGACGAACCAGGCAAAAACACATGCGCATACTTGGCCGTCTCGTTCAGGAAGATGTCCTGCACGACGACACATTCCAGCTCCGTCAGCGCAGACGCGACGTGCTGCGTGTTCGGATCGGATTGCACGATGTCCTCGCCCTGGCAGTACAGGCCCTTGAAGCTGCCATCGTGCGCGGCGTCGAACATGTTCGGAATGCGCAGGCCCGGCTCTGGATTCAAGGTGACACCCCACGCCGCGTCGAACGTGCTACGGACCGTGGTGTCGGAGATATGCCGATAGCCCGGCAGCTCGTGTGGGAACGAACCCATGTCGCACGAACCCTGCACGTTGTTCTGGCCGCGTAGCGGATTCACGCCGACACCTTCGCGGCCGACGTTCCCGGTGGCCATCGCCAGGTTGGCAATGCCCATCACCATCGTCGAGCCCTGCGCGTGTTCAGTCACCCCCAAGCCGTAGTAGATCGCGCTGTTGGGCCGGCGCTCGCCGAGCTTGCCTTCGACGTTGCCGGTCGCAAACAGCCGCGCCGCGCCACGAATCAGATCCGCTCGCACGCCGGTGACCGCCTCGAACGCCTCGGGCGAATTCTCGGGCCGCGCGACGAAATCCCTCCATTCACGGAAGCTCTTGTCGTCGCACCGCTCGCCGATGTACTGCTCGGCAAGAAAGCCTTCGGTCACCACTACGTGCGCCAGCGCGGTGATGACCGCGACATTGGTGCCGGGCTTCAACGGCAGGTGGAAATCCGACTTCACGTGCGGCGAGTCGACCAAGTCGATCTTGCGAGGATCAACGATGATCAGCTTGGCGCCCTCGCGTAAACGTCTGCGCATGCGCGAGGCGAATACCGGGTGCGCGTCGGTCGGGTTGGCACCGATGATCATGATCACGTCGGAGTGCTCTACCGACTTGAAGGTCTGCGTTCCCGCTGATGTGCCGAACGTCTGACCGAGGCCGTAGCCGGTCGGCGAGTGACACACGCGCGCGCAGGTATCGACGTTGTTGTTGCCGAACGCGGCGCGCACCAACTTTTGCACCAGATACGTTTCTTCGTTGGTACAGCGCGACGACGTGATGCCGCCGATCGAATCCTTGCCGTACGTCGCCTGCAGGCGCTTGAACTCGGCAGCGGCGTAATTGATCGCTTCGTCCCAGCTCACTTCCTGCCACGGATCGCTGATCTTCTTGCGGATCATCGGCTTGGTGATGCGGTCCTTATGCGTCGCGTAGCCCCATGCGAAGCGGCCTTTGACGCACGAATGACCTTCATTGGCCTTGCCGTCTTTCCACGGCACCATGTTGACAACCTGGCTGCCCTTCATCTCGGCCCGGAATCCACAGCCGACACCGCAATACGCGCAGGTGGTGATGACGCTCTTCTCGGGGATGCCGAGCTTGATGATCGTTTTCTCCTGCAGCGAGCCGGTCGGGCACGCCTGCACGCACGCGCCACAGCTGACGCATTCGCTGTCCATGAACGCCTGATCCTGCCCGGCCACGATGCGCGACTCGAAGCCGCGGCCGCTCACCGTCAACGCGAACGTTCCCTGCGTTTCCTCGCACGCGCGCACGCAGCGATAGCACACGATGCACTTGGCCGGGTCGTACGCGAAGTAAGGGTTGGACTCGTCTTTGGTGTCATTCAGATGGTGTGCGCCGCCGTACTGGCCACCGACGCCGTAGCGCACGTCCGATAGACCCACCGCGACCGCCATCTCCTGCAGCTCGCAGTCGCCGTTGGCGCGGCTGCACGCCTGGCAGTCGGCCGGGTGATCGGACATGTAGAGTTCCATTACGCCCTGGCGGATCTGCTGCAGCTTGGTGCTTTGCGTGTGCACCTTCATGCCGGCCTCGGCAGGCGTCGTGCACGAAGCGGGGTAGCCCTTGCGTCCCTCGATCTCAATCAGGCAAAGCCGGCACGAGCCGAATGCATTCAGGCTGTCGGTGGCGCATAGCTTCGGCACACCGATGCCGGCCTCAGCGGCAGCGCGCATCAGTGAGGTGCCCTTCGGCACCGTGACCGATTGGCCGTCGATCTCGAGCGTGATGCGTTCTACTGACTTGCTGGGAGGTGTGCCGTAGTCGACCTCTCGCCTTAGTTCCGTGTACATGTTGTCTCCTGCTCAGGCCGCCTGCTGACTCGGCCTGGTTATCCCGAAGTCCTC
>CAVVAI010000009.1:0-124046 GCA_963746085.1 uncultured beta proteobacterium
GTCCCGGCAGGTCGGGACGGTTCTCCCCTTGTCGCCGGGACATCCCGCATAGAAATCTCCGGGTAGGCACGGATGCGACAGGAGGGGCGCACCCGGAAGCCTCACGAGTCACTCCTCGTCATCTATCCCGAAGGAAGACCCCGATGCGAACCCGTCATGTCCTCGCCGCGACAGCGGCACTCGCGCTCGTCGGCAGTACCGCCGGCGCCGCGCTCACCGGCGCCAGTGCTGCGCCCACCCACCACAAGGCCAAGCCCGCAATCGGCGTGGTCGCCAAGAAGCTCGTCGGCCCGCTCAGCGTCGCGCAGGCGCCGGACGGCACCCGCTACTGGACCGACGCCTTCGTGGGCATCCTCTACAAGCAGGCGCTCGACGGCACCGTGTCGGTCGTCTACAAGAGCAAGCACCACGGCTCCGACGGCGTGTCGGCCGACGGCGGGGTGCTCCGCTTCGTGACCGGTTCCGACGACAACAAGTCCGGCGGGGTCTTCACCCTGGGCGCCAACGGGGTGCCGGTGCAGCTCGGCGACACCTACGCCTACGAGAAGGCGGCCAACCCCGACGGCAAGTTCCAGTACGGCTTCCTCAAGACGCCGAAGTCCTGCCTGGCCCAGCTGCCCAAGGAGATCCCTGGGTCCTACTCCGGCGTGAAGGAGACCCATGCCTACGCGGTGGCCACCGCCAACGGCATCACCTACGTCGCCGACGCCGGCGCCAACGCGATCCTCGCGCTGAACGCCCAGGGACAGTTCTCGACCGTCGCCGCCCTCAAGCCGGTCAAGGTGAAGGTCACCAAGAGCGCGGCGGAGGCCAACGGGCTGCCGAACTGCACCATCGGCAAGAAGTTCGCCCTAGAGGCGGTCCCGACCGACATCGAGTACGGCCCGGACGGCCAGCTCTACGTCACCAGCCTGCCGGGAGGACCGGAGGACGGCAGCCTCGGCCTGAACGGACGCGTGCTCAAGATCGACCCGGCCACCGGCAAGGTCTCGACGGTCGTCGGCGGGTTGCTCAGCCCGACCGGAGTCGCGGTCGCCAGCAACGGCGACATCTACGTGGCCCAGCTGTTCCGTGGCGTGATCTCGAAGATCAAGGCCGGCAAGCACAAGGCCCGGACCTACCTCAGGGTCGCGTTCCCCGCCGCGGTCGAGGCGACCCCGACCGGGCTGCTGGCGACGATCAACGCCCTGCCGATGGGCCCCAAGCCCAAGGGACAGGTCGTCACGATCACGCCCTGACCGACGGCTGAACCCGCGAGGATCTCCGACGCCATGCGTCGGGGGTCCTCGTTGGTCGTCTAGCCTTCGGGGGACATGCACGGACAGAACCAGGCCGCTTCGACGGCCGCCAGGGTGATCGCAGACGTCGTCGACAAGTACGACACCGACCTCATCGACCTGCGCCGCGACCTGCACGCGCACCCCGAGCTGTCCTGGTCCGAGCTGCGCACGGCGGAGGTGGCCGCCACCAGGGTCGAGCAGGCCGGCTGGCAGGTCACCCGATACAGCCGCACCGGGTTCGCCGCCGATCTCGGCGACGCCGGGCCGCTCGTCGCGCTCCGGGCCGACATGGACGCGCTGCCGATCCACGATCTCACCGACGACCCCTGGGCCAGCACGGTCGCGGGCGTGGCCCACGCCTGTGGCCACGACGTGCACACGACCGCCCTGACCGGCGCTGCCCTGGCGCTCGCCGAGGTGCATGACCGCGGACTGCTCCCGGGCCGGGTCCGGCTGCTCTTCCAGCCCGCCGAGGAGGTGATGCCCGGTGGTGCCGTGCACTTCATGGAGGAGGGCGCGCTCGCGGAGGTCCAGCGGGTCTTCGCGCTGCACTGCGACCCGGGTGTCGACGTCGGCCAGGTCGGGCTCCGGCTCGGGCCGCTCACGAGTGCCGCCGACCGGGTGGAGGTCCGGCTCAGCGGCACCGGCGGCCACACCAGCCGGCCGCACCTGACCGGGGACCTCACGTTCGCACTGGCCAAGGTGACCACCGAGCTGCCCGCCGTGCTGAGCCGGCGGATGGACCCGCGAGCGGGAGTCAGCGTGGTCTGGGGGAGCCTGCACGCCGGCTCGGCGCCCAACGTCATCCCCGACCACGGCATCGTCACCGGCACCGTCCGGATCCTCGACGCGGTCGCCTGGGCGGACTGTGAAGTGGTGGTCCGCGAGGTCGTCGACGAGATCGTCCGGCCCTACGGCGTGACCGCCGACATCGACTACCAGCGCGGTGTCCCGCCGGTCGTCAACGAGCCGGTCTCCAACCGGATCCTGGCCGATGCGGTCCGCGCCGTCCTGGGCGAGGCCGGCCAGGTGGTGGCCCCGCAGAGCCTCGGGGGCGAGGACTTCGGCTGGTACCTCGAGCGCATCCCCGGCGCGATGATGCGGCTGGGCACCCGGACGCCGGGTGGCCCGACCTACGACCTCCACCAGGGAAACCTGCGGGTCGACGAGCGCGCGATCGGTATCGGAGCGCGCCTGCTGGCCCAGTCCGCCGTCCACGCACTTGTGCGCGGCTCCTGACCAGGAAATGACCCAGACAGCATGCGACGAGTGGCCCGGACAGGTCCCCCGCCATGGCCCGTCGGGATCAATTCACGACCCCACGGGGGCCCTGAGGTCACCAGTGGGTAACAACCACCCAGAACAAGCCGCCTGAGGTGTCGTCAAAGGCCGCCGGAACCTATACCGTTCACCCGATCAGCGGCCGGTGGCCCATGAGCTCAAGGAGGCGTCTTGCGACGCAGTAGGAAGTTCGCATCCATCCTGACGGTCGGCATTCTCGCTTTGGGGGCGACCGCATGCGGTGATGACGGCGACAGCAGCGGGAACGACGACAGCACTGGCGACAACACCGCAAGCAGCGGCACGAGCGAAACCAGCGACGCTGCTCCTGCCTCGGACGTCAAGGTCGGCATGGCCTACGACGTCGGCGGACGCGGTGACCAGTCCTTCAACGACTCGGCGGCAGCGGGTCTCGACCAGGCCGCGGAAGAGCTTGGCGTCGAGTCCGAGGAGTCCGAGGCGTCGGACGGTGAGGCGGAGTCAGCGCGCGAGGAGCGCCTCGTCACGTTCGCCGAGGCCGGCTTCAACCCGATCATCGCGGTGGGCTTCGCCTACGCCGAGTCGGTCAGCAAGGTGGCGCCGGAGTACCCCGACGTCAATTTCGCCATCATCGACGACTCAAGCCTCTGCGAACCCCTCGAGGGGGACCCGGTGCCGAACGTCGCCTGCCTGGTGTTCGCCGAGGAGCAGGGCTCGTTCCTGGTCGGTGCGGCCGCGGCCCTGAAGTCCAAGGAAGGCCACCTCGGTTTCGTGGGCGGTGTCCAGGTGCCACTGATCGAGAAGTTCCAGGCCGGCTTCGAGGCGGGTGCCAAGCAGGTCAACCCGGACGCCGAGATCGATGTCACGTACCTGACCCAGCCCCCGGACTTCTCCGGCTTCGGTGACCCGGCCAAGGGCAAGACCGCTGCACAGGGCATGTTCGACGGCGGGGCCGACATCGTGTACCACGCAGCCGGTGGTTCCGGTGGTGGCGTCTTCGAGGCGGCCTCCGAGGCCGGTGGCCTGGCGATCGGTGTCGACTCCGACCAGTACAACACCGCCGACCCGTCGGTGCAGGGCGTCATCATGACGTCGATGCTGAAGAACGTGAACGTCGCGGTCTTCAACTACCTCTCCGAAGTCGCCGGCGGCACGTTCCCGGCCGGGGTCAACACCTACGACCTGTCCGTGGACGGCGTGGGCTACTCGACCTCCGGTGGGCAGATCGACGACATCGTGGACCAGCTCGACGCCTTCAAGCAGCAGATCATCGACGGGGAGATCACGGTTCCGACCACTCCCTGATCAGCTGGCCTGATCAAGGCAACAGCCTCCGGGTCCGTGACCCCGCCCAGTGCGGGGTCTCGGGCCCGGAGGTCATATCCGGGGGCGCTTGCAGTTGGGTAGTGTCCGGCGGAACGCACGTCCACCCGACGTCTCCAGGGGAGGAACCTGACCGTGTCGACCTCTGCACCGACAGTCGAAGAAACGAGCGAGGCATCGGCGCCGGTCACCGTCCGACTTCGCGGCATCGGCAAGCGCTTCCCCGGTGTGATCGCCAACGACGACGTCAACATCGACGTCCGGCGCGGCACCATTCACGCGATCGTGGGAGAGAACGGCGCCGGCAAGTCGACGCTGATGAAGATCCTCTACGGCGTGCAGCCTCCGGACTCGGGCACGATCGAGATCAACGGCCAGCAGGTCTCCCTGCACTCCCCGGCCGACGCGATCAAGGCCGGCGTCGGCATGGTCTTCCAGCACTTCATGCTCGCCGACAACTTCACCGTGCTCGAGAACGTCGTCCTCGGCGCCGAGAGGCTGCACGGCATCGGCGGCGACGCCCGCGCCGAGGTCAAGCGCATCTCGGATGCCTACGGCCTCGGGATCGAGCCCGACCGGCTGGTCGAGGAGCTCGGCGTGGGCGCCCGTCAGCGCGTGGAGATCCTCAAGGTGCTCTACCGCGGCGCGAGCATCGTGATCCTCGACGAGCCCACCGCGGTCCTGGTGCCGCAGGAGGTCGACGAGCTGTTCGGCAACCTGCGCGAGCTGAAGAAGGAGGGCATCTCGGTCATCTTCATCAGCCACAAGCTGGACGAGGTCCTCTCCGTCGCCGACGAGATCACCGTGATCCGGCGCGGCACGACGGTGCGGACCGTGCTGCCGACCGAGGTGACGGCGCGTCAGCTGGCCGAGCTGATGGTGGGCTCCGAGCTGCCCTCGCCCAGCACCGAGACGTCGACCGTCACCGACACGGTGCTGCTGTCGGTCAAGCATCTCGGCCTGCCGGGGGTGGAGGGCCGCCCGCTGCTCGACGACATCTCCTTCGACATCCACAAGGGCGAGGTCCTCGGCATCGCCGGCGTCGAAGGCAACGGCCAGGCCGAGCTCGTCGAGTCGATCATGGCCATGCGTCCGGGTGCCACCGGCACCATCGAGCTCACCGATCCGCTGCGGCCGACGTTTCGCGGTGCGTATCCCCTTTCATGCGGCGACAAGGTCTGGCACGTCAGTGCGCTCGAGACGGGCCTGTATGCGGAAGCGATGTTCCGGTCGCTGTGGGATTCAAGCGGCGGCGTCTGGCGCGGCCGAGTGCGTGAGGGTTTCGTACCGCCCGACGCAAAGCGGCTCGCGCAGCATGAATCGCGTCCTCTCGCCGAAATGATCCGGGACATCAACAAGTACAGTAACAACGTGATGGCGCGGCAACTATTTCTGACGCTCGGGATGGATGCGAGCCGCAGGCCAGCCAACAAGGAACGCTCGCAGCGCGTAGTAGGCGACTGGCTCGTAAGTAAGAGTCTGGATCGGCGCGAGTTCGTGCTCGAGAACGGAGCGGGGCTATCGCGTGTTGAACGCTTGACCGCAGGCGGCCTGGCAACGCTGTTGCAGAGTGCGTTTGCCTCACCGTTGATGCCGGAGTTCGTTTCGTCAATGCCGATCGTCGGCATCGACGGCACGATGCGCCGCCGTCAAGCCGCAGCCGGCTCGGCGCACATCAAGACGGGGTTACTGGCGGACGCGCGCGCTATCGCAGGTTACGTGCTCGCGGCGAGCGGCAGGCGTTACGCGGTGGTTGCATTCATCAATCACCCGATCGCCAGGCGCCGGTCAGCCGGCGCTCGATGCGCTTTTGAACTGGGTGTACGTGAACGGTTAGAGGCCGCTCTGTACTGATGGTGCAGCCGTAGGCCTGGGTAGTTGACTTGGCCACCGGCTTGCCCGTTTTGGCATCGGTCAGCGCAGAGACCACGTAATTGGTCGCAGTCTTGACGTCGGCCACGTTCGCGCTGCGCTTGTCGTCGATAGCGCCGGCGTAAACCAGCGTTCCATTGGGATCGATAACGTACATGTGCGGTGTGACTTTGGCACCGAATGCGCGACCGACTTCGCCCTTCGCGTCCATCAACACGGCGGCAGGCGCCGCGTTGTGCTGTTTGAACCAGGCGGCCAGCTTGGCCGGGGCCAGATAGTCCGAACTGCTCTCGTTGGTTGAATTGATTGAAAGCCAGGCAACGTTGTCTGCGCCAAAGCGTTTTTGCAAAGACTGCATGTTGCCGCTGTCATAGTGCTTCTGAACAAACGGGCAGCCCGGGTTGTTCCACTCGAGCACGACGTACTTGCCCTTGAAGTCGGCTAAGGAGATCGGCTTGCCCACCACGTCCGTCGCGCGAAAATTCGGAGCGGGTTGCCGATCGCCGGCGCCGCGGCCGCGATGAACCCACTGACGCCAGAAGACCGGCGGCGATCCAGTGAATCATCTTCATTTTGATATCTCCCTCACCTTGTCCAAGGCGGCTAGGACGATTCCTTCGGTCAGAAGTTCAGGAAGGCCGCAGCTTCGCCTTTGCGATCGTAAAGCACGTACAACGGCACGCCGTTGCGGCCGAACTGCGCCAAAGCGTGCGTAATCTTCTCGTCCCGATTAGTCCAGTCGGCGCGCATTAACACGACATTGTCGGCAGCGAACCGTGTTTTTACTTTATCCTCGCGCAGGGCTACTCGTTTGTTGACCTGGCATGTCACGCACCAGGCGGCGGTAAAGTCAACGAACACCACCTTGCCTTCGCTGCGCAGCTGAGCAAGCTTCTCGGGCGAATACTCGAGCCATCCGGCATCGGCCGTCGAGCGCGTGCCCGGGGCCAGTGCTTCGCTGGTGGCTATCGGCGAAAGGTCATCGCAGTCAACATGCCGCCGACCACTGCGACCCAGCGGAACACGCGCGCACCGCGCTGCGACAGTCCGAGCGCCCACAACGTGAAGCCCACGGCGACAAGCACGCCGAGCGCCAGGGCAACGCCGCCGGCGTCGACTTGTTGCGCCAGCACCCACAACAACCAGACACAGGTCGCAAACATTGGAAATGCCATGAACTGCTTGAACAATTCCATCCACCGTCCAGGCCGGGGCAGCTTGGCCAACAGGCTCGGGAACAGTGTCACCAGCAGATAGGGTAGGGCCATGCCGGCGCCAAGCGCGGCGAATACCGACAGCGCAATCGCCGCAGGCTGGGTGATCGCGTAACCGAGCGCAGCGCCCATGAAGGGTGCGGTACACGGTGAAGCGACGATCACAGCCAGCACGCCGGTGCCGAAGCTGCCGCGCCAGTCTGATTTGCTGGCAAGGTTGTCTGCCGCGCGCAGGTTGGCGACACCCGACCCCATCGTCATTTCGAATACGCCGAGCAGGTTCAAGCCGATAGCGAAGAACAGCACGGTCAATGCGGCGACCACCCACGGCGTTTGCAGCTGAAACCCCCACCCCAGCGCGCTTCCCGCCTGTTGCAGCCCGATCAACAGTGCGGCCAGCAGCACAAACGAAAGGATGACACCGGCAGCAAACGCGACGCCATGCGCCGCCATTGGCCCCGAGTGAGTGCGATGTTGTGCCAACCCGATCAATTTGAGAGACAGCACAGGAAACACGCACGGCATCAGATTCAGGATCAACCCGCCGAGGATTGCCGTACCCAAAGCAGCCCACAGCGACATTGACGAACCGGCGCCCGCCGAGGTACCGGTAGCCCCGGCGGCAGCACCCACCGCGCCGGCCGATAGAGATGCTTGCACGACGTGCGCCCAGCCGTTGGGGTAGGCGGGGCCGCCGTTGGCCACCACAACGCCCTTCAGCGTCTTGAAGTCCGGCGCGAGCGGTTTGGCCGCCGTCAGGTAAATCGCAGACTGGCCACCTTCGTTCTTCAGAACCTGCGGCGCAGCTGCCTCGATACGGCCTTCCTCGAGTGGAAAGAATTCGACCTTATCGAGCGTCTTGCCGGCAGGTGGCACCAGCGCAACTCGAATGCGGTTCGCCTCGATACTTGCGCTCGCCGTCAGCGCGGCTTGCGGCACGCGCGCCTGCGATGCCTTGAACAGTGCGGCCGACGACGACGGTGCGGCTTGCTGATTGACCGGCAGCGTGAGGTTTACTTGGGCATCCCCCGGAATGCACACGTCCTTGCACTCGAGCCAGGAAGCCTTTGCGTTGAGCGTCACCGGCGTGCCAACCGGAAGATCGGCTGGCACGTTGATCGTCGTCAGCAACAGCGTTTCGCCCTCGTACCCGAAATTCATCAGCGGGCCGACCGGCAATCGCTTCGGATGCGGCCAATCGATCGAGCCCGCGCTAAAGCCCGTAGGCAGCTGCCACTTGATCTGAGTCGGCAGCCCGGAGTCTCCCGGCACCTGCCAATACGTATGCCACTCGCTTTCGTGCTTTAACCGCAGGCCGACCGTCAGCGGCTGGCCGGGAACGATCGCGTCGGTAGCTGCAATCAATTCGGCATCGACGTGCTTCTCGGGTGCGCCAAAGCGTGGCAGCGTTTGGCTGGCAGCGGACGTCGCGACGGCTGCGGTTAAGGCGAATGCAATGGCTTGCGCACTGATTCGCGCTTTGACTCGCGCATTGACTTGTACAGGCGGCATGGTCTTTCGTCTAACAATTAGCAGTCAAGTTCCCGGCTTTCAGGCCTCGAAGGATCGTCCGCTCAGCGGATTTCCGTAAAGGCTTGTTCCGCGATAGCGATGGTCGCGTCGATCACCGCAGCATCATGCGCCATCGAGACAAAGCCTGCTTCGTAGGCCGACGGCGCCAGATAAACGCCGCGCCCCAGCATTGCATGGAAGAAACGTTTGAATCGTTCGATATCGCACGCCATTACGTCAGCGTACCGACCCGGTACATCGGCGCCGAAGTAGATTCCGAACATGCCCCCCACGCTATCGCCGGAAAACGCTAAGCCGGGCGCACGGCTTTTTGCGGCCGATACAAGACGCGCGACCAGCCCCTGCGTGCGCGCGCCGAGCTCGTCGTAGAAGCCAGGGCGGCCGATCTCCTTCAACGTCGCCAAGCCGCACGCGACCGCTACCGGATTGCCCGACAGCGTGCCCGCCTGGTAGACGTTTCCGAGCGGCGCCAGGCGTTGCATCACGTCGCGCTTTCCGCCAAAGGCCGCCAACGGCATGCCGCCGCCGATCACTTTTCCGAGCACCGTGATGTCGGGATCGATGCCGTATAGCGCCTGGGCTCCGCCCGATGCGACGCGAAATCCGGACATCACTTCGTCGAAGATCAACAAGGCACCGTGTGCGCTGCACTGCTCGCGCATCGTGCGCAGGAACTCGGATGTGGCCCGCACCAGGTTCATGTTGCCCGCGATCGGCTCGACGATGACGCCCGCGATATTGTCGCCGTGCTGCTCGAAGGCATCCTGCAGCTGCTGCGCATCGTTGTAGTCGAGCACAAGAGTGTGCTGCGTGATTTCGGCGGGCACGCCGGCGCTGCTTGGATGGCCGAAAGTGAGAAGTCCGGAGCCCGCCTTGACCAGCAAGCTGTCGGCATGCCCGTGATAACAACCCTCGAATTTGATGATCTTGCGCCGGCTGCCGTTGCCGGCTGCGCCGCGCGCGAGGCGGATCGCGCTCATCGCCGCTTCGGTGCCGGAAGACACCAGCCTGACCTGCTGCATTGAAGGCACGTGCTGGATCAGCGCTTCGGCCATTTCGACTTCGGCTTCGGTCGGCGCACCGAACGAGATCCCGCGCAGCAACGCAGCCTGAATCGCCCGCTGAACCGCGGGGTGCGCGTGGCCCAGGATCATCGGCCCCCAGGAGCCGATGTAATCGATGTAGCGCGTGCCTTCCGAATCCCAGAAGTACGGACCCGCGGCGCGTTCGATGAAGCGCGGTGTACCGCCCACCGAGCGGAATGCGCGTACGGGCGAATTGACTCCGCCGGGAATCGAACGCTGCGCGCGCTCAAACAATTGTTCGTTGCTCGTCATGCTGGACTTTTCCCTGATCGAATCGTTGGATGAGCTCGCGCACCGCCTGCGCCGGGTGATCGCTCCCAAAAACGGCACCGAGCACCGCTGCAGCATGCGTACCGGCAGCTGCGACACTCGCGATGTTCTCGGCATTGATGCCGCCGATCGCGATGATGCGCTGGTGTGGCCATGCGGCGCGCGCATCGGACAGTAATGCGAGCGGCGCGCGGACGGCCGCCGGTTTCGTCGCGGACTCAAACATCGAGCCAAAAGCGACGGCGTCCGCACCGGCCGCAATTGCCGCACGCGCGCGGTCGAGCTGGTTGTAGCAGGACACGCCTATCAGCCGATGCGGCAATCGATCGCGCGCGTCGGCTACGTCGCCATCGTCACGCCCTAGATGCACGCCGTCCGCGCCGGAACAGATTGCAGCCTCGATACTGTCGTTGACGATCAGCAGGGCGCCGGCTGCGCGAGTCAGTTCGGCTACCCTCGATGCGCGTTCGAGCCGCTGCACGGCGTCGCAGGTCTTGTCGCGATACTGAACGGCGCGCACTCCAACATCCAATGCTTGCTTGACAACTGCGAGCAAGGCATCGAAGCCGCGTCCATCGGAGTCTGGCGTCAACAGATAAACGCCGGCGAGGCGCGCAGGGTCAAGCTTCATCGAACTGCATCCAAGAATCACACGCGAGCCTCGCGGTCAGCAACGTTCGATTGATCGAATTGCCATGCTCCCGTCGGCCAAAATTAGTCACGCAAATGGGTAACGGTAAATGGGTAGCGGATATTTGCGATGCCACGTTATGATCGCCCGCTAACTTGTTGATTTTAGCCGTCGAGTTCGCGCTTTTTGAGTTCGTCTCAACGTCGGCTTTTTGTTGGTTTAACACGATGGCGGCCGGCGTGGCGATGAAAACCTGGATGTGTCTCATCTGCGGCTGGATCTATGACGAGGCAGCGGGGGTTCCGGATCAAGGCGTGGCCGCTGGAACGCGCTGGGAAGACATTCCTCCGAATTGGACGTGTCCCGAGTGTGGCGCGCGCAAAGAAGATTTCGAAATGGTCGAAATCTGACCTCGGAACAGCGGAATTCGGCGCTGAACGCGAGCCAGGTTCGCGTACAACGCAGGCTCGGTGACAAGCGTGAGATGGGTAGCAGCAGATGGCGGCTCAGGACTTTACGGAAATCCGCGGAAAAAAGGTGATGGTGATCGATGATTCGAACACCATTCGGCGCAGCGCGGAGATATTTCTTTCGCAGGCCGGCTGCCAGGTGATCCTGGCTCAAGACGGCTTTGAGGCGCTTTCCAAGATCAACGATCACCAACCCAACATTATCTTCTGCGACATCTTGATGCCGCGGCTGGATGGCTATCAGACGTGTGCGTTGATCAAGCGCAGTCCGCGCTTTCACAAGACGCCGGTTGTGATGCTGTCTTCAAAGGACGGATTGTTCGATCGTGCGCGTGGGCGCATGGTCGGTTCCAGCGAATATCTGACCAAGCCGTTTACCAAAGACAGCCTGCTGACTGCAGTACGACAACATTCGATGAACTAGGAATCGAAGTTGTTGGCCAGGGGAAAGCCATGCCAATTAAGAAAGTCTTGATCGTCGACGATTCACCGACGGAGCGACACGTGTTGACTGAAATGCTGACCAAGCAGGGTTATGCCGTATCGACGGCGGAAAACGCGGACGACGCGATGATCAAGGTCAAGACACTGATCCCGGACCTGATCCTGATGGATGTGGTGATGCCGGGCCAGAACGGCTTTCAACTGACCCGGGCGCTGTCGAAGGATCCGGTCACGCAGAACATTCCAATCATTATGTGCACCAGCAAGAACCAGCAGACCGATCGCATCTGGGGCCTGCGGCAGGGTGCGCGCGACTACGTCGTCAAGCCGGTGAAGGCCGACGAGTTGCTCGAAAAAATCGCCGCGTTCAACTAATCAAGAATTAGGCGCAGCGACTCCCGACCATGGCCACCAGCGGCGAAGCCACCAACCGGCAGCTTGTCAAACTGCGTGAATTCTCAACGCAGTTGGCGCAGCGTTTGAAAGAAGCGCCCAACAAGCCAACCGAGCCGACGCGTCTCGCGGTGCGGATCGGGTCAGAGAACTATCTGATCGAAATGGCGCTGGCGGGCGAGATCGTCAGCCTTCCCGGTATCGCTCCCGTCCCCTGGACGCGGCCCTGGTATCGCGGTCTTGCCAACGTGCGCGGAAGATTGATCGGCGTGGTCGATTTGTTGCACTTGATGGGGCGCGAGCCGTTGACGCCGGAACAGACGCAGCAGGTTTTGGTGTTCGGAGAAGTGCTCGGCGTGAACGCGGGCATTCTGGTGACGCGCGCTTTTGGCATTCGCAATCTGAAGGATCTAACCCCCATGGATGGCGAGCCGCCGGCCGGTCGTGCCAGTTGGGAACAAGTGCGCTATCGAGACGACGAGGGATTGTTGATGACTGCGCTTGAGCTGCGTGAGTTGGCGACGTCGCCTCAGTTTGCGTCGATTGCGGTTTAGCTATGCGTGAAGCAACAACGGAGTACCAAGCACGGCGACCGCCGACTGACTAGAACGGCGGCGATTCAAGGCCGTTCGACTTCGAGCGGCCTACGGTGAACGGCGGAGCTGTAGCGGCGGAGGGATGAATGGCACTCGACATGGGACCAGTAGCAGTGAAAAAAAGGCCAAAGGAGCGCTCGAGTCGAAATCGCGGCGATCCGTTCCGCGCGTCGACGACGTTGGACACGGTGTCGCCGCGTACGACGATGTCAGCACCGGCGCCGAAGACGGTCATGCTCGAGCGCGCGGGAAGCAGCGGCGGGGCGATGCGTTTTATGGACCGCCTGATCGAGATGCGGCTGCCGGTCATTGGCGAAAGACCGGTCAATTCGCAGGTGCAGATTTTGTTGGCGTTGCTCGTCACCTGCCTGTTGCTGTTCATTCTCGTGTTGGCGATCGATAACCGGGCGGCGACCAACGGTGCTCTCCAGATCGAGATCATTGGAGACACGTTGATGCACACCCAGCGGTTGGCCAAAGCCGCACCTAACGCAGTGGCAGGCAACCGTGTTGCGTTTACCGAAGTCCAGGAAAGCCGCGATGCAATTGCCGGCAACCTGACCGCGCTGATGAAGGGCGATTCCAATCGCGATCTAACCGCTTCCACCAGCGACGTGATCATGCCGGAGCTGGAAAAACTTGCAGCGAACTGGTCCGCGAGCTACTCGGCTGCATCGGTCATCCTGGGCAACGAAAAAATACTGCTGGCATTCGGGGACGTTATCAAGAAGATCAACGATGCAAGCCCGCGCCTGCAGCAGCTGACCGAAGAAATCATGGCGCTGAAGCTGCAGGTCGGTGCGCCTTCGCGTGAGATCGCCACTGCTGGCCAGTTGGTCACGCTGACGCAGCGGCTCGGCAAGAGCGCCAACTCGCTGGTCGCGGGCAACGTGGCGAATGCTGAAGTGGCGCTAACCCTCGGCCGCGACATCAACCAGTTTCGCGACCTGACGCAAGCGTTGCTGTCGGGCAGCGAAGCGCTTCGCATCAGCGCCGCGACCGATACCGAAGCCCGCTCGCGGCTGCAAGAGCTGCTGAAGGTATACGGCGAGTTCCAGAAGTCGATCGAGGGTGCGCTTGGCAGCTTGCAGGCCATCGTGCAAGCCAAAGAAGCCGAGCTGGGAATCCTGCGCGATTCCGAAATGCTGCGCCAGCAAGTAGGGCAGTTGAGCGGGCTTTATACGAACGCGCAACGCACACGTGTCGTGAACTTCCTGCTGCTGATGTTTTTCGGCAGCAGCTTGCTCCTGGCCGGCCTCGCGATTTTCAAGGTGTTACTCGAAGATACGCGCCACCGCGCGACCGAAGCCAACGTGCAGCGGATGCAGGCCGAGCGGCTCGAACAGGATGCAAAGAAAACCAACGACGTCAATCAGGCCGCGATTTTGCGGTTGATGAACGAGCTGCAGGAGGTGGCCGACGGCAACCTGACGGTGCAGGCGACGGTGTCCGAGGACATCACCGGCGCTATCGCGGATTCGGTCAACTACACGGTCGAGGAGCTGCGCGGGCTGGTGGGACGCATCAACAACACCGCCGAGCAGGTCAATACGGCGTCGACTCAGGCGCGCGATATCGCGACTCGATTGCTGACGGCGTCGGAAGCGCAGTCTCAGGAGATCAAGGAAACCGGCGACAAGGTGCTGAAGATGGCATCGCAGATCAATGATGTCTCGAAAAACGCAGGCGAGTCTGCCAAGGTCGCGCGCGCCTCACTGGAAGCGGCCGAGCGCGGCCAGCGCGCGGTGTTCAACCAGATCAGCGGCATGAATGAGATCCGCGAACAGATTCAGGAAACCGCCAAGCGCATCAAGCGGCTGGGTGAGTCGTCGCAGGAGATCGGCGAGATCGTCGAGCTGATCACCGACATCACCGAGCAAACGAACGTGCTGGCGTTGAATGCGGCGATCCAGGCTGCGTCGGCCGGGGAAGCGGGGCGTGGGTTTTCGGTGGTGGCCGAAGAAGTTCAGCGCCTGGCGGATCGCTCGGCTGAAGCGGCCAAGCAGATCGGCGCGCTGGTGCGCACGATTCAAACCGACACGCAGGACGCGGTCGCGGCCATGGAAAAGAGCACGCAGGGCGTGGTTGAAGGCGCGAAGCTGTCGGATGCGGCCGGCAACGCACTGTCGGACATCGGCCGCGTTTCGCGCCAGTTGACCGACCAGGTCGAGAAGATCGCGTCGGCCACCAATGATCAGGCGCAATCGGCCGGCGGTGTCGCTCATTCAATCGAGCGCATCTTGACGGTGACGGAGCAAACATCACAGGGCACGCGGCAGGCAGCGCAGTCGATCGGGCAGCTCGCAACGCTCGCGCGTGAGTTGAAGGCTTCAGTGGCACGGTTCCGCGTCGGATAACCACATGGCCGAAAAACACGATCCGAATCAGTTGGTGGGGGCCGCTCCCGACATCGCGCCGCTGGCTTGGGTCATCGACGAGATTCGAACTTCGCTGACCGACGCGGTCAATGGACTGAAGGCGTTTGTCGCCAACAAGCAGGACGTCGACAGCGTGCGCAACGCGCGCAATCAGATTCATCAGGCCAATGGCGCGTTGCAGCTGCTCGACCTGCGCGGTGTGGCGCTGGTCACCGAAGCGATCGAGCATCTGACGCGACGCTTCGAAGCGGATCCGAAAGAATGCTCGCCGGCGCCGATTCGCACGATTGAAACTGCGCTGTCGGCCGTGATGGCGTACCTGGAAGGCTTGTTATCCGGCCGCCCGAACCAGCCAATCAAGCTGTATCCGTACTACCGCGACGTCCTGCAGCTGGATCAGGCGAACCGGGTTCATCCGGCCGATCTGGTGTTTCCTGATTTGTCGCGGCGTCCCGCGTTCCATCAAATCGAAGCGCGCAATTTCACGCCGCGCCAGTTGCGCGACCGGCGCGCGCGTTTTGAGTTGGGATTGCTTGGCTTCCTGCGTAACTCGGACGACGCGGCGCCGCGCAAACGGATGCGCGAAGCGCTGTCGGATCTCGAGCATATGCCGCAGCGCGGGCTCGCACGTAGTTTCTGGTGGATCGCGCGGGGATTGTTGGAAGCACTCGAAGCCGGCGCGGTTGCCGTTGACGTCGATCTGAAGCGCGTGCTGGCACGGCTGAATCTGCAGCTGCGTCGCATGATCGAAGGCGGCGGCGCGGTCGCCGAGCGTTTGATGGTCGACACGCTGTACTACGTCGGCCGAGCCGAGGGTTCGCTGCCGCGGGTGGCCGAGGTGAAGCGTTTGTACGGGCTGGATGCGCTGATTCCGGCGGACTTCGAGCGCGCCAGTTTGACTGCACTCGACGCCGACGCGCTGCGCGCGTTGAAGGAAGCCCTGGTACAGGCCAAGCAGCTGTGGGGGCAGATCGTTGCCGGAGCGCCGGACACTTCTAAGTTCGAGCACGAAATTGCGCTGGCGCGCGAAACGTCGCACAAGCTGCACGCGCGGCCATTGGTAGCGACGATTGAAGCGATCACTCGCGTAACCAACGAGTTTGCCAAGCTCGCACCGAACGTGCGCGAAGGCGTGGGGCTCGAGGTCGCCTCGGCGCTGCTGTTTGTCGATCTGGGCGTCGAAGAGCTGCCGCAGATCGAGTCCGAATACGAAGGGCGTGCGCTGCAGGTGATCGACCGCCTCGGCAAGGCCCGCAACGGCCAGGCGTTGCCGCAAGCCGGCCCATGGATGTCCGAGCTGGCGCGGCGCGCGCAGGATCGCCTGACGATGGGCACCGTGGTCGCCGAAACGCAGGCGACACTGCGCGACATCGAACAGCGGCTCGACCGCTTCTTCCGCAACCCGCTGGAGCGCGGCGACTTGCCGAGCACTACGGCGATGTTCGATCAGGTGTGCGGCGTGCTGTCGTTGCTCGGCTACGACGAGCCGGTCGCGGCATTGCGCAACGTCCAGACCTCGATTGCGCGCTTCTCCGACGCGACGGTGGCGCCCGAGCCCGACGAGTTCGGACGCATCGCGCAGAACCTCGGTGCAATCGGCTTCTTTGTCGAAAGCGTGGGGCAGGATGCGGATCGTCCGCGCGGAATGTTCCGCTACGACCCGGCCACCGGAATTTTTAGCGCCGATCTCGGACAGCTGCAGGGAGGAGATACCGTCACCGCGCCTGCGGACGACGATTACATCGCGCCCCGCACCGTCGACATCCGCATGCCTGCCCGGCGCGGCGACAACGTCGAATCGGCCGCGCGCAAGACGCTCGAAGCTGCGCACGCGCAGGCGGCGCGGTTGGTCGAGGTGGCGGGCGACGCGCGCGCGATCGAAGAGCTCGAACGCCTGCTGCCGAGGCTGGCCAACGAGGCCGATCTGCTCGACAACGACCCGCTGAAGCAAAATGCGGCGCGCGCAGCACAGCTGTTGGCGCAACTGAAGGAAACACACCGCAGCGAGGACGCGACCCAGCTCGAACAGTTGCTCGCGCCACTTCGCCCGTTGGAAACACCGCAGCCCACCGCGCCGATGCCGGTTTCCGAAGCGGCAGCTGACAATGAATTGCGCCAGATCTTTGTCGAGGAAGCGCGTGACGTGCTCGACAGCATCATCGAACAGTTGGAAATGCTGCGTACGACGCGCGACGATCAGGCAACGCTGACGACCGTGCGGCGCGCGTTCCACACGCTCAAGGGATCGAGCCGCATGGTGGGCTTCAAAACCGTCGGCGAAGGCGCGTGGGCGGTCGAGCAATGTTTCAATTTGTGGCTCGCGCAGGAGCGCGCGGCGAGCGACGATTTGCTTGACCTCGCCGAAGGCGCGCAACGCGTGATTCGCGACTGGATTGGCCAGATTGCGCGCAACCCAGCAGCCGAGCCTGACCCGATACCTCTGGTGCGATCGGCGCAGGCGGTGCGCGAAGGCGGTGTGTTCGAGTATGCGCACGCACTGCCGGGGATGCCGCCCGCCCCAAAGTCTGACGGCAGCGCGCCGGCAGTGGTCTTCGACGCGCTGCCGACGAATGCCGATAGCAAGGACATTGAACCGAAATCGGTCGATGCAGCTTTCGGCGCCTCTCCGCTCTTTCCCAGGGAAACGCTGGCGCCCCGCCAAGAATCGCTGCCCCAAATCACGGAGCCAGTGGACTGGCAGCTCGATTTCGATGCGCCTGCAGCCCCGCCTGCGGCCGCGGGGGAGGAGCCCGGCAGCGAGGACATCAAGCGCGTCGGTCCGCTCGAGATCAGTCACGGCCTGTATTCGATCTTTCTGAACGAAGCGGACGAGTGCACCCGCGTGCTCGCCAACGATATCGCGGAGTGGCGTTATGAACCCGCGCGCGCAGTTACGCCGAACATCATGCGACGCGCGCACTCATTGTCAGGTATCTCGAAGACAGTCGGGCTCGCTCCGGTAGTTTCGATCGCCGAGCCGTTGGATGACCTGATGCGCACCCTGACGATGATCGGTCCGCGCCATCATCTGGCGCTGACCCCGGCGCAATTCGACACGCTTGAAAGAGTGACCGATCGAGTGCGCGGCATGCTGCATCAATTCGCCGCCGGCGTTTATCCCGACGAAGCACCGCTTGACGCCGGTGCCTTGCACGATCTGGTCTCGGTGGTGCGAGCGCACAGTGCATTGCACGACGATGCGCACGCTGGCGCGGGGCTGCATCTGGTGCAAGTTGATGCGCCGCTGGATGAACTCGTGCTGGAGCCCGCTACGTTCGAGATCGTCGAGCCGGCGACAGCTCTCCCCGATGACATTGAGGCCGCGCCGCAGGAATCGGCGACGGAGGAAAACTTTATTGCGGAGCCGGCAGGGGATGCCGGCGCGACGTTTACCGATCGGAGGGCCGTACCAAGAAAAGGCCCGGACGCAGACGGCGATGAGTCCGACGCCGACGTAGAAGCAGAACAACCTGCAGCTTCACGCTTGCGCGACGAGCTCGATGCCGAGCTGCTGGAAGTGTTTCTGACCGAGGCCGCCGAGCTGTTGCCGTCAGTGGCGACCAACCTGCGCGGACTGGCAGGTAATCCCAACGACGGCGAGCTCGCGCGCGACCTGATGCGCAAGCTGCACACGGTCAAGGGCAGTGCGCGCATGGCGGGTGCGATGCGCTTGGGCGAAGCCGTGCATGAGATGGAAACGCGGATGGAAGCTGCGATGCAGCTGGCCGACGTGCCGCCGATCATCATCGATGACTTGCATACGCAGTATGACCATGCGATGGCGCTGTACGACGAGTTGCAGAACCCCGCGGCCGCCGCGCCAGCGCCGGCGGCCACGGAGCCTCCGCGGGCGCCGGTCGTCGATATTTCAGCAGCACGAGCGGACGCGCGCGCCGTGCCGTCGAAGACTGCGCCGACGGCTTCTTCTTTGGCCGCTATCGGTGGCGAAGTGAGCGCCACGTTGACGGCGGCTGCACCCGGGGCTCAGCAAGCGGCGACGTTCATTCGCGTGCGCGCCGACGTGCTCGACAAACTGGTCGATCAGGCCGGCGAGGTGTCGATCGCGCGCTCGAAGCTTGAGAACGAGGTCGGCACGATCAAGGGATCATTGACCGAGTTGACCGAAAACATTAACCGGCTGCGGGCGCAGCTGCGCGAAGTCGAGATCCAGGCCGATGCGCAGATCCAGGCGCGCGGCGACAAGCTATCGCGCGAATCAGCGGACTTCGATCCGCTCGAGTTCGACCGCTACACGCGCTTGCAGGAGCTGACGCGCATGCTGGCCGAGTCGGTCGAAGACGTCGCGACGGTACAGAGAACATGCTGAAGAGGACTGCGAAGCGCGCGATACCGGATCTGACCTCGCAAGCGCGCCTGACGCGCGACTGCAGCAGCAACCTTATGCGGGTGCGGCTGGTGCCGTTTTCGAACGTCTCGGAGCGCCTGTATCGCGTGGCGCGCCAGGTCGCCAAGGAGCTCGATAAGCGCGTCAGTCTTGATATCCGCGGCGGCAACACCGAGATCGACCGAGGCGTGCTCGAAAAAATGGCGGCGCCGATCGAACACCTGCTTCGCAACGCGATCGCGCACGGGCTCGAAGTGCCGCGCCGAGCGTCGCGCTGCGGGCAAGCCGGAGACGGGCGAGCTGATGCTCGACGTGCGCCAGGAAGGCAACGAAATTATCGTCGTCTTCAACGACGACGGCGCCGGCTTGCGATCTTGAACGCATCCAGGCGCGCGCGGTCGAGCGTCGATTGATCGAGGCCCGATCAGGTGCTGAGCGATCGCGAGCTGATGGAGTTGATTTTCCAGCCGGGCTTCACGACCGCCAGCCGAAGTGACCGAGTTGGCAGGGCGCGGCGTCGGCATGGACGTCGTGCGCGCCGAGCTTGCAGCGTTCGGTGGCCGCATTTCGATCTCGAGCGAAAGCGGACGCGGCACGCGCTTCACGATGTATCTGCCGATGACGTTGGCGATTGCGCAGGTTGTTCTAGTGGGCATCGCGGGGCGGCGCTACGCGATTCCGGCCGGAATGGTGGAGCAGGTACGGCGCTACCGGCCCGCGGTGTTGCTTGCGGCGCTGACCGATGGATCATAGAAATTCCGCCAGTCGGCACGGTGGTGCTGCGGCCGTTGACGCAATTGCTCGGCGAAGACGACGACGCCGCATCTGGCGCGGCAAACACCGGTGGTGATGTTGCGCTCGGGCGACGATCGGCTGGCGATTGCAGTTGATGAGGTGTCGAGCAACCAGGAGGTGGTGATCAAGAACGTCGGCCCGCAGGTCGCGCGGCTGGCGGGCATCGCCGGGGCGACGATGCTCGGTAACGGCGACATCGTATTGATCATCAACCCGGTGCAGTTGATCACGCGCGCGCCGGAGCCGCCCGCGGTATTCGACGTGGCGCCGGATGCGCGCGACGAGGCCAAGGCCGCGCAGAAGCGCATCGACCACGTGACCGAACTGTCGACCTCGACGGTGCCGACGGTGATGGTGGTCGACGATTCGTTGACGGTGCGAAGAGTGACGCAGCGATTGCTGGAGCGCAGGGGTATACGGTGCTGCTGGCGAAAGACGGCGTCGATGCGTTGCGGCAGCTGCAGGACGTGGTGCCCGACATCATGCTGGTCGACATCGAAATGCCGCGCATGGACGGCTACGACTTGACGCGCAACGTACGAGGAAATAAGAAGACCGCAGACATTCCGATCATCATGATCACGTCGCGCACAGCCGAGAAGCATCGCAGCACGGCCTTCGAGCTCGGCGTGAATGAATATCTCGGCAAGCCATATCAGGAAGACGAGCTGCTGAAGTTTATTAAGCAGTATTTGGCTGAGCGGGTGACGGCGTAGGGCGTAGTTGGCGTTCAGCAGCAGCGGCTGGCGCAGCTGCGCCGCCTACGCCCAGGCAGGCCCGCTCCCCGCCCAACGCTTGCGCGCGCGACTGCACGCAACGGCCTTCAATCCTCAAACTGGCGTCTGACTGTCCCAAAACGCTCTAGAGTCTTCTTCCTGGCTTCTGGGTGATCGACGATCGGCTTCGGGTAGTCGCGGCCGATGATGCAGCCCGCTTCCTGTTGTCGCTCAGCCGATGCCAACCACGGCGCGTGAATTTCTTTGGCGGTGAAGTTCGCCAGGTGCGGCAGGTACTGGCGGATGAAGTCACCGTTGGGGTCGAACTTTTCGGACTGTGTGATCGGATTGAAGATGCGGAAGTACGGTTGCGCGTCGCAGCCGGTTGAGGCCGCCCACTGCCAGCCGCCGTTATTGGCGGCGAGGTCGTAGTCGTTCAGTTGGCGCGCGAAATAGCGTTCGCCGCGTCGCCAGTCGATGCCGAGGTCTTCGTCAGGAAGCTTGCGGTCACCATGCGCAGGCGGTTGTGCATGTAGCCGCTTCGGTTGATCTGGCGCCATTGCGGCGTCGATCAGCGGGTAGCCGGTCTTGCCTTCGCACCAGGCGGCAAAGTTTCGCTCGGCCTCGGCGCCGGTTTCCCATTTGATGCGATCGTATTGCGGCCGGTACGCGTGGTCGACCACGTGCGGGTGGTGCCACAGAATCATCTGATAGAAGTCGCGCCAGATCAGTTCGCTGAGCCATACCTGGGCGCCGGCCGAACGCTTCCGTTGGTATGCAAAGCGCGCGAGTTCGCGTGTCGAGATCGTGCCGAAGCGCAGATGAACCGAAAGGTAGGACGGGCCGCGGGCGGCGGGATAGTTGCGTTCCTGCTGATACTGGTCGATGCGGCGCTTGAAGTCCTCGAACATTTGTTGCGCGCCCGCTTCGCCGGCTGGCAATGGAAGGTCGTCGAGATTGGTGAGCGCGAACCCCATCTGTGTCAGGGTGGGAATGGACTGACGACCGGGTGGCTTGACCAGTCGGTCCGCGTGCGATTGGGTGTCGTGCGATTTCAGATCCGAAGCGCGAACGCGCTTCAGCCAGGCGTTCTTGTACGGCGTGAAGACGTTGAATGGTGTTCCGGCGCCGGACACTATTTCGTCCTTCTCGAAGATGACATGATCTTTGAACATCAACAGCTCGCGGCGATGTTGCAACAGCCTCTGTTTGACTCGCTGATCGCGCTGGTGCGCCGTCGGTTCGTAATCTGCGTTGGCAAACACCGCATCCGCGCCGAGCTCTGCCGCAAGCTCGACAATCGCATCGACAGCGTTCGCGTGCCGCACGATCAGTGCGGCACCGCGCCTTCTCAGTGACGCATCGAGCGCGACGACCGACCGATGGATGAAATCGACGCGCCGGTCCCGAGTGAAACCTTCGCTGCGCAACTCATCGAGAATCGCGCGATCGAAAACGAAGGCGCACATCACGCGCCGGCACTGCGAGAGCGCGACGGCCAGTGCGGCGTTATCGTTCAGCCGAAGATCGCGGCGCAGCCATACCAAACCTTGGGCGTATCGCATCCGGTGGCGAGAAACATGTCCGAGCAGTCTACAATCCGGCCTCATGCCGAGTGAACCGAAGGTCCATAGCCCATTGGACCTGAAACATCAGTTCCTCATCGCCATGCCCGCGATGGCGGATACCAACTTCGAGCGCTCGGTTGTGTACGTATGCGATCACAGCGATCGCGGCGCACTCGGTCTGGTGATCAACCGGCCGACCGATTTGACGCTTGGCACGCTGTTCGACCGCGTCGACTTGAAACTCGAGATTGCCCCGCGCAAAGACGATCCCGTTTATTTCGGCGGACCGGTGCAGACCGAGCGCGGCTTCGTATTGCATGGACCCAGCGCCGGCTTCAGCTCGACGCTGGCGATCTCGGATGAGATTTCGTTGACGACGTCCAAAGATGTGCTCGAAGCGATCGCCGAGGGCGGTGGTCCCGAGAAAGTGTTGGTCACGCTCGGGTACTCCGGGTGGGGCGCCGGTCAGCTCGAGAACGAAATTGCGCAGAACGCGTGGCTGACGGTCAATGCAGCGCCACAGATCATCTTCGATGTCCCGGCCGTCGACAAATACGATGCAGCGCTCCGGCTGCTCGGGGTCAATAGCTCGCAATTGACGGGGCACGCCGGTCATGCGTGACCGCGCAGGTCGTGCATCCATCCGCTCTTCTGTCAGTCCTTCCTTTTTTGTCTCACCCAGTTTTATGAGCGATGGCGCCGTGCTGGGATTCGACTTCGGCTCGCGGCGAATCGGTGTGGCGATCGGCAACCGTCTGACCGGTCATGCGCGGCCCTTGACTACGATCGATGCGGTCGGCACCGAAGCACGTTGGAAAGCATTGGGCGCCGTGATCGATGAGTGGCAACCGGTGGCACTCGCGGTCGGAATCCCGCTGCACCCGGACGGCGCGACACACGCAATGACCGCGCGTTGCGAGCGCTTTGCGCGGCAGCTTGAAGGCCGCTATGGACTGCCTGTTTTCCGCGTCGATGAACGCTATAGCTCGGGGGTGGTTGAACGCGAAGGAGATGTCGATGCCGCGGCAGCGGCCGTGATTCTCCAGCAATGGCTCGACGGCGGTGCGACCGATGCTTGAGCTCGACGCCGAGGCGATCTATCGGCAGCTGGCGCGCCGTGCGCGAGAGCAATACGCCGACACGCCACTTAACTTGGTGGGGGTGCACACCGGCGGAGTGTGGCTTGCCGAGCGGCTCAAGCGAGAGTTGAATGTTGAGGCACCAGTAGGCATTCTCGACGTCTCGTTCTATCGCGACGACTTCGATCAATCCGGGTTGAAGTCTGCGGTACGACCGTCGCAGATTGTGTTTGACGTGACCGGCAGCCACATCCTGCTGGTTGACGATGTCCTGAACACCGGGCGCACAGTGCGCGCAGCGATGAACGAGATTTTCGACTACGGCCGGCCCGCAAAAATCGACCTGGCGGTCCTGATCGACCGGGGTGGCCGTGAGCTGCCGGTCGCGGCGGGCATCGTGGGGGCGACAATCGAGCTGCCGGCCTCGGTCAGCGTCGTTCTGACGCGCGACGATGATGACCGCCTGCATCTGACGATAGAGGAGCGCGGTGCTGAATAGCAGCCGCAATCCGCAGCTCAACCGCGAAGGCGAGCTGCATCACTTGCTCGCGATCGACGGGTTGCCGCGCGAGATCATTGAGCGCATCTTGAACACCGCCGACAGCTTTATCAACATCGCCGAGCGCGAAGTGAAAAGCGTGCCGCTGTTGCGCGGCAAGAGCGCATTCAATCTGTTCTTCGAAAACAGCACGCGTACCCGCACGACGTTCGAGATTGCCGCCCGCCGCTTGTCCGCCGACGTGTTCAACCTCGACATCGTCCGTTCGAGCGCGGCTAAAGGCGAATCGCTGCTCGATACGATCAACAACCTGACGGCGATGCAGGCCGACATATTCGTCGTGCGCCATGCGACCAGCGGCGCGCCTTACTTGATCGCGCGTCACACAAGCGCGCATGCACCGCACATTCATGTGATCAACGCCGGTGACGGACGGCACGAACATCCGACGCAGGGCCTGCTCGACGCGTACGCGATCCGGCATTACAAGAAGGACTTCAGCAACCTGATCGTCGCAGTCGTCGGCGACATTCTGCATTCGCGAGTCGCGCGTTCCGATATTCATGTGCTGACGACGCTGGGTGTTCCCGAAGTGCGCGCAGTCGGTCCGCTGACATTGTTGCCGGCCGGGCTCGAGCAGATGGGCGTGCGCATCTGCACCAAGTTCGACGAAGGAATTCGCGATGCCGACGTGATCATCATGCTGCGGCTGCAAAGCGAGCGTATGCGCGGCGCGTTGTTGCCCTCGGCGGCCGAGTATTTCGCGAACTACGGACTGACCGCCGCCAAGCTTGCGTTGGCAAAGCCCGATGCAATCGTGATGCATCCCGGGCCAATGAATCGCGGCGTCGAGATCGACTCGCACGTCGCTGACGGCGCAGCGAGCGTGATCCTGCCGCAGGTGACGTTCGGCATTGCCATACGCATGGCGGTGTTGTCGATCGTGTCCTCATCGGCGCGCATGCAATGAGCCCTCCGCGCGGCCGCCCGGAGGAGGGCTCGGGTCCTGCGGACCGCGCCGCCGGCGACATTGAGCAAATGAGCCCGCGTGGCGGGACGGCGCGCAGCGTCCAGGGTCATCCATGAATATTGCCATCGTCAACGGGCGCGTGATCGATCCGGCGACCGGGTTCGACCAGGTAGCCAGTGTTTACATCGCGGACGGACAGATCGCCGCGATCGGCCGCTCGCCCGAGCGCTTCAAGGTCGATCGCACGCTCGATGCGAAGGGTTTGATTGTTGCGCCGGGCCTCGTCGATCTGTGCGCGCGGTTGGGCGAACCCGGGCACGAAGGCGCGCTGAAAGTCGAGATGAAGGCGGCGTTGGCGGGCGGTGTCACCAGCGTCGTGTGCCCCCCTGACACCGATCCTCCGCTCGATGAGCCCGGTTTGGTGCGAATGTTGCGGCAGCGTTCGCGCGAATCGGCGGGCGCGCGGACGTATCCGATCGGCGCCCTGACGGCGGAGTTGAAAGGCGAAGCGTTGGCCGAGATCAAGACATTGTCGGAAGCAGGATGCGTCGCATTCATGCAGACGCGCAGCCTGCCGCACGACAACTCGGTATTGCTGCAGGCCATGCGATACGCGAAAACCTTCGAGTTGCCGGTCTGGCTGCGTCCGGTGGAAGATACGTTGGCAGGCAGCGGCGTCGCTGGCGCTGGCGCCGTGGCTGGCCGGTTGGGCTTGCCGTCAGTGCCCGTGGTGGCCGAGACGGTCGCGCTGCATACGATTTTTGAGTGTCAGCGCGCGACCGGTGCGCAGATTCATATCTGTCGCCTGTCGTCGAGCGAGGGCATTGAATTAGTCCGGCAAGCGAAGCGAGACGGCAAACTTGTCACCGCCGACGTCGCGGTCCATCACGTGCACCTGATCGATGTCGATATCGGCTACTTCGATCCGAACTTCCGTCTTGACCCGCCGTTGCGCGGTGCGCGTGATCGCGACGCGATCGTGGCCGGACTCGCGGACGGCACGATCGACATCATCTGCTCAGACCACGCCCCGATCGGAGAAGACGACAAGCTGCTGCCCTTCGGCGAAGCCGAACCTGGCGCGAGCGCACTCGAAACATTGCTTTCATTGACGCTCAAGTGGGCGGCCGAAAACGACGTGCCTTTGGTTCGAGCGCTCGGCAAAATAACGAGCGGCCCCGCAGCAGTCCTCGGCAAGGGTTCGGCGAAGGGGCGGCTGACCGTCGGCGCGAAGGCGGACATTGTCGTTTTCGATCCGTCTGCGCATTGGGTGGTGGGCGTTGAAACGCTGGTCAGCGCAGGGAAGAACACGCCGTTTGCGGGATACGAGCTCGAAGGCCGCGTCCGCTACACGCTGGTAGGCGGTGAAGTTCGCTACGAAGCAGCAAGCTCTTCTTAATGATGCGGTGGCTGCTTGCGCCATTCCGCGCGGTGGTGTTCTCAGCGCACGTGTTGCTCGGCGTCGCGATCGTGCTGGTGATTTTTCCGTTCGCGGGGCAGATTGCGCGCAATCGCATTAACCGCGGGTGGTCTCGAATACTGATTGCGCTGTGCGGCGCGCGCATCGTTGTCAGCGGGATCGCGATTGAGTCCCATTTGCAGCGCGATGGCATCGATCCGCGCACGGTCGGGCGCCTGGCATTGGCCAACCACGTGTCGTGGATGGATATTTTTGCAATCAACGCCGTGCTCCCGAGCCGCTTCATTGCTAAGGCGGAGATCGGGCAGTGGCCGCTGCTCGGTGTGCTGGTGTCGCGCAGCGGCACGCTTTACATCGAACGCGGGCGGCGCCACGCGGTGGCTGCCATGAACAAGACGGTTCGCGAACATTTGAGGCTTGGCGAAACGATCGTCGTCTTCGCAGAGGGAACAACGACTGACGGCAGTGAACTGCTGTCGTTCCATTCGAACGTGATCGCGCCTGCGCTCGAGGTCGGAGCTGCAATATGGCCGGTGGCGATTCGCTATACCGAGCGCGGCAAGCGCTCAGCAGTGGCGGCATTCATCGGTGAAATGGGATTGTTTACTTCACTCGCGCAGATATTGGTGGCGGATCAGCTGATCGTCGAGGTTGCGGTGTTGCCGCCGGTTTCGACCAGCGACGCAGCGGATCGGCACAGCGTCGCGCGAGCAGCGCGCGCAGCCATCGCGCAAAAACTGGGGCTCGAAACTTAGCCGCTGAACCGCGGCCGAGATCACTCTTCTACGGGTTGCGACTCCGGGCAGTCGCGCTGAAATAGCGCGCGGTCCTGCAGCCGAAGTGCGGTGAGCTTACCGCCCCAGACACAACCCGTATCGAGTCCGACCACGTTGGATCGTGCCACCAGGCCTTCGGCCGACCAGTGACCGAAGACGACCGGGGTCTCGCGCGTGGCGCGCTGCGGATGGTCAAACCAGGGCATATCACCGCGCGGCGCCTCGTTCGCCTTGCCTTTGTGTTTCAGGTTCATCGCTCCGTCGGACGACAATAGGCGGACGCGTGTGAGTGCATTGACGACGCAGCGCAACCGATCGTTGCCGGTCAAGTCGTCACTCCAGCGGCTTGGCTCATCGCCGTACATCCGGCGCAAGAATGCGTTGTCATCGTCGGCCGCCAGTGATCGATGAACCTCATCGGCCAGCGACAGCGTTTGTTCGACCGTCCACGGCGGCAGCACACCGGCGTGCACAAACAGCATGCCGTCTTCAAAGTGAGCCAGCGGGCGGCTGCGTATCCACGCGAGCAGTTCGTCGCGATCGGGAGCATCGAGCACTTCCTGCAACGTATCTCCGTCCTTCAAGCGCCTGACGCCGGCTGCGACCGCGAGCAGATGCAGGTCATGATTGCCGAGCAGCGCAACGGCTTTACCGTGTTCGACACGCGTTTTGACGTGCCGCAGCGTGGCCAGCGATTCGAAACCACGATTGACAAGATCGCCGACGAAAATGTAGCGATCTGCAGCGGGCAACTGCGCTGCGAGCTGTTTGAAGCTCGACCAGCACCCCTGCAGATCGCCGATCACATAAGTTGCCATCAGCGATGAGAGCGGCTTGTTAGCATGCGGAGTTGATGCGAACGCATCCGAGTTCTGGAGCAACAATGAAGCCCGTACGAAAGGCAGTCTTTCCGGTCGCTGGACTCGGCACGCGGTTTCTGCCGGCGACCAAGGCGATGCCCAAGGAAATGCTCCCGATCGTCGACAAGCCGTTGATTCAATATGCGGTCGAAGAGGCAGCCGCCGCGGGTATCACGCAGATGATATTCATTACCGGACGCAGCAAGCGTTCTATTGCGGATCACTTCGATCGTGCGCCTGAGCTCGAGGCCGAGCTGGCGGCAAAGGGCAAGCTCGAACTGCTCGAGGTCGGTCCGCAACATTTCGCCCGAGACCGAGAGTTTCGTGTACACGCGCCAGGCTGAGCCGCTCGGTCTGGGGCACGCCGTGCTGTGCGCCGAATCCATCGTAGGCGATGAGCCTTTCGCGGTGATACTGGCCGATGATTTGATCGACGCGGAGCAGCCGGTGATCGGGCAGTTGATGGAAGCGCGCAAGGCGCGCGGCGGCGGCAATGTTCTCGCAGTGGAAGACGTGCCGCGCGCGGAACCGGCAAATACGGAATTGTGAGCAGTGAGGCCGTGGACAGCCGCGTGTCGCGCATCTCCCACATCGTGGAAAAGCCGGCGCCCGACGAGTCCCCTTCAACGCTGGCAGTCGTCGGACGTTACGTTCTTGAACCCCAGGTGTTCGATCATTTGCGTACCATGCCGCGTGGCGCTGGCGGCGAAGTACAACTGACAGATGCAATCGCGCTCATGGTGCCCTCCGAGCAAACGTTTGCGTATCGCTACGAAGGCCGCCGGTTCGATTGCGGGACGAAGCAGGGGTTTGTGACCGCGACGGTGCACTTTGCGCGCAAGACCGGCTACGCCGTCTAACAGGATCCGTCCAGTTCATCATCATCATCGCTTTGACGCGCCCGCAGTCGATAAAGCCGGAAGGGCATGAAGAACAGCGCGAAGTACGCCGCGCATACCAACAGAAACGACCAGAAAATCCACCAGTCCGGAACGCCGAGTTGCCATAGAGCCGTGCCAATGGCCGCGAAAAGCGTATTGGCGGCAACCAGCATGACCAGCGTTGCACGCTGCGAATAACCGCGCCTAATCAGAATGTGATGGATATGGTCCCGATCCGGCGCCATCGGGCTCCGTCTTCGAGCGAGCCGGCGAACAGTCACCGTAAACACATCCATCAGCAAGAGTCCCAGTACCCATAGCATCGTCGGTGGGGAAACAGCATCAACCTGATGCTGCGTCAGCGAGACAGAAAACCAGGCAATCGCGAAACCGAGCACCATACTGCCCGCATCGCCCATGAACGTGCGGTGGTACCCACGCAGAGGCCACGGCAGGTTGAAGAATAAAAAGCCGGCGACCGCTCCCGCCAGCACAATGATGATCTTGGCGGCGTTGAGGTCACCAATCAGAAGTGCGAACGCAGCGAAAAAAACAAGCATCACCATCGCCAGACTTCCTGCCAGGCCGTCCAAGCCATCGAACATGTTGATTGCGTTGATGACCGCCACCGTGGCAAAAACGGTCAGCGGGATCGCCCACAGGCGCGTATTGATGGGGTCGGTGGCGAACAAATTTCCGAGGTTGATTAGAAAGTTGGCGCCACCGGATGTCATCAGTACTGCGGCAAGAATCTGCACCAGCATTTTTGTCCCTGCTGACACTTCGCCAAGGTCATCCAATAGTCCGGTCAGTGCAAGTACGACGACTCCGATGAAAAAGGCGGCGTACTCGCCAAACACAGAGAAAGAGACCGCCAGCGCCAGCAGCATCGCGGCCGTGATCGCTACCCCTCCTGTAACCGCAACCGGCGCGGCATGACGCTTGCGACCGCCGGGAACGTCTAGCAGTTCGCCAGCGTTCTGCCGGCCGTCGCAGCATCATGATCAGCAACGCGGCGACAAACGCCGCGAAGACGGCCTGTCCAAGGTAAGTCAACGGTAAGGGTGCCGGCATACGAAATTATCCGACGCGGACGTGGGTCTCATCGGCGGCTTGCACACGTTGATAGACGTCGACAGTCCTCCGCACCATCTGATCCACTGAGAAAACTTGCCCGACTCGCTGTCGGCCCGCGGCTCCCATTCGCGCGCGCAGCGTGGGGTCGGCCAGTAACGTTCGCAACGCGTCTGCCAGTGCACGAGGATCCTTCGGCGGTACCAGCAAACCTGTCTCGCCGTTGAGCGTTACGTACTCGACGCCGGTGCCTAGACGAGTGGCTACCATCGGTTTACTGCAGTACATCGCTTCCAGTTGCACGAGTCCGAATTGCTCGGCACGCTCGACCGACGGCAAACAGAAGACGTCGCACGCTTGATAGTAGGCGATCAGCAATGGATCGGGAACAAAGCCGACAAACTTAACTCGCTCGGCCAACCCGAGATTGCGCGCAAGCTGTACGAGTGTCTTCGACAGCGGGCCGCGCCCTCCGATCCACAGATCGGCGTCGAGGTCACGCATCGCATGAATCAGGACATCAAAACCCTTGTAGTAGACATGTCGGCCCAGCGAAAAAATCAGTGGCCGACCACTGCGCTGTGCCAGTAGCTCATCTCGCTTGCGACGAGATTCCCCGGATGTCGCGAGTACGCCAGGATCGAAGCCGTAAGGGATGATTTCGCGGATCTGTCCGAGCTTGCCTGGCGGGATCTGAGAAGAGTTTTCGAAGTGCTGCGGCGTTGCACCGATCAGCGCATCGGCGTTTGAGACGAACGTCCGCAAGCTTGGTGCGTACAGCGACAGCGCCCATCGTTGCTTGATTATGTCGCTGTGCCATGAAATCACTCGCCGAACTGTACGTGGCAAAGCCATCGCCGTCAGATGGCCGAGCGGGTCCGGAAAATGCAAATGAACCAGGTCAAATTGATGCTGCCGATGTAGCCGACGTGCGAGAGAGGGCATCGCTGGCGCCAACGCGACGCTTGCAAGCGATCCGAACTCGCGACCCGGAAAGTGCTGTATCCGTTGCGTTGATGGCTATCTGTGGTCGCGCAGTCGTTGGCGACGAGATTGAAGACTTCTACGTCGGTCGGCATTGCGTGCAATAGTGCGCGGAGATGACGCTCGATCCCGCCGACATCGCCATCGAACTTGCCGAGATGCAGGACTTTCAAGAGTCCGATCGTCCGTAATACTCCCAGTACCAATCGACGAACCGAGGCAGTCCGGCATCGATTGTCGTAGTAGGTGACCATCCAAAGTCACGCGAAAGCTCTGTGATGTCGGCGAAAGTTTCTTTCACGTCGCCCAACTGCATCGGCAAGAATCGCATCTCGACCTTCTTCCCGATCGCCGACGCGAGCACTTCAATGAATCGCAGCAACGGCTCAGAACGATGATTGCCGATGTTGTAGACGCGGTGCTGTACGCCGTCCGCGTCTTTGGCGGGCACGCGGTCGAGAACTTTGACGACGCCTTGCACGATATCGTCGACGTAAGTGAAGTCGCGGTGCATGTCGCCGTGGTTGTATACATCGATAGGCTCGCCGGCGACGATCGCCCGAGTGAACCTAAATGTCGCCATGTCCGGGCGGCCCCATGGCCCGTAAACGGTAAAAAATCGAAGTCCAGTCGCGGGGACTCCGAATTGCCACGAATAAACGTGCGCCATTTGCTCGTTCGCGCGCTTGGTCGCTGCATACAAGCTCACGGGCCGATCGACCCTGTCGCTCTCGGAAAACGGCAACTTGGTGTTGCCGCCGTAAACGCTCGACGATGATGCGTAAACGAAATGCCGCACCGGCCGCTTTCGCACGGCCTGCAGCATGTTCAGGAAGCCGGTCAGGTTGCTGTCGATGTAGTCCTGCGGATGCGTGATCGAATGGCGTACACCTGCTTGGGCGGCCAGATGCACAACGCTTTCAATGGCGTTCTGCGTGAACACGCGTTCGATTGCAGCGCCATCAACGATGTCGGTCTGTTCGAACACGAACTGTGAACCCGCGCCAAACTGCTGCAGCCGAGCCAACCGTGCGCGCTTCAGCTCCGGGTCGTAATAGTCGTTCAGGTCATCCAGGCCCACGACACTATCGCCGCGCTCCAATAGCCGTTGAGCCACAAAAGAGCCAATGAAGCCTGCAACTCCGGTAACCAGTATGTGGGCGCGCTTGGTCACGTTCCGCGCCCGATACCAAAGTATTGGAGACCGGCGGTGCGCACGGTGACCGGATCATACAAATTGCGGCCGTCAAAAATTGCCTTGGCTTTGAGCTTTTGCGCCAGATGTTCAAAGTCTGGACTGCGAAACTCGAGCCACTCGGTGATCACCGCGAGTACGTCGGCTCCATGTAACGCTGCCTCGGCGGAATCCGTGAATTCCACGTTCTTGTTGCTCGTGATTATCGAGCGCGCATTGGGCATGGCCACAGGGTCATAGGCGCGTACTCTTGCACCCGCAGCGGTGAGCGCCTCGATAACGCTAAGGCTCGGTGCCTCCCTCATGTCGTCGGTATTTGCCTTAAACGCCAAACCCCACAGAGCGATCGTACGGCCTACAAGGTCACCATCAAGGAAGCTACTAATCTTTGCGGCAAGAATACGATGTTGTCGTCGATTGACTTGTATTGCCGCTGTCAAAATTTCCACCGGCTCGTCGCATTCCGCCGCGGTGTGTGCGAGCGCGCGCAAGTCCTTTGGAAAGCATGATCCGCCAAAGCCGGCGCCCGCGTACAGGAAGTGGGGACCGATACGTGGATCCGAGCCGATGCCGTGCCGTACATGCTCGATGTCAACGCCCAGCCGATCAGCCAGATTCGCCATTTCGTTCATGAAGGAAATGCGCACGGCGAGCATGCAGTTGGCCGCGTACTTGGTGAATTCCGCCGAGCGGATATCCATCACGATCAGGCGATCACGGTTTCGATTAAACGGCGCGTACAACTGCCGCATCACTTCTGAAGATTGCGCGTCGTCGACGCCCACGATGATGCGATCTGGTTTCATGAAATCTTCCACTGCGAATCCTTCTTTCAGAAACTCGGGATTCGAGGCGGTCGTTACGGAGATCGGCTTGCGGCGCTCGTCAAGTTCCGACTGTATGGCGGAGCGCACCTCGTCGTTGGTTCCAACCGGCACGGTCGACTTCACTACGATCAGGGAGTCTTGCTCTATGCGCCTACCCAACTCCCGTGCGCACGCGATCACATGCGACAGATCGGCCGAGCCATCCTCGCTTGAGGGAGTGCCGACGGCGATAAGGATCAGCGTCGCATGCGACACCGCATCGCCATAGTCGGTTGAGAAACGCAGCCGACCGGCCGCCGCGTTGCGCTCTACGAGGAGCTCCAATCCGGGTTCGTGAATCGGAATTTCTGAGTGCTTGAGCTTCCCGACTTTCTCGGCGTCTGTGTCTACGCACAAGACGACATTGCCGACATCCGCCAAGCACGCAGCGGTTACCAAGCCGACGTAACCCGCGCCAATTACCGAAACCTGCATCAAGTCTTCTTGTCTTGAAAACGAAACGGCAGATTGTACGGATGCGTGCTACCTCAAGCGGACATTGCCGCGCGGTACACGGCAATAGTTTCCCTGGCACATCTCTCCCACGAAAAGAGCGCGGCTTGCTTTACCGACGCAGCGGCTTTTTCCAGCCAGAATTCCTCGTCGTCGATGAAGCGGTTCATCGCATCTCGCAAGGCGTCGGTGTCCATCGGATCGTGCGTTACTGCCGCGGTGCCCGCGACCTCGGGTAGCGAAGAGACGTTTGAAGTAATTACTGGACTGCCACACGCCATCGCTTCAAGCGGAGGTAACCCGAATCCTTCATAAACGGACGGGTAGAGGAGCGCCGTTGTCCCCGAGTACAGGTCGGCCAGCTGTTCATCCGTGACGAAGCCGAGCGGCCGCACCTCTCCGCGTTCGACCGGCGCCTTTAGTTCGCCCTCCAGCCGCGAAGTCAGCCAACCCCTCATCCCCACCAGAACCAGCGGGAACCTGCGCCGAATTGCTTCGGGTAGGCCGGCGTGCGCTCTGACCGCCGTCTCCACGTTCTTACGGGGCTCCAAGGTGCCGACGACCAGAAAGTAACTGCGTTGCTGCAGATTGTGTTTGGTCAGAGTTGCCGCGCACGACACCGCGTCGCGCGGTTTAAACAGAGCGCGCGGAGCAAGCAACGTGGCGGTAACGCGCTCCTCGGAGACCCCAAACTCGTCGATTACCTCTTGACGCACAAATTCCGAGTCGGTGAGCACATGCTGCACTCTCTCAAGTGCGAGAGGCAGGATCCGATTCATGATCGCGACGCGTTCCTTCGGATGCGTTTCAGGGTAACGAATCCACGAGAGGTCATGAATCGAAACCACGGTCGGTCCAGCGAATTTCAGCGGAAGAAAATTTGGCTCGTGATACACCGACACGCGCCGATTGTGTGCTCCGGAATGAAACTTCCACCCTTGCAATGCGCGACTGACGAGGTAAGGATGCGGTACGACCTTCTTGATGAACGTTTTGATCGGGCCGAGGGACTGAGAAAGGCTCAGTCCTGATTTCCTTGCTCCATCTGGCCAAGTAAAAAATGTTTAGATCGACCTCGCCCGACGTGATCAGATGCTCGGCCAGATTCTTTGTGTACTGCCCGATTCCGGTCAGTGGCGAGAGCAATGCCGAACCGTTGAGCCCGACGACCAGCTGGCCGGCCGGATTCACTTCACGACTCGAAGATCAAAGAAGATTTGATAAAGCGGGTAAATGAACGCAAATCTCGATTCGTAGTGCTCCTTGTTGCGGTTTGCCCAATCAAGCAACCAGCGATGCGGCCCCCTGCGCTTCGACCTTTCCTCTCGGTCGTACTCGCATGCGACCAACTCGAACCGGGTGTTGCTGTACCCGAATTTGAACGCTCGACTTCCTTCGATAAAGTAATCGAACGTTTTGGATGTGAAAGCGCGCTTGTGGGTGGGGTCGGAGTAAAAGTTCACGCTGCTCATAAACGGTCCTGACACTTCGACGATCGCTCCCGGGCGGGCAATGCGCCAGATTTCCTCCACGGCCCGAATGAAGTCGTCGAGGTGTTCGAGAACGTCGCGGCAAAGGACGCGATCCCACTCGCTATCGTCGAACGGATAGGGAAACGTGTTCAGGTCATGGAAAATGTCGGCTTGCGATCCGCGAATGATGTCGATTCCGAACGCGCCCGGCGTTTTGTTGAATCCACAACCTAACTCCAGAACTTTCATTTGGTGCACTGCTGGTCGCAGTTACCCGCCGATCACTTCGTCACCACACAGATCCCACCGTTCTTAAGCTGTCGATCTGCCATCAAACGAGCGGCCCGTACCGAGCGCCGCCACCAGGGCAGAGGCTCTCGGGTCACCTGCGCCAGGTTGATTCCGTACATGACGAGAATGGCCAGTGTCGGATCCACGAAAAACTCGAAGTGAGAAAAGCCGATAGAGACGCATAGGTCGCGGATGTGCGACGGCGGCATGTCCTTTTCCGTAACGCCGTACAACTTCATCGCCTGAATCGAGTCGGGGTTTACGGAATGACCAAAACCCGGCTCATGCGTCACCAGAATGCCCCCTGGCCGCAATGCTCGATAGACGCATTGCAAGGCTGCACGCTCGTCCACAGCGTGATGGAGCGAATCGTAGAAAACGGCGCAATCAAACGGTTCGTCGAACGCCAGCGACTCATAGTCGGACACTATGAATTCAAGCTCGGCTGCTTCATAGCGAGTTTTGTTGCGACGCGCATACTCAATCATGTCCGGCGCAATGTCCTGTCCCACGACCTGGTAACCGCGCCGAGCGAAGAAAGCGCTGGTCCACCCAGTGCCACACCCCAAGTCCAGCAATCGCGCGGGTGGTTGCGGCATCAAGCTCATGATCAAGCCCAAATCGACCAAGTTCTTCGAACACGTGAAGTGCGAAAACGGCTTGTCGAATGCGCCAACAGCAGCCTCTTGGCCGATGGTCTTCATGTAATCAATTTCGCCCTGCTTCATTTACCAAGCTCCCGTTGGACGTTTCCGGCACGACTGCTCAAGTGGTTCGCAAGGAACGAAAGCGATGACGGGTGGCCGGAGCGTAGGGCGGTCAGATAAAAGCGGGCCGGCTGGTAGAGCTCGGCCGGGTGGCGTAGCTCGAATTTATCTGCCAAGTCACTGCGAACGAAGAACGCATTGGTGCCAGCCAAGTTGCAGCAGACAAGCCGATACCGTGTCCCCAAGGCCACAACCCACGCTCCCAGCGAAGCACCGTGGTAGTCGTCATTGTTCCAATCGTGAGCGGGATCGTATGTCATGCACTGCGCCATCGGATACGGGAACTTCGCGTTGTACTCGACGACTAGCACTTTAGGCGATATCGCTTCGGCCGCAAGCGCCACGGGAAGATCGTTGCCGTCAATGTCGATTGAGAGAAGATCGATCGTTTGCGGCGCGCCAAGCGCTGTCAATTCTTTGCGCAGCACGTTTGCAACATTTTCTGTCGTAACGCGGCAGCTAGTAATGCGAAGCGAGGCCGGCGCGTCCGCAAGGGCGGCGCGAATCAGTGCAACGTTCGAAGGGTCCGCATCGATCCAGACACCCTTCCAATTCTTTAGCAGAAGGTAGTGCGTGTTGTTTTCGTGCCCGTCGCCGCAACCAATTTCTACGAACGTACCCCGGTCGAGGTTCAGGCGATTGCAGATTGTCTCGATGATGCCGTCTTCGTCGGACTGCGAATAGACTTTGAATCCAAAGGCCGCCGGATTGTCGGGCATCAAGCTGCACAGCTCGCGGCGCAACCGCTTCATCTCGCGTCCAAGCTGCAGTTGCAGATTTGCGTCGGTAGCCGCGGCTACCGCTTTCGACCGGCCATGCAGCCAATTGCGAATGAGACGCGTGAGATCCAAAGTGGTCGCCAGGATCAGCGTGTACGGAAGGGAAAAGGGCTAACTTCCCGGAGTCGACTCAAAAGCCGAATCTCTTCAGCAGAAAGCATTTGGAAGATAACACGCACCGGAAAGAAGGCCGCCCATCCCGACGCCCCAACCAGAACCAGCGTCCACCAATCGGCAGCGAATCTGCTAAACGCGAAGAGCGCCAGAGCCTGCGTCGCAACGCCGAGTAAAACACCCGCCCTGAAATGCGACAGTCCTGCCGGCTTCTTGAGAGCGAGCATGCGCCTTGCGAAAATGCTGAACACTAAAGACGTCGACATCCCGGCAAGTACAGCACTGACTGCGCCGAGCAAGCCGTACAGCGGTACAAGCGTGATGATGCCCACGACCACTATGCCGGCTGTCAGCCATGAAAAACCGACGGCGGGTCCTGAGCGCCCGCTGGCCGCGAGTACGTGTCCAACCGGGACGGCGAAGGCGGGTATTGCGAATGCGATTAGTAGTACCCGGAAGGCAAATGCAAGTTCGGATGTGCCGTAGCTGCCAAGCCACAGAGTCAGGAAGGGCTGCGCAAGCCACAGTGCCGGAAGAAGCAGAGGTATGACTACGACCGCAACGGCTCGGTCAAGGGCGTGGAGCAAAGCGCCAAGCTCGTCGTGCGCTCCGTCCAAGTGCAGGCCCGAGGCGTGCGGAAACGCGAAAGACGTGATGGCGACCACCGCGGCCAGCGGCTTATTCGCAAGGTTGGCGCACAGCGCGTAAGCACCCGCCACGGCTGGCGAGCCAAACGATGAAATGAGTATGCGATCCGCCTGATATGCAATCGTGCTGGCAATCTGGGCGGCGAACATGCCACCCGCAAAACGGATATCGCGCGCGGGAATCGACAGCTTGAAGGAAAGTGGCGAGTCCCAGCGGACCATGCGGTGCACGGCGAGGGTAGCCAATGCAGCCGACAAGACACTGACCAGCATTCCCAGCACGACGATATCGCGCAAAGGATGGCCGGCACGGACGAGCAGCAATGCTCCAATCCATAGCACAACGGTAGCCAGTGTCTGCGTGGCTGTAAGCCAGGCGAACGATTGCGCAGCGCGTGCGACAAGGGCTGGTACGACTGTAACCAGGCTCACGGCGCCCCATGCGGCGCCCGTCCGAATCAGCTCCTGTGCCGCTTCGACACCGAGTGGCGCGCTGAATCCGAGCGCGTCTGCAAGCCATCCGGATGTACCGGTCACGATCGTCCCGAACAGCAATGCGATCGCGCTGAAAGTTACTGTGTAGGAAAACAGCGTGCCGCGCCCATCGATCTGCCCCCGACCCAGATCTGCGGCGAGGTGCCGAACCGCGCTCAGAGCCAGCCCGAAATCGAGTTGAGTCGCGATGGCGGGTATCACCAGCACAATCATCAGGATGCCAAAACGCTCGGGTCCGAGCAGATGAAGCAGACGAGGTGTCAGCAAGAACACCACTATCAACGGCAACAGCCAGCTTGCAAGGCCCCAGAACGCTCGAGCTGAAAAGTGGCCGAGCTGGTTCATTGGGCAGTGCCGTGTTGAATGCGTTCTATGGTGCGCTCGCCCGTATCCGCTTCAGAAGCGCTGTCGTGGAAACGTTATGCATGAATGGAATTGCCACCGTGGTCCCGCCCCAACTATTGACCACCGCTGCTTCCGGAACGAGAGCCATGTCGTAGTCACCGCCCTTGACGTAGATCTCGGGCCGCACAACCTCGAGTACTGTTAAAGGCACCTTTGCGCTGAATACGGCAACAAGGGTCACTGATTCGAGCGCCGCTAATACGGCTGCGCGGCTGGCTTCGGTGTTCACCGGGCGGTCGTCGCCTTTGCTCAGTTCCCGAACCGAAGCATCACTGTTGACTGCGACGACCAGTGACGCACCCAGCGCACGAGCCTGCGCCAGATACGTCACATGGCCGCGATGCAAGATATCGAATACACCGTTAGTCAGCACAATAGGCCGCGCAAGTCGCGCCGCTGCGGTAGCGAGACCATCCGCTGCCACAATTTTCCGCTCGAAATCAATCGCGGTCACGGTGCGTTGGCAAGCAAAGTGACTGCGTCATGCAGTTCGACGCTGGCGGCCGCCTGCTGCAAATTGCTGAACTCCGCGATGGAAATCCCTTCAGGCTCGGCCGGCGCGGGTCGCGACGACCCATTGATACCCAATAGGTAGCGCAGCGGAACGCCGGCCGCCGCCGCGGCCTGCAGATCGGATACTCGATCTCCGAACATCGCACTGCGTGTCAGGTCAAGGTTGAGTTCGCGCGCCGCACGCAGCAACATGCCGGGCGCGGGTTTGCGACAGTCGCATTCGCATCGATAGCGCCCGAACGCCTCGGTGGGATGGTGAGGACAATAAAAGACGCCAACGATGTGGACGGAGCGTTGTTGGAATTGATCGCTCATCCATCGATTGAGGGCAAGTAGATCACCTTCCGTGTACAGACCCCGACCGATGCCCGACTGGTTGGTGATGACCACTAGTGCGAATCCCAGCTGCTGTAGCGCGGCCGCACCTTCAAACACGCCGGTTACAAACTCGAAGTCCCGGCTCGAGACACGTAGCCGCGATCCAGGTTGATAACGCCGTCGCGATCGAGGAAAGCAGCAGGACGCAAGGTCATGCAGATAGGCGACGAGCCAGCAGCCAATTGACGTAGCTCGCGGTACCCGGACTCAACAGTTTGAAAAGCGATATTGCAACCTGCCGCCCGCAACTGCGTTAGGTCTGCCTGCGTAAATGCCTGGTACTTCAGGACCAGCGCATCAGGAATGCTGATGTATTCGATCGCTTCCTCAGACACCAACTGTTGCAGATCAAGCGGCGCATCGCCACCCGAAACGCGAACCGTATTGATAACGGCTGAAGCGACATCATTAAAACTCTGAGCACGCCCGGTGCCGACGTTGAAAATGCCGGAGACGGGATGTTTCCAAAAGTGCAGATTGGCGTCGACGACGTCGCCCACATAGACAAAGTCACGGCGCTGTTCGCCGTTCTGGTAGCCGTGACTGGCCCCAAAAAGCTTCACCCGACCATGCTCGCGAAACTGATTGAATGCATGAAATGCAACCGACGCCATTCGCCCTTTGTGTGATTCGCGCGGTCCGTACACGTTGAAATACCGCAGGCCCATCACCGGGGCTGCAAGATCGGCCAACTGCCGGCGTACAGCGCATCAAACAAGAACTTCGAATAGCCATAAATGTTAAGAGGCCGCTCGTATGCGCGGTCTTCGACGAAATCGGGCCCGCGCCCATAGACGGACGCCGATGATGCATAAATCAGCGGCACTTTCTGCTCTTGGCACCAACGAAACAACTCGAGTGAGAATCGGTAGTTGTTCTCGATAACGTAGCGTCCATCAGTCGCCATCGTGTCCGAACAGGCACCTTGATGAAAAACAACGTCGGCGCTTGGCAGGGTTCGGCGCCGAAGAGCATCGAGAAAGTCGTGCTTGTCCAGATAGTCGGCAATGTCGCAGTCGACCAAATTGTGAAACTTGTCGGCCTGCGCAAGATGATCCACAGCCATGATGTCGCGCTCGCCGCGTTCATTCAGCGCCTTGACGCAGTTGGCGCCGATAAAGCCCGCCGCGCCGGTCACAATGATCTTCACTCCGCGCACCTGCGCTGTGTTCCAAACAGTTCGTCATATGACACGGTCGCCGAGCCGAACTTCGAAACTGCAATGCCGCCTGCGCGATTGGCGGCAGTCACTGCATCCTGTAAGGACGCACCCGACGCAACCATTGCTGCCGCTACCGCAATCACCGTGTCGCCGGCGCCGCTCACGTCATACACCTCACGCGCTTCCGCTGACACCGACCATGCTCCCTGATCGGTGAAAAGCGTCATGCCATCTTCACTGCGCGTCAGCAACAATGCTTGCAGCCCGAGTCCATGTCTGAGATCTTGTGCACGTTTTTCAAGGTCGGCTTCGTCGCGCCAGCGCCCAACAACCTCGCGCAATTCCGCTCGATTGGGTGTCAGGACCGTCGCACCGGCATAAGCCGAGTAATCATCGCCCTTGCGGGTCAACAAAAACCGGCATCCCCGCCTTGCGCGCTATCGCAATTAGCTTGGCGATGTGCGCGAGACCACCTTTGCCGTAGTCGGAAAGCACAACGAGTTGATATTGCGGCATCAGCGATGCAAATGTCTCAAGGTGCTTCAGCAGTACCTCTTCTCCCGGCGTCTGTTCAAAATCTGCGCGCAGCATTTGCTGGTGACGACCGATCACGCGCAGCTTGACCGTGGTCGTCAGCTCCGGCTCCATGTGCAGATGAGGCACGATTTCCGAAGTGGCGATAAGCGCCGAAATTGCCCGGCCCGGCTCGTCATTGCCGACGGCAGCCAATAACCCCGCGGTAGCGCCAATGGCGGTGATATTGCGCGCGACGTTGGCGGCACCGCCCAGCCTTTCTTCCGAATGACGTATGCGCACCACCGGCACTGGAGCTTCGGGCGAGATTCGCTCTACATCTCCGAACCAATAACGATCGAGCATGACGTCCCCGACCACCAGTACTTTCGCTGCATGCAAGGTGGCGGCCGAAGGCAAGTTCATGCGGGTTCTGTTGTGGGCTGCAGCATCCATCGTAAAGTGGCTTCGAAGTCCGAGTAACGCAATGGCCCTATCGCCTTGACGAGGCGCTCGCTGCTACCAACCAATCGCCGTACTTCGTTTCTACGGACCAGTGCGGCGTTGACGGCCGTTGCTGGGCGGTGGCCGGTAAGTTGCGCCAGATCATTCAGGATGCTGGCCAGGCTACGTCCGATGCCCGAAGCGATATTCAAGACCTGAGATTGCAGTGGAGAGTCGAGCAACCGCACATAAGCATCAGCTACCGAGCGAACGTCGAGAAAGTCGCGCTCCACGTCCAGATTTCCGAGCTCGATCACCGATGCTTTACGCAGAAAGTGATCAATCAATTTCGGTAGCAGGAACTGAGCAGCCTGTCCTCGACCAATGTAATTAAATGGCCGAGTAACGAGAATCGGAAGGCGGTCGAAAAAGTTGCGCGCCATAAGTTCCATTGCCAACTTGCTACATGCGTAGTGACTGATCGGCGCAGGCAGTGTGCTTTCGGTAATCGGATCCTCGGTAGCATTGCCGTAGATCTGAGAAGTGCTTGCCAATACCACTTTACGCAAACGCGGGGCACCGCGCTCCAGCGCGGACAACAACGACGTCGTGCCAACCGTGTTCACCGCATAGACCGCCCTCGCGTCCTGATGCGCAACGAAGCTGATGGCCGCCAGGTGAATGACATACTCGGGCTGCGTCGCCTTTACCAGGGCAGCAATCGAGTCCTCCCGCAACAGGTCGAATTCAGGCTCGGCGGCTCGTACAACTTCGTATCCGCGCAGCTCTAACAGCGGCGTTAGATGAATGCCGGTAAATCCGCTATGCCCGGTAACGAGTACGCGACCTTGACTAGAAGGAGAAGCCACTTGTATTCCGACGCAGGTCGGCTTCGACCATCATTCCGCACAGCGATTCAAGCGTAGTTTTCGGCGCCCATCCCAACGCACTCCGCGCTTTCGAAGAGTCTCCGATCAGCAGATCAACCTCGGCCGGACGGTAAAAGCGTGGATCGATCCGGACGACCACCTTGTCGGTCCCACTAACGGTGCCCGTTTCTTCGACACCACTGCCGCGCCAGTCGATGCGAGTTCCGACCGCTTCGAACGCTAATGTCACAAAGTGCCTTACGGTTTCGGTTCTCCCCGTGGCAAGGACAAATGTCTCCGACTCAGACACTTGGAGCATTAAGTGCATGCCTTCGACATACTCTTTTGCGTAACCCCAATCGCGCTTCGCATCCAGATTGCCAAGCTCGAGGCAGTCGAGCTTTCCGAGGTTGATCTTGGCAACGCCGTCGGTGATCTTGCGAGTAACGAACTCGCGGCCTCGCAATGGCGACTCGTGATTGAATAGCAGTCCGCTCGCGGCAAAAATGCCGTAAGACTCGCGATAGTTAACGGTCATCCAATGCGCATACAGCTTGGCAACACCGTATGGACTCCGCGGATAAAACGGCGTCTGCTCGGTCTGCGGCACTTGTTGCACCTTACCGAACATCTCCGAAGTCGACGCCTGATAGAAGCGAATGCTCTTGTTCACTATGCGAATCGCTTCCAGCAGATGTAGCGCGCCAAGCCCGGTAATTTGCGCTGTCGTCACTGGCTGTTCAAACGAGACGCCGACGAAACTTTGTGCGGCAAGGTTATAAATCTCCGCTGGCTGCGCACGTTTAACGAGATTTATGCTGGCGCCCAAGTCGGTCAGGTCGTACTCCACCAGTTCGAGCTGGGGGTGAGATTCGATACCCAGCTCCTCAATGCGCCAGAAATTGACAGAGCTTGTCCGACGGTAGGTGCCAACGACCCGATAGCCTTTGCCCAACAATAGCTGGGCAAGGTACGCACCGTCCTGACCGGAGATCCCGGTAACGATCGCGGTCTTCATCGCAAGAAGGTCCAAGCCATTCGCGGCGCCGCTACGCGTCGAGCGCTACGCAATCACGCTGGCTTGTTGGCGCACGATGCTGATAAGCGTCAGTGCGTGGCGGCCAGGCAATGCGAAGATCTTCAGTTTCGATCGACAGATTCAACGAATACGCCGGATCCTTGTTCAGCAAGTCTCCCCACCGACTTGCCATCAGCATGCTCTCTCGCTCTGCCTGCGCTGTCTTTTGCGGGGTCGTCTCGAGCCCTCGCGTAGCTGATTCGTGATGGATCATTTCTGCATAGGGTGTCCACACATTGCGATACCCCGCTTCGCGCACACGCAGACAGAAATCGATGTCGTTAAACGTGACTTTGAACTGTTCGTCCAACCCGCCAACTTCCAGATAGATCGATTTTTTGATCATCAATGCCGCTCCCGTTACGGCGCTAAAGGACTGGTGGAGAGCGGCTCGGCCGAAGTACCCGAGTTCGCCTCTTTTAAGATTTCTGTGTATGTGCCTTGCGATCCCGCCCAGCCCCAAGATAACGCCAGCATGCTGCAAGCCTCCTGCTGGGTACCACAACCGGGCGCCGACAGCGCCAACATCCGGTTGCATCGAGAATGACAGCATCTCCTCTATCCAATCGGCCGTGACGATCTCGATATCGTTGTTCAACAGGCAGATGTATTCGCCGTCGGTCGCTTGCACAGCGCGATTATTGAGTGCTGAGAAGTTGAAATCCGATTCGTCGCGCAGCACCCTAAAGCGCTCGGACGGAAGGCGGTCGAATAGTCGAAAAGTCGCATCCTCTGTGCTTCCGTTGTCTACGATCACTACTTCGTAGTTGCGATAGGTGCTGCGGCCGACGATCGAGTCAACGCATGGTGCAAGCAAGTCTGCGCGGTCGCGAGTGCATATGACGATCGAGACTTTCGGGGCGGGATCAGGCAGGGTATATCTGACCCGATGCACTCCCTGCCCTTCCGGCGCTGCAACCACGGTGCCGATAACGCCGCGTCGCCGCAGATGCTCGGCAATTGCCCGGCGAGCGGCCTCGGCTGCGTAGGGCTTGGCATCGGAGCTCGATGCGGTGCTGCCTCGATGGGCTCGCCAGTGATACAGGACGCGCGGAAGATGCAGCACCTGAGCGCTCCCCACCTTGTCGATCGCGCGTAGCGCAAGATCGTAGTCCTGCGCGCCCTCGAATCCGCGCCGGAACCCGCCGAGTTCATTGACCAAGCTTCGACGAAGAACGGTGAGATGACAAATCATATTGTGCGCGAGCAGCAATTCGTAGTTGTAGTCGCACTTGAAGTACGGCTCATAGCGGTTGTTGTTCTCGTCAATCTTGTCTTCGTCCGAATAGATAAGCGAGACGTGGGGGTTCGCAGCGATCGCTTCGGCAGCGAAGTGCAATGCGTGCGGATGCAGACGGTCATCGTGATCAAGCAATGCGATCCATTCGCCTGTAGCGAGAGATAGCGCCGAATTTGAAGCTTCCGATATGTGCCCGTTTGTGTCGCGATAAACCACGTCGTACTCGTTGGTCCCGCTCCGCATATTCACGCAGGATAGTTTTGACGTGTGAGTCGCTGGAGCAGTCATCAGCGACGCACAATTCCCAGTGCGGATACGTCTGCTCGAGAACCGAGTCGAGCGCTGCCCGGAGAAATGACTCCGGCGTGTTGTATACGGGAAGCACGACTGAAATCGTCGGCGTGCATCGCCAACTCCGTCGTTCCCACGCTAGCTCAGCAGCGCTTCGGTGTTCGGATTCGAATGTCTTTATCCAGTTGGGGTAGCTCTTTTCGCCTAATCGCACCTCCATGTAGCGACGCACGATTCTATGACGCGCTTCCCAGCGGCTCGCCGGATCCGCGAGCGGAGCGACGGTGTCTGCCAGCATGCCGATCGCTCGACCGACCCCGTCGGCAGACGCGATGACGCGCAGCATTTGGCCGATAGCACGCGGCTTTCCAACCGCGTTGACTGCCGCGGCGCCTAACTCGAAACGCCCGGGGCGAGCTATGGGGCTCAAACGAGCCGAGCGAATTTCGTCAGGGACGTTAAAAAGGAGTTCGACCTCCGGCGACGCTGCGGTCGCTCGCGGGAGCGGGATCTCAAACGCAGTAAAGTCGCCCGTTCCGAGGTCGAACGACAATCTTGGCGAGCTCCATTCGTCGCGCGGCACCCGAAGGCGGAATCGCATGCTGATCCAGCGACCACGGAACCGTTCAAGGCCGACCACCTCGAATTCGGGGCGACCGGAGCGGGCAATCCAAACACCAACGGTCTTCTGTTCCCGGTCTGCTGCTTCCACGTCCTGAACCGGCACCAGCGGCAGCTCCAACCCGCGCGAATTCCCGCCCTGGAACGTCATCCGCACCATGGTTAGTCCCATGCCGCCATGGTTATCCACATCAATTGGATTGTACGGACGGCTGTGTGTCGCTATCCACGCGGCCTTGCGGGCGCACAAGAACGCATGATGCTGTGTCCTAGAATGCCGCCTTTAAAAGGCGGTTTGTGTCGGGATGATCTTCGTTACAGGCGGAGCGGGTTTTATCGGGTCCAATTTTGTAATCGATTGGCTGAGCCAAACCGATGAAAAGGTGCTCGTCATCGACAAACTGACCTACGCCGGCAATCTCGACAACCTCGCATCCGTGAACGCGGACGCGCGCATGTCGTTCGAGCGGGTGGACATTTGCGACGGCGAATCGATCGCGGCGCGGCTGCGTACGCATCGTCCGCGCGCGATGCTTCACTTTGCCGCCGAGAGTCATGTCGATCGCTCGATCTCGGGCCCGGCCGACTTTGTGCAGACGAATGTCAATGGAACCTATACGTTGCTCGAGGCGGTGCGCGCGCATTGGCAAACGCTGGGTGAGGCCGAACGAGCTGCTTTTCGATTTATCCATGTCTCCACCGACGAAGTTTACGGATCGCTGGAGCCAAACGATCCGCCGTTTACAGAACAAACCCCGTACGCGCCTAACAGTCCGTATTCGGCCACCAAGGCTGCCTCCGACCATCTGGTTCGTGCGTATCACCAGACCTACGCGCTGCCAACGATAACCACCTGCTGCAGCAACAACTACGGTCCGTATCAGTTCCCAGAAAAACTGATTCCGTTGATAATTCTTAACGCGATCGAGCAACGGCCTTTGCCGGTGTACGGCGACGGATTAAACGAACGCGATTGGCTGTTCGTGGCAGACCACTGCGCCGCCATCCGCGCCGTGCTCGAGCGCGGCCAAGTCGGGAACGTCTATCACATCGGCAGTCGCAACTGCGTAAAGAACATTGACGTGGTGCGAGCGATCTGCAACCTGCTCGATGAATTGCGCCCGCGCGTTACCGGCTCGCATGCAGAGGGCATCAGCTTCGTGCGTGATCGGCCCGGGCACGATCGCCGTTATGCAATCGATCCGCGCAAGATCGAGCGCGATCTTGGATGGCGCGCGCGCGAAAGCTTCGAGGTCGGTCTGCGCAGGACGGTGCAGTGGTACTTGGATCATGCTGATTGGGTGCAGCGGGTGCGTAGCGGCGAATATCGGGTGTGGATAGAGCGGCAATACGGTTCCAACCCGGCTCACCCGATTCACTGACGTGCCGTCGCGCTTGACGCGGTTGCTGGGCGCCATGCGCCAACGTTTAGTCGGCGCGCGCGGCTGCGCGTCCTGACTTACCGCTGGCATGTGCCACACCAGTACGAGCTCTGGAAGCTCCCGGTCGACGTCACCATGGTCACTGGCACCGGCAGCGTGATCACCGAACATTGGGACTATGGGCAACGTCCACTGCCGCGCAATGCGAAGTTTCGCGCGCTCAATGACATCGATACTCGTGACTACGACCTGGCGATCCTGCACTTTGATGAGAATGTCTTGGCGCCCGAATATACAAACGGTGTGATAGGTGCCGAGTGGGGCGCCGCTTTCAAGTTGTTCCGCGAGCAGATTGATCTGCCCAAGGTTGCCATCTGCCATGGGACGCCGCAGTTTTATGGGCAGTACACTTTTGATTACGCGGGTACCGATCTGATGCAGCCGATCGAAGCAGAGCGGCAGCGGCTGGTCGACTACCTCGGGGACATCCACGTCGTCTGCAACTCGCACCAGGCGCAGGCCGAGTGGCAGTTCCGCCGATCGAGCGTGATCTGGCATGGTTCGATCCGAGGGACTTTCCGCCGGCAACGTACGAGCGCGGCATCCTGGCACCGCTCGGACCGCTGGTACTCTCACGCCCGCATTACCGGGGATACTTTCTCTACCAGCAAGTCTTCGCCGGCCATAGCGATTTGGGCCCTTCCACCCTGCAGGTTCCTGAGCCTCACCCAGCTGCTGCGGCGACTAACGCGTACGCGCTTGCTAAATTCCGCCGCTACGTCGATGAACTGCGCCGATATTCCGTATATTTCAATCCGACACTTCGTTCACCGATGCCGCGTGCGCGTGGGGAGCCGATGATGTGCGGGCTGGTCACGGTCAGTGCGCGCAACCACGACGTCGATCGATTCATTGAAAATGGCGTGAATGGCTTTTTCGCCGATGATGCGGACGAGTTGAGATCGCAGCTTTACTTTCTGATACGCAATCCGGAGGCGGTGCGGCGCATCGGCGCAGCGGGGCGAGCCAAGGCGCGCGAAGTGTTTCATATCGACCGATACCTTTCCGACTGGAGACATCTACTTGCCCAACTTGTCTGAAACTCGCCGGTGGCGGGATCCCATCGCTGTTGTCCTGGTTAGTTTCTACTTGGTCGGCGTTGGAATTTTCTTGGTCCTGACGCGGCGGATCGTCGCTCCCCCTTTTCTTCGCGTGTTTCGTGCGCTCGCGCGCCGGCCGTACGCGGGTGCTGTCAGTAGCTTTACCCAGAACAGGGCCATTGCTTTTATGCGCCCTTGCCTTCGTACCTTCTGTCGGATCTTGAAAGTTCCTCATCCTTTGATGTTGTTCGAGGACGGTCGGCCCTTGGGCCCGGCACATGCGCCGCACGATCAAATGCGCGCGCTGGGCGGCGGGCGATTTTCGCATTGGGGCGCGCACTTGTTCTTCACCACTTCCGACAACAGCGATCCTCGCTCAAACGGCCGACGCTATACAGTCAGGGAGATGCGTCGTTCAGCTGTTCTCTTCATCCGAGCGACGGGCTGGGACACCGGGTTCGGGCAACCTGACTATGTGCGGAATTGCCGGACTGTTTTCAGCACAGCGCGCTCTTCCTGAGGCAGGAGCACGTGATGCCGTGCTCCGGCACATGACCAGGGTCATTGCGCATCGGGGGCCGGACGACGAGGGAATCTGGCACGACTCGCAAGGGCGCTGCTCGCTCGGACATCGGCGCCTGTCGATCATTGATACATCGGCCGCAGGGCATCAGCCAATGGCCGATGCGAGCGGGCGGTGGGTGATCAGCTACAACGGCGAGATCTACAACTTCGAAGAGCTTCGCGCCCAACTGCAGGCGTGCGGCGTAGCGTTCCGCGGGCGTACCGATACCGAGGTGCTGTTGCAGGCGCTCGCGCTATGGGGCGTGGATGCGCTGCCGAGACTCGACGGCATGTTTGCGTTGGCCGCTTTCGATAGACGAGTCGGGCCAGCTGATCCTTGCGCGCGACGCGTTCGGAGAGAAGCCGCTTTACTACGCTGAGCTTGCCGGCGGCGGTCTTGCCTTCGCGTCAGAGCTGCAGGCGCTTGAAGCGGTGCCGAACGTTGGTCTGCAAGTTAGCCTCGACACTGTCGCCGAGTTACTGATGTTTCAATACATCGGCGCGCCGCGCACCATCTACAGCAGCATCAACAAACTACCGCCAGGACACTGGCTGATCGCTTATCCAGGTCAAGCTCCGAAGATCGGCAGCTATTTCGCATTCCGTCCCGGAAGCACGGGCTTCGATCATCGGCCGATCGAAGAAATGGCGGACGAGCTCGAGGAAATTCTGGTACGAAGCCTGCGCCGCCGTTTGGTTTCCGATGTGCCGCTCGGAGCGTTTCTATCGGGAGGCGTCGATTCCTCGACGGTTTGCGCGCTGATTCGCCGCCGTCTTGACGTGCCGTTGCAGACGTTTTCGATCGGTTTCATGGCGCCTCCGAAAGCGAGCACGAAATCGCGCGAGCATTCGCCGAGCACCTCGGGACCGAACACCACGACAAGATCATCGCTCCGAATACCAGCGACTTTCTTTTGAATATCGGCGCGCGTGCTGGACGAGCCAAATGCGGACAGTTCGTGCCTTCCTACGTATCTGTTGTCCGCCTTTGCGCGCGAAACGGTAACGGTCGCGCTGTCCGGTGACGGTGGCGACGAAATGTTTGCCGGCTACGACCGATACTTCGCCACGCTCGACGAGTCAGCGTCGGCAGCAAGCGGCGTGGCGACCTGGCGAGTGCTATTACTCAAACCGCATCCTGGTTTCGGTAGAAGAGCAAATTAGAGAGCTGCTGGGCTTCGTACCCCCGGCGCCCACGAACACTTGACGCGATTGCGTGGCGAGGTCAACCGCGCCGACGTTCCGTTGTTCTGTCGCTTACGGCAGACAGATGTTGAAAACTACATGCCGGGCGCGGTGCTGCCGAAGGTCGACCGCATGAGCATGCAGCACTCGCTTGAGGTGCGCACGCCGTTTCTGAGCATCGAACTCGCGCGCTTCGCAGAGCGTTTGCCGCAGCAGGTTCTGTACAACGGCCGCGAGGCAAGCTGGTGTTGCGCGAAATTGCATATCGCTACTTACCGCGCAACCTCGTCGATCTGCCGAAAAAGGGCTTTGGGCTTCCGATTTCACGTTGGGGCCAGAACGAGTTGCTACAGGCGGCGTCGAGCCTGCTGGAGAGCTCGGAAAGCCGCCTGGCAGCCGCTCTCGGGCGGCGACGCAATTGCCCGTTTCATGCAAAGGCAGCAAAGTCCCGGCGGCTTCGTCACGTATCAGGTATGGGCGCTCACGATGCTCGAGTCGTGGCTGCGCCACCATCCTGCGCAAATCGCTTCATCTGATCCGGTGCGCCACGGACTTGCGCGCGCCGTGCTGAGTCGCGAACGACTGAGCAGGAAAATTCGCTGCCGGTACAGGTGTGGGAAATCGCGGATGGCTTGCTCGCAGTCACTGAAGCTCCTGTATCAAGAGCAGCAAGTCGCACGATTCCCGTGTCGACATCAGAGTTAGTGCGGATGATCGCAGCATGCCCGGATCTTTGGGAACGAGTTGTGGCATCGGCCGAATGCCGACCGATGGAGCAGCCGCACTCCTGGACTGCACTTACCAAGGGGAGGTGTGGAATTTCAGGTCCGGAATGCCATGGCTGGTGCAACGTTGCTCGTGATGAGCAGCAGCTTGGTAACAGCTTGCGGTTGGTCTGCATTGGAAGGGCTCCGTCTACTCGGCGTTTCTCGAGTGGTAATCGCACATCCCTACAACGGCAATGGCGCAGCAGTGACAATTGCGTTGCGGCGAACAACGATTTGGCGCAAGTGGGTAAACTTGCTTCATCTGCTGCGGTTCGGATTTGGCCGTTTGATGTTCGCGCGTGCGAAACCGGAACAAGGGAAAATGTGGATTGCGGGGCCTCTCGGCGACACATTTGGCCCTGACGCGGAAGTGTCGGACCGCTTCGCGCTGTTCGAAGGCGTTCGACAGCTGCCTCCGATTCCTGTCCATCGTGCCGATATTCGCTTCGCCGGGGAAGGTCGCTATTCGGTTCTGGGCGGCTGGGTATTCTTTTCCTCTACGAAGAATGGGCAGCAACGACCGAAGTCGGTATGGATGGTGGAGCGAAATTCCCGTACCGAGCTGCGACTACAGTTCTCATCGAAGTCGTTGCGCCGGTTGCCTTTGAGCAGCGGCGCCCGTTTTGGGGAGAACTAAAAGCCGCGATAGCCGCGAATGCAAGAGTTCGAGTGCATGCGCCTCTGAGGCGTGGCGATAAAGTAGTCGTGTTGACGCATGCGTTACCGCCGGGCGGGGCAGAGCGTCAGTGGTGCTATCTCGCCGGTGAATTGAAGCGTATGGGCCACAACGTCGACTTCGTCACGCAGTTTCCGCTCGAAGGCGATAACAAGCACTACCTTCCTTTACTCGCGAGCGACGGCGTGAAGCTCACAGAGCTGGCTCAAACCGAAGCGGGTGAGCAGGAAATGATCGCAGTCGTGCATTCGACGCTCGAGCGAATCATCTCGGGTGATGCTGCGCAAGGCATGGAGAACCCATTCGGTCAACAGTTGCGTGACCTGGTCGAACTGTTCGCGCGGCTAAAGCCCAGGGTTGTCTTTGCGCAACTCGACTCTTGCAACTTGATTTCGGCGACGGCTGGACTATTGGCGGGCGTCCCGCAGATCGTCCTATCGTTTCGCAATTACAACCCGAGTCGGTTTTCGTATCTCGCCAATGATTGGTTTCAACCGCTATACGCGCTGCTTTCCCAGTCGCCGAGCGTTCTGCTGACCGGCAATTCACGCGCAGCAAATGCCGACTACGCACGGTGGATCGGAGTGGATGAATCGCGGATCAGGCTTGTTCCCAACGCCATTGATTCCGAAGCTCTGCCTCTGCGACGTCCGGACTCCTTGCTGGAGCTGCGGCAAGAACTGGGCATTGCACCTGACATGCCGGTAGTCCTTGGCGTGTTCCGCCTTAACGAGGAAAAAGCGACCTGTTCTGTTTGTGGAGACCTTCGCCGCAGTGGTCGCGCGCGTGCCTACAGCGCGCGCGTTTGTAGCGCGGCGTTGGACCGTTTGAGGAAGCGATGCGACGGCGAATCGAGGAATTGAATTCTGCGGAATCACTAGTGCTATTGGGAAGACGCGACGATGTGCTGCAGTTGATGCAGGTTTCTTCCCTGTTGCTATTGACCTCTAACTTCGAGGGCATGCCTAACGTAGTGATGGAGGCGCAGGCGGTGGGCATCCCAGTCGTTGCGCCGAACGTGGGAGGCGTTTCGGATTGCATGATCGATGGCAAAACCGGGATACCTTGTTGAGCGCGACGACATTGACGGCTTTGCCGGGCGCTGCGTTGAATTGCTCGAACATGATGAGCTGCGCAGCAAGGTTCGGAGCTAACGGCGCTGCGTATATGCGTAATTCGTTCTCACGTCGCGCGATGGCGCAGCGTTATCTCGACGTCCTTGAATACGGTCGCGAGACTGAAGAGACCACGCTTGAACTAATTCAAGCAACGGCTGCCTAGTGTTATCAGATACGTCAATAGTCGGGACGGCTGCGCAGCGCGTTCACGAGTATCTGCTCGACCCCGTGACGGGCACGGCATTGACTTTGGAAGGCGACGCTTATGTAAGCGTCGGCGGCCGGCGCTTTCCGATCATCAACGGCGTCTCCCGTTTCGTCGATAGCGATCAGTACGTCGGGTCATTCAGTTTTGAGTGGAATATCCACGACCGGACACAACTCGATATCTATCGCGACGATCGCCCGTCGGAACATGAGTTTGTTGCGAAAACCGGTTTTACGCCGGAGTTCTTGAAAGGTAAGTTAATCCTCGACGCGGGCGTTGGCGCGGGGCGCTACGCCGACGTCGCCAGCCGGTGGGGTGGCGACGTCGTCGGTGTCGATCTGAGTTACGCGGTCGAGGCGGCACAACGAAATCTCGGTGAGCGGCCGAATGTATGGATCGCGCAAGCGGACATTGGTGCCCTGCCTTTTCGCCCCGGCACATTTGACGTTATTTTCTCGATCGGTGTGCTACACCATACGCCTGATACGCGGCGGTATTTCAACAGCCTGGTGCCACTGCTGGCTCCGGGCGGAGTGATTGCGATATGGGTTTATCCGCGTAACGACGCCTATATCACCCGCGCACACTGGGTACCGTTCGTGAACAAGCTGCCCGACTGGGCGTACTACGCCTGGTGCCGCTGGTTCGTACCGTGGGCCGAAGCGCGACTTCAGCATCCGCTGGTGGCCGCGCTCCAGCATGCGTTCCCGTTTCCGAGGCATGGCCTGGGCATCGAGTACGACATCCTTGACACATTCGACGGATACTCGCCCGCATATCACTGGCTGCATGCGCCCGAAGAAGTGAAAGGTTGGTTTCGCGAGGCTGGCCTGACCGAAGTCCATCAGCCGAGCGACTGGGACACTTGCATGCGGGGCCACGCTCCGCCGGCGAAAAGTTAGTCGCACGCGGATCGGCGCGGCGACTCAAAGGCATTCCAAGTGTCCCCTGCAGAACGACATCTGATCAAGAGGCGCCAACTTGCGCAATTCGTCTAACGCTCTCCAAGCGGACGTCCGTTTCCCTCACCCGAAACCCTCAGCCTTGGAGTCGCCGGACGGAGCGCTACTTGTAGTGGAGGGCGTGTCAAAACGCTACGAAATTTATGAACGCCCGCAAGATCGTCTAAAACAGTTCGTGGTTCCTCGACTCCAAGGCTTATTACCGGCCGCAATTCAGAGATCGCCACCGTTTTACAAGGAATTTTGGGCGCTTAGGGACGTCTCGTTGAGCGTGCAGCGTGGTGAGGCGCTAGGTATTTTGGGACGCAACGGGGCTGGCAAGAGCACGTTGCTGCAAATCATCGCTGGAACGCTAAGCCCAAGCGTGGGTGCAGTGACAACGCGCGGGAAGATTGCGGCTTTACTTGAGCTGGGAAGCGGGTTTTCACCGGACTTCACTGGAAGTGAAAACGTGCGGCTGAATGCGGCACTGCTCGGATTAAGTGCTGCGGAGATCGACAATACGTTCGATGCGATCGCGGCTTTCGCAGACATCGGGGACTTCCTTGATCAGCCGGTCAAGACCTACAGCTCAGGAATGATGCTGCGGCTGGCTTTTGCCGTCCAGACGGCTATCGAGCCGGCCATTTTGATCGTGGATGAAGCTCTGGCCGTTGGTGATGCACGCTTTCAGAAGAAATGCTTTACGCGCCTGCAGAAGCTACTGGCACGCGGCACAGCGATCTTGCTTGTAACTCACGACACCGGGGCGATTGTGCAGTTTTGTTCTTCCGCAGTAATACTCGATGGGGGTCGACTGGTTGCACGAGGAGAACCGGCTGTCATTGCGCGGCGCTACCACGAGCTTCTGTTTGCGGATGTCCAAGATGACAGTGAGGCGGTCACGGGTATCGCCCCGGTTCAGGATATTGAAAAGGGACAAAACTCCGGCGCGTCAGTAGGCGTTCCTCAACCCAACCCCGAGCCAGCTGCTGTTAGTCCAGTTTCTCAAGAACAGGCCGCTGATCGAGAGGTGCGTTATGGCAGCAAGGATGCCGAGATTGTGGAAATCGGCATACGCGACGATTCTGGTTCAAGGAAGCGACTCCTCGAGACTCACCGCGTTTACGAGTTCTATTACAAGGTTCGTTTCAACATTGACATCCGTGGTCCACTCGGATACGGATTTATAATCGCCAATCGCCGCGGAGTCGAAGTGTTCGGCACCAAGGCAGCTCTATACGGAAGGTCGCTACCACCGGGGGATGCGGGTTCGTTTTACGAGTGCCGCCTGCGAGCCACAATTCCATTTATTACCGGAACGTATTTCTTGACAGTTGCGGTTGGCGACGATGACGGTCGTTCCGGCGAATATTGCGATTGCCGATTCGATGCGCTTCAATTCGAAGTAGCGGGAACCACTCGCGCTTTTACGACCTGCGTCATCGACATGAACGGAGACCTGTCGGATATTCGGCTGGCCGCTTGAGAAGACAGGGGAACCTTGATGGGCCTTGCCACAGGATTGATGCCGTTTTTGATGCAGGAAGGCGCCCAGCGCCCTTGGTCCGGCGATGTGCTTACATTGGGTCGTCAAAACATCGCCGTGTCCGGCAGGGACTTGGCGCGGTTGAATGCGGATTCATCGCTACGCTGTCTTGTGCATCAGCCGGACGACAGTGACGATCGGCTTTCCGACGATCAGTTGTTTCGCGCCCTGGGTTTCGATCGGGTGCTGGCGTTAGACATAAACGCATACGAGAACGCTGATTTCATCGTGGATATGAATGCCGACGTGCCGTCGCACTTGCACGGAAAGTTCGACCTCGTTTTCGATGGTGGAACGCTCGAACATGTTTTTGATATTGCCGGTGCGCTGCGCAATACCTGTAGGATGGTGAGGCCAGGTGGACGCATCATGCACATGGGCCCCATGTCCAATTGTGCCGATCACGGTTTTTACAGCTTCAGCCCGGTCCTCTTCGCAGATTTCTACAGCGCCAATAAGTGGACCATTCACCGAATCACCGTGGCTCGATTTGAGCCAGCTACCGATGTCTGGGAGCTGACCGACTATCACCCAAACGATTATGGAACGTTGGGACAGTTGGGTGGTGGTGCGTATCTGGTCTTGGTATGCGTTCAAGCCACTGCCGAGTCGACGTTTAACCTGGTGCCCCAGCAGTCGTTTTTCAAGAAGTTGTGGGCGAGACCCATCCGTAGGACTGCCACAACTTGACTACATTACGAAATCCGCATTTCGACGACGACCGTGTCGTTTGGGATGACTCCTATTCGGGCATGTATCAACCGGTGGCTTACGAGGAGCAATTCGATGGCCAGTGGCGACTTCACCGAGAGGGAGCCACGGGTTACGTTAATCACACCGGGGTAGAAACAGACGACGAATACATCGACGACCGCATCTTTGAACTCACGGGAGTGAAAGACGTTCTATTGCGTCGCCAATATGGCGATTCGGCGGCAGACGTCGCATCGCGCACAGGTCGAACTGAGCGCGTCGAGCGCCGTGGGGTCGGTGGGCGACTGTACCTCGAACCTAAATTCCCAATCGACTATTTCGTTGGGAAACGCTGTCTGGATTTGGGTTGTGGAGTAGGGCGTTGGACCAAGACTCTCACTGCGCTGGGTGGATCAGTAAAGGCGACAGACGTTTCGGATAGCGCGCTGCAGTCAGTCAGCAGGTTTACCAATGATTTCAGCGTCTCAACCTTTTCGACATCAACGATCGTCGCTCTGACTGCACGACGCTTTTGACTTTACGCTTTGTTGGGGCGTCATCATGTGTACACATGATCCAAAGTAGCGTTCGAAAACGTTGCGCGCACCGTAGCACCTGGAGGATCGATGTATGCGATGGTCTATGCACCCACCTATCACGTCTCTGATTTTGTGCTGGGTACACGAAAGCACTATCACCGAGCGCTAAAGACTGCCGACGAAAGGGCCGATTTTGTTAAGGAATTGACGAAGGACGACCGAGAGAATGCGATTAACTATCACGACATGCTCAACACGTTCTACAACTGGACCATAACCGACTCGACGCTAAAATCTTGGTTTCAGCGCGCAGGTTTCGAACCGCCGATCTTCCTGAACAGGAACGAGGTCAACAAATGCGGGCACCATGTCCTGAGCACCAAGCGTTGACAGCGTCCTGCGCTTTGTGTCGAACGTTACTGGCGTTCTATGGGCACCATTCGATTGGACATTAGAAACTCAAATACCAAGGCTGCCATCTTGGCGCTGCCCCGTTCGTTGAAGTGACAATTGTCAAACGTGTCATCTCTGCCCCAGGCGCCTGAAGCGACAAGATCGCGAAAGAATGGCACGCCTAACTCGTCGGCTACTTCCTTGTTTACTCGGTTGTGTTGTGTGACACCTTCCATAAATATCTTGTCGGCTTCGTTGAGCGGAACAAAGTGTTGCGGAAGGATGGCAGCTCGCCTTCCCTGCGCCAATATCAGGAGCGAAAGATCGCGCAGGTGTGTTCTGTAGGCATTTGTGCCGTTACGTTTTAAAGAGGCTTCCCATTCGTTCAAGGGTGGGTATGGCCGACTCGTCACTCCGCCAATGCCTGTCTGTTGCACACGCAGAATCTGACGCGACAGGAAATAGAACCGGTAGGGATAAAGCCACTCGAGCGCCGCGTTGGGACGAGGAAGCACGGCACCTTCGCTGCGCCAGGGAATGCGGTAGTTCGAATAGTCGTTGCTGATGTTTCCGAGCAGGCGAGGGGGCACGTCATTGATTCCCTCGTAGAGCAAGACGGCATCCGGGTTTAAGTCGCCCAGCAAAGAGATGTAGTGGATGAAGTTCTCCAGCACGGTGTAGCCGCCGACGCCGCCATTGATCACGTCGCACTTCTCACACAACGTGCGTACCGCTGTTCGAGTTGGAACACCCATGTGTCGGATTCGCGGCTCAGCAACTCACCGAAAGTAGTGCTTCCCCCTAATACCAGCACGCGCCATCTGACTTCGTTGCGGGGACGAATGGGCTCGCTGCGGCGAATTCTGTATTCCGCGTTGAACTGCTGAAAGCCGCCGTAGGTAATCGCGGGATTGACTGCGTAATTTAGGTACTGATGCTCGACATAGTTGGTCGACTCACCCGGCTTAAAATCAGCGGCCTTACCCTCGAAGCTATAGTCGTACCAACTCCGAACGGTCGCACCGCTTTCGGCGAGTTTGTTCTCGATCAGCGTCCACGATGCGGCTTGCAAAAACAAGAGACTGATCACGGAGATAAAGCCCGCTGCAAGCCACCCGCTCGCATGTTTCGTCAACAAACGCTTCGATAGCGGCTCGGTTAAAAGCAATAGCACGACATATGCCACAACAAGCACGCCGATGTACCAGCCCGCCGAGAGCGGCGCAGACGTTTTTAAGTAGTATTGCCTGCCGTTCTTATTGGGGTCCGAATTGTCGCTGGCTGAAAAGTAAAGATTGCGGCCCCAGTGGGAATACGCTCCGGTCCCACTTCGGCGGATGTTCTCGTGCACGGCGTGCGCCGGAGCCATCTCGATATTGCCTTCATACAGCACCAGATTCGAAGCGTTCGCTGCAGTGAGATCCGATGGCGCATCAATTGATAGCTCTTTCAGAAAGGCGAAGCCGCCAACACTCGAAAACGGCGGCACGAGAAGGAGATTCCTCTCTATTTGTTTACTTGGAGGAAACAACAAGAAGAGCAGAAGCGTCGCTCCAAGCCAGGAAGCCGCAAGTGCCCCTAAAATGATCGGCGTTCGTCGCTGGGTCATTGCCTGATTTTTCTGCTACGTCGAGCGCTAGTCAGGTGCGAAGTTATCCTGATATTTGCGACTTAGATTCGGGTCCTGGTGCCCTTCACCAGGAAGCAGTTGCCGGCAGCCATTGTCTCGATATTGGGCCCCATGAAGCAATGAAAGGCATCTTCCGGCGTACACAGGATGGGCTCGCCGTGAACATTGAAACTGGACCAGTATTCCTGCGGCTGCGGATAAAAGCCCACAGCTCCTTGCTGCAAGACATGCAGTATTCCTAAAACTGATTTTTGAGGGATCCGCATCTGGGCCTGGCGACCTACGCATAACCCAATACCTTGTCTGTGAGCGGTCAACTTTCAGACGCAGCGGATCTTTGCCAAACAAGCGCCGAATCAGGCCCGTCAGGGTCACTACACAGTAGAACACAATCCCCGACGCACTCGGACTTATGATGCTGTGTAAAGCTGACCGAACCGCGCCCATAGAATATTCAGTGGCAAGAACGCCTTCGGGATCACGAACGCTATCGGCGCAAAGGCCACACTCAATGAATGGACCAGCCTCTTTGGCTGTCGCCATGGATCAACGGCCACATTCCAATCAGCAGAAAGGGAGTCGCGAACACCAAACCAAAACTCAGGTTTGACGGAGTGATCGGCTACGTTCTTTCTATATCTGATCTCATGCGGCTTCCGCGGCTGACGATATGCTGTACTTTAGCGCGCTCGATAGCGTCGCGCAGCCCACTTTGAAACGACTGATTATGCAGCCCGTTGCTACCGCAATGCCGACGACGCCCGTCGAACTTTCGCTACTCGCGACGCAGTACCGTTCAGCGTCGATCTATCCGCTGTTCAGAGAACTAAATGACCGCATTTCGATGCTGCACCCGGACGTGCTCGCATTGCTGTATCACTATGGAGCATGCGCTGAAGGCCCGATCCTCGAGCTTGGGCCCTACATTGGCGGGTCCACGATAGCGCTGGCGCGGGGCGGAGCTGATATCGGAAATGCGGCTCGAATTACATCGGTCGAGTTGGCTCAGGACTATCGCCATCCCACGCACGTCACCACCGATATCGTCGAAAGTCTCCGTGCGAACCTGAAGGGCTACGGAGTTGATGAGCAAGTGAACTTGATCGTCGGCCACAGTCGAGATCAATCGGTGCTGGAAAGTGTGGAAAGCGTTGTCGAGCGGGACGGCCCGTTTGGGTGTTTTGTGATTGATGCTGATGGCCAGATAGAAGAGGATATTGCGTGCTATAGGCGGTTTTTGTCGGCGCGCTGCTACCTGGTGGTGGACGATTACTACTCGCCAGGAGCACCAGATAAGGAAGCTACTACGCGCACTCAGCTCGCTACGCTAGAACAGCGGCGGATCGTCGAACCCTTTGGCGTGCATGGGTGGGGTACTTGGTTTGGACGGTTTACTTAGCCATGTGCTTTAGGGTAAACGCCCCCGCACTACCGCGCACTACTTGTAAAAAACGGCGCGTGAGATCTGGATTCGAGGGGTGATGGAGGTCATTGCCGATAACTCGCGGCTTGAACAAGCGACGCGACTACCACCCATCCAGCTTTGGGAAATCGCCGAACGTGTGCTGATAGTCACCGAGATTGAAACTTCAGATGGGCGGTCGTCATCGAAAAAATCTGAGGACACCATGTCGGCATCGCCATCCGCACTGGCGCAGATAATTGCCGCGAGCCCCGATCTAATCGGGTGCGTAACCAGATCGACGTTCTCACAGTGTCGGCTGGTTTCCGAACCGGTCTTGTCGTGGACGGCTCTAGTTGAAGGCCGGTGCAGTGAGCAAACCAAGCGGGTGGTGACCGGGTCGACGCTTCTCTTGATGACAGCCAACTTTTGCGAAGCAGTTAGCTGGAGGGAAATCGAAGGGCTGCGTCGGTTAGGAGTCGCTCGGCTGCTGATGCCGCATCCGAATCTCGAAGATGGTTCAGTCATATCGCTTTCGATGAGCGTTGCTAGCGCATGGCGCGAGCGCATGGATTTGATTTTGCTAAACCGCGTTGCGGTCGGTCGCGAAACGATAAGAAGGGCGCGGGTGGAACGAGGATTAATGTGGGTCGCTGGACCGACTGACGAGATTCCGGCAGATGAAAAAGAAATGTCGGATCGCTTCGCTTTGTTTGAAGGCACACGACAGTTGCCGCCGCTTCCTGTTTCGCACGCCAGCATCCGGCGCTTCGGCAATGGGCGTTATTCGGTCTGGGGAAACCACGTGTTTTTTTCATCGACCTGTGCGGGCCCACCGAAATCGATTTGGATGGTGCCGAAAAATCGGTCAACGCATAAGCGACTCAGGTTTTCATCAGAGATCATCGCGCCTTCGATTCGCCCGCAACGTCCTTCATTTCTCGAAGAGCTCAACGCAACGATAGTGGCCGATGATCAAGCGCGTCGAGTCTCATCCATAAAGCTGGGCGACAAGGTCGTCGTGTTGACACACGCGCTGCCGCCGGGAGGAGCCGAGCGCCAATGGTGTTATCTCGCGGGCGAACTAAAGCGAATGGGATACGCGGTTCACTTCATCACTTTGTTTCCACTTGAAGGTCAAAACCGGCATTACCTTCCATTGCTGGCCAGCGAGGGCATTGAAGTTACGCAGCTCGACAAGTTCACAGAGCAACGGGCACCGATGGAGATTTTGCGCTCGGCGCTCGAAATCATTGAGTGTGGCGATGTAATGGCGGGATTGGAAAATCCGTTTGGTCCTCGATTAACCGCGTTGGCGGACCTGCTCGCTCGCCTGAAGCCGCGGGTAGTTTTTGCGCAGCTTGATCATTCGAACCTCATCGCCGGGACGGCAGGATTGCTGGCTTCGATACCACAGACGGTTTTGTCGTTCCGAAATTACAACCCTACCCATTTTTCTTATCTGGCGAATGATTGGCATCAGCCGTTGTACTCAGCGCTGGCGAAATCGCCCAGAGTATTGTTGACGGGAAACTCGCACGCGTCCAATGCAGACTATGCGCATTGGATCGGTATCGATGAGCGCCGCGTGAAGCTTGTGCCCAATGCCATAGATATTGCGAGCATAAATGCGCGAGATGCAGGCTCTTTGCGGCGTCTGCGAGAACAACTGGGCGTCACCTCACGCACGCCAATCGTTTTGGGAGTGTTCCGGCTCAGTGAAGAAAAGCGGCCCGTTCAGTTCGTCGAGTCATTCGCAGCGGTCGCCGCCTGCGTTTCGGACGCTCGAGCATTCGTTGCCGGCGTCGGTCGACTCGAGCAGCAAATGCGGCTTCGCATCAAGGAACTGGGCCTGGAGGATTCGCTCACCCTCATCGGAAGACGCGACGATGTGCCGGAGTTGATGCAGATCTCGTCAGTGCTGCTTCTCACGTCATCACTTGAAGGGATGCCGAATGTTGTTATGGAGGCGCAGGCCTTTGGCCTGCCAGTCGTTGCTTCGAACGTCGGCGGGGTGCCGGATTGCATGATCGATGGCGAAACGGGGTATCTGGTCGACCCCGAAGACCTTGGTGGCTTTGCACACAGGTGCGTCGAGCTGCTGAAAGACGAGAAGTTGCGAATCAGATTCGGTGCTAAAGGCGCCGAATACATGCGTGGCTCGTTTTCGCGTCGTGCGATGGCTGAGCGATATCTACAGGTTCTTCGAAGTGAAGCAGCAACGTCCTTGGAGGAACCCAACACATTGCGCGCGGCGGCCGCTTGACGTCGCTGTGAAAGTGGAGCCTAGACACCTCGCGGCGTACCAGCATTTTGGCTAAATAGCAAATGGCGCGCAGGCTTATCGAACTAACGTCGTTCAGGAAAGAGCAGGGATTTTGTTGGATTGCGGCCCTGCCGGACACGTTGGTGCACGGCCACACCATCGGTCGGACGCCTGGGTCTGAGTTAATGCTGTTCGAAGACGGTAAAGCGCTGGGACCAGCTTGTGCCCAGCATGATTTGATCCGAAATGTGGGACGGGGAGCGTTTTCTCATTGGGGTGCCGAACTGTGGTTTTCGACAGCTGATAACTCTCGGCCAATGGCCAATGGACGCCGTTATGCCGTTGTCGCCAATGATCAGGAAGATGAAACCATCAAGGCAACAGACGATTCAAGCAAGCATGGTACTGCACCAGTCAATTACCAGCCTCTGGACGCCACATGGGACGCTATTGAGAAGGATGCAAGGTATGCAATTGCCACCGCTCAGTCTTACGTCGATTGTTTACCAGGCGGTCAGTCGTATCTGCACAACCGATCCGTTTTGGAACTTGGGCCGGGTCCGAATTTTGGAGCGGTCTTGGTGCTGCTTTGTTGGGGTGCTGACCGCGTTGCGATAGCCGATCGATTTCTTGTTCCATTCAATTCCACTTATCACTTACCGCTTTATGAACGACTTAAAGAGTTGCTCATCGAACGCGACCCCGCGCTGCGACTCGATCCACTGATCGAAGTAATCAACCGCAAACAACACGACGCTGCAGGATTGACGGCTTATGCTGCGCCTTTGGAAGTTTTAGCTGGGGCGGTCGATACTTCGTTCGATGTGACTGCGTCCAACGCAGTATTCGAGCACTTATTTGATCCCAGAGCTGCGATCCTGTCGCTGGCACAAGTTGACCGCGAGTGGCGGAATCGGACTGCACCAGGTTGATTTCCGTGATCACCGCGATTTCTCACGACCTCTCGAATTCTTGCTCGACGACGAACGGTCTTTCGCGCAGCTCTTTGACAGGGAACACGGCGAGACTGGCGGTCGGCTTAGACCGTTTCAGATGGAAGCGATGTTTCGAGAAGCAGGTTTCAGCAAGGTGGACTTTCATCCAAATCTGTTAACTGAGAAGAGCTATTTGGATAACCTCGTTCCACGTCTTAGGAAAGCTGTTGCCAGCCCATTTTTTCAGACAGATGTGAGCGATTTGCACGCCATTAGCGGTCGGTTTGTCGTTGCGAAATAGTCATCGTAATTGCCAGTCCCGCGAACGCTTAGACAACAAAGAGAACGAGATTGCCTACTCTTGCCTTGGACGTTGTGTTCGGCGGTATGCGCACGCTGCTATTACTTTCCTCACGCCCCTGGTTCTGGGCGGGGTGCCTCTTATCCAGCCTCGCGCTGCTTGCGACAGGTCAACTTGCACCGCACGTCGAGCGTGCGATTGCACCGACTACGGTGTCCCGCGATCAGGGGTTTGCTTCTATTACTCCCGTTGCTCAAGCGCTGGCCTTTCCGTTCCATGTACCGGTCGCGGCGCCCGGTGTGGAGGTATCCGGCCCATTAGTTCTGTTTGAGGACGGCTTCCCGCTTGGCCCAGGTGACGCACAGCATGCGGATATCCGCAACAAGGGTCAAGGGCTGTATTCGCATTGGGGCGGGCATCTCTATTTTTCGTCATCGGATGGAACAGACCCACAAGGCAACGGGCGCGTGTATTCGTATCGCGTTCAATCCGCACTGCGTCCGAATGCAGTCCGCCTCGCCTCGTTGTTGGCGACACTGGGCTTACTCGGCCTCGCTGCTTACAGCGCGCGACAACGCAACAGCGCCGAAACAGTGTCACCGACAGGCGATCGTAACCATCGCGCCGACAGAGTTGGCTTGGCGGTTGTGGTGCTTGGTGTCGTAGGGCTTGTGGCCCTCTGGTTGATAGCGGGGGCGAGTGCACTGCGGGAAGGCACGATTGACATTGGTCTGATCAGACACGCGGCGCCGCATGGTTACGTGGCACCCATCGAGGCGGACATTCGCTGGCCTTTGCGGGCGGCGACGCGCGACTCGACTCTGCCAGGTGCCGCGGTGACGATGGACGAGAACGGGAAGCCCTTGGGGCGCTACGAAGCTGACCCACGCGAGTTGAGAAACCAGGGAGAAGGTCGCTATGGCTTCCACGGCGATCGGCTGGTGTTTTCGACACCTGATGGTGCCGATCCGCGTACGAACGGTCGTACTTACAACTGGAAGTTGCCCGTCGAAGTGCATCCCGCCGCTTGGGCTTCGCTACTCGGCGTCGTGGCTATCGGGATTTTGCTCATTCTTAGGGCGTCTTTATTGCCAGGACTGGCTTGGCTCTCAGGCAAGTCGAAGGTTGGCGTTGGTGTTCCTTCGGTTCTCGCATGGACTAGCGTCGTTCAGGCGCCCATTGTCGTTTTTGCGTGCGCTGTCGCTGTTTATCTTGTGGCATTTCGATGGGATCACGGCCAAAGTAGTCACTTGGGTTTCATCGGTTATCTGCCCATTAGCGACGCATTGGGGTACTTCTGGTGCTCTGTCGCCAACAGTGGCATCGATACATTAACGACGCCACAGTTCCCCATAGAGTGGTGCGCGCGACGCATCGTTTATCCCGCCACGCTTATTTCTTATCTAGGGGTCACTGGGTGGCGACCGCAGCTCGTCCTCCTTGGTCAGGCAGCCGTGATTGGGTGCGCGATTTCGGTGCTCGTACTAGTGGTGGCGCATATATCGGCCGACTGGCTGCCGTCGTTGCGGCATGCGCGTTGTTCATCTTTGCCTATGAGTTCGCGATTGGTAATTTCATGACCGAGTCTTTGGGACTCCCGCTTGGTCTGTTCGGCCTCACACTGCTCCTGGCCTATGCCGGCGGACAGCGCAATACTGCATTGCTTTGTTCAGGTCTGGCGCTTTTCAGTATCGGCATGTTTTCGCGGATGGGTGCGTTGCTGGTGCTTCCGTTGCTTGCGCTGTGGGTCTGTATTGTCGTTTTCCGCACTGGAACAAAGCAGAAGATCATCGTTTGCTCGCTCGCGCTTGCTGCGTTAGCGGCCGGACCGGTACTGCAAGTGCTTCTGCTTCTGGCGCTGGGGGGTGATCCCGCTAATTCGGGTGGCAATTACGCGACCACGCTGTACGGCCTTTCGACGGGCAGCCGTGACTGGGCACAGGGATATCGAGACTTTCCACACTTCTTCCTCGAGTCTTCCTCGGAGACCGAGGCTTTTGCCAAGCTGCAGGCGGCAGCCCTTCAGAATGTTCGTAACAATCCCTCGGTGTTCTTGCATAGCTTGCTGCAGAACACGCAGGGCTATGTGACCGGCGCGTTCAAGTTCGGTTGGCTCACTCGCATCAATACGTTGTTAACGGCGCTGTGGCTTGTCGGCATAGCTTGGTGCATTGTTCACGCGCGCCAGGCCCTCGCAGCATTGCTGCTGGCGGTGGCTGTTGGAGAGCTCATCTCGGTTCCTTTAATGTTCACCGGCATCAGCGATCATCGCGTGCTTGCTGTGTCGTTGGGTGCACGTGTACTTTTGGCCGGCGTCGGCTTGACTTGGTTGACGAGCATGTTTCTCGCCGCGCTGGTGGACCTTTTCAGACCTCCCGGTCTGAGAGCGACCAGTACCGGAGCAGATTCGAGAGTCGATTTCAGCACTGGGCTCGCATTGGCAGCAGGCACAGCTCTGGTCGTCTTGGCTTTGCTGCCAGCGACTCCTGTGCGACGCTTGTTAGCGTTGCCTTTTGTAAACGGCACGGGATGTCCGCCAGGTCAACAGGAAATGGTCGCCCGTGTCGGCCGTGAATCGATGGCAGTCGCTGTCGGTTCGCCGCTCAACCCTGTGAGCGAGCGAGTGCTTGGACTTCGGGTGGGACAAATCGAGGCTGATCCGGCAAGATCGTGGTGGGCGGAGCACCTGCCCGAACTTTCGCAGGGCACGACGCTGATCTACGGGGTTCAACTGGTGTCCGGTGTGCGTGGACAGTTGGTCCCACTTGTTTTCGACGGGGAATTGCCGGGCAATAGTGACACTCCGCTATCGTTCTGCTACGACCCTGAACCGACGTTAGCCCAACTGGGCGACTTCAAATTTCGACGTGTGTTCAGCGTGAGGACCGTGCCGATTCTCTAGCCGCATCTACCAGCTTATTGAACCGAATGCCCACCATTGCAGATGTCCGCGACTATTGGAACAACCATCCGCTCCTCTCTCATGAGCTTGAGGAAGTCGGATCGCCCGCGTTTTTCGAGCAATTGCATGCAATCAAGACCGGCGATGTTGAGCGCTACGCAGTGCCCTATTGGCAGTTCGATGGATACACCGGGAGGCGGGTCCTCGACGTCGGCTGCGGCCCAGGCTGGATCACCGTGCAATATGCGCAGCGCGGCGCACTGGTTGACAGCGTCGACTTGACGCCGCGTGCGGTTGAGCTGACCAAAGCACATCTCGCTTATCGTGGCCTCACCGCGGCAGTTCAGGTCGGCAATGCGGAAGACTTGCCTTTCGCCGATCATACGTTTGACCTTGTCGTGTCATCCGGTGTCCTCCATCACACCCCCAATACGTCCAAAGCGTTTGGCGAATGTTTTCGCGTGCTCAAGCCCGGAGGTCATGCCAAGATCACGCTGTATCGCAAAGGGCTGTTGCATACGCCGTTGGTATTTGGTTTTACCAGGCTTGCGATGCGCACGCTTGGCGTTAAGCATCCAGGGGCTGATCTATCCCGCGATGCCAAGGATGTAGACGATTTCATCCGTCAATACGATGGTGCCGACAATCCGATCGGTCTTGCGCACACTAACGCCGAGTGGCGCTCGCTTCTGCAGCAGGCAGGCTTTGCTTACGTGCATCATGAGGATCACTTCTTCCCGCGCCGTTTTATCCCGTCTGGTGCATGGATACCGAATTTTGTGCACAGAACGCTCGACCGAAGGTTTGGGACTATGGTTTATTTCGACTTGCGAGTTTCCTCTCAGAGGAGCCACTAATTCATCTAGCTTCATCTGCGCTCAGCGGTCGCGCGACCCACATCTTCGCAAGGTTGAAATGCGCGCCGCCGAGCGGAAATGGCCAGTAGCGCGTCTGATCGAACTGAAAATGTTTCTGCAGCGCGTTGTCGATCGCGAAAACGGAGTTGCAATGGTCGGTTGACTGCGCTTTGACGCACTCTTCGGTGGAAAGGCCGAGAATTCGCGCATTGCGCCGCGAAGTAACCGAGCGAGCCAAATCCGCGAGCAAGCCTCCTTCAGTCGGCACCAGTGCGTAGAAGTGTCCGTCCGCGCTGAGACAGCGTGCAATCTCTTCGACGCTGATTTCCAGACGGAACACATGCTCGAGAACCGCGTTGGCAACCACGACTGATAAAGAACGATCGATGAATGGAAGGCTATGAAGCTCCGCAACAATGAATGTCGCATCGGGATATGCAGACTTCGCCCGTTGCAGCAAGTCTACGGATTGATCGACTCCCACGTACCCCGAAGGATGACCTCCCCAATCTGCCATCGGCGTGCCGCCGCAACCAAGCTCAACGACGAGGGAGTTGACTTTGGTGCGCGATGAGTGCAGGGCGCGCTTCATCGAGCCTTCGATCCAATTAGAAAGACTGCCGGGACGGTAATGTTCCTGGTGCAGCTCAGCCTGCTTCTCCACGAAGACGCGGAAATGGCTAGATGCATAAAATGGATGAACGTACTGGGTCGAGTCTGAAGTCCGAAGATCGATGACACCGTTATCGACAGGGTATTGGCGCTGGCAGTTCGTGCACGACAAACCTGCCGGCGAGTCTCTGCAAGGCTCGTGCCGTGCAAGCGGGGCAGCGAAGGAGTGTTCGAACTTCGCGGCGGGGAAAGGGATTCATCAAGGCAGTCAACAGGCGACGCTGCGACTCGCGGTGCGTGCTCAAGTACAAAGTAGCACGGCAAGCATCGCCTATGCACTGCTAACGTGCCCACCTATAGACCAAACTAGCCATCTGGAAGTCAGCTTCATTCAATGAAAATCAGCATATTTGGACTCGGTTACGTCGGCACGGTTTCGGCAGCGTGTCTGTCGGCTGACGGCCATCAGGTTATTGGTGTCGACAGCAGCATTACCAAGGTCGATCTAATCAACGCGGGCACAGCACCCATCGTCGAAAAGGACATTGCACCGCTTTTGGGCGCGGCCGTGGCTACCGGGCGTCTGCGCGCGACGACGGATGTACGAGACGCCGTGATCAACTCAGAACTCTCGCTGGTCTGCGTTGGAACTCCGTCGCAACGAAACGGCAATCTCGACCTATCGCACGTGGAGAAAGTCTGCGAAGAAATAGGGGCGTGCCTAGTCGGCCTTGGCCGGTTTCATGTGATCGCTATTCGAAGCACGATGCTGCCTGGATCCATTCGCACCGTAGTCGTGCCGGCGCTCGAGCGAGCATCAGGCTTGCAAGCTGGCGATGATTTCGGCGTATGCATAAACCCTGAGTTTTTGCGCGAAGGCTCCGCCGTTTGGGATTATCGCAATCCACCGAAGACCGTCATCGGTGCGATCGACAAATTCTCCTCGGATTTGATCGAGCGTTTGTATTCGAGCCTGCCAGCGCCGCTTCTGAAAACGAACCTCGAGACGGCCGAGATGGTCAAGTACACGGACAACGCGTGGCACGCACTGAAAGTCACGTTCGCAAACGAAATCGGATCGATCTGCAAGACACTCGACGTCGACAGTCACGAAGTCATGGACATATTTTGCAAGGACACAAAGCTCAATTTGTCGCCTTACTATCTGAAGCCTGGCTACGCGTTTGGCGGCTCTTGTCTGCCGAAGGATTTGCGTGCGCTCAATTACAAAGCGAAGGCGATGGACGTGGAAGTTCCTGTCTTGAGCGCGATACTGCCTAGCAATGCCGTACACACCGAACGCGGGATTTGTATGGTGCTCGAGTCGGGCAAGCGTCGCGTTGGCATTCTCGGCTTTTCCTTCAAGGCCGGCACCGATGATCTGCGCGAAAGTCCGCTCGTGCATTTGCTCGAAACGCTGATCGGCAAGGGGCTCGAGCTAAAGCTGTATGACCGCAATGTCAATCTTGCAGCACTGGTCGGCGCCAATCGAGATTTCATCCTGAATCACATTCCGCATATCAGCCGCCTGATGGTCGATTCGATGGAAGAAGTAATCGCTTTTGCCGAAGTTATCGTCATCGGTAATCCAGCCGAAGAATTCCGCAAGGTTCGTTCAATTGCTCGCCCAGAGCAGACGATCATCGATCTGGTCAGGATAACGAACGATCGGATCAGCGATGGCAGATATCAGGGCATCTGCTGGTGATCTGATACCGCAATAACACTCGGCGACACGAAAAATCTATGTGTGGAATCGGCGGCTATACCGGTCACGCGCGGCCCGAACTGAGCGCGCGCATGCTGGAGCTGCTCCGCAATCGTGGGCCAGACGGCGAAGGCGTCCTTGAGCGCAGCGGCGTTGTCTTCTGTCATACACGGCTCGCCATCGTTGACCTCACTGCGACCGGCGACCAGCCGATGACGCGAGTGAATGGACGACTTGCGGTCACCTATAACGGCGAAATCTATAACTATCAGGAGTTGCGCGATTCGATCGAGGGTGCGGGTCAGCGCCTGCTAGGTCATTCGGATACGGAATTGCTACCGCTCGGATTCGCAAGCTTCGGGACCGATTTCTTTCGGCGGCTGAACGGAATGTTCGCGTTCGCGCTGCACGATGCGGACGACGGCTCGCTCTATCTCGCACGCGATCACTTCGGGATTAAACCGCTTTACTACGCTGAAACACCAGGCGGTCTGGTTTTCTCGTCGACAGCGCGTGCGGTCGCCGCGCACCCCGAAGTCGACGACGGGCTATCGCTTGACGCCGTCCGCGACTATTTGCAGTTTCGCTACGTTCCCGATGGACGCCCGTTCTATCGAGGCGTTAAACAGTTTCCGCCTGGGCACTGGGCGCGCTGGCGCGAAGGACGCCTCGAAATAAAACCATTCTGGAAGCCGGCGCGGCGCACGCCAGGCGATAGGCTGCAAGTTTCCGAATGGGTGACCGAGCTGCATCGTCTGCTCGACCTGTCCGTGACGGAGCAGCTCCGTTCCGATGTTCCGATGGGTGTGCTTTTATCAGGTGGCATCGATTCATCGGCTGTGATGCACTTCGCCGCGCGCCACTCGCCTGAGGCGCCACTCGCATTTACATTTTCGATTGGCGATCACGCTGATGAAACGGCAGCTGCGAAGGCTGTTGCCATCCGCTACGGTGCCGATCAAGTAGTCGCGCGCCTGGATTCTGATTGCCCGTTGCGGCAGCTGCCTGATGCAATGGCATGCATGGACACGCCGGTCGGAGATGCCATCATCTTGCCCACCTATAACCTGTGCAGAGAGGCCGCACAACAGCGCAAAGTTGTGCTCACCGGCGAGGGTGCCGACGAGCTGTTTGGTGGTTACGTTCACGTTCCGCCGTTGCGGGCCCTTGATAAGCTCGCCGCTGTAGCCCCGGCGGTTCGGTTGCTTGCTCCGTTTCTGCGATACGTGCCGATATCGATTCTTGATCGGTTCTTTCATTATGAGGCGTCGCTTGGCGCGAACGGCCGCGAAAAGGTTGCGCAACTAGTCGGCGCTGTCGGCAGGCCAGCACGTGCGTTTCGCATAGCGACCAGCATCATCGCGGATTCGGAGATCGCGGAGGCTACGACCTTTTCAGCGCCCACTTCTGCCTGCGTCGATTACGACCTCTCATTGTCAGGGCTGATGCTTCAAGGCGTGACGAACTGGCTCCCGAATCAAATTCTGAACAAGATGGATCAACTCAGCATGGCGCATGGACTGGAAGCGCGTGTGCCCTATTTGGATCCACGCATTTATGACTGTCTGTCGACCATGCCTGACTCGCTCGTCTTGTCACGTTCTGGCAACAAGGTTCTGCTGCGAGAGGTCTTGAAGCAAGAGGGCCTTGGACACTTCCCCCGCAAGAAGATCGCGTTTCATTTGCCCCTCGAGCAGATGTATCGCGACGAGACCCTGTCTCTGGCGAAAGATTGGCTTTCCGATGGCGTGGTGAAGAAGTACGGACTGCTGCGCACGAGCTTCGTCAGGCGCTGCATCCAGGAGTTTGCAGCTGGCGATTTCATTGCTTCAAAACGACTGGTAGCGATGATGGGGCTTCACATGTGGCTCGCCGGCCGGCAGCCGGCTCCATGATTAACGCGGTACCGGAGGACGCCGGGCCCGTTCCGCCGTACCTCGAACAGGTGGAGCGCTGCCTCGATAGAGCGCGTGGTCTCGTTGACCGCGATCTCTCGTCGCCGAGTTATGGGTCGTGCGATCGAGTGTTCTGGGACTACCGAACCATTGTGGATTTCCCCGGCGGCGCCTGGCAACAGCTGATGCTGGGGTTTTCCGCACTGGCTACCAACGAGTCATTGTTAAGCACTGAACGCCAGCAACTCGGCCTACTCGCTCGCGCAACGCTAGCACGCTGGATCGCAGTCCAGCATCGAGACGGGTCGTTTGACGAGTGGTACCGCAACGAGCGAAGTTACTGTGCGACCGCGTTTACTGCGGCCGGTGCAGCCCAGGCTCTTCTCCTGCTTGGAGGTACCGTTCCCGGGGCGGAACGACAAGCAGCGCTTGTTGCCCTGGAGCGAGCTGCGCATTGGCTCTCACGCCGCTTTCATCCGACCGTGATGAACCAAAACTTGGCTGCCGCGCTCGCGCTTTTGTGCACAAGCCGGCTGACGAACACCGATGTCTGGCGTGCTGCAGCTGAGACTCACTATGCGCGGTTGAAGGCAGCGCAGTCCTCGGAAGGGTGGTTTCCTGAATACGGCGGCGCCGATCTCGGGTACTCGACGCTCGCTCTCGACTTGCTGGCGGGCGCGCATCAGTATGGTTTTTTAGGCGCTGCAGAAATGGCAAAGCCGCTTGCGCTATTTATTTTGTGCAATGTGGCGGAGAACTCTTGTTTACCGGGCAGACTCGGTAGCCGCGGCACCAGCCATTGCTTCGCATTCGGCGCCGAATACTTTGCACCGTCAGATGCTGTTTCAGCCCAACTCGCCCGGAAGTTCCGCAACGCCCATCGAGAGCGTTGGCTGCTGGGGCCCGAAAGCGTCGACGACCGCTACTTCGCGTACTTTTACTTTCCCCAGTTCGCGCTCGCGGCGTCAGTCGCTGGGACCTTGCCGCAGTCATCTCCGCCTCAGGGCGTGCAATCCGCCAATTTCGATAAATCGGGTTTTCGTGTAACGCGCGTTAACGGTGGCTCGATTCATGCGAGCCGGCACCTTGGTGGCGCGATAGCACTCGCTGGACGCGGTCGCTGTTTTCTGTATCACCTGGGTTACTCGGTGCGTATACGCAACGGGCGACGTTACGCAACTGCAATTTGGTCGGACATCGAAGCGTCGCATCGTGCGGATGAATACAATGCGCACTTTCGCGAAGTCGTCGACCAAAAGCCTCTCGAGCGATGGAGCCCATTTTTTGCGGTTTTCACTCGCCTCCTTGCAATCCCCGGCCTGGCATCCTTGTTTTCCACGACTATCAAGGCCCGCATGATCCGTGGGCGCGCACGCTTCGGCGGCCAACTGACGCGGCGGTTAGTGATCGGCGAAGATTTCGTGGAGATCCGCGACACGATAACGATTGACCACCCAGATGAGCTGATTACGTTGTCGCGCCAGGGGGAGATAGGAATCCATAGCCCTTCCGCGCGATTTGAGCCGTTGGGTGATGCATCGGATCGTTTTGCGATTTCGCAGGCCGACGTCGAGACTTTGCGCAAGGCGGGCCAGGTCGAATTGACATACTTGATTAAACTTAGCGACGCGTTGGCATGACGGAGCCGGCCGTTCAGCTCACAAATAGGAGAATCTGAGTTGCCCCGCGCCGCGGTTGTCATTCCAACACGAAACGAAGAACAGTCGATCGCCCGCGTGATTGCAGAAGTACGCAGTGGTTTTGTCGGCACTCGCTATACAGAGGTCGACATCGTCTTGGCGGACGATTCATCGGACCGAACGCGGCGTGTCGCGTGCGAGTTGGGTGCCATCGTTGTACCGGGAGGAGGTGAGGGCCTGGGCGTCGCGATGTATCGTGGCCTGAAAGCAGCGGCTGAACTCGGTCCCGATGTGATCGTCGCAGTGGATGGCGATGGACAAGCGGATGCGGTAACAGAAATTAAGCGCTTTCTCGCGCCAATCGAGCGTGACGAAGCAGACTTTGTCATCGGGTCGCGCTTTCTGGATACAGGCCTCGTCAAGTATCCGTATCGCTGGATCAATCGTTTGGGGACCCAAATCTTGTCGGCGTTTCTAAGGGCTCAAACGGGTTTACCGCTCACTGACAGTCATGGTGGTCTCAGAGCGATGCGTCCCGAGGTTGCCGCCGACCTCGATCTTCTGGGCACGCAGACTTATGTGCAGGAATCTATTCTCGACGCGGTGGAAAAAGGTTATCGAGTCACCGAGATACCGAGTGTCTGGCGCAAGCGCGAACACGGATCTTCAAGAGTCGTTGGTTCGATCCCAAAATACATTCTGTACACGCTGCCGATATTGATTCTGCGATCAGGGCAGCATTTACGTCTTCTATATTCCGCGGGCTTGCTCTCCATCGCCGCGGGCGTTTTGTACTTTGTTGTTCTGTTGGCGCAGGAAGGGCTGCTCGGTATTGGTAATCGTCTGTCTGGCCTGCTCCTGGTTGCGCTGCTGGTAATGAGCGGCATGCAGCTTTTCTTTTTTGGCTTTGTGCTGCAGCTGCTAAAGCAAATCAAACGCAATGTCGACCGCAACGAATCGTCGACCCGCCGCTTGATTGCTCCTGTCCATTCGTCGCAAGAGGTCTTGTCACTTCGAAAGGCGGGCGAATAGGCTTCATGTCTGCCGTCGAGCCGTTGCGTATCGCTGTAATCGGATTCGGCAAGCTCGGTCTGTTGCATGCCGCGCTCGCCAACGCTGTGCCTGGCGCTCGGCTCACCGCCGTAGTCGACAGCACTCCGATGATGCTCGATGCACTGAAGGCTTACATGCCCGACGTGCGTACATACAACGATTATCGAGTTCTGTTGAGGGACGGCGGGATAGATGCCGCACTCATCGCAACGCCTACTCAGCTGCACGTTCCGATCGCTGTCGATTGTGTAGCGGCAGGTGTTCCAATCTTTATCGAGAAGCCGTTGTCTGTAAGCGGCGCACAAGCGCGCCCCTTGATCGAGGCACTCCGCGCGCGTCCCGTCGTCAACATGGTTGGCTACATGGGTCGCTATATCGATACCTTCGCCAAGGCAAAGGAGATCGTTGCCAGCGGTGTTCTAGGAAAGTTGCAGATGTTTCGATCAAGCATGTACATCGGTCAGCTGTTCAAGCCTGGCAAGGGATGGCGCTACGACAAGAATGTATCGGGTGGCGGTGTGTTGATCACTCAGAATACGCACGTCATCGACAAGCTGCTATGGATGTTCGGCGAAGTGGAGGACGTGAACGGGAGAACCGGTGCGCTCTACTCGACAGGGGTTGAAGACTATTGCCACGCAGTCTTGCGTTTTCGCAGTGGGTTGCTCGGCTATCTCGATGCTTCATGGTCCGCGCGCCACTACCGAACCCCGACGATCTCGATCCACGTGCAAGGAGTCAACGGCACGCTAGACGTGGATGACGATCACGTACAACTCTTTCTCGACAAGCCATTCGCGTCGTTTGCCGAGGGGTGGTCAAGCTGGCGCAAACCAGATCTTTACCGGGGCGTTTCGGTTGATATCGGCGGCCCGCAGTACACAATTCAGATGGAGAAGTTTGTTGCCGCCATCAGATCGGGGCCGAGAATTGAGTGCGATGTAGCTTCGGCGCAGGCGGTGCAGTTGGTGGTCGACGCGATCTACCGCTCTGCTGACGCAAACGGCATTACCGTTAAACCGACGGCGATGCAAACATGACGCGTCTCGTTCCAATCGTTCTCGGTCACAACGCATTCTTCGGGGTCGACCACCTTTCCGCAGCGCGCGGCGCGGAACGCGCGGCTTTCTTTGCGGAGCCCAGGAGAATTCTCGACGTGGTTTCAGCGTCGGTAGAGATGGGCGCGGGCGGCATGATGATGTCGACGCACGATCGCGCAGAGGGCGTTTGCGACCTGCTACGTACGCAAAGCAATCTTGCGCAGCGTTTGCGGCTCTATCCGCTACTGCCGTATGCACAGAAGTACATCACTCGGGCCAACGAAGTCGGTTTGGTCAACGTCGCGTTCGAGGCGCTGTCGCAAACGACGTTACGAGAGAAGTTTTCGATGGGTTGGCAGGTCGCGAAGGGTGTCGTGACCAAGGACCTATTTGCAATGATCAGTGCGCTGGTGCGGCTCGAGCTGAAAATGTTTCGCGGCCTCGACGTGGGTGCGGTATTTCTTCACGATGTTCTCACTGACCTTTTGCTTGCGCTTAGCCTGCGTGACGTGTTTGCCTTCTATATCGAGGAGATCAAAGCGACTCATGGCGCTGACGGCGCGTTCGCGACGAAGAATCTGCCGTTGTTGTGCCGCTCGTTCGAAGAGTGGCAACTACCCCCACCCGTCGTAATGACACACTTCAACAAGGCAGGTTTTCACATGAATCCTTCGCGCGAGGCATGTGAACAGGCTATGCAGTTGCATTGCCCCGAGGTAATGGCAATGGGAACCCTTGCGTCCGGATTTCTGAAGCCCGATGAGGCTTACGCCTATCTCGCGACAGTCCCGAACATTCGCTCAGTTGTGGTCGGTGTGTCGTCACCCAACCATGTCAGTGAGACGTTCGCGGCCATTCGCAAACACGGGTTAGCAGGGTAGCGGACCCTAAGTTCGCGACGCTCTGGTGGTTTTACTTTCCTCCGCCATGCTTTTCGAATACGGCCATAAGACGAAAGCCGCAGATTGGGCCGAACAGTGTTTCAACCCTGTCTTCGAGCCGTAGTAAGTGGCGAGCTGCGCCGGCCGTGATCAGCGACCAGCGTCTGAAACCGCCGGACAGCGGGTAGGCGACCATGCTGAGCCAACTGGCCGTTGTCAATTCCAGCGAAGGTACTAATTGCTTTAGACGCCCTGCATACCGGCCCGTCAGCAAAGTTGGAATCGCCTGGTTACCGACGTAGGGATCTTTTTGTGGGTCGGGAGCGCCTTCTGTCAATGGATCGACGCTGCTGTCTACCGGCTCTTCGTGCATTGCTCGAAAGAACACGTTACTGACTGGCGTAATTCCCGGTTCAACAAAAATCACGCGCCCGCCCGGTCGCAATATGCGCGCCGCTTCTCTTAGAAATTGGAGCGGATACTCAATGTGATGAAGCACATCGAGCATGACGATATTCTCAACGCTGGATGCGCGTAGTGGAAGGGCCTGCGCGTCGGCTACGAAGTCCAGCCACGGCTCGTGCACGATGTCGAATGACAGAACGTCGGGTGCAAACTGTTTGAAATTCCCCGATCCTCCACCGACCTCGATCGTAAGCCCAGGCCGGCACGCCGCGGCAATCCGCCGATACAAGTGTCCATACACTTCGCGCAGCACGGGCTTCGCTGCCCAAATTTCACGGTGCGATAGTTGCCGTTCTGACGCTGTACAAGAAGACTTCAAACGGTTTCTCCACGCACTCCTGATGCCCCCAGCTCATGGGGTGCGACCGCTAGCGCCACGGCACCGCTAGCACAGTAAACAATGAAAAATATGCCGTGAACCGCCACCGCCAATACCAGGCCTTCTGACGCCGACCTCCCTAGTAACACAAATGCCGATACCACAGCGGCATGAAAGGTTCCGATTCCCGAGGGGGCCGCAGGGATCGCTAGCCCCAACGCGGCCGCGAACAACAGCACCATTGCCTCCGCAATGCTGAGAGTCACGTCAACCAACTGTGCAATGGCGAGATAAGCAATTACGTAGAGCACAAGCCAAATAACTGCCGTTTCGAGGAGCAAGACAGCAATCCGGCCGGGACTGGCCGACTCACGCAGATGGTGTAAGGGCCGCAGTAGATGTCGGTAAAGCCGCGGAGATAGTTTTGCCGTGCGCGCAAGAATGCGAAATGCGCGAATCATCAGGCCGGAACGAGCAGTCAACAAAGCGCCCGTAGCGACCACCAAAATCGCCACTGCGATTCCTACTACATTGATTTGATCTTTACCAGCTGTTGGCGCAACCAACGCCGCAGTCGACGCGAGTCCGAATGCCGCAACCGCAATCAGATCGAACACCTTTTCCAAAGCCAGTGCTGACACGCCGGCATGGATCGACGGCGCTTTCGGGCCTCGTGCGGACAGTACAACGCGCAGTGCGTCGCCACCTCGCAGCGGAAGAACATGATTGCCGGCAAGTCCCAAGGCGGCAACGATCACCGACCGTCGCATGGTTAGCGCCTCCAACAGCAAGGTGCGCCAACGCCATCCGAAAGCGACGACAGTAGCTAGCACGACCATCACAATCATCGGCAGCCGATCCCATTGCATGCGTAAAGCAAGGCCTCGGAATGCCCTCAGATCTGCCAACGAAAACACGGCGACCAGCGCCAGTGCGCTTATCGCCAATGGCATCCATTTGCGTAGAAAGGTTTTCGAATCGACGAAAGACACTGCGATTGTCGAATCGCTATAAGACATCGGCGAAGCCGCGCCGTGTTTTCTGAAACCACGCAAATCCGAGCCACATAATTAGTGCTGCAATGACCGTGTAAATGGCGAGCGAGCGCCAATCGGGCAGGCTACCGAAAATAAGAACCGCGCGCGTTTGCTCGATCGAAAAGGCGATTGGATTGACCGCTGACAGCCAGCGGACGTCCGCGGGCAGCGCAGACGTCGGATAGAAGATTGGAGACAGGAACATCAGTGCTGTAACCATGACCCCCAACATCTGATTGATGTCACGGACGTATACGCCGAGCGCGGAGAAAAACCACGTTAGCCCCAACGTCAGACACAGCAACGGCAGCAGAACAATTGGCAACAGAACGGCTGTCCAGGGTAGACCGCCTTGCACAACGATGATCAGCAGTGTCAACACCCCCAAGCTGATGGCTGCGTGAAAGAGTGCCGCGCCCAATGTGGTCCACGCCATGATTTCAAGTGGAAACACCACCTTCTTGACGAAGTTCGGTTGACTAACGATGAGGCCGGACGCTCTTTGAATACACTCGGAAAAAATTCCGAACACGATCATCCCTGCGAAAAGAACCATCGCGAAACCAAGTCTGCTGTCGCTTGCGCTTCCCGGCCAGCGTGCTGTGAAGACGACCGAGAAAACGAAGGTATAGACGATCAGCATCAATATCGGGTGGGCTAGCGACCAAAAGACACCGAGCGCCGACCCGCGGTAGCGACCCAACACGTCGCGCTTTGTCATTTGATACAACAGCTCACGCTGTTTCCACGCGCTGGCGGCGAGTGCCTTCAATGAGATCGACGATGTATTCACAGATTCGCGCCAGTCGTTTACTTAAACAGCTCAGCTTTATCCAGCGTTGGCGCGCTCGCATCCTTTGTGGAGAGAAGGGGGGCTCCCATTAGCGGCCAGTCGATGGCAAGCTGCTGGTCACTCCATAGAACGACACGATCCGATTTCGCGTCGTACACCTCTGTTGCCTTGTAATGCACATCGGCTTCATCACTGAGAACGATAAAACCGTGCCCGAAGCCAGGCGGGATCCACAGGATATGGTGATTGAATTCGGAAAGCTCGAATCCGATCCAGCGCCCAAACGTCGGCGCACTACGCCGCAAATCGACAGCGACGTCAAATATCGCACCGCGCGAACACCGAATCAATTTCCCCTGCGGCCGTTCAAGCTGATAGTGCATGCCGCGCAGCACATTGCGCATCGACCGCGAGTGATTGTCCTGACGAAAATGGACATTCAGGCCGCCACGTTCGAATGCACTTTCGTTCCATGATTCCAGGAAGAACCCACGAGCGTCACTCCACACGATCGGTTTGATCAACAGCACACCAGGCAACGCCGTCGCTACGATCTGCATTCTTGCTATTCGTTTGCAAAGCTGCCGAATTCGCGTGAGAGAATACCGGAGCCGACACTCCTTTCACGGCGTGGCCTAGTTGAATCACTGATGACCAAGCGCTTTCGCGTCCTCTGGCGGCCGTCGCGGCCTAGCGCACTTGAATATCGCTGACGAATGATTCGCGGCCTGTACTTATTTCAAACTTGCCGCGGGCAAGCCGCGCGGTCTCGCGTAAATAGATTCGCGTGACGAGAAAAGGCATCGTTCTCGCGGGCGGATCAGGCACGCGCCTCTATCCGGTGACGCATGTCCTGTCGAAGCAATTGCTCCCGGTGTACGACAAGCCGATGATCTACTACCCCCTTTGCACGCTGATGCTCGCGGGCATTCGGGACATCTTGATCATCTCGACGCCGGCGGACACTCCGCGTTTCTCCGAGCTGCTCAGTGACGGATCGCGCTGGGGCTTAAATCTCAGCTATGCGAGCCAGCCATCCCCCGACGGTCTGGCGCAGTCGTTTGTTATCGGCAAGGAATTTGTTGGAGACAGTGCCAGTCGCACTCGTACTGGGCGATAACATTTTTTACGGCCATGACTTGTCGACTGCTTTACAGAGGGCAAACGCGCAAACGGCTGGCGCGACGGTATTTGCATATCACGTCAATGACCCGGGACGCTATGGAGTGATCGAGTTCGACACCAAAGGCCAAGCTAAGACACTTGAGGAGAAGCCGAAGCAAGCGCGTTCCAGCTATGCAGTCACAGGACTTTACTTTTACGATGAGCGAGCACCGTTGATTGCGGCAGAACTAAAGCCGTCTGCACGTGGTGAACTCGAAATCACCGACCTAAATCGCCAGTACTTGGAATGGGGCGAGTTAAAAGCCGAAGTAATGGGCCGCGGTATTGCCTGGCTTGATACCGGCACCCACGACTCGTTGCTTGAAGCGTCGACATTCATTGCAACGATCGAGAAGCGCCAAGGACTCAAGGTCTCGTGTCCTGAGGAGATCGCGTGGCGCATGGGCTATATCGATCGCGATGCCATGATCGCGCTTGCGCGTGCGATGGGCCAAAGCGAATATGGGCGCTATCTGGTGCGCATTGCCGACGATCGCATTTGGGATGCTGGTTCCGGCGCGCGGGTCTGACACGCTCAATCTGCGATGCAAATATTGTTGATCGGGAGCGACGGTCAGGTCGGCCGGTATTTGACGACTACGCTGGGGCCCCTCGGCAACGTGATAGCTACCAATCGGTCGACGTTAGATCTATCGCAACCGCAGCACATCCGAGCGCAGGTAATGGCGCTGGCGCCGGACGTGATCGTAAACGCGGCGGCCTACACCAATGTCGAACGTGCCGAGTTGGAGGAACAGTCCGCACTGACCATCAACGGCATCAGCGTCGGCGAGCTTGCGGACGCGGCACGCGAGCGGCAAGTTCCATTAATTCACTACTCGACGGACTATGTGTTCGACGGCACCAAAGCGCTACCTTATGTCGAGGAGGATCTGTGTGCGCCGTTGTCCGCGTATGGACGTTCGAAGCTGGACGGCGAACTGCGAATCCGTAACTCCGGCTGCGCGCATCTGATCCTGCGTACGAGCTGGGTCTACGCCGCAGCCGGGCGCAACTTTCTCACCACTATGCTGCGCCTCGCGGCCGAACGCGAGGAGCTCCGCGTGGTTGATGACCAGTTTGGTGCGCCGACCTTTGCCGGCTTTATCGCAACGGCTACAGTGCACATGCTACGAAAGACAATGTCGACCGATTCAGCCCGGGAGCGGGTGATCAACGGCGATACGGTGCACTTGGTCAACGGTGGCGTGACGAGTTGGTTCGGTTTCGCCTCCGAGATCTTCGCGAGCCGTTTGATTCAGCAACGGGTGCGAGTGCCAAGGCTTGTCCCAATCAAGACCAGCGAGTTTGCGACGCGAGCCCGCCGACCGGCGAGCTCGCACCTTAGTACTGAAAAGGCCCGCTCTGTGTGGAAGGTGCACGGGCCGGAGTGGCGCGAGTCGCTCGCTGATTGCTTACGTCAGTTGCAATAACCCGAGCGCGATCGCTGTCACGCACGGCCGAAATCGTCCGAAAGGCGAACGATGTCGTCTTCTCCCAAATACTCACCGCATGCGACTTCAACGATCGTCAACGGCTGATCCGTCGCGTTCTCGATCCGGTGTTTTATATGGATCGGAACGTAAATCGATTCGTTCGGGCCCAGATCGACTGACCGCTCGTCGACCGTGACGCGCGCAGTGCCCCGCACGACGACCCAGTGTTCCGAGCGCTTGTGATGCTTTTGTAGGGAGAGCTTCTTCCCTGGATTAACCTCGATTCGCTTGACCTTGAACTGCGGCGCCTCGTGCAACACGGTGTACTTGCCCCACGGCCGTTGCACAGTCAGATGCTCCTTGGTAGTGACGTGGCCGTCCCTTTTCAGTTTGGCAACAATATCCTTCACTTGCTGACTGGAGTCTTTATGCGCTACGAGTACAGCATCGGGCGTATCGATGACCACCAGGTCTTCGACACCCACTGCCGCCACCAGTCGATCTTCTGATCGCAGATACGTGCGACGCGAGTTGACCAGGATCGCATCACCTTCAGTGCTGTTGCCGTCTTCATCGGTGACGCGAGTTTCTGCCACTGCCTTCCAACTGCCGATGTCGCTCCAGCCGAACGCGCATGGAATGACTGCAACGTTCGCGGCTTTTTCCATCACTGCATAATCGATCGAGATTTCGGGTAGTTCGCCGAAGGATGCAGCGTCGAACAACACCTGGCCTTTCGATTCAATCGCGCTCTGTTGCGCGACACGACGGGCGGCGTGCAATACCTCGGGCGAGTGATGTTCGAGTGCGGCCAGAATCGCATTGGCGGTGAAGCAGAACATGCCGCTGTTCCATACGAAGTTGCCGGCGCGCAGATACTCGCCGGCCTTTTCGATCGACGGCTTTTCGACAAAACGCACGACCTCATGTGCGTGCGATTGCGCGATTCGCGCGCCGCACTCTATATAGCCGTATCCAGTTTCCGGCCCCGATGGTTCAATGCCAAAAAGGACCAGACGGCCCTCGCGCTGAGCCAGAGCAGCAGCATCGATGACGGCATCATTGAACCCGGACTGGCGGTCGATCAAATGATCGGCAGCCAGCACGACAAGCACGACATCCGGTCCGAACTTTGCCTGCGCCCATAACGCCGCAAGCGCGACCGCTGGTGCGGTATTGCGGCCCACCGGCTCGAGCAGAAGCGAAATCTGCTTCGCGCCAGTTTCGTGCATCAGCTCTTCGGCGGTCTTATAGGAGTACGCCATGTTGGTGACCACTGCGGCGTGCGAAACGCCAGGCAGCGCACATGCGCGTTCCCATGTCAGTTGCAGCAGGCTCTTGCCGCCGGCGATTTTCATGAACGGCTTTGGCATCGCTTCACGCGACACCGGCCACAGCCGTGTACCGGATCCGCCAGAAAGGATAATTGGAACTAGCTGCATTCGTGCTCGCTATTTTCCTTGTTGTACCGATCGCTTAGTGCATGCCCGAGTGCATGCCCGCCATTCGCACAAGCTTATCAGTGCGCCCGCCGTTAGAATCGCCGTTGAAAAATGCAATCCATCGAATTGACACTCCCCGATCCTTCGATTTTCAAAGCCTACGACGTGCGCGGCATCATCGATCGCACGCTCACACGCTCGGCGGTGCAAGCTATCGGTTCAGCACTCGGCTCGCTTGCATTGGAAAGTGCTGTTCCGCGGTTTGCCGTCGGCCGCGATGGCCGACTTTCGGGGCCGATGCTGCGTGATGCATTGATCGATGGCATCACGAGCACCGGAACCGACGTCACCGACGTCGGAATGGTGCCGACGCCGGTGCTTTACTTTGCCACGCATCATCTGAAAACCGGTTCCGGCGTGTCGATCACCGGCAGCCACAACCCGCCCGAATACAACGGGCTGAAAATGATGATGGCCGGCGCGACGCTGTACGGCGACGGCATTCAGGCGCTGCGCGAACGGCTTGAGGGTGGACGCATCGTCGCTGCAACTCGACTCGGACAAAGTAAGAGCATCGACGTTGTGCCGGCGTATCTCAATGCCGTCACTACTGACGTCAAGCTCGCCCGACCGATGAAGATCGCGATCGACTGCGGCAATGGCGTTGCCGGCGCGGTGGCTCCCGAGCTTTATCGCCGCCTCGGCTGCGAGGTCATCGAACTGTTTTGCGAGGTCGACGGCACGTTTCCGAATCATCATCCCGATCCCGCGCATCCGGAGAATTTGCAGGATCTGATTCGCTGCCTGCGCGAGACTGATGCCGAGATCGGCCTTGCGTTTGATGGCGACGGCGACCGCCTGGGGGTGGTGACCAAGGATGGCCAGATCATTTACCCCGATCGGCAGCTGATGCTGTTCGCGAAGGATGTGCTCGCGCATCATCCCGGTGGCGAAATCATCTTCGACGTCAAGTGCACCCGCCTGCTCGCGCCGTGGATTCGTCAGCACGGCGGCCGCCCGACAATGTGGAGGACCGGGCACTCGCTGATCAAGGCGAAGTTGAAGGAAACGAATGCGCCTTTCGCCGGCGAGATGAGCGGTCACCTGTTTTTCAACGACCGCTGGCCCGGCTTCGACGATGGTTTGTACGCAGGTGCTCGTCTGCTCGAGATTCTGAGCCGGCACGCCGATCCTTCGGCGCTGCTGAATGCGTTGCCGGCCGGAATCAACACGCCCGAGCTGCAACTGAAGACTGCCGACGGCGAAAATTTTTCTCTGGTCGAGCGGTTGAGAACGGAAGGTGAGTTCGCTGGCGCGGAGCGAGATTATTACGATCGACGGCGTGCGCGTCGAATACCCGGACGGTTTCGGCCTGGCGCGGCCGTCGAACACGACACCTGTCGTAGTGATGCGCTTCGAAGGCGACACTACGGCCGCGCTCGAGCGCATCCAGCGTGATTTTGGCGCGCAGATACTCAAGTTGAAACCGGACGCGCGCCTGCCGTTCGCATGACGCTTTGAAATCCGTGCTGGTTACCGGCGGTGCGGGTTACATCGGCACGCACACGATGGTCGAGCTGCTCAGCAGTGGCTATGACGTCGTGTGCCTCGATAACTTCAGCAACAGCTCGCCGGAAGCGATCAAGCGCGTCGAAAAGATCGCCGGCAAGCGCGTAACGACCGTCATCGGCGACGTGCGCGACCGTGAGGTGATGTCGCGTGTTTTCAAGCGGCCGATCGACGGCGTCATTCATTTTGCCGCGCTAAAGGCGGTCGGCGAATCGGTGTCGCAGCCGGTCGACTACTACGGCAACAACGTCGGCGGCACGCTCGCACTGCTCGACGCGATGCATGAGCGCAAGGTGCAGCGCGTTGTATTCAGTTCTTCGGCCACCGTTTACGGTGTTCCGGACAAGCTGCCGATCGCCGAAGACGCTCCCGTACGCCCGACCAATCCGTATGGGCACAGCAAGGCGATGGTCGAGCAGATACTGCATGACTGGTGCGAGGCCGCCGCGGAACACGCCGCGGTCTCGTTGCGATATTTCAATCCGATCGGCGCCCATCAAAGCGGCTTGATCGGCGAAGATCCCCACGACGTGCCGAACAATCTCTTTCCGTTCATCGCGCAGGTCGCGATCGGCAAGCGCGACAAGCTAACGATATGGGGCGATGACTGGCCGACACCCGATGGCACCGGCGTGCGCGACTATTTGCACGTGATGGATCTGGCGCGCGGTCATCTCGCCGCGCTCGAGTACGCATTCGCACATGGCGGGTATCGGCAATCAACCTCGGCTCAGGCCATGGCACCAGCGTCCTGCAGATGATTGCAGCGTTTGAAAGCGCGGCGGCGCGCAAGATTCCGTACGCGTTCGGTCCGCGTCGCGCCGGGTGATATCGCCGCCTGCTGGGCCGATGCCTTCGTTGGCGCGGCGTCTTCTCGGCTGGGAAGCCAAGCAAAGCATCGAACAGGCCTGCGCTGACGGCTGGCGCTGGCAGCAGCAGAATCCGAACGGATATCGCGGCTGAGCGGCGCAGGTTGCACAATCCCGCCCTGTGCGAATCCTGATCGTCAAGACGTCTTCGATGGGCGACGTCGTGCATGCGCTGCCTCTGGCAGTTGACATCGCGCATGCGCTTCCGGCGGCACAGGTCGACTGGTTGTGTGAAGAAGCATTTGCGGCGATTCCGGCATGAGTCGCCACGTCGGCGAGGTGCATCGGGTTGCGCTGCGGCGCTGGCGCAAGCGCCCTTTCGACCTGCGGTGTGGCGTGAAGTGCGCGTCGCAAAGAGCGCGTTGCGCGATGCCCACTATGACCTCGTGCTGGATGTGCAGGGGCTGGCAAAGAGCGCATGGCTGGCGCGCTGGACCGGCGCGAGGTCGCCGGGTTCGATTCCTCGACTGCGCGTGAAGGCATCGCGGCGCATTTTTATCAACGTCGCTTTGCGGTGCCGCGCAGCCTGCACGCGATAGAGCGATGCCGGCGGCTCGGCGCAGCAGCGCTCGGTTACACCGTCAGCGGCGCGCCCCGCTTCGGGATTGCGTCGGACATTGCGCCAATTCTGGCTTCTAGCGAAAAAGCCGCCGTGCTGCTGGTCAACGCGAGCCGCGCGACCAAACTGTGGGACGAGCAGAGGTGGCTTGCTGTCGAGCGCTGGCTGGCGCAGCAAGGCATCGCAAGCTTGCTGTTCTGCGGAACGGCCGCCGAGCAATCGCGCAGTGGCTTGCTGGCGTCCCGAATGCAGCGCGCTAAAGTGAATCCGCCTTCTTCGCTCAATTCGATCGCCTCTACGCTTTCGACCGCGCCGATCGTGATCGGGCTCGATACGGGGTTGACGCATCTGGCGGCGGCGCTCGGGCGGCCGACAGTCGGGATATTTTGCGACTACGACCCGGCGCTGGTCGGGCTGACTGCAGATGCCGACGCCGGCAACCTCGTGGCGAGCGTCGGTGGCGCGACGGCCGCACCGGCGGCCAGCGAGGTGATCGATGCAGCGGCGCGCGTGATGGATCGCAAGCCATGACGATCGTGCGTGCGGCTTACACCGCGGTCGCGTTTCTTGCGATGCCGTTTGCCGCGCTTTATCTGCTCTGGCGTTCGCGGCGCCAACCTGAGTATCGATCGCATTGGGCCGAGCGTTTCGGCTTTGCACGATAGTGCGCAGAACATCGAGAACCGGATGATTTGGATTCACGCCGTGTCGCTTGGCGAAACGCGTGCGGCCGAACCGTTGATCGATGCACTGGCGGCACGCTACCCGCGCCACCAATTCCTTTTGACCCACATGACGCCGACCGGTCGCGCGGCGGGCGCAGACATCGCCGCACGCTTGCCCGGGCCGCGTGCTGCAGACGCTATCTTCCGTACGACCTGCCGTACGCGGTGCGGCGTTTTCTGCGCGCGTTTCGGCCGGTGCTTGGCATCTGCGTCGAGACCGAGGCATGGCCGAATCTGGTCGCGATCGCGCGCCGAGCAACGCGTCCCGATGGTGCTGGTCAACGCGCGCCTGTCAGAGCGCTCGTATCGGCTGTCGCGCCGCTATGCCGCGCTGATGCGTGAAACCGCGGCGCGGTTTGCGTTGGCGTTGGCGCAGACCGCTGCCGATGCGGACCGCATCCGCCGGTCGGAGCGAAGGATGTCGAAGTGACCGGCAACATGAAATTCGATTTTGCGCCCGACAGGCGCAGGTTGCACGCGGAAAAGGCATGGCGGCGTGGCTTGGCGATCAACCGGTCTGGCTTTTCGCCAGCACGCGTGATGGCGAGGAAGCGATGATCCTGGACGCGATAGCCGATCGCCGTGAATGCGATGGTCGTGATCGTTCCGCGCCACCCGCAGCGTTTCGATGAAGTGGCGCCGACATGATCGAAGCGCGCGGCTTGCCTCTCGTGCGGCGCTCCAAATCTAACTTCGAAGCTGTTCATCAGCGCCGGCGTGTTGCTCGGCGACTCGATGGGGAGATGACGCTGTACTACGCAGCCGCCGACGTCGCGTTCATCGGCGGCAGTCTGCTCAATCTCGGTGGGCAGAATTTGATTGAGGCGTGCGCCGTGGGGACGCCGGTAGTCGTCGGGCCGCACACGTTCAACTTCGAGCAGGCGACTCACGACGCAATCGAGGCCGGCGCCGCGATCCGTGTGGCAACGCAGCAGAGGCCGTCGCGACGATGGCGTCGATTGCAAACGACCGCTCGCGGCGCCAGCAAATGAGCGAGGCCGCGCTGCGATTCACCGGCGCGCATCGCGGCGCGACCGCACGCACGCTAGCACGGCTCGCGCCGCTTATCGAGGCGGGGCCGGCGGTGAGCTCGGTCGCCCCGGAGCCGCAGGTGGCAAAGGAGCAGCCGGATCGCTGACGCGCGGGGATCGACGTCGTTCCGCGCGGACGAGTAGCGGGTGCGGGAATCGGCGTCGTGCCCGGCGGCGCCACGGCGGGCGGGCCGGTGCGCTGTGGTGAGCGTACGTTGACGGCGGGAGCTCAGGAACGGTGATCGGTTCGGCCGGATCGAGCAGCGCATTGACCGCCGCGATGTCTTCGTCACCGAGCGTGCCTGCGGCGGACTTCAACCGCAAGCCCGCCAGCAAAACATCGTAACGAGCGCGTTTCAAGTCGCGCTGCGTCTGCACCAATTGCGTCGTTGCGTTCAGCACATCGAGCTGAATGCGCACGCCGACTTCGTACCCCAGCTGCGTCGATTCCAGTTGCGTGCGCGCGGAGACTTCGGCCGATTCGAGCGCGCTCACCTGTGCCAGTCCAAAGTTGACACCGGTGTAGGCATCGCGTGCGGCGTTGGCCGCCGTGCGGCGCGCCGAGTCGAGATCGAAGTTCGAGCGTTCCTGCAGCGCCAGCGCTTCACGCACGCGGCTTTGAATCAGCCCGCCGGTGTAGATCGGCACATTCAACAGCACACCGATCGAGCCGCTGTTGATGCGCGGATTCAAATCGCTGCTTTGCGTGCCGTTGAATTTGTTGATGTTGTAGCCGCTGACCAGATCGACAGTCGGCTTGTAAGCGTCGCGCTGCCGCTGGATCTCGCGTGTTGCGATTTCGTAACCGCTCCGTGCGATCTGCACGGAGTAGCTCCCAGTTTCGGCGGCGCGTACCCAGGCGTTGATGTCCTGTGGCAGCGGCGCGTTCAGATTCGGCCGCTCGCGCAGCGGTGCCAGCGTATCGGGTTCGCGCGCGATGATCACCTGCAGCTCGCTGCGGCGAACCAGCAGGGCGCCGAGCGCGACCTGCTCCTGCGCTGTGATCTGATCGAACCGCGCTTGTGCCTCGTTGGTATCGATGATCGTCTTCGTGCCGACCTCGAATTCGCGGCGAGCCTGTTGCAGTTGCTCGCCGGTCGCCGACTTCGATGCGACCAGTGCGATCAACTGATCGCGCGCGGCCAGCACGTTGAAGTACGCGTTGGCGACCCGCAGCGCGAGGTCCTGTTGCGATTGCGCCAGTTGCGACTCGCTTTGCACGACCGTAAGCCGTGCCTGATCGAGCGCGGTCCAGTTCTGCGGTCGATACACCGGCACGGTCAGGTCCAGGCCACCACCGTAAACACCGTAGTTGCTGCTGCCACTCGTGCCGAACTCTGAAATCGTCGAACGGTAGAGGTTGTAGTCAGCGCGCGCGTTGGCGCTCAGGTTGGGCAGCAGCGCCGCGCGCGCCTGCGGCACCCGCTCCTGGGTCGCCAGTTGGAGTGCGCGCGCGGAGGCCAGCACGGCGTCGCTGGCCAACGCTTCGCGATACAGCGTCAGCAGATCGTTGCGCACTCCGGCGTTGCCGATATCGGCCGCGGTGCTTCGAGTCTGTCGGTTGCTCCCGCTGCTGCGCCCAGCCCTTGCTCAGCGGCGCAGCCAGCAAAGCGGCGCTGGCAACTCCGGCGCCGATTTGCCGTAGGACCTGGCGTTTCTTGCGCCTGTCTTTTCTCTCATCAACGATTCCATTTAGTAAGTCGGCATGGCCGGGTCGACCTGCCGCGCCCATGCGTCGACGCCGCCGGTCAGATTGAAAACACTCGCAAATCCCTGGCGCTCCAGAAACATCGCTACGTGCATGCTGCGCCCGCCATGGTGACAGATGCAAACGATGTCACGCGCGCTTTCCCATTCGTTCAGACGCTGGGGGACCGTTTGCATGGGGGCGAATTGCGAGCCTTCTATCCGGCATACATCGTTCTCCCACGGTTCGCGTACATCCAGCAGCAGCGGCCTTGCACGGTCGGCGTCAGCCAGCCACGCCGCGAGTTCCGGCGCCGACAACGGCTTCATCAAAATCGAAAGCTTGACGGACGTGGTGCGTTTCGCACAGGTTTTACGTGGGTCTCGAAAAGGTTCAGCGTGTCATACCCGTCCTGCGTCACGCGCGTAATGATCTGCGCGACCATCGCCGGTTCTTCGCCCACGACCGCCGCCAACCTCCCGCCCACTCTCAACTGATCGGTCATGGCCGGCGTAACGATCGGCAAGGACCCTGTAACGACGATCACGTCGTATGCCGCGTCGGCGCCCATGCCGGCGCTCCCGTCAGCCAGCAGGACACGGACGTTGTGCACGCCGGCACGCCGCAGGTTGGATTCACCAAAGGCCCTGAGCTTCGGCTCGATTTCGACCGAGATCACGTCGTCTGCCTTGTGCGCGAGCAGCGCCGCCATATAGCCCGAGCCGGTGCCGATCTCGAGGACGCGCTCGTGCGACTTGATCGCGAGCTCCTGCAGGATGCGCGCTTCCATCTTGGGCGCCCACATCGATTCACCGCTATCCCAGTCGTCGACGCGCAGCGGAACTTCCATATCGGCAAACGCGAGGGCACGATAGGCGGGTGGAACGAAGTGTTCGCGCTTCACAATGAAGAGCAGATCGAGAACCGACGGGTCGAGCACATCCCAGGTCCGCACCTGCTGCTCGACCATGTTGTAACGCGCCTGCTCGATGTCCAACCCGGGATGCATGTCGATTCTTCTAGCGTTCTGTAAACGCCGCGAGAAAGTTTATCAGCGGCGCACCAGGCTGCTGTGCAATTCGCACCGCCAACGATGCAGTCCGTCGCATCGAAGTCTGATATGGCAAGCTCGCGCCCGTGAAATCGTTGATTCCCAATGTGTTGTCAGTTGCCGGCGTGGATCCCTCGGGCGGTGCCGGCATCGTCGCCGACGTCAAGGCGATCAGCGCCCAGCGCGCCTATGCCTGCGCGGTGGTCGCGGCGCTGACCGCGCAGAACACGCGCGGCGTGACGGGAGTGTGGGCCGTCGATCCGGCGTTCGTCGCGCGGCAGATCGACACGCTTTATGCCGATGTCCACATCGATGCGCTGAAGATCGGCATGATCGGCCAGAGCGCGGTGATCGAGGCGGTCGCTGACCGGCTGGCGGCGCAGCAGACGCCGCATCGGGTGCTCGACCCGGTGATGGTTGCCAAGAGCGGCGACACGCTGCTGGAAAAGTCGGCGATCGGCGCATTGCGCGAAACCCTGTTGCCGTTGGCGACCGTCATCACGCCTAATCTGCCGGAAGCAGGAGTGCTGCTTGAGGCGCGCGCCGTGGAAACGGTCAAGGAGATGTATCGCGTCGCCGAGCGGTTGCGCGAGCTGATTCCGGATAGCGGCGCCCGCTGGGTATATCTGAAAGGAGGGCACCTGCCCGGCGACGATGCGTTCGATTTGCTGACCGACGGCGACCGCATGATCGAATTGAACACGCCGCGGATTGACACGAAGAACACGCACGGCACCGGCTGCACCCTGTCGGCCGCGCTTGCGGCGTTGTTGCCGCAGATCGGTGACGTGCCGGAAGCCGCACGGCGAGCGAAAGCATATTTGACCGAATCGCTAAGGCAGGCGGACCAGCTTTCAGTCGGCTCGGGCCATGGGCCGGTGCATCACTTCCACGCTTTGTGGCCGCCCGCTGCATGACATAATGCGCGCCCTCGGCGGATTAGCTCAGCCGGTTAGAGCAGCGGAATCATAATCCGTGTGTCCGGGGTTCGAGTCCCTGATCCGCCACCAAGACACTCTTATGCGCACGCTTTCACAACTCGCCTTTTTGCTGCTGATCGCCTTTTCGCTGCTTGGATGCCAGTCGACCAACCGGTTGCCCGACGGCTCGATGATCGGCGTGATGACGACGCAGCAACTGCCACTCGTGCAGATCGACGGAAGGCAGCAACGATTGGCGCCCGGTGCACGCATCGTCGGCGCCAATAATTCGTCGATCACGCCCAATCAGGTGCCGGCCAACAGTAAGGTCCGATATCGGGTCGACGCTTCGGGACAGGTGACGCACGTGTGGCTGCTTCCGCCGGATAGATAGCGCTCCTCGCCGTGACCGCGAAGAAGCTCTTCATTCGCACGTTCGGCTGTCAGATGAACGAGTACGACTCGGCCAAGATGGCAGACGTGCTGCATGCATCCGACGGTCTGATCTCGACCGATAACGCAGCAGACGCTGACGTGATCTTGTTCAACACGTGCTCGGTGCGTGAGAAGGCGCAGGAAAAGGTTTTCTCGGATCTCGGCCGCGTCAAGCACCTGAAGCAAAGCAATCCGGATCTGCTGATTGGCGTCGGCGGCTGCGTCGCCAGCCAGGAAGGCGCTGCGATCGTGCAACGCGCGCCGTATGTCGACTTGGTATTCGGTCCGCAAACCCTGCACCGCTTGCCCGACCTGATCCGACGCCGGCGCGCAAGCGGTCGCGCGCAGGTCGATATCTCATTTCCTGAGATCGAGAAGTTCGATCATCTGCCGCCGCCTAAAGTCGACGGTGCCAGCGCTTTCGTTTCAATCATGGAAGGGTGCAGCAAGTACTGCAGCTTCTGCGTCGTGCCGTACACGCGCGGCGAAGAAGTGTCGCGCCCGCTCGACGACGTGTTGGTCGAAGTCGCTGATCTGGCTGCGCAGGGCGTCAAGGAGGTGACGCTGCTGGGACAGAACGTCAATGCGTATCGAGATGAAATCGATTTCGCAGCGCTGCTCGACTATGTTGCCGAGATTCCCGGAATCGAGCGCATCCGCTACACGACCTCGCACCCGAAAGAGTTCACGCAACGCCTGATAGAGGTTTACGCGCGGCTGCCGAAACTCGTAAACCATGTGCACCTGCCGGTGCAATCGGGAAGTGATCGCGTGCTGGCAGCGATGAAGCGCGGCTACACCGTCCTCGAATACAAGTCGATCGTGCGACGGCTGCGGCAGGTGCGGCCGGACATTGCGATTTCGTCAGACTTCATCGTCGGCTTCCCCGGCGAGAGCGAGAACGATTTCGAGCAGACGATGCGCCTGATCGATCAGATCGGCTTCGATGCCAGCTTCAGTTTCGTTTACAGCAAGCGGCCGGGCACGCCCGCGGCAGATCTTGCGGACGAAACACCGCCGGCAGAGAAGCTGACGCGCTTGGCGCGATTACAAGCGGCAATTGATTCGGCCGCTCAATCAATCAGCAGTGCGATGGTCGGTTCGATCCAGCGCGTCCTCGTCGAGGGCCCTTCCAGGAAGGCTTCACCGGAGAATCCGGGGGAACTGATGGGGCGCACCGAAAACAATCGCATCGTTAATTTTTCCGGCGGGCCGCGTGCGCTTAGTCTGATCGGTGAAATGCTTGATGTGCGCATCACGCAGGCGCGGCCGCATTCGTTGCGCGGGGAACTTTGGCTGCACGAACCGGCTCTGATGGCGTGCGACGAACAGCCTTTGGAAGCGACGAAATACACGCAATGAAGCGGGGTCGCGCGCTACCATCGGCGCCACTTTTGAGTGCGCTGGTAGACGATCGCGCGGTACCGCGCTTGAGGTCTGCAACCGCAGGGAGACAAACATGATCGACGTTCAACCGGCGCCATTTGCGTCGCGCTTCGGCGCTGTTCTTACGGCAGCTTTGGCGGCAGCGGTGTTGTCCGCGTGCGCCACCATGCAGCCGCCGGCAAGCGATGCGCGCGGCGCTGCAGCGCCCGCCACCGCCGTCTCCGCGATGCCGTCAGCGGCGCCGGCACCGGCGGCGCCTCCTGTCCCGGCGACCGCGCCGGGCGCCCGCCCTGGCGCCCCGAGCACGGCGGCTTCTGCGGCAGCGCCCGCCGCGCCGACGCCGCCCACGCCCGGAGCGCCGCGTCCATTTGCAGAGGTCATCAAAGACGCGAAGCAAGTGCCTGGGTTTCTTCCGATCTGGCAGAAGGACGACCGAACCTGGATCGAAATCGCGCCCGAGCAAATGGACAAGCCGTTTTTTCTGTCGATCAACATGAGCCGCGGCATCGGCGAACGGATGCTGTTCGCGGGGCTAATGGGCTCGTGGTATGCGACCGGTGGGGAATACGTCGGGCAATTTCGCAAGGCGGCCGGCAACATACATCTGCTCGCAAAGAACACGACGTTTATCGCTCGCGCCGGATCGCCCGAAGAGCGTGCCGTGAAGAACAGCTTCTCGGACAGCCTGCTCGGTTCGGCGCCGATCGCGAGCGCGCCGCATCCCGAGCGCAAATCGATTTTGATCGATGCCAATGCGTTGCTGATGACCGACATGCCGCGCGCTTCGTATGTGATCGAACGCACGTATCGCAACTCGTTTTCGTTCGACGCGCGTAATTCGTTCATTCAGTCCGCGAAGGCGGATGCCGAGCGCACCGTGTTCGACGTCACAGCGCACTACGCACAACCGCGTATCCCGGTCCCGGCTCCTCCGCCGCCGACTCCCGGCGCTACGCCAGCGCCGTTCTATCCGCCACCGGTCGTGCTCGAAGACCCGCGCAGTCTGTTCCTTGGATTTCTGTACACGTTCACCAAGCTGCCGGAAAATCCGATGCGGCCACGGCTCGCCGATTCGCGCATCGGGCACTTCGGGACGGCCAAGGTCGACTTCAGTGACAACTCGAAGTTCCTGCCGATGCGCTGGTATGTGCAGCGTTGGCGGCTCGAGAAAAAGGATGCTGCTGCGGACCTGTCGGAGCCGGTCAAGCCGATCACGTTCTATCTCGGCAACGAGATTCCAGAGAAGTATCGCGAGCCGCTACGGCAGGGCATTCTGGAGTGGAACAAGGGCTTCGAGCGGATCGGCTTCAAGAATGCGATCGTGGTCAAGGAGCAGCCGGACGATGCCGACTATGACCTTGGAGAGGCGCAGTATTCCTCGGTGCGCTGGATGGCTACTGCAACGCCGTCATTCGGCGCGATTGGCCCCTCGCAGGTCGATCCGCGCACCGGCGAGATTCTGGATGCCGACATTGGCTGGGACGCCAACATGGTGCGCAACGTTCGCGCCTTGAGAACCGAAGGCGTCGTGACCTACACGCCGATGTATGACCCGGCGTCCGGCGAGCTCAGCAGCGCCGCCATCGGCGGCGACTCGCACGTGCACAGCCGCTTCTGCAACCACTTCGAGCACGCCTCGCGCGAAGTCGGTTTCGCGCTGTCGCTACTCGACGCGCGCGGAGAACTCGAGCCCGATAGCCCCGCAGCGGATCAGCTGGTCTTCGATTTTCTGAAGGACGTCACGATGCACGAGGTTGGGCATACGCTCGGGCTGCGCCATAACTTCCGCGCGTCGACCGCGGTGACCCAGCAGCAGGTGTCCGACAGGGCCTATGCGGAGAAAAACGGCTTGACCGGTTCCGTGATGGAGTACACGCCGGTCAACATCGCGCTCAAAGGCGAGACGCAGGGGGCGTACTTCACACCCACACTTGGCGCGTACGACTATTGGGCGCTCGAGTATGCCTACAAGCCATTCAGTGCCGAACAGGAAGGTGCGGAGCTGGCGAAGATCGCCGCGCGTGCCAGCGATCCGCAGCTCGCGTTTGCCACCGACGAGGACATCGGGGTGGCGATCGATCCGCTGGTCAACCAGAGCGATCTCGGCAGCGACCCGCTCGCGTTTTTCAAGCGCCGCATGAAGCTGTCGCAGGAGCTGTGGCAGCGCCTAGAGCAGCGACCCTTGTCGAGCGGCGAAAGCTATTCGGTGTTGCGCCGCCGCTTTCTCACGGGCTTTGCGCAAATGGGGTACGCAATGGGCACTGCCGCCAAGTACGTCGGCGGCTCGGAGCTGGTCAACGACTATGCGGGAACCCCGCGCCTGCCGATAACGCCGATCGATGCCGCCAAGCAACGCGAAGCATTGACGCTGATCGCCGATGGCCTGCTGCGCAGCGACAGCTTCAAGGTATCGCCCGAATTTCTGCGTAAGCTGGTCACCGAGCGGCTTGAGCGCGATTCGCTTTTTCTCAGCAACTACATCGCCGCCGGGTCGGCGCACGAGCTGAACCTGCCCGAGCGCGTGTTGACCGTACAGCGTGATGTGCTGAACCGGTTGATGAGCCCCGTGGTGGCGCGCCGTGTCGTCGAGAACAGCGGGCGGGGTGCCGGTCAGCGCGGAAAGAACGCTGAGCCGTTTACGCTTTCGGAGCTGTACGGCACTGTGCAGCGCTCGATCTGGGAGGAAGCACGGGTCGGCACCGATAGTGACGTCATGCGCCGCAATCTGCAGCGGGAGCACCTGCGCCGCCTGATTTCTGGGCTGCTCGGGTCGTCGGGCAGCTATCCGGCCGATGCGCGCGGGCTACTGCGGCGCGACGCGCGGCAGTTGCGCGACTGGCTGGCGAGCGCGTCGAGCAAGCCGAGGTTGAGCGCGGAAACGCGTGCGCATTACGCCGAGGCGTCGGAAACGCTGACCGAAGCGCTGAAAGCGCCGATGATGCGTACGGGGGTTTAGCGTCTAGTGGCGAAACGCGCGTCGGCGGCGAAGAAAGTTTTGAGGTTTGCAGCCGACGCGGGCAACGCTGAACTGGCGAACGTCACCGGTGCGCTAGACGCCAATTTGCGGCAGATCGAAACCGAGCTCGACGTTTCGATTGCACGCCGCGGACACCAGTTCCGCATCGAAGGCGCGGCGGAAAATGCGCAGGCCGCAGTCGCCGTGCTGGAGTTTCTTCTCGAGCGTGCACGCAAGACACAGCATCCGATATCGGTCGACGACATTCAGCTCTATTTTGTCGAGCAGCGCGGCCGACGCGATGCACCGAACTCACCAGGTGATGCCGGCCACGATTCGACGTTGCCGCAACTGCATACGCGGCGCCCGGACCTGCGCGGCCGCACGCCGCGGCAGCGCGATTACATTGAAGCGATCCTGGCGCACGACATCACGATCGGCATTGGACCGGCTGGAACTGGAAAGACGTACCTGGCGGTGGCCGCAGCGGTCGACGCATTGGAGCGCGATGTCGTCAAACGCATAGTATTGACGCGCCCGGCGGTGGAGGCGGGCGAGCGGCTCGGGTTCTTGCCGGGCGATCTTGCGCAGAAAGTGGACCCGTACCTTCGTCCCCTGTATGACGCGCTGTTCGATCTGCTCGGCTTCGACAAGACGCAACGGCTGCTCGAGCGGCAAACGATCGAGATCGCGCCGCTCGCCTACATGCGCGGCCGCACGTTGAACCAGTCTTTCGTGATCCTCGATGAAGCGCAGAACACAACGCGCGAGCAGATGAAAATGTTCCTGACGCGCATCGGCTTCGGCTCGAAGGCGGTGGTGACCGGCGATGTGACCCAGATGGATCTGCCGCGCGGCACCACCAGCGGCCTGATCGAAGCGCAGCATGTACTGGCCGATGTGCGTGGCATCGCGTTTACCTACTTCACTGCGGCCGACGTGGTTCGGCATCCGCTGGTCGGCCGCATCGTCGAAGCTTATGAAGCTGCCGAAGAGCGTGCACAGGCCGCAGAAGCCGCGCGACCGGTCGCGGCTCTGGTCGCCGATACGACGCGGCGGCGCGCGAGTTGATCGCACGCGCGCGGCGATCGATCGCGCCCAGGCTGGCACTTACGCTGCAGGGGCATTGCGGGTTTAAGGACTTGCCGGCGCGTTCGACGCTGGTGCGCTGGATCGCTGCAGCGTTGCAGCGCGACGCCCAGATCACGCTCCGCTTTGTCGGATTGCGGGAGGGTGCGCGGTTGAACCGTGACTATCGCGGCAAGGATTACGCGACAGATGTCTTGACGTTTGGCTACGCGGCCGAACCGATTGTGCAGGCCGATATCGTGATCTGCGTGCCGGTCGCCAAGCGCGAAGCCAGCGCCCAAGGCAAGCCGTTGTACGACCATCTCGCTCACCTCGCGGTGCACGCAACGCTGCACGCGCACGGATTTCACCACGACAACGCCTCGGCCGCTCGAGCGCTGGAAAGGCGCGAAGAAACCATCCTGAAGTCGCTCGGAAAACGAGCTCCCTACTGACCGCGTTCACTCGCGTTATTGTCAAATCAGGCTCGTGTATTCTGAATTTGTCTCAACCGCAAAGGGGGCCATCCGCAATGCCAACTGCCCTCCGATCCGCATGTCAGAACCTCCGCCTAGGCGAACTTCGCCCTCTCAGAAGCACAAGTCCCTGCTAGAACGCCTGACGGCGCTCATTTTTCGCGAACCCGAGAATCGCGAGCAGCTGCTGCAGGCCCTGCACGACGCTCATGACCGCCATCTGCTGGACGCCGACGCATTGTCGATGATCGAGGGCGTGCTTCAGGTTTCCGAGCTCCGTGCGCGCGACCTGATGATTCCGCGGTCGCAAATGGACGTGGTCGACATTGCGGACGCACCGAACACGTGGATTCCGTTCGTGATCAGCACCGCCCACTCGCGCTTTCCGGTTATCGAGGGTAACGGCGACCAGGTCATGGGAATCCTGCTGGCCAAAGATCTGCTGCGCTATTACACCGAAGCTGACTTCGATCTGCGCGCCAGTTTGCGGCCGGCGGTCTTCATTCCCGAGAGCAAGCCGCTGAATGTGCTGCTGCGCGACTTTCGGTCGCACCGCAACCATATGGCCATCGTGGTCGACGAGTATGGCGGCATCGCCGGGCTGATCACGATCGAGGACGTGCTCGAACAAATCGTCGGTGAGATTGAAGATGAGTACGACTCGGATGAGGGCGATGGCGCGATCGTCTCTGAAGGTGACGGACGCTATCGAGTCAAGGCGCTGGCCGAAATTGGTCAATTTAACGCCAAGTTCGACACCGACTTGTCGGACTCTGCGTTCGACACGATCGGCGGGTTGCTGACCGAACGCCTGGGTCGCGTACCGAAACTTGGCGACCGGGTCGAGCTCGATCACCTGTGCTTCGAAGTGATCCGTGCCGATGCCCGCCGCCCGCATCTGTTCCTGGTCACCCAACTGCCGAAGAAGAAGGTCCAGGACGAGTTTGCCGATACCGACGAGCAGCAGCATCCGGCATAACTGCATCCTGAACTCCGCCGCGGCGCATGCGAGCAGAATGCTGCGCCGTCATCGTTTCGATCCAACATGAATTTTGCGCGTCGCCTGTGGCCGCTTTACGCGTTGCTCGCGGGCGCAATCCACGCGTGTTCGTTTGCGCCTTGGGATCTGCCCTGGCTGCAGGTGCTGGCGTTAGCCACACTATTCGCGCTGGCGAGCCGGGCCACGTCGGCGCGCAGCGCAGTGCTACTCGGCTTTGCGTTCGGGATGGGCTGGTTCGGCGTCGGCATCTCCTGGGTTTACGTCAGCATGCACGTTTACGGACTGATGCCCGCTGTTTTTGGCGGGCGCCGCGACGGCCGCGTTCTGTGCGTATCTCGCCGTGTATCCCGCGCTCGCACTCGGCTTGGCGCATTGGCTTTTTCCGGGAATGTTCGCGCCGGTTGACGGTCGGTCTGCCGGCGCTATGGATGATCAGTGAATGGCTGCGTGGCACGGTGTTTACCGGCTTTCCATGGCTGGCGAGCGGATACGCGCACACCGACGGGCCGCTGTCGGGGTGGGCCCCGACACTGGGCATGTACGGCATCACGCTCGCCGCAGCGTTGCTCGCGGGTGCATTGACCTTGCTTACGCTGCGCGAGCGGCAGCATCGTGCGCGCCGCTACGGTTGGTTCGCGGCGGTCTTCGTCGTGATGATCGGCGGCGGATGGCTCGGCCGCACACAGTCGTGGACCACGCCGCAGGGCGCACCGATCAGCGTGCGGCTGGTGCAGGCGAACGTGCCGCAGAACCTGAAATTTGAGCCGAACGGAATTGCGCGCGCGTTCGACGATCACTGGACGCTGATGCAGGGCCCGCGCGCCGACCTCGTTGCGCTGCCTGAATCTATTTTTCCGGTGCCGATACAGCACGTTCCGTCGTCGTATCTGCAGGCGTTTTCGCGACTTTGCGCAGAAGCACCAAACCGCGGTGATCTACGGCGTCTTCCTCGAAGAGCCGCGCGGAAATTATTTCAATAGCGCCGTAGGGTATGCATCCGGCGATGCCGGCTTGCGCCGTTACAGCAAGCGCCATCTGGTGCCGTTCGGCGAATTCATTCCGCCGGGCTTTCGCTGGTTTGTCGATCTGATGAAGATGCCCATCGGCGATCAGCAGCGCGGCGCGACTGCGCAACCGCTCTCGTTAGCGGGCCAGCAAATCGCCGTCAACATCTGCTACGAGGATTTGTTCGGCGCAGAGATCATCGAGGCATGGCGCACGCCGGGGCCGGCGCCGACGGTGATGCTCAATATCTCGAACCTCGCGTGGTTCAACGACTCGCTCGCTCTGCCTCAGCACCTGCAAATCTCGCGCATGCGCGTGCTCGAGACTCAACACCCGATGTTGCGCGCGACTAACACGGGTGCAACTGCGATCATCGACGCGAGCGGAAAGGTCGTTGCGCAGCTGCCGTACCTGGCCGCCGGGGCGCTGGATGGCCAGGTGCAGGGCTATCAGGGAACCACGCCGTATATCCGGTATGGGAACTGGCCCGTGCTGCTGCTGGGTGTGCTGCTGTTGCTTGCGGCAATTATCACAAGGCGCAGCATTCGCTGAGCGCGCGATCCGTACAATCGTCGCGGAATGATGACGTTTCAAGACACGATCGGACGGCTGCAGAAGTACTGGGCCGGGCAGGGTTGTGCGCTGCTGCAGCCACTCGATCTCGAAGTCGGCGCGGGCACGTCGCATCCAGCGACATTTCTGCGTGCGATCGGTCCGGAGCCGTGGCGCGCAGCGTACGTGCAGCCGTCGCGGCGGCCGAAGGATGGGCGCTACGGCGAGAATCCGAATCGCTTGCATCAGCACCATCAGTTTCAAGTCGTGCTGAAGCCGTCGCCGCCCGATATCCTCGATGTTTACCTCGGCTCACTCGCGGCCTTGGGCATCGACCCGCTGGTCAACGACCTACGCTTCGTCGAAGACAACTGGGAAAACCCGACGCTCGGCGCGTGGGGGCTCGGGTGGGAAGTGTGGATGAACGGCATGGAGATCACGCAGTTCACCTACTTCCAGCAGGTCGGCGGACTCGAATGCAAGCCGATCACTGGTGAGATCACGTACGGGATCGAGCGGCTCGCGATGTATCTGCAAAACGTCGACGATATTTTCGACCTTGAGTACTGTACGTGGCGCGATCGCGGCGCACTCCGCACGTTGCGGTATGGCGACGTGTTTCATCAGAATGAAGTCGAACAGAGCCGCTATAACTTCGAGGCGAGCGAGCCGCAGGTGCTGCTGGCGCAGTTCAATCTGTTCGAAGCCGAGGCCAAGCGGCTTATGGATACCGAGCTGGCGCTGCCGGCGTACGAAATGGTGCTGAAGTGCGGCCATGCGTTCAATCTGCTCGATGCGCGCGGCGCAATCAGCGTGACCGAGCGTGCGGCTTACATCGGCCGCATCAGAACGCTGTCCCGGTTGGTCGCGCAGAGTTACTACGATTCGCGGGAACGTCTCGGTTTCCCGATGCTGGTCAATTCCTCGGTCGAGGAAACCAGCGCTCCGCCGGGCCGCTCCAAGGAGCGCGGCGTCCCTCTTCGAGGGACCGCGCGCAGCGCCGGGGAGCAACGGTGAGAGCTTCATTGCTCGTCGAGATTCAAACCGAGGAACTGCCGCCGAAAGCGCTGAAGGCTTTATGCGGCGCGTTCGCCGCGGGCATTGAAGGTGGGCTCCGCACGCGCGGCTTCGTGTCGGAGCAAAGCGTGGTAAGCATTTTTGGCACTCCGCGCCGGCTCGCGGTCCATCTGACGAGCATCGCCAAGAAGTCGGCCGAGTCGCCGTTTCGTCAAAAGCTGTTGCCTGTGACGATCGGTCTCGACCCGCAAGGCAAGCCGACCGCCGCGTTGCAGAAAAAGCTCGCGGCGCTCGGCGTCGAAGCCAACGTCAAAAAGCTGAAACGTGAAAGCGATGGCAAGCAGGAGGTGCTGGTCTACGAGGGAGAAAGGCCGGGAGAACTGCTGATCTCCGCGCTGCAGCCCGTGATTGAAGAGACGATCGCCGCGCTGCCGATTCCGAAGCTCATGAGCTATCAGCTTGGCGATGGCGAAACGACGACCAGGTTTGTGCGTCCCGCGCATCGATTGATTGCGATGCATGGACACGCGGTCGTTCCCGTGCACGCTCTAGGCTTGCAGGCCGGAACCAAGACTCAGGGTCATCGTTTCCTCGCGCCAGGCACGTTGGCGGTACTGGCGGCCGATATGTATGCGGAGCAGTTGCTGGAGGAAGGCTATGTGATTGCTTCGTTCGACGAGCGGCGCGCAAAGATTGAATCGTTGCTGCTTGCCGAAGCCGCCAAGCACGACGCCCAGCCGGTGGTGCCGGCGGAGCTGCTCGATGAGGTCACTGCGTTGGTGGAATGGCCGGTGGTGTACGCGTCGAGCTTTGAGTCTGAGTATCTGTCGGTTCCGCCGGAGTGTCTGTTGCTGACGATGCAGCAGAACCAGAAGTATTTTGCGTTGAACGATCGCTCAGGAAAGCTCACGAATCGGTTTCTGCTGGTCTCCAACATCGAGGCTTCCGACGGCGGCGATGCAATTCGCGCCGGCAACGCACGCGTGGTGCGGGCACGGCTGGCCGATGCCAAATTCTTTTTCGACCAGGACCGCAAGCAGACGCTCGAAAGCCGCGTTGCAGGGTTGGCGCACGTTGTCTATCACGGCAAGCTCGGCTCGCAGTTGCAGCGCGTCGAGCGCATCGTCGCGATAGCGGTCGGCATCGCGAATGAACTTGGCGTCGACCCTATCGTGGTCAGACGGTCGGCACTACTTGCCAAGTCCGATCTGCGCACGCTGATGGTCGGCGAATTTCCGGAGTTGCAGGGCGTGATGGGCGAGTATTACGCACAGCACGACGGCGAAGCGGCGGCGGTGTCGCTCGCGATTCGCGATCACTATCACCCGCGCTTTGCCGGTGACACGCTACCGCAGACCGCCACCGGGCTATGCGTCGCACTGGCCGACAAGCTGGAGACATTGGTCGGACTATTCGGTGTGGGCGAAAAGCCCACCGGGGAGAAAGACCCGTTCGCATTGCGTCGTCACGCTCTCGGCGTCTTGCGGATGCTGATCGAAAAGCAGCTCGCGATTCCGCTCGATCGATTGCTGAACATCGCCGCGCAGGCGTTTGGCGGCGTCGCGCCATTCGCTAGCCGCAACGCCGACTTGCTGGAGTTCATCTACGAGCGGCTGCGCGGGCTGCTGCGCGATGAAGGCTACTCGGCGCAGCAAGTCGAGGCCGTGATCACACTGCAGCCAATGCGGGTCGATCAGGTGCCTCAGCAGCTGGCGGCCGTGCGTGCGTTCATGGCGCTGCCTGAGGCCGAAAGTCTGGCGGCGGCCAACAAGCGAATCGGCAACATCCTGAAGAAGGCCGACGATGTGCCGGTCGTATTCGACCGCGCGCTGTTGCTCGAGCCGGCGGAACTGTCTCTTGGCGAAGCCTTCAGCGCAGTGCGACCGTGGGCCGAGCAGCTCTACGCCTCCGGCGATTATTCGGCGATGCTCAAGTCGCTGGCGCCGCTGAAGCTGCCGGTCGATCGTTTCTTCGACGAGGTAATGGTCAACGTCGACGATGCGAAGTTGCGCGCGAATCGTCTCGGCCTGCTCGCCGCGTTGCGCACGACAATGAACCGAGTAGCCGATATCTCGAAGCTCAGCAAGTAGCAGCCGATGCAAAACTACTGCGCGCCCCGATCTTGCGTCTGCGGTGCTCAACGTACGTCGCGTGGTATCCGCTCCTCGACGCTCATTTGCAAATGAGCTCAGGGCTGCTCGCTACGTTTTTCATCAGCTGCTAACACCGATGCTTTGGCTCCGCTCGTTTGCGTACTTCGCATTCCTGTTCGTCACCGTCGTGCCGTGGGCATTCGTCGTTCTCAGCGGATGGCTCTTTCCGGTACACACGCGCTTTTGGCTGTGCTCGTGCTGGACCGCGATGGCCATCTGGGGAGCGCGCGTCATTTGCGGCATTAAGTCCAACGTCGAAGGCTGGGAGAACCTGCCCGACGGACCGGCGATCGTATTGCCGAAACATCAATCGACCTGGGAAACGTTCTGGCTGCCCACGGCGATGCCGCGCGACCTGACGTTCGTTTACAAGCGCGAGCTCAATTGGGTGCCATTTTTCGGCTGGGGCATCGCATCGGCACAAATGATCAGTATCGATCGGAGCAAAGGCCAGGACGCGTTCGAGCAGGTGGTCGAGCAGGGCAAGGATCGCCTTGCCCGCGGCTGGTGGATCGTTATTTTTCCGGAAGGAACGCGCACGAAGCCGGGCTCCAGCAGGCGCTACAAGACCGGCGGTGCAAGGCTCGCGGTGCGTACCGGCGCATGGGCGGTGCCGATTGCGGTCAACTCGGGCGAGTTCTGGCCAAAGGGAAAGTTCATCAAGACTCCGGGCACCGTACGCGTATCGATCGGCCCTGCGATCGACCCGAGCGGAAAGACAGCGGAAGAAGTCGCCGCGCAAGTCGAAACCTGGATCGAATCAGAGATGCGCAGACTGGCGCCGCATCGCTATAGCGCGCCGTATGCACCATCGAACGGCAGAGGTGTCGAGAAGGTGGCGGCGGGGGCGGCTTGACGCGTGCGTCACCCAACGCGCGAGCCGGCGCGAGCCAGCAATTGCTGCTCGAATTCGGAGCGACACCCACGGTCACGTTCGATACCCCGCAAGTCTTGCCGGGTAGCGAGCGCCGCGTGTCGGTCGCGCAGCAAGTCATCGAATATCGGCTACACCGAGTGCGGCGACGGACGATCGGGTTTCAGGTCAACGAGTTTGGATTGACCGTTCGCGCGCCCCGCTGGATCTCCGTGCGGGAAATCGAGGCGGCGATCGTGCATAGCCAGCAGTGGATCCTCAAGAAGCAAATCGAATGGCGCGCGCGCTCCGAGCAGCGGCGTCTGACAGCGATTCGCTTCGTCGAGGGTGGCCAAGTGCCATACCTGGGCAACAAGATGCGGTTGCGACTCGGAGCCGCCATTCCGCATGTGCACGAAGACGCCAACGAAATACGCCTGGCGGTCGCTGCAGAAGCAAGCGAGGCGGAGGTACGCCGGGCACTGCAAACCTGGCTGCAGCAGCAGGCGCATCACGTTATCAGCGCGCGGCTCGAGCGCTTCAGCGGCCGCACCGATGCGCGCTTTGCCGGCTGGCGCCTGTCGTCGGCGCGCACGCAGTGGGGCTCGTGCTCGCCCGATGGTCGAATCCAGCTTAGCTGGCGTTTGGTTCACTTCGCGGCGCCGGTCATCGATTACGTCATCGCACACGAACTGGCTCATCTGCGCGAGCTGAACCACAGTCCACGTTTTTGGCACGAGGTCGCCCGGCTACTGCCGGGCTTTGAACCCGCGCGCGACCAGATCAAGCGCGTTGAAGTCGGCGCTATATCGTTTTAGCAGCGGCAAACTGCCGCGTCAGGTCCACGAAATTTTGCACGCTGAGCGTCTCGGCGCGCGCCTGTGGATCGACATGGGCCGCTGCGATCTCGTCGGCACCGAGCAATGGCGCTAGCGCGTTGCGCAGCGTCTTGCGCCGCTGGCCGAATGCCGAAGCGACGACCCGCGCGAACGAGTCCGCATCGATCTCAGGCAACTCGGTGACCTCGCGCGGCTGCATTCGCACCACGCTCGATGTGACCTGAGGTGGGGGCGTAAACGCGCCCCGCGGCACGTCGAAAAGCTTTACCAGCCGGTAGCGGAACTGCAGCATCACCGATAGCCTGCCGTAGGTCTTGCTGCCTGGCGCAGCGACCATCCGGTCGACGACCTCTTTTTGCAGCATGAAGTGTTGATCGATCACATGCTCGGCGATCGGGAGCAGCGCGAACAGCAGCGGTGTCGAGATGTTGTAAGGAAGGTTGCCCACGACTCGCAGCGGTTCGGCCAGGATAGATCTCCAATCCACTTTTAGCGCGTCGGCTTCGATCAACGTTAACTGGCCTGCAGAGAATCGCTCGCGCAAAGCCGCCGCAAGATCGCGATCGATCTCGATCGCTCGAATATGGCCGGCACGCTGGATCAGCGCGCCGGTGAGCGCGGCCCGGCCGGGCCCGATCTCGATGATGGTCTGTCCGGGACGCGGATCGATCGCATCGACGATTCGCGCGACCACACCTTGATCGTGCAGAAAATTCTGGCCGAAGCGCCTGCGTGCCCGGTGAGCTGCGCGCTGCGGCTCAGCCGCCGGAATGTGTACGCCCCCGGTCGCTACGCGCCCGCGCCCCACGGGAATTTGTTCGCCCCCGGCCGCTGCGCGTCCGCCCCCCGGGGGCGGGCGATGAGCTTGGGGCGGCCCGGCGCTCCTCGCTCATTGGTGCACCCTTCGCACTTCGTGCTTCCCGGGCGGATGTCCCTGCGCTGGTCAGCGGCGTGCGCGGCGCGCCAACTCAACCGCAAGCTTCAGCGCCGCGCGCATGCTGCCGGCGTCGGCGCGTCCCGACCCCGCCAGATCGAGCGCGGTGCCGTGATCCACCGACGTTCGTACGAATGGCAGTCCGAGGGTAATGTTGACGCCGTGCCCGAAGGTTGCATATTTCAGCACCGGCAACCCCTGATCGTGAAACATCGCGAGCACTGCGTCGTAACGCTGCACGAGCGACGGTACGAACACCGTATCGGCCGGCAGTGGACCATCGACATGATGGCCCTGCAGGCGTAGGCGTGAAACCGCGGGAGCAATGACGTTAATTTCCTCGCGTCCAATGTGGCCGCCTTCGCCGGCGTGCGGGTTCAAGCCAGTCACCACGACGCGCGGAGAGTCGATGCCGAAGCGGGTCTGCAATTCCGTGATCAGGATTTTCAGCACGGCGGCGATGCCGTCGATGCTCAACGCGCCCGGCACTGATGCAATCGGTAAGTGGGTCGTTGCCAGTGCGACCCGCAGCGGTCCGTGCGGAGTTTCGCCGGCCAGCATCATCACGACGCGCGGGGTTGCCGTGCGCTCGGCCATGTATTCAGTGTGGCCGGTAAATGGAATGCGCGCGTCGTTGATGACGCTTTTCTGCACCGGCGCCGTGACGATCGCATCGTATTCGCCGGCCATCGCACCGCTGATCGCCCGATCAAGCGTCGCCAAAACGTAATGCGCGTTGCGCGAGTCGCGCCGTCCCGGCAGAGCAGCAGTGCGCAGCGGCACGTGCTCGACTTTTGCAGCGCTGGGCCAGCGCGCACCGATGAGTCCCGCACGTTCCGCAAGCAGCCCTTCGTCGCCGATCAGCGTGATGCGTGCGTCACCGGCAACTTCTTCAATGACGCTCAGCGCCGCAAGCGATATCTCCGGACCGATACCTGCGGGTTCGCCGGTCGTGATCGCAACGCGAGGCGCGTCCGTGGACTTACGACCGGTCGTCGAGCCGATACTCGACATATGTCTTGTCGCGCAGTTGCCGCATCCAGTCCTGATAAGCCTCGTCGGCCTTGCGATCGCGCAGCGCCTGCCGCGCTTGCAGTCGTGCGCGTTCGGACGACGCTTGCTCGACCCGGCGCTCGAGCACCTGAATCAGGTGCCAACCGAACGGCGACTGAACCGGGGCGCTGATCTCGTTGACTTTCAATGCAGTCATCGCCTTTTCGAACTCGGGCACAGTGTCGCCGGGGTAGAGCCACCCGAGATCGCCACCGCGGCTGCCGCTCGGATCAAGCGAATGCAGCCGAGCCAACGTGCCGAACTCGATCTGCCCGGCTTCAACGCGCTGCTTCATCTCATCCAGCCTGCGCTTGACTTCGGGCTCCGGCGTCAGATCCGACACGCGTAGCAGGATGTGGCGCGCGTGGGTTTGCTGAACCGGTCCCGCCGCCAGCTTGCTGTCGACGCCGCTGCGGCGCCCGAGAATCTTCAGTATGTGGAAACCGTTTGGACTGCGAAAGACTGAAGTGACATCACCGGGCTTCAAGCCCTTGATCGCATCGACAAACAGTGTAGGCAATCGATCCGTGTTGCGCCACCCAAGCTCGCCGCCCTGCAGCGCCTCCGGCGCATTCGAAAAGCTGGCCGCAACGCGCGCGAAATCCGCGCCGCTTTTCAGCTGGGTCATCAACTCGTCCGCGCGCGCGCGCGTCGCATCGATCCGATCGCTCGCCGAATTCTCCGGCACGCGCAAAAGAATCTGCGCAACGTTGATTTCCTCGGCGTCGGCCGCCACGCCTGACTGTGCAGCGATGAAGTTTTCCAGCTCGCTGTCCGAAATCTGAACGCGCGAATCGACTTCGCGCTCGCGCAGCCGGTTCAGGATGATGTCCTGGCGGATGTCGTCCCGGAACTGCGTGAATGAAACGCCGTCGGCTTCCAGCCGCTGCCGCAGGGCCTGCACCGTGAGGCCGTTGGACTCAGCGATGCGTCCCACTGCCGCATTGACCGTGGCATCGTCAACCCTGACGCCGGTTTCGCGCGCCAGCTGTATCTGCGCACGATCGACGATCAGCCGCTCGAGCACCTGGCGCTCCAGAACATCGCTCGCGGGTGGTTGAATCTTCTGTCGCCGCAATTGCACTTCTGCGATGCGCGCGCGTGCGCGCAATTCATTGGCGGTGACGACTTCATCGTTGACGACCGCGACGATTCGATCGACCGGCCGTGGAGCCTGTTTCGGTGTCGCAGCGGTGGCCGCGGCCGAGGAGGGTCCTGCGGGCTGCACCGCTTGTCCTTGCCCAAAGCTCGAGCTCGCCGCGGCTATCGATGCGAAAAAGAACACGAACCTGCTGACTGCAATAGAGGTGACGGATCTGATCATTCGTGGATTTGCTACTCGTAATAGTCGAAACGTCCCGGCTCGCGCGGCACGGGATTCAACAACTGATAGCCTGGAATATTACGCTGCAGAAGATTGGCAGCGCTTGATCCGACACTGGTCAGGCCGTTCAGTTCCAGCTGCAAATAGAAATTGGTCGTCGTCGTCAACGCTGACGTGGCGAAGCGCTGCATGACGAAGCGAAGCAGCCAGCAATCCTGCTGATACTCGAGTCCCGCCACCGTATCGATCAGGCGTCGGTCCTGCAGGGAATAGTTAAAGCGGCCGATTGCATACAGGTTGTTCGACAGCGGCCATTGCCCCGAGAGATCGACCTGGTTGATGCCGTTCGTCTGGTAGCGATAGTAGGCGCTGAGCACCGAGGCGCGACGCGGCTGCCAGCGCGCGCCCGCCGTCGCACGCACAAATTCGCTCCGTTCTGCGGCGTACTGCGCGGCGAGGTCGATCGCCCATGAGCGTCCAAGCTGCGCGGTCACCGCCGCCAGCACATCGGTTGCGTTATTCGTGCGCGGCGTCTCTCCGGGCAAAGTGACGCGCTGGTCGGTGAAGTAATAGCGCTGCGCGAGCGACGCGCGCAATCGCTCGGCGCCGGTTTCGCTATCCAGGATGCGCGTCGTCAATGCGGCGGTCAGCTGATTCGCTTCCGAGATCCGATCCGAGCCCGAATAAATGTTTTCGGTAAACAGCTGCGCGTAATTGAGGTCGGCCAGCGCGCTATCGAAATTGGGCAGATTGTCTTGATTGCGATACGGGATATACGCGTAGAACAGGCGCGGTTCGAGCGTTTGCTGCGCGGCGCGGCCGAACCAGCCCGCGTCGCGCTCAAAGATCAAGCCCGTATCGACGCTCAGTATCGGCAGCGTTCGAGTCTGCGAGGTAGCGCCCGGTCGGAAGCTGGGATCGAGATCGTAAGCAGTCGATGACACTCGCGCACGCGGCACGATGAACCAGCCCGGCGCCAGGATCGGATACGCCGTTCGCACGTCCGCGATGTAGCGGTTGCCGGGTTCGAGCGTCGGGTGTTGAAAACGCGTGCCTTCGAGAGCCGCTGCGGCTTCGAAGCCGCGCCAGTCGGCGATGTAGCCGTTGACAGTGGCCTGCGGCACTCGCTCGTAGGGCTTGGCCACCAGCGTCAGCGTGGCGGGATCCTGCAGCGTCTGGTTCTTCGTGACGCGCACGGCCGTGTTCCAGTACGGTTGGTTATAAGCAAGATAGCCGTCCTGTGGCAGCACCTTTTGCGACGTGTCGACAATCGTGGTCCCGAAATCGACAAAATATCGATCGTCAGAAACGCGGTTGTAGTTGATGCCGGCGGCAAATCCCTGCGCGGACGCATACTCGTATCGGACCGCCGTAAAGTCCCTTGACTCGCCGAACTGCTGGTCCTTCGCGATCACGTCATACACCAACGTCGCCCGATGATTCGGGTTCAGATAGCGCAGCTCGTTTTCAAGCAGCACACCGCGCTTGCTCATCAGCCGCGGCGTCAGCGTGTAATCGTAGTTGGGCGCCAGGTTGAAGTAATACGGTGTGCTGATGTCGGTGCCGAGCGTGGAGCTCAAACCGAAGCTCGGCGTCAGGAAACCCGACTTGCGACGATCGCTGGTCGGAAAACTCAGAATGGGCGAAGCGAGGATCGGCACGCCTTTGAAGAACAGCGTCGCGAAACTGGCAGTCGCCGTTTCGTCGAGCCCATCGAACTCGATCGATTCGGCCTGCACCCACCACGCGTTGTCACCTGGCCCGCAGGTAGTGAACCGGGCGTTCTCCATGCGCGCACGCTCGCTGCCGAGAAACTCGATCAGCGTCGCGTTGCCTCGACCCCGGCGCGGTGCATAGGTGAAGTCGGCGTCCGGCATCGTGCCGGTCTGCGCGTCGACGCGAAAATCCAGCCGCGGTCCTGCAAACGATGCGCCGTCGCGAAACACACGCGCCTGGCCCTCGACGTTGACGATATCGGTGGCTTGCGTGTAAGTGATCGTCTCGCCGCGCAACGACGGTTCCGCCGCGGCGTATCTCCGCGTCGCCGCGCAGGATGAGTCGCTCGTTAATGCTGCCTTCGACGTTTTGCGCACGCGCGAAAGTGGGTGCGCCTTCGCGCACCGGAGCACGGTTTTCATCGAGCTCGCGTTCGAGTCTTAACTGGGGACGCGCTGGTTCGAGCGCCGGTTCCGGGGTGATCGCCTGCCCCAGCGCCGCGGCGCTCGTCGTCAGACAAGCGGCACCGAGCACCGGAGTCAAACGCTGAAAAAAAATCGACCGAGCGGTTGCCGGCGAGCGCGCCATTTAGAATCTGTGAAAGCGTGTCTTTTTTTTGGCAAGCAAGTGCCCGAGCAGAGCGCGCCGATTATAGGCATCCGCCTCATCGGATTCGGCGGTTGCCTCAAACGACCTCGTACCGCATGAATCGATCCGCTTCCACCTCAACCGTCGAGGGCGATGACGCGCGCCTCGTGTCACTGCTGACATGGCTCGAATCGCTTGCGCCACGATACGGGCTGGCTACGCAGTCGCTGCGACCGGCGTCGGTCGACGCCAGCTCGCGCCGTTACTTTCGGCTCGAGTACGAAGGCGGAAGCTTGATTGCGATGGATGCGCCCCCGGCCGCCGAGGACTCGCGCCCCTTCGTTCGCGTCGCTGCGTTGATGCGGCAGGCGGGCATCAATGTTCCCGAGGTGCTGGCCAGCGATTTGGCTCAGGGATTTTTGCTGCTGACGGATCTGGGCGACACGACGTATCTGAAGGGGCTCAACCAGCGCAATGCGACCGAGCTCTTCGGCGATGCGATCGACACGCTGATTCGTTGGCAGCGCTGCACAGTAGAAGGCTCGTTACCTGCCTACGACGAGGCGCTGCTGAGGCGCGAGCTGAGTTTGTTTCCCGACTGGTTTATCGCTCGGCATCTGCAACTCAAATTGACTCCGTCGCAGAACGCTGTTCTCGATCAGATGTTTTCCCTCATCGTGGCGGCAAATCTCGCGCAATCCAAGGTATTCGTGCACCGCGACTACATGCCACGCAATCTGATGGTGTCTAAACCAAACCCCGGCGTGCTTGATTTTCAGGATGCAGTCGTAGGCCCGATTGCTTATGACGTTGTATCGCTGTTTCGTGATGCGTTCGTCAGCTGGGACGACGAGCGCGTGCTCGAATGGGTACGGCTTTATTTGGACCGGGCGCGCGCAGCTGGGCTCGCCGTGCCCGCCGACTTGCAAGCTTTCTGGCGCGACTTCGAATGGATGGGACTGCAGCGGCACCTAAGGTGCTCGGAATCTTTGCGCGGATCAGGTATCGCGACGGCAAGCCGCACTATCTGGAAGACGCGCCACGATTTATCGGTTACGTGCGCGCCGTCGTGCAGCGCTACGCGGAGCTTGCTCCGCTGGCGCGATTGTTCGATGAACTGGAACTGGCGTGAGCAAGACAGTCGTCACGCACGCCTTGATCCTTGCAGCGGGCCGCGGCGAACGAATGCGGCCCTTGACGGATGCGACGCCGAAGCCGCTGCTGCACGCTGGCGGCAAGCGCCTCATTGAATGGCAGCTTGAGTCGCTGGTGCAAGCGGGCGTGCGCGAAGTCGTCGTCAATGTGGCGCACCTGCCGGACCAATTTGAGGCAGTGCTCGGCAACGGCCGCCGCTACGGAGCCAGGCTGCGGTATTCGCACGAGGGCGAACACGCCGAGGACGCGCTTGAATCATTGGGTGGAATTATCAAGGCGTTGCCCGCGCTTGGCAGCGCACCATTTATCGTCACCAGCGGCGACATCGTCACCGACTTTCCGTATCGCGAGTTGTGCGTCGCGAGCGAGATTCAGCAGCGAGGCGGTGCGGACGCGCATCTGGTGCTGGTCGACAATCCACCGTTTCATATGCGCGGTGACATGGGACTGGTGAATCAACGTATCGATCCCGACGCAACGCCGCGCTTGACCTACGCCAATATCGGGCTCTTTTCTCCGCGTTTGTTTGCCAGGGTTGCCAGAGAGCTGCAGGGCCAGCGCGCGGCGCTCTTCCCGTGGCTGTACGACGCCGCGCGTGCGAGCCGGGTCAGCGGAGAAGCCTATCGGGGACGTTGGTGGAACGCGGGCACGCCGGAGGATCTGGCGCGTCTGGACGCGGCGCTGGCGCGCGAAGCCGATCGACCGGTCTCCGGCGACGCGCGTAGATGACGTCGGCAGCGCAGCACGCCGGCGGTAATCCCGTTGCGATTCTGGGAGGAGGCCCGGTTGGCCTCACCCTGGCGCTGTTGCTTGCCAAACGCAGCGTTCCGAGCGTCGTATTCGACGCGCGCAGCGTGGAGCAAGCGAGCGCCGATCGACGCTTGCTCGCGCTATCGCTCGGTTCGCTGCAAACGCTGGGTTCGCTCGTTGAACTGCCGAGCGACGCTCAAGCACCGATACGAACCGTCATCGTTTCGTCCGTCGGCCAGTTCGGCCGCGCGGTGATCGGCGAGCGCGATGTGCGCAGCGAGATTCTCGGCGCGACGATTCGCTATGGCGACTTGATCGCGGCGCTGTCCGCTGCCGCCGAAGTGAATGAATTCATCTCGGTACGCCGATCGCTAAAGGTGTTGTCGGTGCGGCAGTCGCCTTCCAGCGTGCAAATTGAATTGCAGGGACAACCGCCGTTTACCGCGCCGTTGGCGCTTAGCGCAGAGGGACTTGGCACGGAGCCCGTCGAGTCAGCATCGCAGTCGGCGCTGGTGGCCGACCTCGAAGTCACCGGATTCGAACGCGGCAGCGCGTGCGAACGATTTACGCGCGACGGTCCATTGGCGTTGTTGCCGTTGCCGATGCGCATGGTGTCGGGCGTAGCAGGTACGCAGAAAATGGCGCTCGTGTGGTGCATGTCGAACGCTCAGGCCGACCGGCGGTGTGCTCTTACCGATAGCGCCTTGATCGATGAGCTCAGCACGCAGCTGGGGGAGCGCAAGCTGCGGGTCATTTCGCTGCACGCCCGGAATCGTTTTCCGTTGCACCAGCGCGCGCGCGATGAATTGGTCGAGCATCGAATCGCATACCTGGGCAACGCGGCGCAAACGCTGCATCCGGTGGCTGGCCAGGGACTCAATCTCGGATTGCGCGATGGCGCCGTGCTTGCTGAACTGATCGGTGCCGACTACGCAGCCGGTAGCGATCCGATGCAATGGTTGCATTCTTATGCACAGTCGCGCCGTGCCGATCGCGCGGCGATCGTGGCGCTCACTCGTACCGCACCCGCGTTTTTTGCGACGCGCTTTGCCCCCATAGCACTGGCCAGATCGATCGGACTGACCGCATTGGCGGTTGTGCCGAATTTGCGACGCGAGTTCGCACGGCTGCTGATGTTCGGCGTACGCTTTTGATGTAACGACGGCTACAGAATGCAGCGAGGCGTGAGGCGAAATTTGCTCACACTGTCTTCGTTAAGATCCGCGCTCCGCTTTCGTCCAACCTTCGCGCTCACCTCCGGCCCTCCACCCGATCACGATGAATATCGGCCCGTATCTGTTGCCCAACCGCGTCTTTGTCGCGCCGATGGCGGGCGTAACGGACCGGCCCTATCGGCGACTGTGCAAGGCCCTCGGGGCGGGCTATGCGGTATCGGAAATGGCTGCATCGAATCCGCGCCTTTGGGCAAGCGAAAAGACCGCACGGCGCTTGAACCACGATGGAGAAAGTGCGCCGGTAGCCGTCCAGCTGGCCGGCGCCGATGCGCAGATGCTGGCTGAAGCGGCGCGTTACAACGTCGATCGCGGCGCGCAGATCATCGACATCAACATGGGATGCCCGGCCAAGAAAGTGTGCAACGTTGCGTGCGGCTCGGCGCTGCTGAAAGATGTTGCGCAGGTGGCGCGCATTCTTGCGGCGGTCGTCGAGGCGGTTGATGTGCCGGTCACGCTGAAATATCGCACCGGGTGGGATTCGTCGAATCGCAACGCAGTCGAGATTGCGCGTTTGGCGCAGGCGAGCGGCATCGCCGCGCTGACGCTCCATGGGCGCACGCGCGCGTGCGGGTACGGCGGCTATGCCGAGTACGAAACGATTCGTGCCGTCAAGCGCGCGGTGAAGATTCCAGTCATCGCCAACGGCGACGTCGATACGCCTGAGAAGGCGCGAGTCGTGCTTGCTGAAACCGGCGCCGACGCGGTGATGATCGGTCGCGCCGCGCAGGGGCGGCCGTGGATTTTCCGAGAGACGGCGCACTACTTGGCGACCGGCGCTTATTTGCCGTCGCCCAGAGTCGACGAAGTGCGCGCGTTCCTGCTCAATCATCTGGACGACCATTATTCTTTCTATGGCGACCTGGGTGTGCGCACGGCTCGCAAGCACATCATCTGGTACACCCAGCAGCTCGAGGGTGGCCAACAGTTTTGCGACCGAATGAATGTGCTCGACGGTTGTGCCGAGCAGGCCCGCGCCGTCGATAGTTTCTTTGTTGCACTGGGCGAACGATCGGAACGGCTCGTGTATAGCTCCACCTTGCATTAGGGACGGACGGATGGCGAAAGCATTGACTAAGTCAGGGGTCAGGCCGACGGCGCGGCGGACGAATGGAACGTCGGGGACCCCGGCGGCAAGCGCGCGGTTTGCTTACCCGACCAGCGAGCGCATCAGCCGCTCGCGCAGCGGTGAGACCCTTGAACAATGCGTGCTGCGCAGCCTCGACCAGTACTTTGCCGATCTCGACGGCTCGCGCCCGCATGCGCTGCTCGATATGGTCACCACGGCGGTCGAACGGCCGCTGCTGCAGTTCGCGATGGCAAGGTGCGACGGTAACCAGTGTGCGGCTGCGGAACTGCTAGGAATCAATCGCAATACATTGCGCAAGAAGCTGCAGCAATATCGATTGCTATGAGCCCGGCGAAACGCCGGTGGGCGCTGCTAAGCGTCTCCGACAAGACCGGTGTCGTCGACCTCGCGCAGCAGCTGCGCACTCTTGGATTTAACGTTCTATCCACCGGTGGCACAGCGAAGCTGCTGAGCGAGCGCGGCATCGAGGTCACCGAGGTGGCGCAGTACACCGGCTTTCCCGAGATGCTCGGCGGCCGCGTAAAGACACTCAATCCACGAATTCACGCAGGCCTGCTCGCACGGCGGTCGGAGCCGGAACACATGCGCGCGCTGGCCGAGCACGGGATCGATCCGATCGAAATTTTGGTCGTCAATTTGTATCCCTTCGAGCAATCCGTTGCACGCGTTGAGTGCACATTCGACGACGCGATCGAAAACATCGACATCGGCGGACCCGCAATGCTGCGTGCGGCGGCGAAAAATCATCAAAGCGTCGCGGTCATCGTCGATCCTGCCGACTACGAGCGGGTGCTCGATCAGCTGCGAAGCGCGAACAGCGTTGATTCAGAAACCCGGCTGGCGCTGGCAAAGAAGGTCTTTGCGCACACCGCACGCTACGACGGCGCGATCGCCAACTATCTGACTTCGCTGAGCGACGAAGGCGCGCGCCAGATATTCCCGGACGTCTTTTCCAGGCAGTGGTTGAAGGCGCAGCAGATGCGCTACGGCGAGAATCCGCACCAGCAGGCAGCGTTTTATCGCGAGCGAGACGTGGCCGCCGGGTTGTTGGCGAGCTTCACGCAGCTGCAGGGCAAAGAGCTGTCCTACAACAACATCGCGGATGCCGACGCCGCATGGGAGTGCGTCCGCTCGTTCGATCAAACTGCTTGCGCGATCGTCAAGCACGCCAATCCATCCGGTGTCGCGATCGGTACGACTGCGGGCGACGCGTACGCGAAAGCGTTGAAGACCGATCCAACGTCCGCGTTTGGTGGCGTCATCGCTTTCAACCGTGCGGTCGACGCGCAGGCTGCGCAGCCGGTTTCACGCCAGTTCGTCGAGGTGGTCATTGCGCCGGAGTTCAGCGCCGAAGCGCGCGCAGCGTTCGGCGCCAAGCCGAACGTGCGTTTGCTCACAGTGCCGGTCGGCGACGCCCACAATGACTTTGACTTCAAGCGTGTCGGCGGTGGCCTGCTGGTGCAAACGTCCGACGGTCATTCCTTGCAAACGTCGGACTTGAAAATTGTGACCATGCTGAAGCCGACCGCGAAACAGACGGACGACCTGATGTTTGCATGGAAGGTAGCGAAGTTCGTCAAGTCCAATGCGATCGTGTTCGCGCGCGACGGGGCGACGCTCGGGGTCGGGGCAGGACAGATGTCGCGCGTCGACTCGGCGCGCATCGCGGCGATCAAAGCGCAATCGGCGAAGCTAAGTCTCGCCGGCTGCGCGGCTGCGTCCGATGCGTTCTTCCCGTTTCGCGATGGGCTCGACGTGTTGATCGACGCGGGAGCTGCGTGCGTCATTCAGCCGGGCGGGAGCATGCGCGACGAAGAAGTAATCGCTGCGGCTGACGAACGCGGCATTGCGATGGTGTTTACTGGGGTTCGGCATTTTCGTCATAGTAGTCATGCAGCAGCGGCTGGCGCAGCCGCGCCGCCTACGTCGTCGGGCACTAAAGTGCCAACCACTGCGGTACTCGCCAAGCCGGCGCGAAACAGGGCTAAAGCGCTGTTTCGCTCAAAGCCCCGGCCTGGCTCCGTTCCTCGGGCGACGACTCAAAGGCGGCGCATCTGCGCCAGCCGCTGCTGTCGCGACATCGCCTCATGCGAGATGTTTCCCCCCCCCCCCCCCCCACATTCAGTGAGAGTGTCTCAGCGCAAGCGTTGGGCGGAGCGGGCCTGCCTTCAGGGCGTCGCCCGAGGAACGGAGCAACGCCGGGGCCGTTGAGCAAAAAAACGCTTTAGCCTTTTTTTGCGCCGGCGTTGTGAGTACCGCAGTGGTTGGCACTTCAGTGCCCGACGCCCAGGCAGGCCCGCTCCGCCCAACGCTTGCGCGCTGCGACCAAGCACCTCTACATCGATCCCCGCAACCCGAGTCTGTCGATCGTCACCCGCTCAGCATCCACCATCTGCCGCGCGTACTTCGTGTACTCCTCTGCACTCATGTAGATCACGGACTGATCGAAGCGGTCCAGTATCGCCAGCACTTTCGGATCCTCGAGGGTTTTGCGAAACGCGTCGTGCAACGTCTTCACGACTGCCGGATCCATTCCCGGCGGTCCGCCGATGCCGAACGGTGAGTCGGACACGGTGTCGTAGCCCAGCTCGGCCAGCGTCGGCACTTCGGGCCACTTCTTCGTACGCTTCGAGCCGTAGGTCGCCAGCAGCCGCAACTTGCCCGCCTCGACGTGCGGCGCCCAACCGGTCGAATCACTGGCCGCCTGAACGTGGCCGCCAAGTATCGACGTCATCATGTCCGCGCTGCCCTTGAACGGCACGTGCGTCAGCTTGATGCCGGCCTTTGCTGCGAACTCCTCCATCGCGAGATGCGGCGTAGTTCCGGTGCCGGTCGAGCCGTAGTCGATCTTGCCCGGATTTTTCTTCGCGTCTTCGACAAACTCTTTCAACGTCTTCCAGTTCGCTCCGGCGGGCACGACGAGGCCGAACGTGTAGCCCGTCATGTTGATGATGTAGGTGAAGTCGCGCAGTGCGTCGAGCTGGGGCGTCTTCTGCATATGCGGAATGCGAAACACGCTGATCGCCAGTTGCGACAGCGTGTAACCGTCGGGCTTGGCACTTTTCAACGCGATCGGTGCGACGGTGCCGCCGGCGCCGGGCTTGCTCTCGACGATGATCGGTTGCCCCAAAGTGCGTGCTGCCGATTCGGCGAATGCTCGCAGCACCTGGTCGGTCGGACCGCCTGCCGGGAACGCGCAGTACAGCGTGATCGGACGCGAAGGAAAGGCTTGTGCGCGTAGCGCGGTCGATGGCAGCGCCGCCAACGCTCCGCTTGTCAGCAACAGACTGCGTCGATCCATGGCTGTCTCCTGATAGTCGTTATGCGGGCGAGTATAGGCACGGTTCCGAGGAGTGACTCCGTGACAAGGCCCTCACAGCCGCGGCGAAAGCTACCCGAGCGTGATGGTCGTCGCTACCCGTCCCGCTCGGTCATGCCACGCAGCGATTTGCAGCTCGCAGCCTGGCTTGCCCTTGACGATCCAATCCACGTGCGCGCGATCGGCGGTCACCTTTTTATTCGGCCAGAAAGAAATGCCGGTATGCAGATACGCCCAGCCTTCGAGCTCGCCCAGCTCTTCACGGGGCTTTCCTGACAGCAGCTGGGCGCCGTCCGCCAACTTGATTTCCGCCAACACTCCGCGCAGCAACTTTCGCTTCAGCGCCATCTTCGTCACGTAGGTCGGCAACCACCCGCTGTTTTGCACGATCAACCGGATGCGCCACGTGTTCGCGCCGGCGTCCGTGACTTCCACGCTGCCGAGTTCCAGCTTCGGCGATATCAGTGCCTGCCACAGCAGCCATTGCGGAAAGCGCGCGATTTCTTTCTCGCGCAGCGCCGGCGGCGGGTTCGCGAAGACGTGCATGCGGTTCCAGCCGCCGATCTCGACCTGGCCGAGCTGCGGATGGTCAAACGGTTTCCAATCGAGGTGACCTTCGTTAGGTGCAACACGCTTCGCCCACTCGAAAACTTTCAAATCATCTTCGATCGGATGATCGCGGAACCAGTGAATCCATTCCTTGTTCTCGACGCCGGCTTCCTTTTTCGGATTCCAGATTTCGATCGTCCAGGTGAACATGCCGAGGTGCTCGTAGATCCAGTCGAACGAGCCGCTGATGAACTCGCCGGGCATGTACTGAAACTCGTGCCATATCGAAATTGCCGGGTAGCCCGTCAGCTCTTCGCCCTTCTTGCCGACCGTTTGGTACGTCCAGAGATCTTCCGCCGGCAGCTTGTCGTCGGGCGCGGAACTCGAGCGGGCGCAGCAACACGCCGCTGAAAATGTGTGGATGCTGGTGCCGCCGCAGATGTTCGGATGCGATGTGAAAAATTCGACGATCGAACGCACTTCGGGCTCGGATGTTGGAAAAGGCCCCGCGCCGAGTTGTTCGAACTCCTGCCGCCAGTTGGCCGGAAAGTTGCGATTCAGGTCGAGACCCTGCGCGTTGCCGGTGACACCGGCGACCGTGACGCTGACGCCGTCAAAGTTCTCAATGCGTCCTTCGGCGAACACGCGAAAGTATTCGCCGCCCGGAGCGTCGGTCGGCGCACGTCGCACCAGGAGGCTGGGCTGCTGCGGGTGCTTTTTCCAAGGCCCATTCGGATCGGCGACGCGCATCTGCAGTATCCGGCCATCACCATCGAGGTCCTCCGTGATCAAGCCGTCGAGCGGATCCTCGTCAAACGGATAACGCCGTGTCGACGAGCGCACGTAGCGCGGGTTATCGCCCATCGCCCATTCGGCGCCGTCGGGGTTGATGCGCGGGCAGACGTAGAACGTGCGTGTGTCGAGTGCGCGCGCGATGTCGGCGTTGTTGCGGCGCTCCCTCAGCAGCCAGTCGATGAAGTACAAACATGCGCTCGACGCCGTTAGTTCGATCGAATGAATGTTGCCGTCGACCCAGTAGGCGGGCTTGTCCTTCGCCGGACCGGTAGCGCGCTGGGTCAGCGTCACGACCGGAATCGCCCGTCCTTCGTGACTGGTGCCGATCGTTTCCAACGAAACGCAATCCGGATTTTCGTCGGCAAAGGCGCGCAAGAGACCCATCAATTCGTCGTAACGATAAAAGCGCGAGTAGTCGATGGTGGGCATGGCGCAGGCGGTAGGTGCGGGGCCGGCGATCATACTGGGGGCGTCATCTTGTCATCGCCGCGGCGGTCGTATCATCCGGCGCCATGGCAGAACAACCCACCAGCCGCATCGTCCTTGACCGCGACGCCGAAAAGCGCAAGCGGGGGTTGCGCCGTGTGGTCGACGCGACTCATTACTCGCTCGACGGTTTGCGTGCCGCGTGGGCCGGTGAAGATGCGTTCCGGCAGGAGATCATGCTGGCGGCGGTGCTGACGCCCGTCGCGCTGGTACTGCCGATTGCGTTGGCGGAGAAGATCCTGCTGATCGGCGTACTGATTCTGGTGCTGATTGTCGAATTGCTTAACAGCGCCATCGAAGCGGCGGTGGACCGCGATAGTCTGGAAATCAACCCGCTCGGCAAGCGCGCGAAGGACGTCGGCAGCGCGGGGGTGATGCTCGCGCTGATGTTCGCGGGCGGAACCTGGGTCGCAATTGTCGGTTGGTACTTCTTCCGGGCGTGAGCAAGCCGACGTGAGCGGACTCCTGCAGTCCAGCCTCGAGTCGTTGCCGCTCGTCTATCGGGGCAAGGTTCGCGACAGCTATGCAGTGGGCGACGACCAGCTGTTAATCGTGACGACCGACCGATTGTCGGCCTTCGACGTGGTGATGAGGCAGCCGATTCCTGACAAGGGTAAGGTCCTGAACGCGATGTCCAACTTTTGGTTCGCGAGGCTGGCACACGTCACGCCGAATCATCTGACGGGCATCGCACCGGAATCGGTGGTCGCCAACGGCGAGTTGAATCAGGTGAGCGGCCGCTCGGTGATTGCGATGAAGCTGAAGCCGCTGCCGGTCGAAGCCGTGGTACGCGGCTACCTGATCGGCTCAGGGTGGAAAGACTATCAGCGCTCGGGCAGCGTATGCGGGATCGAACTGCCGCGCGGTTTGCAGATGGCCGGCAAGTTGCCGGAGCCGATCTTCACGCCTGCCAACAAAGCCGCGCTTGGCACACACGACGAAAACATTTCGTTCGAGCGCATGCAGCAGGTAATTGGTGCCGAGCTTGCGTTTCGGATCCGCTCGATCAGTCTTGCGCTGTATGCGGCAGCTTCTGAGTACGCCGCCACGCGCGGCATCATCATTGCCGACACCAAGTTCGAGTTCGGAATCGACGCTGCAGGCGATTTGCGGTTGATGGACGAGGTGCTGACCGCCGATTCGTCGCGCTTCTGGCCGGCGGAACAGTACGCTGAGGGATCTTCGCCGCCGTCGTTCGACAAGCAGTTCGTACGCGACTGGTTGGAAGCCCAGGACTGGGACAAGACTCCACCCCCGCCGGATCTATCGGCGGACGTCGTTGAGAAAACGGCGGCCAAGTACCGAGAAGCGTTGCTGCGACTCACCGGCAAGACGGTTGAAGCTTGATCCGTACAATCGCGCGTTGCGTCAACGTGAAACGGTAGACATGAAACGTGACGGGCAATACGCGCCGCTGATCGGCGTGCTGATGGGTTCGACGTCCGATTGGGACGTGATGCAGCACGCGTGCGAAGTGCTGAAGGAATTCGGAGTGCGATTCGAAACGCGTGTCGTTTCCGCGCATCGCACGCCCGATGAGATGTTCGCTTATGCAGAAGAAGCGCGAGCGCGCGGATTGAAGGCGATCATCGCTGGCGCCGGCGGCGCCGCGCACTTGCCCGGGATGCTGGCTTCGAAGACACTGATTCCGGTGCTCGGAGTGCCGATTCCATCCAAGTATCTGCGCGGTGAAGATTCGCTGCTGTCGATCGTGCAGATGCCGCGAGGCGTACCGGTTGCAACGTTCGCGATCGGTGAGGCAGGCGCAGCCAATGCCGCGTTGTTCGCGCTCGAGATGCTGTCGACGCAGGACAGCGAACTCGCGACCGCGCTCGCGCAGTATCGCGCGACGCAAAACGAAAAGGCGCGCAACATGACCTTGCCGCTTTAGGCACCGACAAAAGTGCACCCCTACTTTTGTCGGATCGCTTAGCGCGAAATCGCTGGCAGAGCCAGACGATTTCACGAATGCACCTACAGGGCGCAGCGGCTCTCGTACGGCACGGCCTCATCAATTCTTCAGCATGAATTCGCCGATTCCTCCGGGTTCTTGGTTGGGATTGCTGGGCGGCGGCCAGCTTGGCCGCATGTTCTGCATGGCGGCTCAATCGCTCGGCTACAAGGTATGCGTGCTTGATCCCGGGCAGGACAGCCCGGCTGGCGCCGTGGCCGACGATCACATTGCCGCCGACTATCTCGACGAGGCGGCGCTCACCGAACTCGGACGACGTTGCCGCGCTGCGACCACCGAGTTCGAAAACGTACCGGCCGCTGCGCTTGAGTTCCTCGCGCAGCATTGCCGCGTCAGCCCCGACGCCGCAAGCGTTGCGATTGCGCAGGACCGGATCGCCGAAAAGCGCTTTATCGCTGCGTGCGGGATCGACGTTGCGCCGCATGTCGTGGTCACGCGCGAGGACGATTTGCGGGCGGTCGATGCGCACCTTTTTCCGGCGATTTTGAAGTCAGCGCGGATGGGTTACGACGGCAAGGGTCAGGTGTCGGTAGATGCTGCGAGCGCGGCGAATGCTGCGTGGAGCGCGATGGGGCGCGTGCCGTGCGTCCTCGAAAAACGAGTGCCGTTGCTTCTCGAAGTGTCGGTCGTCGCATGTCGCGCTGCAGACGGCACGGCGTTGACTTTTCCGCTGTCAGAAAACGAGCACCGCGGCGGGATACTGGCGACGTCGATCGCTCCCGCGCGGGTCGATGACGGCATCGCGCGGCGTGCGCGCGACGCGGCGCTCAGGCTTGCCGAGCGCATGAACTACGTCGGTGTGTTGTGCGTCGAATTCTTTGTCTTGCGCGACGGCGATTTGCTGGTCAACGAGATCGCGCCGCGGCCGCATAACTCGGGCCATTACACGATCGATGCCTGCATCACCAGTCAATACGAACAGCAGGCGCGCGTAATGGCGAACTTGCCGCTTGGAGACCCGAGCCAGATGATGCCGTCGGTGATGCTGAACATCCTCGGCGATCAGTGGTTCGGCGAGCGCGACGACAGCTCGACGATGCGAGAACCCGACTGGGCCTCGGTGCTTGCGGTACCCGGTGCGAAGCTGCATCTGTACGGCAAGCGCGAAGCTCGTGCGGGGCGCAAGATGGGACACGTGACTTGCGTGGCACCGACATTGCCTGAAGCAATCGCGCGCGCGAATCGTGTAGCGACGGCGCTCGGCATCGTGCCGGCCAAGTGATCGCACGCCTCATATGAGTACGCCTCCGATCGATGCATCTGCGATCGATCGCGCCGCCGACGTCTTGCGCAGCGGCGGCATCGTCGCACTGCCTACTGAAACGGTGTATGGCCTGGCGGCCGATGCCGATAACGAAGACGCGGTGCGCAAGCTCTTTGCCGCGAAGGGTCGGCCCGCGGATCATCCGGTCATTGTCCATGTGGGCGGCACGGGCGCGTTCGACGAGTGGGCGAAAGACGTCTCCGATGATGCGCGTGCCCTGGGTCGCGCATTCTGGCCGGGACCGTTGACGCTGGTGCTAAAGCGCGCCGCTCGGGTGCGCGACGTCGTTACCGGTGGGCAGGACACCGTGGGGTTGCGAGCGCCCGTCCATCCGTGGGCGCGTGCCTTACTGCATGCCTTTGGCGGTTCGCTGGCGGCGCCGAGCGCGAACAGCTTCGGGCGCGTCAGCCCGACCACCGCGCAACACGTGATCGCCGATCTCGGCATCAAGCCGCGCGGCAAGATCGATCTGATTCTTGACGGCGGCGCGTGTCCGGTCGGAATCGAGTCGACGATCGTCGATGTCTCCGGCGCCGAGCCGACACTGTTGCGTCCCGGTTCGATCACGCGCGAGCAGTTGCAGCGCGCTCTCGGACGTCGGGTAACCGATGCCGGCGCCGATGCGCCGCGCGCCTCGGGCCGGCTCGAGAAGCACTATTCCCCGCACACGCCGCTATCGGTGATGTCTGCCGACGAGCTCGCGGCGAAGCTGGCGAAGCCGGGCAACGAGCGGCTCGCCGTGCTCGCGCCGCTGGGTTTGCTGGAGAACTGCCGTGCCGATGTGGCACTGGCGATTGCTGCGCCAGATCGCGCCGACGATTACGCGCGCCTGCTCTACTCTTCCCTGCACCGCCTCGATACGAGTGGTGCCGATCGCGTGCTTGTCGCGGCGCCGCCTGCGGGACCGCAGTGGGCGGCGGTAAGCGACCGGCTACGACGCGCTCAGGCCGGTGCCGCAGACGGGTAGGTCAGCCGAAATCTCACGCGACTATTATTCGCCGGCTCCCGCCGAGCGCGGACTTGAGCCGCAACACCCATAACCAGATATCGGAGACAACAATGATCGATCCTCGCCGCCATGCGGCCCGTGTTCTTGCCGCGCTCGCTGTGGCAGCATTTCTCGTATCGTGCGGTGGCAGCGATGACGATCCGCCGCCGCAACCCGCGTTTGGCCAGGTCACTTACGTCTTCGGCGCCAGCGTCAGCGATACTGGCAATACCTGCAATCTGATTCCTGCGAACTGTCCACCTACGCCTCCGTACGCAACGGGCCGCTTCTCCGATGGGCAATTGTTCGCTGAAATCGTTGCAGCGCGGTACGGGGCGGCGGTTACTCCGTCCCGTACCGGCGGCAACAACTTCGCGTACGCCGGGGCGCGCACCGGTCCGATCGCAGGCACGATGCAAGGGGTGCCGAATATGGTGACCCAGCTCGATCAGTATTTCGCGCGGGTCAATTTCTCTGC